>DATFSK010000091.1:0-64657 GCA_035262645.1 Terriglobales bacterium
TTGCTGGTGCATGCGCTCTGGGTGAAGTTCACGACCTGATCAAACAGGCTGGTACCACCGTTCTCAGCGGTGGAGATGTTGATCTCGGCCGAGGTAAGAGTGTCGCCGGGGAACAGCCAGTCATACATGCTGAAGCCAGTGTACTACAAGCGAAGGTCCGCTTTCCTAGATAGTGTGCAACACACTCGATCACACGAGAAAACGATCAGTCTAAGTTGTCGGGTAGTCGTGCGGCGAGTTCGCCAGAGCATTTAGACCGTGCTTTGCGTCGTCTCAAAGTTGATCAGGCGCCACTCGCCTTCTTCTTGATCTCGGCCTTGGCCACGAAGCGGTCCAGGGCATTCGGGACAAAGCGCTCGGCGAACCCTGCTATGAAACACCAAATAAGTAGCTTGGCAGAGTCTATTGCGCTTTCAGGACCAGCGGTGCTCGAGAATATGGCCGAAAAGACGCCGGCTGTGCTCCCGGTCGACGACGTTTTTATTGTGGGGAACAATGGACCGGTGAGAAATCCGCCGGCAAACATCACATACAAAACGGCTGCAAAGACGGCACCTGCAACGGGAGCCAGGAAATTCCCGCTCAGGCTGGAGAGTTCAATCAAGTCGATCAGGGATTCGCCCCGGCTTGATACCCGCTGAATGCGTCGCTGGGCGCTGATGAACCCTCCCATGGCGCCGGCAAACAAAATGGCTGTCAGCCGGGAGAAAGAGAAGTCCTGCCCATAAGAGAAAAAGAGACGTGGCAGAGCGAAGGCAGCGAGGAAGCAGACCATTGCCGCCGAGACCCAATAGGATGCGCGGGCCCGCATTGTCTCACGGCAACTTGCCAACATACACAAGCGGAAGAATTCGCAAGCTACAACTTCAATGTGCGCGCGAAGCTTCGCATCGGGGAGTTTGTCCAGGTCCGCTTGCGCCATCTTGGGAAGTTCATCGACGAAACTTATAGGTGCTACCTCTCGATAGCGAGCTTCAAGGGCCCAGAACCGCTCACGAAGTTCGTCAGTCGTGCGAAGCCGCAAAAGCAGGCATTCGAGAGCAGCAAGATCTCCCCAGGTCAGCGGTCTAACGTTCTTTACATAGATTTCTCTTAGAACTCCGACCCGGCTATGGGCTTCCGCATCGCCATCTGCCCGGTCAACGAAGGACTCGTATTCACCAATGAGGTGATTGAAGAAGACCAACCCAAAGCGAGGAAGAACAACATCAGTCAAGTGCTGTGGCTGATAGTCGAGCGTCCCTTGACGCCCGATGCCAAGGCTTCGGCACGCAGTGGCGAATAATGTGCCCACTGAATTTCCCCCGGCTTGCGATGATCTGAGCACAGCAAAATATCACAGTTTGAATCGGTTTTTCCAAGAATCAATCGCAACATGCACGAGAAAACAGCGCCCCAAATCGCGCAGTGTGGGTTGAGCGGACTCGGTTCGGCTCACTCGGGCCCCGTGAAACGGCTTAGGTTCGAATCTCTGTGGGCGCGTCAGGGAACTTCGTCGCGCTGGCGTAAACTTGCATCTACCTCAGTAAAGTCTTGCGACATCTGCAATCCTGACCGGGGGCGAACTACGATGACGACCAATCGTGTAGGCGCAATGCGAATCTTCACTGCAACTGCAACCGCGCTGGTGCTGCTTGCAGCCCAGCTCAACGCCGTCGTATCGGGACCCGAGCTGCCGAATCCGGGCAAGGCCCCGCTCACGCATGAGCAGCAGATCCAGCTGGGGTTCCAGGCAGCCTCGCAGGTTTATAAGCAGATGCCCGTGCTGCCCGACAACAGTCCCGAAACGCAGTACATCCGCCAGGTCGGCCAGCGGCTGGCCGCCACTATCCCGAAGCAGTATTCCTGGCCATTCGAATTCCATGTCATCCCACAGAAGGAGATCAACGCCTTCGCTCTGCCCGGTGGCCCGATGTTCGTCAACGTAGGCACCATCACGGCGGCATCGAGCGAAGCGGAACTCGCGGGTGTGATGGCGCACGAGATGGCGCACGTTTACATGCAGCACTCAGCCAAGCAGGCAGGCAAGGAAGAGAAGGCGGCGTTGGTCACGGGAATTCTCGGAGCCATCCTGGGCAGCGGCGGGACGCTGGGGCAGCTGGCAGCAGCCGGGGTTCAGTTCGGTGCGCAAGGCATCATGCTGAAGTACTCGCGTAGCGACGAAGCGCAAGCCGATGCTGTTGGCGCGATCATCATGTATAAGGCGGGATACAATCCGCAGGCGCTCGCCGACTTCTTCAAGAAGCTCTCCGCTGAAGGCGGCTCGGGCCCGCAGTTCCTGAGCGATCACCCGAATCCGGGCAATCGCGAGCAGGCGATCCAGCAGGAGATTGCCGGGTGGCCGCAGAAGAAATATCAGACTACGAGCGCTGCCTTCCAGCAGGCACGCGCGCATGCTGCGACCCTGAAGGTCTACACCGCGCAGGAGATCGCGCAAGGCGCCAAAAGCGGTCAATGGTCCGCCCTGAATCAGAAGAACGGCGCCGTCTTCAAAGCGCCCGCGGGAGTCGCGGTGAGCACGCCAGCTTCGGCAACGACGACGAGCGGCGGTACGCCCGCACCCGTGTCATTGCAATCCGTGCTGCCAAGCTCGCATCTGACGACGCAGGATCTTGGGCCGCTGAGCATCGCCTATCCCGACAACTGGCAGCTCATGGCTCCGGCGCAGAAGGGCGACGACGTCAGGATCGCTCCGCAAGCCGGCGTGAGCGGCAATTCCATTGGTTACGGAGTTCTCCTCAATGGGGTGAAGCCGAGCAATGCGGCGAACATCGACCAGTTGACGCAGGAACTGGTGAATGAGATGCAGAGCGGCGGCAACGATCTCAAGCCGATGGGTCAGGCGCAGCCAATCACCGCCTCTGGTGTGCAGGGCCGCTCGCTGAACATGCAGTCGACCTCGCCGTTTCCCGACGCCAATGGGCAAGTGCAGAAGGAACGCGACTGGCTGGTGACTTTGCCGCGCTCCGATGGCTCCGTGCTGTACATCGTCTTCATCGCGCCCGAAGCGCAGTTCAACCAGTTCAAGCCAACGTACGAGAACATGCTGAGGAGTGTTCAGCTGCAATAACACAGAAGCACAAATCGACTGCGTCCCGTGCTAGTGCGCCATCTGTGGCTCAACCCATTTCACGTCTAGTTGTTGGTAGAGAAATTCCATCATGTATGTACCCATCGCGATCTGCTGATCTTCCGACGAGCCAATGCCGCCATGGCCTGCATTGGAGAAGCTGATCAGCAGCACGGGATACTTCGAGGCCGTGTCCGCCTGCAGTGCGGCGGCAAACTTGCGCGAATGCCAGGGATCGACGCGCGGATCGTTCTCGCCAACCATCAACAGCACCGCGGGATACTTCATACCCTCTTCCACGTGGTGGTAAGGCGAGTAAGCATAGAGCGCCTTGAACTGCTCGGGATCTTTCACGGATCCATACTCGGTGACGTTGTACTGGCCGTTCTCCGTAGTCTCCGAGCGCAACATGTCATACAGTCCCGCGACGGAAACGACGGCGCGGAATAAATCCGGCCGCTGCGTCAGCACCGCGCCCATCAGCAGCCCGCCGTTACTGCCGCCCTGAATACCGAGCTTGTTTGGATTGGTGTACCCCGCTTTGATCAGGTACTCGGCGCAAGCGATGAAGTCGTCGAAGACGTTCTGCTTGTGCGTAAGCATGCCGTTCTGATGCCACTCCTCGCCGAACTCGCCGCCCCCGCGCAGATTAGCAATCGCGAAGACCCCGCCTGCATCCAGCCACGGCAAAATGCCGGGATCGAAGCCGGGCGTCATGCTGATATCGAAGCCTCCGTAGCCGGTCAGCACGGCTGGATGCTGCCCATTCAGTCTGGTTCCCTTGCGGCGAAAGATCGTCACCGGTACTTTCGTACCATCTTTGGAAATCGCGGACTCGCGCGTCACTTCGATGTCGGCGAAGCTGTAAGGCGACTTCCTCCGCAAGGCCGTCTCTGTCACCCTCTTCGAGACGGGATCGTACCGGAACCAGGCCATTGGGTGAACATAGCTTCTGTTTCCGAAAAGGATCACGTCGCCTTCCAACGGCAGGATGTTCGTGATTGTAGAGACGGGCTCCGACGGCACGGTTCCCATCTCCTGCCCGTTGTGATCGAAAATGTGGATCTCTGTCGGCCCGCCCAGCAATTCCGTTACATACAGCCGGGTCGCCGTGGCAGTAAACGTAGGCTGCATACCCGCGAGCGAATAGCGGAAGTCCTGAAGAACGGCGGAGCTCTCGGGCACGATCACCTTCGCATTCTTCAACTCGGGCGAACTCAGGGACGCCCGCAGCAGTTTGCCCCGCGGCGCATTCTCGCGCGACAACATATAGACAGCATCCTCGCCCACGACCACAGACTTGACGCCGTCCGAAAATTGCGTGAGCTGGATCCATTTGCCGTCCGGTCCGCACAGGAAGTGCTCGTATTGGCCTCCGTCGCCATTACCCACCGTCGCCAGGACGTATCTGCCGTTCTCGCTCGCGCTCAACACCGTCTCAGCAATCCGCGGAAAGTCCTTGCCGAGCACGTACGTGTCCTCGCTAACAGGCGTGCCCAGCTTGTGAAAATAGACCTGCTGATAAAAGTTCAACTCCTCTTTCGGACGCTCGTCCTCGTTGGGATAATGCGTGTAATAGAAGCCGCTGCCATCGCCCTTCCAGATAAGGCTTCCGCCACCGATTGCGCTCACGTGCGGTACAACATCCGAGAGCGCCTGCCCCGTGGCCACGTCGTAAACGTGGACCGAGCCCGCCTCCGTTCCACCCTGTTCCAGCGAGACGGCAACTTTGCTCCCGTCCTGCGACGGCACATAAAACTGAATCGATGTGGAGTTGCTGCTGTCGATCTTTGTCGGATCGAGCACGACATGCACCGATCCCACGTCGTCCGCCGAGCGCAGCGTGACCAGCGTGTCCTGCTGCTGCTTTGGCTGGGAATGAATCGCGAACAGCACGCCGCCCCGGCTCTGGAGAGCGAAGAAGCTCGGCGAGCTGTTTTCATCCAGCGACTTCAGGAAATGCTGAATCTGGCTGCGGATCGGCAGCGCGTCCAGCATGCCGCGCGCATGTGTGTTCTGCGCCTGTGTCCAGGCGACGACGTCAGGATTCTTCCCGTCCTCCAGCCAGCGGTAGTCGTCCGTAACTTTGACGCCGCTGTACTCATCTGTCACTGGATGTTTGGGCGTGGAGGGGAGCGGAGGGACCGTGTTTTGCGCCTTGCCGAAAATGACGGCAAGACAACAAATGAGAGCAGCAGCAAGGGCGTGACGTCGGAGCATCTGGGTCCTTTCGTGAAAGGGTTTTTCCGACAAGAACGCTTTCAAACCGACTACGAGTATAACCAAGCGCGTCGATCTGTTGATCTATACGCGAAACCGTAGGTCGAGGTTCTGATTTGCAGGGCCGGCCTGGTTCGCCAAGCCACATGGCTTGGGTGACCGTTCTTGTCATCGCGAGCGGAGTGAAGCGGAGTCGAGGGATCTGCGGGCCGCCCGCAGCGCCGATACTTTTCGATCGGCTCTGCAATCTAAAGAGCATCTCCAGGCCACGAGAGGAATTGAGCCCATGCCAACCCAGCTTGAAAAGGCCCGCACCTTCCGCGCTCTTCATCAGCGCGATCACGCTTTCATCATTCCCAATCCCTGGGATGTCGGCACCGCCCGCATCCTCGCTCGCTTGGGTTTCGAAGCACTGGCGACGACCAGCGCGGGGTACGCCTTCTCAGTCGGCCAACTCGACAACTCTGTCGATCGGGATCACATGATGAAGCATTTGTCGGATATCGCGTCCGCCACCGACCTTCCCGTCAGTGCCGACCTCCAGAACGGCTTTGGCGACGATCCGGAAACCGCGGCAGAAACCATACGGCTTGCCGCAGCGGCGGGTGTAGTCGGCGGCTCGATCGAAGACTTCTCGGGACGCGACGACAAACCCATTTACGACCTTCAGCAGGCTGCCGACAGGGTTCGCGCTGCCGCCGAGACCGTGCACGCTCTCCCATTCCCGTTCACTCTCACCGGACGCGCGGAGAACTATCTCCATGGCCGCCAGGACCTGAAGGACACGATCGCGCGGTTGCAGGCGTATCAGGATGCCGGCGCCGACGTCCTCTACGCGCCCGGGCTGAGTACCAGAGAAGATATTGAAGCTGTGGTCCGTTCGGTCGACCGGCCGGTGAACGTTGTGATGGGACTGCAAGGGGTGCAGCTGAGTGTGGCCGAGCTTTCGAAGATTGGAGTCAAGCGTATCAGCGTAGGCAGCTCACTGAATCGCGCAGCGCTCGGCGCTTTTCTTCGCGCCGCACGCGAGATGCACGATCAGGGCACCTTCACTTTTGCCAATCAGGCGGCCGGCATGCGCGAAATCAGCGCAATGCTGAAATGAGAATGGAGGCGGCGTTCACGGGCATTTTTCGCCCTGTTACGCTGTTGCCATCTTCGCCGACCAGCTCTTAACGAACGCTCCGAAGCGGTCGAGCGCATTGGCGAAGTTCTCTCCCGCCGCGGCAAAGCCCATGCGGAAATGCGAAGGCGTATCGAAGCAATCGCCGGGCGCCAGCAGAATGCCGCGCTCGGTGGCGGCCCGGCAGAACGCCCGATCGTTCTCTCCGCTCACCAGCCAGGGGAAAGCAGTCATGCCACCTCGCGGCCGAATCCAGCCGAGCACCTCACGCTGCTCCGACATGAAGCTGTCCAGCAGCTCCAGATTCCGCGTGGCCACTGCCTGTGTCTTTCCCAGCACAGCGTCGCGATGGCGGATGGCAATCTCCGCCAGCATCTCTCCCGTCGTGGTATTGCAGATCGAAAAGTAGGCGCGCGCATTCCAGTATTGCTGGCGACGTTTCTCATCGTGCTCAATCATCCATCCCGTGCGCACGCCGGCAATCGAAAATGCCTTCGACAAATCGGCGATGACCGTGGCGTGCGGAAGGCGCGCCGCCGACTTCGTCCGCCGCCCGTGATAGATGGGATGGTAGACCTCATCGCTCACCAGCTGAATTCCGCGCTCGGCGGTGAACTCGTGCAGCGCTTCCATCTCTTCGTCAGCAATCGTCGCGCCCGTGGGATTGTGCGGGCTGTTGACCAGGATCAGCTTGGTATTTGCGTCGGCCAGCCGCTTGATCTCGTCAGGATCGATGCGGAAGCCGTTCTCGCGGCGTACTCGGTAGAAACGCGTTTCCAAGCCAAGCGATTCCGGCAGCGCCGAGAAGGTAGCGAATCCCGGGACCGGCAGGATGACGTTGGCCCCGGGTTCAGCTGCCAGCCACATCAACGCCACCAACGCTTCGGACGCCCCGGTCACCACCTGTACGGCCTCGACCGGCACCCCCTGCATTTCTGCGATCGCCTCGCGCAGACTGTCGGCGCCGGCGGGACGGCCGTAAACCAGGTTGTGATTGAGGAAGCGGTGGCGCGTGTCCTCGCCGGCGAGGGCGAGGATGTCGTTGACCGTCCAGACCGGTCCGGTGCTCGCAGCCAGGTTGAATTCTGTGTCGTGTTCGTACTGATCGAGCCAGGCATCGAGCAGGAACGGCTTCAGTTGCATCCCAGCACCCCGGAAGAGGAGTTTGTTTCCGGTATTGATTCTGCAGAACGCCGCACGGATGATGTTTTTGCGAGCAACAAGAGCGAGCGCGCTGTAGCGGAGCAAGGGAAACAGGTGTCTAGTTGCCGCCGAGAGTCGCGCGTCGCGCCGCTACCCGGCTGCTATACTCCGCTGCCGAAAGATAAGCGCCTCCCAGCAGCAGCATTCCGTTCCAGAACGACCAGAAGATCAGCGTCACCGACACCGAGAAAGGTCCGTAGACCTCCTGAAAATTCAGCCAGGGGAGGGCGAGGATGTAAACGTACTTCGCCGCCTCGGAGACCAGTCCAATGATGATCGCCGCGGGCAACACCGCGCGAAGGGGCACTTTCCCATTCGGCAGCAGCCAGTAGATCAGGAAGTAAATTGCGATCGTCGCCACCATCGCGGTCGCCTTCATCACCACCAGCGCCAGCGCCTGGAAGAGGAAATTCCCGTCCCCCACCACCCGCCCCAGCACGCGCAGGTTCTGCGCCGTCAGCGCAATCGAGAGCACGGCCAGACATCCACAGGCCAGCGCCAGACCCAGCGACACCATCAGGTTCATCAGGTAGGAACGGTTCTTCTTGAAGCCCCAAATGCTGTTCAGGGCAACTTCCAGGGGAAGAAAAATTCCCGTCGAGGTGATCAGCAGCATGACAAACGACAGGATCTGCCCCCGGCCTCTCACGCTGGCCAGAAATTGCAGATTGCGGATCACGAAATCCTTGTTGCTGGGCAGATAATCCCGCAAAAGGTCGAGCACCACGTTGTACATCGCGGGCGAGTGGAAGACGCGCTGTACTACGGTCAGCAGCAACACAATAAACGGGAAGAACGACAGGATGGAGTTCGCCGCTACGGAAAACGCGTAGGTGTGTACTTCGGTCTGCGTCAGGTAGCGCAATGTCGACCAGCCATGCCGCCGCAGGCGATGCGAGACACTGTATGTCTCCGGCAGGCTCTGGAACAGCTCCTGTTTGGCATCCTCGGCCAGCAGCCGCCTCCCGGCCGCCCCGGGACCGAGCGGTTTTGCGTGCAACTCTATGGTGCCGTGTGACTTAAGGCGATGGCTGGCCGCTGCGGTAGTAGGGTCAGCGGGCGCCGATTTAGGCGCCTGGTGTTGGCTGTCCTGTGATACGTCTGTGCTGCCTGACATCTGCCTTCATCGTAGCAGAATAGGCAGCTCGCGCCCTCCCACACAGGAGGTAGCTCGGGCAACCTCCCATTCCTCTACCGGAACAGCGGAAGTCACTGTTAACTAATTACTTGCCAAAATCCCAAGTTCCTGTAATTATCTCTTGCTGCCCTTCTGAGGGGAAGGCAGCTTTCGGTTTCGCCGAAACGCGGATTTGGGTTGATGTTTCTGTCAGCAGTTCGATTCACGCATTGCGCCGGTCCCAAGAGCCTGGGTTTGACGTGGCAGTAGCGCTCCGTCAGACGCGTGCTCATGGGGCTTTTTCCATTGCAGAAAAGCTGCGAACTGAGCCACAACCCTTGTTTCCCGGCAACGTTGAGACGCCTCCGCGGCATTACCTCCAACGCTCCCGAGCCTGCCACTTCGTGCAGCTGGTGTTAAGAGGTTTTGCTTAGGACGTTCGCGAAGCAGGGGTAAATTACACGTCTAGTCGAAAGGAGCGGGTTGTGAGAGAGAAAGGTACAGTCAAGTGGTTTAACGGAGCCAAAGGTTATGGATTTATTCAACGGTCCACCGGTGAGGACGTCTTCGTCCATTTCTCGGCCATCCAGGAGAACGGATACCGCAGCTTGAATGAAGGCGAAACGGTAGAGTTCGACCTCACCAAAGGGCCAAAGGGCTTCCAGGCAGCCAACGTCGTGCGCGTTTAGGACGTCTCCGCCACGCGGGCATGAATCCTCCGCGCCAATAGGATTCCTGCTTACAGCTTGCCGGCCAAGACCACTGGACCCTCCCGCAAGGGAGGGTTCTCTCTTGTTACGCGGCCACCACGTTCACGCTGCCGGCTCCCGCCACTACAGCAAGCTGCTCCATCGCCCGGGCGACCGACTGCTGCGCCGCCTCGCCGCCCAGCGACTGCCGGTCCACGTCCACCACCGTGACGTCGGTCAGACCGATGAATGACAGGATGTGCCGCAGATAAGGCACCTGGAAGTCCGCCGGTGATCCTTCCCCGTACATGCCACCGCGGGTGACGATCGCCATGACCTTCTTGTCGGAGGGAATCAACCCCTTCGGACCCGTATCGCCGTAGCTGAAGGTCATGCCCGCACGCGTGATCTGGTCGATCCACGCTTTCAGCGACGCCGGAATGGAGAAGTTATGCATCGGAACGCCCAGCACGATCGCGTCGGCGGTAAACAACTCGTCGATCAGAGCGTCGGAGAGCGCCAGTATCTGTTGCTGTTCCGGCGTTCTTTGGCCGGCCGGCGTATAGGAAGCGCGAATCCAGCCTTCGCTGAGGAAGGGAAGCGCTTCGGCGGCAAGGTCGCGCTCGAGCACGCGGCCGTCAGGGTTCTTGGCTTGCCAATCCTCGGCCACGCGGCGCGTCAGCTGCCGCGACACGGAATTGCTGCGCGGACTGGAATTCACTACCAGCAGGGTTTTCATCACGACCTCCAAATCATGTGTTTGAACACATAACTCCGTGTTACAACACATAATGATGCGGAAACCGGGGCCGGGATTCACTTTCTGCCCTCCGGCAGGAAAATCTTCGACTTACAGCGGAAAGGCAACCGCCACTCGCTGCTCCCAGTGCGTCCGTGCGGACCTACTTGTGGATGGGAGCAGTGTTCTCAGCCTCGCCGGCCTCAAGGATGACCGCGCACAGCCGGCTCAGCTGGCGGCAATCCTCATCGCTGAGTCGCTCCAGCAGCTTGCGTGTCGCCGCTTCGATCGGCGGGGCCATCGTCTCCAGCAGTTTCATCCCCTTGGCGGTAATGACCGTCACTGCCTGGCGCTGGTCTTCGCTGCCTCGCCTGCGCTTAACAAGTCGTCGCGCCTGTAGGCGGTCCACGAGCCGCGTAACGTCCGAAGCGCGGTCCATCATCCGGCAGGCAATCTCGCACCGCGCGTGGCCCTCCGGATAAACCCCGCGCAGAATGCGAAGCACGTTGTACTGCGCGCGCGTGATCTTATGCTCCTCGCACACACGGTCCATGAGATCGTTCAGCGTGTTGGCGGCAACAATCACGCTGAGCAGCGCTTCCTGCGCCGGGCTGGAGAACTGCGGCTGCTTGAGCCGCCGGCTGAGGGCCTCGGTCATGTTTTCTTTATAACCAGAATCGACGAGCGTGTCATCCGCGGTCGCCGAAGACAAAAAAGCCTTCCCGTCGCCGAGACAGGAAGGCTTTCTACCCAGGGGGAGGATCGACCCCGAGCTGGGTGCGCGGTGGGCAACCATGACTGGCGCGTCGAGGGGATTTCGCGCCGCACAGACAGCCTGGAAGGGCTTAACTCAAGCCGGGAGCTCACTCATCCCGACGCCGCTTCCATTAGCTCATGAGTAAGTTGCTTGCTCTACGCGTCCTCACTCACGGTCACTGCCCACTTGTACACCTGCGTGGCAGTGCACGAAGCATGCCAACGCTGAATCCACGCGTTGGCGCGAGTTTCCTGCGCACCCGCGACGACAAGCGAATGTAATTCCTACTCACCTTAGGAAAGTCGGTGTTATTTTGCTTGGCAAACCACGCGAAGGCGTCCCAGTCCCCAGGTTGCGTGCTCGGCGACCAGCGGATCCTCGTCCTGGCTTAGCTTTTCAAGGATCGGCAAGAAACGCTCATCCCCGCTGTTCGCCATCGCGACTGCGACATTCCGGCGCAGGCCGCCGACCTTGGCACGCTTCACCGGCGAGCCGCGAAACACCTCGCGAAACTCCTCCACAGTAAGCTGCGCCAGCCACTCCAGATCGGGGTTCACCAGCCTCTCGCGCGCCTGCAACTCTGGAACGGATGTTGTAGGCGATTGCCGGTTCCACGGGCAGACATCCTGGCAGATGTCGCAACCGAAGACCTGGCGCCCGATTCCGGGCCGCAGCTCTTCGGGAATGGGGCCACGCAGCTCAATCGTGAGATAAGCGATACACCGTGGCGCATCGATCTGGTAGGGAACATGTAACGCATTTGTCGGGCAGGCATCGATGCAGCGCGTGCACGACCCGCAGCGATCTCCGGCCGGCAAATCCGGCTGCAACGGCAGCGACGTGAGCATCACCCCGAGATAGATGTTCGATCCCAGCTGCTCGCTGATCATGCAGGTGTTCTTGCCGATCCAGCCGATGCCTGCATAATTGGCGACCACACGCTCAATCACCGGGCCCGTGTCGACATAGCACCACGTGCGCGGCTCTGCGATCTCGCGCTGGCGGCACAGTTCGAGGAACTTCGCCTCCATCGCGCGAAGCTTCTTTAAAAGCAGATCGTGGTAGTCGGCCTGCGACCACGCGTATCGGGAGATCCAGCCTTGCGTCGGCGCGCCGGCGTGCGTGGAATAGGGATGATCGGTGTTGTAATTCAGCGCGCAAACCACCACCGCACGCGCCCAGGGGGCCGCATTTCCAAGTGAGGCGCGCTTCAGTTGGTCGGCATCGTTGCGCGCTTCCAGATACTTCATCTCGCCGGCGCAACCATCAGCAATCCATTCCGGAAAGAACTGATGCTCAGGCGTCTGCTCCACACCCGCTACGCCGGCGGCATCGAGCCCGGCGTCAACTGCCAGCCTCTTGAGGTCGGAACTGCTTACGGCCGGCAGGGAATCACCTTTTCCACTTTCGTGTAACACGAATATCTCTAAAACTGCGCTATACTTTCGCCTACTCTTTAAAGATAGCACCTCCGCTCCCACATATATTCCTGGTGCCGTGATTCTTGGTGCCGCGATGGCTGGCAATAGAGATCCACTTCCCGCGCTTGCCAGAGATGAGGAGAAGTTCCGCACCCGTGTCGTCGGCTATATCGCTGCCACACTGAAGAGCAATTTGCCGCCTTCGGTGAAGGTATTTGTTTTGATGATGCTGTTCCTGTTCGTGCTCCTCTCCTTCGAAACCGGAGTGCTGATCCTTAACGTTATCGTCTCCTTTCATGGAACGCCGGTTTCCTTCATGCACTACTTCTATGTCATGTCGGGTGAGGGAATGCTGGGTGTCTTCATTGGCATACCGCTCGTGAATCGCATGACATCGCTGGAGCAAACTCAGCGTTTGGAAGCCAGCTTCGCCGTAATTGAAGACGTCAAGGCATCTCGCGGCAGACACAAGGCACATGCATAGTCGGGCCTTCACCATCTCGTTTGTGAGCGGCAAAGGAGGCGTGGGAAAAACTTCCCTGGCCACCAATCTGGCTTGGGCGATGGCCAAATTCGGCAAAGTCGGCTTCGTCGATCTCGATCTCCAGAACCAGGGCGCTACCGGCTTATTCAGCGCGGTCTTTCCGCTCCGGGGATGCGGCGTCTTGAGCGACCTGCTGGGTCTTAGTACTTGCGGGCAGGAAGATACGGTCATGGTCGCCCCTGGCCTGCATTTCTTCCCCGCCGTAGCTCCCAACTCTCCTGTCTCCTATTCGGGTATCGCTGAGTTGATCAATCGGGGCGAGATCGGAACCCGGCTACGAATATTTCTCGATCATTTGCAGGCCCAGTTCGATTTCGACGTGGTGATACTGGACTGCCACGGAGGGCTGGACTTCCTCAGCCTGTCCGCACACCGCCAAAGCGATCGCACGGTGGTCATGACCGAGGCCGACACGGTAACCTTCAACGGGACCCTGGAATTGCTCGAGTTTTACCGTTCGGCTGAAAGCTGTGAGCAGCCCGGGAGCAACTCCGCGGAGACGAATGGCACAGGGAGCCTGGATTTTGTTGTCAATCGCGTTCCCGCAAAATACCGCTACGACGATCTCAATGGAATGTATGCGCGTCTTCTCGCCCGCCACAGTTTTGGAGCCTCGGTAAGCTCCTCCATCCTGCTCTACATTCCGTCAGAGGATTTCTTCGCCGACAGCTATGGCGAGTATCCATTCGCCGTATCGCTGGCCCCGAAATCGGTCATGTTCCGCAAGCTGAATCTGCTGGCTGTAAAGCTTCTTCCGCACGACCTCGTGGCGAAGAAGCTGACCGCCACTCCTTCCCGGCTGCAATACTGGACTTTTCGCCTCATGTCGCGATTTTCGCGCAAGAATCGCGAGTTTATGCCCTTCTATGCTTTACAACTGCCGGGATATCGCCTCTCGGTGGAAAAGAAAATGATAGGCAGGGGCATGAGAAACATTCAGCGCATCATCATCACTTTTGCCCTGGTTTCCACCCTCGTCTCCTTTTGGCTGATCGCGGCGCTGTTTACCGTCATGGGCGGGTTGGCATTCCCCAATTTTGTGAATATCTTTTCCAACGGATTTGTTGTAGGCGTCCTGGCCCTGCTAAGCGGGGCGGTGGTTCTCTATACCATGTTCACTTCAACCGGTTTGACGGCCTTTTACGCTGACAAGTATCAGTTCCAGAGGCGACTTTGGCTTGCCCTGGGCAAGCCGCTTACTGGCTGGCAACGCCTTGCGTTAATGAAACTGATGATTCTGCGGGTCGGGACCTTCATCGGTCCACTCTTGTTTGTGATTATCGGGTTATACGTTTTTGCACTTACGTTTGAGATGCTGCTGGGTGCGCTTCGGTAAACAAACCCTACATCCTCGTCGTCATCCTCGCCTTCCGAATCTTTCAACAGGCGCTCTCCGGGTCGAATTAGCCGGCCCTTTACTGAACTGGGGACCGCGCCCCGGATGATCTCGAAGAATCTCGTCGTGATTCAATATTTCCTCAGCACCCCAATCACTCTCCCTTGCACCTGCACAGACGCGGCGGGAACGATGATCGGCTGCATAGCCGCATTCGAAGGCTGTAGCCGGACCTTGCTGCCTTCGACGTAAATGCGTTTCAGCGTGGCTTCCATGCCGTCCACAAGCGCAACCACGATCTCGCCATCGCGGGCGGAGTTCGCCTTCTCCACCAGCACGTAATCGCCGTCGAGGATGTGTTCGTCCTGCATGCTCTCGCCCTTCACCTGAAGCACATACACTTCTTTGGAGCGCGTGAAGTCGGCCAGCGAGATTGATTCCGGATTCTCCACTGCCTCCAAAGGCCGGCCGGCGGCAATGCGTCCCATCAGGGGCAGGCTCATGCTGTTCTCAGCAGCGGCGGCTGCCGCCACTGCCAGCGACTGCTTCATCTTTCCCCGCGGTTTCAGCAGATCGATGGAGCGGCTGCGGTTGTAATCGCGACGCAGCAGCCCCTTCTGCTCCAGGTTCGTGATGTGCTTGTGCACCGTCGCCAGCGAGCTCAACCCCACACCCTCGGCAATTTCTTCGTACGATGGCGAGTAACCGCGCTGGTCTACGAAATTCAGGAGAAAGTCATAAAGCTCTTTCTGACGACGGGTAAGAGCCATATTCGGCTTTTCCTCCAAATTTCATTGTTAGCGAATAAAAGGCGAATGTCAACGGAAAGCGGATGGGCAAACGTTAAGTCAGTTCCTTTCTTGGTTCACGATCCTTTCTTGCGGGCGTTTTGCCGCGACGAGGCTGCTTTTGCGATTATCGTCGTGCATGCCATCGGCAAATTGTGAGTCTCGACAGGAGAAACGAAAGATGTGCCGTGGAAAGCTGATACTTGTCCTCTTTTGCGTTCTGGCGCCGGCAATGCTGCAAGGCGATGTCATGGACTCCGCGTCCAACGGCTTCACTATTAAAACGGCTGTGGTCATCCGCGACCCCAATCCTGATGAAATTTACGGCAAGCTGGTGCATAACGTCGGTGACTGGTGGAGCTCCCAGCACACCCTCTCGCAGGACGCGCACAATATGTCCATCGACGACAAGCCCATGGGCTGCTTCTGCGAGAAGCTGCCCGGCGGTGGGGGCGTGCGCCACGCCGAGGTCATCATGGTCATGCCCAACAAGCTGCTGGTGATGTCGGGTACGCTGGGCCCCCTGCAGAGAATGGGCGCCACCGGCACTATGACCATTGCGCTACTCCCTTTGCGCCACGAAACCAGGGTGGAACTGACGTACGCAGTTGGCGGCTACCTCCCTGATGGCCTGAACACCTGGGCCGCCCCCGTCGACAAGGTACTGACCGAGCAGCTGAATCGGTTGAAGCGCTACGTTGAAACCGGCAGCCCCGAAGCGCCGCAGAAGCCACAGTAGACCGACCGCGGAGCGCCCGCGCGTTTCCGGGCAAGCCTGTTCGTCAAAGCCCAGCACTGTTCTCGCCTGGCTTTATGGGCATACTCGCAGCCGACGCGTACCAGTCCATGTGCCGCGTGAAATACATCACAGCGGAAATCGCAGCGAAGCTCGCGATCGCGCCCAGCAGTAGCGCCTGATCCTCCAGTCGCAGGAGGAGGTAGATGAAAGCGTACAGCATGCTGAAGGCAGCCAGCGCCCGCAGTCCATACTTGCGGCTGGCAAAGGTCCATCCGGCGTAGGAGGAAATCAGTCCCACGGTCGCGGCCGCTGATATGAGAAAGGCAAAGTCAAAGCCGACGCGCTCCGCAATCGACAGCAGCAAGAGATAAAAGATCAATTGCGCCACGCCGATCAGAATGTATTGCGCCGGATGGATACGCTTGCCGGTCGAAACTTCGAAGAGAAAGTACGACAGAAAAACCAGCCCAATAAACAGCAGAGCATACTTCAACGAGCGCGTCACCGATTGATAGGGGTCGGCCAGATCAACAAACGAGACGCCCATTGCGCCCGCGCCGAGGCGGCAAATGATGCCGCTGGTGCCTTCCGCCGGCACCCCACGGGCGATGAACGGCACAGACCAGCGTGCCTCGAAACCCGAGTTCGTCACGCTCTGGCTCATCGGCAGGAAGCCGCCATGGAAGCTCGGATTCGGCCAATCGCCTTTTACCGTCAGCGTGGTGGTCTTGCCGAAGGGGAGCACCGTCAGACGTTGTGCGCCGCTGAACTTCATCGTGGCGCTCACATCGACCTTGGCCGCTGGCTGAACAACATCCGTCGCAGGTGCGCCAAATAAGGTGAGGCGCGACCGGCCATCGGATTTGAGATCGACCGTTTCGCTTTGCAAAACGATCGCGGGACTAAGCGCCTTGCTGGTCTCTCCAACTTTCAGAGTGACGTCGCTCAGCGCCCCGCGCGGATCGCTTGCGCCGAGGAGAAATTCTGCGCGACTCCAATCCAGCGCCGCGCCTTCCGGAGCGTTCGCGGGAACACCAGCCAGATCGAACGACGCATTGAACGCGATGTCGGAACGGTACACCGGCACTTTGAAGAGTGAGCGATGGCGGACCTCGGTTTGGGTGGTGACGAGGGCTTCCGCGCGCGCGGGAAAGACGATGTAGACGCCGTGTGTCGCGGGTTTAGAGACGCTCTCGGTCACGATGTAGGGAACCGCGAGCACAGGCCCGAGGAAGGTTTGCGGTCCACCCACGAGCGCGCTGACCTCATGCACGACTTCGTCGGCGCGATGACTGCGGTCGTCAATCAAGCTCCACACGAAGACAGCGGGGATGGTCATCACGATGGCGAGAAAAGAGACCACGATCAGCTTCAGGCCGAAAGAGCGTGGGCGTAGTTTCAGCATATTGCTTTGCGGCTCGGACATGATCACCTCATGTTTTGCACGGCAGAATGCTATCAAAGAGTACTTTACAATGTAAAGTAAATCGATTGGCAACGGCTGCTGCCGCCGTGCCGAAACTCAGATTGGGTCTTGATTGCGGAGGCGGGGTTCGGAGCCGCGCTACGGCCGGTAGGGAGGGCCGGCGCCACGCTTAGGCGCCGACTTTCATCTCCATGAGGATCTCATCCACGGCCGCGATCGCGCTGCTGATCTCCTCATCCGTGTTGTAGAAGTGAGGCGAGAAGCGCACTCCCGCCTTGGGCCGATAGTCGACCAGGATGTCACGTTTGAGCAACTCGGTGCAGACCTGCTGCGCGTTGGGCATGTCGATGGACACCGTGCCGGCGCGGCGCTCTGGATCGCGCGGCGTGTTGGCCCGCCATCCGTGCTGCGAGGCGAGGTCCATGAGCAGCGCCGTCTGGCACTTCGATTTCCTGCGGATATTTTCCACCCCGACTTCGCGGATGATCTTCAATCCCGGCTGCGCCACCTTCAGCGCCGGAATGTTGGAGGTGCCTTGCGTGAAGCGATAGATGTTGGGCGTGTATCGCGTTGGCCCAATCGCAAACTCGAACGGGTTCTCGTGACCGAACCAGCCCGTAAATGTCGGCTCCAGCTTGTTGGCCAGATCCGGGCGCACGTAAAGGTACGCGGTACCCGGTCCGCCGCACAGCCACTTCAACACCCCGCCGGTGCAGAAATCGACATTCAGCTTCTGCACGTCGAAAGGAATCGTTCCGGTAGCCTGAAACGAATCGAGCACCACATACCCGCCGACGCGATGCGCTTTCTCGACGATCGCCTCCACGTCCTGGATAAACGCGCTGCGGAAGATCACGTGCGAAATCGGTACCAGTAGCGTCTCTTCGTCGATGGCATCGAGCAGGCGCTCGGTGTTGACGTGAACCGTGTCGTCATTGGGCACCATCACGACGCGCGCGCCGCGCTTGCGTTGCGCCTCCCAGAAGTACATGACCGAGGGAAAATTCAGGTCCGTGTAGACGACTTTGTTGCGCCGCCCGCTGAAATCGAAGCACGACGCCACCGTGGCCTGACAGGTGGTGACGTTCTGCAGGCACGCTACCGATCCGGGCGGCGCGTTGAAGATCGCGCCGATTTCGTCGCCCACTTCGGCGGCCAGCATCCACCACTCTTCCTCCCAGGCGCGCACACCGCGCGTGTTCCACATCTCGGTGTAGTGGCGCAACGAGTCTTCCACGCCCCGCGGCATGGCCCCGAGGGAATTGCTGATCAGATATGTAGTGCGTTCAAGGATAGGGAATTCGCGACGGTAATCAATCAGCGTGTCAGGCATGAGCAATATTGTAGCGGGTGGAGACGATTTCCGGTCTTTCGCAAGACGAAACCATTGTTCAGTAAACGAGCGCCTCAGAGCAACCTGCCAACACGCTTACGGCAATAATGGCGTAATCGCCCAAGATCGTGGAAGCCTTCGCATCCCTCCCCTCATCTAGAATAACCATAAGGGTTGAGGAGTCCCGCACTCATGCGAAAGCTGATTTGTTCTACCGCTGTGTTCCTTCTCCTGGGAATTTTTTCTCTTCAGGCGCAGCAAATTCGAGGCGACTACATCGAGTCGCGTTCGACGGACATTTACGTTGCACAATGCTTCGCGAATGGCGAGGTCGGGCTCACCGGCAATCAGGCCCTGCTCGCGTGGCATGTCCAGGAGGGCTCGTGGAACGGCGTTAAGCTGGACGGTCTCACGGTTGCGGCGGCCGTGCGCGCGCATGCAACGCTTGGAGATCCCTATGGCGATCCCTATCCCGCCGAGGCCGTGCTGATGGTGGATGATGCCGCGAATGCCGCGCAGCGTCAGGCGCTGATCGCGCTGGCGCGGCACGAAGGCGGCAAGTTGCTGGAGAACGTTGCGCGAGTAGAGTACGTCCCCGTCATCCTCGACATGCCTGCGGACCCGCACCAGGGTCACGCGGTACTGCGCGCCGGACATTTGGCGACCATCGTCACGCGTCCGTTGAACCATCACGATCACATCTGCGGCAACGAGACAAACTTCTACCCTCCCTTAACCAAGGTAGAGAACGCTACGTCGGCAGTGGCCCTGAGCGATGAATTTCAGGGTGACGGACTGGGCACGCAGTGGAGCACGCATGGCCGGCGCAGCGTTTATCTGGCGAACTTCAGCGAAGGTGTTAGCGTGGCTGTCATCGGCGCAGAGCCCGTCCATCACCATGCCGAGTAGAGGGATCTCGCGATGAACCTGAGCGACGTCGAAACACTTTTTGCTTACAACCGCTGGGCGAACCAGCGCATGTTTTCCGTGCTGGAAAAGTTGACCGGCCAGCAGCTTGCCGCCACGATGCAGAGCAGCTTTCCATCGATCCACGAGTCCGTGTTGCACATTCTCGCGGCAGAGTGGATCTGGCTTAAGCGATGGAAGGGGGCGTCGCCGCGGGCCACTGTCCTGGACCAGGGCACAGCAGCAATGATGCATAGCGCCCTGCGCAACGGCGGAGTCGACCCCGGGCCCTTATCGACTTTAGCCGGCCTCCGCAGCTTTGCCGATTCCATCGAAGACGAGCGTCGGGGATTTCTGCGCAGCCTGAATGAAGACGCGCTTCTTGGCCGCGCGAAGTACAGCGACATGTCCGGTAAGGCATATTCGATGCCGCTGCTGCCGCTCATGCAGCACGTGGTGAACCATGGGACCTACCATCGCGGTCAGGTGACCACATTGCTTCGGCAGACCGGCGCGGAAACCATCTCGCTCGATATGGTCTTTTTTTTCTATGAGGAAGAAGAGAACCGGTCGCGTAAGCTGGCCGCCGCCGAATCGGCATGATGGCCAGGCCTGCTGTCCCACTGCGAGAATCTCAACTCAAAATCGAAAGTACGCAGTACACATTCGCGCCCGGCGACGTAAGATATTTACCGATGCGCTATTCGAAAGTCGTCGCCGTCACCATTATTGTTCTCGCAGCTTGTGCCTCGTCTGTGGCGCAGGCCCGCTCGCTGATCAGCACCTCCGCTAATCCTGTGCTCCTGCCGGGTGCCGCCGGGCAGCAGATCGTTCTTGGATCCGTATCCCTGGGTGAACAGCGCAGCTTCACCATGTTCAATATTCAAGCTGCAGGAACGATTACTCCCGATCCCGACTTGAACGGCGCCGCATTTCAATTGCGCTTCTTAATTTGCGACCGGCCCGACTGTACGGGCGAGCTCAGGACTGAGACCAGGATCCTGCGGAATGACGATGCGACAGCGCCCACGCAAGTGCTCGCAACTCGCTCCTTCGGAGTGACGACGCATAGCGCCGGCGACGTAGCCATGCCTGCGCTTCCGACGGGTGACGCGAATGCCCCACTCTATCTCGCGGTGGCGCTCAAATCACTCCGCGTTTCCGCCAAGGCAAGCTTTCGCGCTCAGCTGAATTTATTGCGTGTCGATGTCCTGCCGTAATCGCCAGGGCAGCGCGAAATTACGATCCGGTTTTGCTCTTCTCTTCCTGCTGCTGAAGCGAAGCCCACTTTGCGTGCTCCTGCGAGACCAGCGATTCCACACGTTCTGCCAGTAACGCACGCGGGTTGGCCGCGCTGCCGTATGGTGGGGCCCCACCCAGGTACAAGTACTTTTCGTGCTTCAACTGCTCGGAAGTCGAGCGGTAACTCGTCCAGTTCTGCTGGAACTGGTAGAGATGCAGGCATCCCTCCAGGACGGTAATCAGCACGCCCAGGCCGGCCGTCCATATGGTCACGTGCTTGAAGTTGATGGCGGAGAGAAATGGGATAAGAGCGGCGGCGATGATCTCCGCGATCTTGATCCGTTTGAAGTACCGCTGGTTCAGCTGGCTCTTGGCGTCGTACCAGTTCAACTCCTCGTCCAGGCGAGCCATGATCGGATCGGGGAAAGGCGCGGTTGCCGGCGCGATGCTCATGGGCGAACATTCTACGGCTGCCGGAGGGAAAAACAAAGAAACTTGGTGTGTGCGCCTACTTCACACCGAGCACCAGAAAGTAATCCATGTCATCGCCCTGGACCAGGTCATCGTGCTCTTCCAGCAGCCGGTAGCCCGCTTCGCCAGCCTCACGCAGGACGATTTGCTTGAGGACGCCGTGGTTCTCTCCGTTGCCCTCACGATCGATGATGCCGACGCGCGCGCCGGGCTTGAGCGAGCTTCGCAGATTGCGAAGCAGCGCGACCGGCTCGGCAACTTCGTGGTAGGTCTTCAGCAGGAGTACCGAATCCACGCTGTCGGCCGGCAATTCGGGATTGTCCGGCTTGCCCCGGATCGTCTTCACGTTCTGCAGATGTTCCTTTTGCACACGACTGTCGATGTACTCGATGGCGTTGGGATTGATATCAACTGCGTACACCGTACCGGAGTCGGTAACCCGTTTGGCGGCGCGCACCGTAAACCATCCTGAACCAGCCCCGATATCGGCAACGTCCTTGCCTGGCGAGATGGCGAGAATGTCCATGACCTTGTTGATATGAAGGCGTTCATCGCGGCCGGGCTTGTCGAAAATAGAGAGGTCGCCGGTGTAAGGAGTACTGGTGGCCCGATGTTGCGAAGGCGAAGTTGCGGTGCTCTGCGCCGGCAGTTGCTTCGGGTTGATAGAAAGCAGCGCGACCAGCAGCGCGTAGATGAATGTGAAGCGGCGGAATGGCATCAACAACTCCTCAATCCATCATGCCACTCGGCGAGATGTCGTGGGTGCGGCCTGCCACGGATTTGTGGGAAATGGGGCCTGTTGCTTTGCTTCGTGAGGATGTCTTGGTGGGCTAGTTCCCCGCGCCTTGCAGCAACCCGTAAACGCTGACCTGATTCGCAGTCCCGACGAAGACCTTCCCGTTGGCTACGGTTGGCACCGTGAACTTTGACGCCTGCCCGGGATTGTCCCGCGCCGGACGCTGATTGGAGTTGTATAGCTCGCGCGCCAGGTTCCTGGCATCGTAAGCGTGGAGAACCGCGGGACCCTGATGCCTGGCATAGTAGGCGTCATTGTCAACCGCCCAGACGATGCCGTTGCTGTTGCCGTTGGCCGAAACGCTTACCGTGCTGCGCGTCAGGTGGTAAATCGCCGCGCTCTGCGAGACGGGAGTTGGGGACAAAGTTCCATTGCGCAGCGCAAACGCCTTGATACCTTCCTTTTGTGGGCTGATTCCCGCGCCGAAATAGAGTCGCCCATTCCAGTAGGCCGGCGTCCCCATCTGTTGCCTCAGCTGGCCCGAGATCTCTTGAATCACTTGAGGATTGCCATTGAATCCGGCGGTGTAGCCGCCGAAGTTGTCACGGTTCAGCAAATAGATGTGGCCATTCTTCCCGCTGGTGACAACCACGTGGCGGAACAAGCCGGGTTGATCAGGCAGTAGAACCACGCCAGCCGATCCCAGATCGAGGTCGTCGCGCGCCATCTTCGCCTGGCTGAACGGGGTAAAGAAGTCTACCAGGCCTATCCCGCCCTCACCGTGTCTCAGCTTAACCACACTATCGCTGAAGTTCACGCCTGGCTGCTCGCCGTAAACATCGAAGGGCCCATTCGCAATCGAGAGATACAGGTCACCGTCATCGTCGGCAGTAATCCCGCAGCCGCTCATCCAGATGCCGCCCTGATATCCGTTGGGCGTCGATACCCACGCGCCCACCTGTCGCATGCTGGTCGCGTCATACGCGATCACCCAGCCGTGATAGAGGCCGGAGTCGGCATTGGAAGCGAAGGCGACATAGATCGTGCCCTTCGAGAGCAGCAGGGCGGCTCTCTGAAGCTGAAAGCGCGAAGCGAAGTTCAGTACGCCGTCGGCGCCGTCCTGTGCCATGCCGGGATAGGACGCCTGAATAACGCGTGGCCCGCCAAATTTCTCTGCGCCTGAGGTCATATCGAGCGCGTGCAGGCGATGGTAAAAAGCGCCATCTTCCTTGGTTGCCGCAACGACGTAAAGAGTGTTGGTGCTGATGTCTATCACCGGAGTGCTGGTGATGCCAATCTCGGGAAGAATGTCGCTGGCATTTACGTCGCTCGCTAACAACGTCGTGATACCCGCATCCGGATTGAGAAAGTTGACGCGCCACAAAGGATCGGGCGTCGGCGAGTCCGCGTCGAAGGCATAGACGCTGTCGTGCTGCGTGACGACAATCACCAGGTTGTGAATCCCGTTCCCCGGGATTGCCACTTGCGGCAGGTACAGCGGCTGCGCGTAGACGTAACCGTCTACGGGAAACGAGTACAGCCTGCCGAACTTCGCCGCGTTTACGTTGTCCAGGGTCAGGACGGTTTCCATCACGTTCTGACCGGTACGCGCATTGTCATTGTGGTAGGTTGCGACCACCGCATAGCCGGCCGCGTTCAGGGCTGCTGCGCTCAGGAACTGCGGACGAGGAACAGGACTGGCGGCGGCAAAGAAGCCGTCGCCCGATCCCACCCCAGGCCCCCCTTGCCGGGAGCTGGAGAATTGAAAGACCACCAGGATCAGCGCCAGTAGTACGCCGACGGAAAGCAACTGCGATCGATTGCGCGAAAGAGCTCCTACTTTGTGCCAATTGTGCAGCGTGAAATAGGTGAGTGCGCCGAGGCTGAGGCTTAAGCCGGCCAGCAACGTGACAGATTCTGAGATCAGCAAAAGAGCGTGATGGAACATGAGCAGGTACAGTCGATGCGTTCAACGCCTACGGTCGTAACACACCGGCCACGGAAAAGTGGCGCATGCCTAAAAACAGGCTTGCTTCGCAGGACGAGGATCACCACATCGAAACGGGCTTACGCAATCGGCCTTTGTGGAATAGATGCTTTTCAGCCCTCTCAATGATGCCGAAGCAGGGCCTGTGGCGCCATCGCGACATGATAAATCATTGTTAAGAAATGTAGCGTGCGCTTGCGTTGTAGCGCGAAAGTCCCATTGGGCCTCACGCGTCCTTTCGCAGTTGCACAATTCTTCGTGCCTTCGCGTCACACGCCCCATGTAGAATCGAGAAATGGCTTTCCGAGGCAGCAGTGACTTAAGTCATCATAAGGGCAGAACTCCACCTCCTGACGACACTCATCAGGAAGCGGCTTACCTGAAGATGCTGGGCGAAAAACAGCGGCCCGTGCGCATCAAGCTCATGGACGGCAGCGTGGTGCGGGGCTGGATTGAATACTACGATCGCCGCATGGTGCGATTGACACGAGAGGGCGCACCCAATCTCTTCATCTTCAAGCACGAGATCGCCTATATCGCCGAGGAGTCGATTCGTAAGGTGCGCTCTGACGGCTCGGCTGCGCCTTCCGGCGACGGTTCCGCGCCGCCGAGCAAATGAGCGGTTACCTCCCAGATCTGGAAGTCATTGCGCGCGAGGCGGGCACCATGCTGATGGACTACTTCGCCCGGCGCGTGAAAATCGAATACAAGGGCGAAGTCGATCTGGTCACGGAAGCTGACCGAGCGTCGGAAAAACTGATCGTCGAGCGTCTCCGTGCCCGCTGGCCCGAACACGGCATCGTCGCCGAGGAGGGCACACGCAGCGAGACCGGCGCCGACTATCGCTGGTACGTCGATCCCCTCGACGGCACGACCAACTTTGCACACGGCTATCCCGTGTTCTGCATCTCCATTGCGCTGGCGAGAAGAGACGGGCAGCTTGAGGCGGGTGTCCTCTACGATCCGACTCGAGACGAAATGTTTGCGGCGGAACGAGGTGGAGGCGCGCGGCTGAACGGCGAGCCGATTCAGGTTTCCAAAACGAAGGCTCTTGCCGAATCCATTCTCGGGACGGGCTTCCCCAGCCACAAGCGTCACAAGAATCCCAACATTTTCTTCTATCACCAGATCACCTTGCGCTCTCACGGAGTGCGGCGCGCCGGCTCGGCTGCGCTCGATCTCGCCAACGTCGCCTGCGGACGCTACGACGGATTCTGGGAGTTCAATCTGAATCCCTGGGACACCGCGGCTGGCGTGCTGCTGGTTCAGGAGGCCGGCGGGACAGTGACGCGCTTCGACGGCTCACCGTTTCGTCTCGACAGCCGCGAGGTGGCGGCCAGCAACGGCCTCATCCATCAGGAACTGCTGACGCAATTCGAAGAGATCTTCGCCGGCCGCGGACTGGAAGAGCTGCCGTCAATCGCCGCGTATGTGAAGAGCCGCGAGTAGCGCCGGTCTCCAGACCGGCTGTGCTGGCGAACTCCAGTTCGCCGGCGTTAGCGCCCCCAATCGCAGGCCCTGGTTTCCGTTTCGCGGCGCCGCTCTGGAGAGCTGCGCGACGGCTGCACTGGCACGCGATATTCACTCAACGAAACGTTCGCTTCTGCCCAACCCGTGGCATAATGCCACGTCAAACGGGGTGCTTTCCCTCGGTCATCTTCAGCGTGTTATGGGCCCAATTGGGATGAGCACCCGACTCCCGGCCTGATCGAGAGGGGAGAGATGACCCTTTCGGGCTCTGCTGAACCTGACGTTCAGTCCCGTGTTGGTTCCGGCCTCTCTGGCCCGAGCCCGCAGCGGAGCTTCGTCGCTGGTCTTGTGCTCCTGCTCGTCATCGCAACCGTAGCGGTCGATTACCCCGTGCATCGATTTCCTTTCATCTCTACCAACGATGGCGAGTACGTAACCGACAATCTTCGTATTCAAAATCTGAACTGGACGACGGTGCGGTGGTCTTTGACGACATTTCACGCCGCCAACTGGCATCCCGTAACCTGGGTGTCCCATGCCGTTGACTACCAGCTGTTTTCGCTCGACCCGGCCGGACATCACGATTCCAACCTGCTGTTGCATGTCTTAAATGCCCTGCTGCTCTTCTGGGTTCTTTACCGCGCCACAGCGAAGGCGGGCCGCAGCTTCATGGTGGCTGCGCTGTTTGCCTTGCACCCCATCAACGTCGAGTCGGTGGCCTGGGTCGCCGAGCGCAAGAACCTGCTGAGCATGTTGTTTCTGCTGCTGACCATGCTGGCTTACCAGTGGTACGCCCGCAGGCCGCGTGCGAGCGCCTATCTGCTGGTTGCATTCCTGTTCGCGTTGGCGCTCATGTCAAAGCCGCAGGTCGTTACGCTGCCTTTCCTGCTTTTGCTGTGGGACTACTGGCCGCTCGGACGCATGTTGCACACGCGGAATGAATCCTCTCCCAATGCGGAAACGACTGTTCCGGGAAAGAGTATCTCCTGGCTGGTTTGGGAGAAGCTGCCGCTGTTTGCGCTCTCGGCCCTATGCGCGTTCATCACCACGAAAGCACAGCGCGCCGGTGGAGCGATGGGAGGCGCCCTACAGTCGTATTCGCTGCTGAATCGCGTGGAGAACGCCATCGTTGCCTACGGTCGATACATTGGGAAAGCCGTGTGGCCGACAGATCTCGCGTTCTTCTATCCTCATCCGGCGGCCTTCCCACCTCGTGAGGTCCTGGGACTGCTCCTGCTTCTCGTAGCGATCACGGTTGTGGTGATTGCGAACCGCTCGCGAAGCTATCTGGTTGTGGGATGGTTCTGGTTTCTCGGAACACTCGTACCGATGATCGGTATTGTGCAGGTTGGCGGACAGGCGCTGGCCGATCGCTATGGCTATCTTTCCTTCGTTGGACTGTTCATCGCGATCTGCTGGGGCGTGGCTGATTGGGCTGACCAGCGGCACATCCCTGTGCCGTGGACCGCGGGCGCCAGTGCCGCGATACTGCTGGTCCTAGCGCTGGTGACCCGCCATCAGCTCGGCTACTGGTCAGACGATCTGGCGCTCTGGTCACATACGGTACAGGTGACGACCCACAACCCGGGCGCCGAAACTGTCGTCGGCGAACTCCTGCAGAGGGAAGGGCGTCAACAGGAGGCGATCATCCATTACCGCGCGGCCAGTGCAATGGCGCCTCAACTTGCGTACCCGCACTACCACATTGCCATCTACGATGAGCAGCAGGGCGACATCGCGGGCGCCCTCGAGCAGTTCCGTATGGTTATTGCCGTCACGCAAGGCGACCGCGGCTTGCTGGCAGACTTGCGGGCCGACACGCTTTCGCACATGTCCAGGGACTATCGCGCGATGGGAGACTACGACAACGCCGAGAAGTGTTTTCAAATGGCTCAGCGCGAGCAGCGAAGGCAGCAGGCGTTCGAAAATAAGTCTTCCGAATGAGCGTTAGGCCGTGGTTCCATCGGCTCACAGGCGCCAAAACCACGCTGTCGGGAAGATTTGACCGCGCCACGCGCGCCTCGCTGACTGCGGTAAAATCAGCTAGTGAACAATTCGCTGTTGAATCGTACCGTTGAGAAACGCCCCGACATGGTCCGTTTGCAGGGGCGAATCCTCTTCCTCACCGAAGATCCCGAGCTCATCAAGCGGCAGCTGGCCGGTGAAGACCTGCCCTGGGACACGGCGCATCCCGAGCGCAATCCCAAGCTGCGCGACGACATCTCCACCGACGAGATCACGCCGGCGCACATCTGCTTCTTCTTTGACGAGACGCTGGGCGAATTCCCCTACACCGGCCTGAAGTGCGGCAGCGAGACGCCGATCAAGCGCGGCGACGTGAAGAAGGGCGGCTTTGTCGCGGCCGTGAGCGGAAAGCGTCGCGGCAAAGGTTCCAGCCGCGAACAGTCGCCGTACGCGGAGATGTCGGCCGGCATTAAGCTGGTGATCGCCGAAAACATCGAGCGCATTTATAAGCAGAACTGCCAGAACCTCGGCGTGCTTACCTCGACCGACTTCAGCCTGATCGACAAGATCCGCGCGGGCGAAGAAATTCCGCTGATGAAGTTCACCGAAGGCGAAGACGAGATCACGCGCCAGGTGATCGAGTACGGCGGCCTCTTCCCGTTCAACGTCGCGCGCATGCAGGGCAAAGTTTTCCTGCCGCCGATTGAGACGAAGACGCGCCCGATGACCATTGCGGAGAAGATCTTCGCGCGCCACTTGCTGCACGGGGCAAAGAACGAAGTCGGGGTCGAAGCCGTGAAGCCCGGCGACACCGGATTCGCGCGCACCGATCTGCGCTTCAGCCACGAGTACGTCACTCCGATGGCTGCAATCTTCTTCGAGCACTTCCTCGGCAAGGACGCGAAGGTCACCGACCCGGGCACGATCATGTTCTTCCGCGACCACCTCACCTTTCTCGACGAGGTGCTCTCAGAAGAGAAGCGCAAGATGGGGCTGCTCGATCTTGCCGGCCAACTGAAGCTCAAACAGGAATCGTTCGCGACGGCCCAGGGCATCAAGCTGCACGGCGAGCTTCGCGATCGCAAAGGTTCCGAGGGAATCTGTCATTCCATCGTGACGGAAAGTTATGCGCTACCCGGACAGCTCAACGTGGGCAGTGATTCGCACACGCCGCACGTTGGCGCGATGGGCTGCGTGGCCTTTGGCATCGGCACAACGGACGTATTTAACTCCTGGTTTACCAGAGACGTACGAGTGAAGATTCCAGAATCGGTTAAGGTCGTCGTTCGCGGCAAAAAGCGCGAGAACGTTACTGCCAAGGACTTCATTTTGAAGCTGCTCTCGATGGAGTACATCCGCTCCGGCAAGGCGCTGGCGAAAGTGATGGAGTACTCCGGCGAGGCCATCGAGGCGCTCGGTGTCGACGAGCGCGCCACCATGACGAACATGGCCGCTGAGATCGGCGGCTTTACCGGCATCGTTGCGCCTGATCAGAAGGTAGTGGAATTCCTGATGGAGCGCCGCGGCATGAGCGAGGGTGAAGCTCAAACGCTGGTCGAAGGGCTCTACAGCGATCCTGATGCGCACTATTCGCACGTCATCGAGCTGGATGCGGCGGAGATCTTCCCGATGATCGCCACGCCCGGCGATCCCGGCAACGGCAAGTTCATTCGCGAGCTCAACACGCCCGTGCCGGTCGAGATCGCCTACGGCGGCACCTGCACGGCGGGCAAGAACGAAGACATGGACATGTACGCGCTGGTGCTGAGCGACGCGCTGCGGCAGGGCAAGCGCGTCTCGGACAGCTGCCAGTTCTATCTTCAGTTCGGTTCGCAGGAGACGCGCGAGTACTGCGTGCGCAAGGGCTATCTCGACATTTTCCAGAAAGCCGGCGCGCACGTGATCGAGCCGAGTTGCGGCGCGTGCATTAATGCCGGGCCGGGAGTTTCGACGCGGCCGGACCAGGTGGTGATCAGCGCGCAGAACCGTAACTTCCCAGGACGCAGCGGCCCGGGGCAGATGTATCTGGCGAGTCCGCTGACAGTGGCGGCAAGCGCTGTCGCAGGCTACATCGTCGAGTACGAGCCGGCCGAGCAGCGCGAGCCCGCCAGGGTAGCGTGAGGTCCCGCCGCTCGAAGTGGCAATCGATGTCTGCTGCCGCGGGGACCGTGTCGTTCTGCCCTCAGTGTCAAGGTGAACCTGAGCCGGATTGACTTGCGATAAATCGACTTGCGAATTTGGTACTTGACCGCGCATGCCGAGAAACGAGCGCCATAGGCGCGGAGTCAGCTTAGCCCAGGACGAAGTCCTGGGTAACGAGCAAAAAGAAACTCCAGTCCCAAAGGGACGGCATGAGTTCACATAGCCGGGAATTCCGTTAGAAGATTTCGCCCGATGGAAAAAGGTGTTTCGCCGCATGCCTGGTTACGGAACGATGGTTAACATCCTGCGGTGATTCGAGTCACTTCAGGCTGTTCGGTAATTTGATGAAATGAATGTTTGTCGTCTTTTGACTAATTGCTAATTGCTAATTGCTAATTGCTTCTTCTCCCATGGACTTCCTTCTCGAGATCGGTACCGAAGAAATCCCGGCGCGAATGATCGACAGCGCGCGGGAAGAACTGGCGCGCCGCGTCGGCGAGTTGCTGCAACGCGAGCGGCTGGCTGAGACGCCCGATGTACAGTCCTACTCCACGCCGCGACGGCTGGCGGTGCTCGCCTCCGGAGTCGCGGCCGCGCAACCCGATGTTCGCGAGCAGGTGACTGGCCCGTCGCTGAAGGTGGCATACAAAGATGGAGCGCCAACGCCGGCGGCCGAGGCCTTCGCGCGCAAGGTGAATGTTCGGCTCGATTCACTCGAAAAGATCACCACGCCGAAGGGGGAATACCTTGCAGCGACGGTTCTGAAGAAGGGCCGCGCGGCAGCCGAGATCTTTGCCGAGTCGCTGCCGAAAGAAATCGCCGGAATCTACTGGGCGAAGAGCATGTATTGGCGCGGCAAGTCGGCGGAGCGCTTCGTGCGGCCGGTGCGCTGGCTGGTGACGATGCTCGACGGCGAAGTGGTGCCGCTGGAATTTGCCGGCATTCGCGCCGGCGATACCAGCGAAGGGCATCGCATCTTGTCGGCGGGAGCGCTCACCATCAACCAACCCAACGATTATGCGGCGACCCTTGCGCGCGGATCGGTTGTGGTTCGTGCCTCGGAGCGCGAGCAGCGCATTCGCAAAGCGCTCGATGCCGCAACGCGCACGATCCCCGGCGCACGCTGGCGCGAGGACAAGCCGCTGCTCGATACCGTGGTCAACCTGACGGAATTTCCCTCGGTGGTCCTGGGCAGCTTCGATCCAGAATTTCTCGCGCTTGCCGATGAAGTACTCGTAACCGTGATGCGGGACCACCAGAAATATTTTGCGCTCGAAGATGCGGAGGGCAAGCTGCTGCCGCACTTCCTCGCGGTGCTCAACACTGACGGCGATCCCGACGGGCTCATCCGGCACGGCAACGAACGCGTGCTGCGCGCGCGCTTCAATGACGCGCGCTTTTTCTGGGAGACCGATCAGAAGGTCCCGCTGCGTGATCGCGTGCCGATGCTGAAGTCGGTTACGTTTCAGAAGGATCTTGGCAGCTACTACGACAAGACTCGCCGGGTGCAGAAGCTGGGGAGCCTGATTTGCGAGACGATTCGCAGCGCGGGCGGCGCCATTCGGCCAGGCATCGTCTTCAAGTCGGCGCACTTGTGCAAGGCCGATCTGACGACCGAACTGGTGAAGGAGTTCACCGAACTGCAGGGCATCATCGGCGGATTGTATGCGCGAGCGCAGGAGTTGGATCCGATTCTGCCTCGCAGTACGGTTGAAGCCATCGGTGATGCGATCTACGACCACTACAAGCCCGAGTCGATGGACGACAGCGTGCCCCGCAGCGTCGAAGGCGGCGTGCTCGCCGTTGCCGACAAGGCCGACAGCATCGCGGGAATGTTCGCCCTTGGGTTACAGCCGACGGGATCGAAGGACCCATTTGCGCTGCGCCGCGCGGCGAATGGAATTGTGAAGATCATCGCCGAGCACAAGCTGCCGTTGCCTATCTCGAAGCTGTTCGCCGATGCGCGTGCGGAGTACGCAGGCTCGGAGGCGGAGCAGCGCTTCGACCGCAAAGTAAATTTCGAGGAAGCACTCGCCAGCTTCATGCGCGAGCGGCTTGAGTTCTACCTGCGCGACGTACGCGGCTTCGCCTATGACGTGGTGAATGCAGTCCTGGCGGCCGGCAGCGATGATGTGGTCGACGCGATTGCCCGGGCGGAGGCGGTGAGCGAGGTCAGAGGGTCGGAGGATTTCACGTCGGTCTCGATCGCATTCAAGCGTATGAAGAATATCGTAGTTCCTGTCGTGCACGATTGGATGAAGCGAAGCAAAGGCATCATGGGTCCGGTGGTTGATTTCTCGACGTGCGAACCAGGACCAGAGCGGGATCTATCAATGCTGATTCGGCCGACTCGGGACAAGATTGCCGCCTTAGCTGGCGAACACAAATACGGGGAGGCGCTGATGGCAGTTGCGGCCTTGAGACGGCCGATTGATACCTTCTTCGACAAAGTAATGGTGATGGTTGACGACGAAGAGATTCGCAATCGGCGCATCATGCTGTTGTTTGAACTGCTTGAGAGCGTCTCGAGCATCGCCGACTTCAGCGAAATCGTAACGGAAGGAAAGTAGTTCCATGCCAAGGCTGCCCGAATTAGAAGATTGTCATCACGAACGAGCTTTAGCTCGCGAGGGATCTGCTTTTCGTCCGAGCAGGCAGACTGCTGAACGGCAGCCTTCCGTTGCACACGAACAGCAGATCCCTCGTCGGGCTAACGCCCTCCTCGTGATGACAATGTTCTAATTCGAGCTTTTGTCGCTGAGTTGAAGGTTTATGTTTTGTACCGCAATCATGATCGGCAACACATAAAGGATTACTTATGAGCACCGCAACGACTGAAGTGAATAACGCGACCGCCAAGTCCGCGGCCGTGAAGTACGTCTACTTCTTCGGCGATGGGCGCGCCGAGGGTCACGGCAAGATGAAGGACGAGCTCGGCGGCAAGGGCGCCGGACTGGCTGAGATGACCAATGCCGGCCTTCCCGTGCCTCCCGGCTTTACCATCCAGACCGAGGCCTGCCGCGAGTTCATGCGCAACGGCGACGTGTCGACTGCGGTCAATCGCGAAATGGACGAGGCGCTGAAACGCCTCGAACAGCTGCAGGCGCAAAAGCTCGGCGGCGCCGACAATCCGCTGCTGGTCAGTGTGCGTTCGGGCGCGAAGTTCTCCATGCCGGGCATGATGGATACCATCCTCAACCTCGGCCTGAATGACAAGTCGGTCGAGGGGCTGGCCAGGCGCAGCAACAATCCGCGCTTCGCGTACGACTCCTATCGCCGCCTGATCCAGATGTTCGGCAGCGTCGTGCTCGACATTCCGAAGTCTGCCTTCGAGGAGGTTTTCGACGGCAAGAAGAAGCAGAAAAAAGCGAAGCTCGACACCGAGCTGGACGCCAAGGCGCTGCAGGAAGTGATCGCCGAATATAAGAAGGTCGTGAAGCAGCACACCAAGCGCGATTTTCCGCAGGATCCGCACGAGCAGCTGGTGATGGCGCGCGACGCCGTCTTCCGCTCCTGGCAGAACGACCGCGCCAAGCACTATCGCCGCATCAACAACATCGACGACATGCTGGGCACCGCCGTGAACGTACAGGCAATGGTCTTCGGCAACCTCGGCGAGACCAGCGGCACCGGCGTCGGCTTCACGCGCAATCCCGCGACCGGCAACAAAGAGTTCTACGGCGAGTTCTTGATGAACGCGCAGGGCGAAGACGTGGTCGCCGGCATTCGCACGCCGATGCACATCTCGAAGCTCGAAGAGGTCATGCCCGACGTTTACAACCAGCTGCGCGAGATCACCACGCGCCTGGAGAAGCACTACCGCGACATGCAGGACTTCGAGTTCACCATCCAGGACGGCCGCCTCTACATGCTGCAGACGCGCAACGGCAAGCGCACCGGGCGCGCCGCGGTCCGCGTTGCTATCCAGATGGTGGATGAGGGGCTGATCACCAAGCAGGAAGCGATCTTCCGCGTCGAGCCGAACCAGCTGTACGACTTCCTTGTGCCTAGCCTCGACGAGAAGGGCAAGGACATTGAAGTGCTCGCTACCGGACTGCCGGCGTCGCCGGGTGCGGCTGTCGGACAGGTTGTCTTCACCGCTGAAGAAGCGGTCGAAAAATTCCAGAAAGATCCGAAGGCCAAGCTGATTCTGGTGCGCGGCGAGACCACGCCTGAAGATATCGCGGGCATGGAGGTCGCTGCTGGAATTCTGACTTCGCGTGGCGGCATGACGAGTCACGCTGCCGTCGTGACGCGCGGCATGGGGAAGTGCTGCGTTGCCGGTGCCGGCGATGTCGATGTCGATGAGAAAGCGCGCGTCATCCGCGTGCACGGCAAGACGCTGAAGGAAGGCGACTGGATCTCGCTGGACGGCACGACCGGCCGCGTGATCAATGGCAAGCTCAACACCGTGCCTGCTCGGCCGGACGATCCCGAGCTACAGAAGATCATGAGCTGGGCCGAACCCTTCCGCCGCATGGGCGTGCGCGCCAATGCTGACATCCCGCGAGACGCCCTTCAGGCACGGGCCTTCGGCGCCGAAGGCATCGGCCTCTGCCGCACCGAGCACATGTTCTTCGCCGAAGATCGCCTGCCGCACATGCGCGCGATGATTCTCGCCACCGACGAGAAGAACCGCCGCGCCGCCCTGCGCAAGCTGCTGCCGATGCAGCGCAACGATTTCATCGGCATCTTTCGCGCGATGGACGGATTCCCGGTGACGATCCGCACCCTCGACCCGCCGCTGCACGAGTTTCTGCCCAAGCGCGAAGAGTTGCTGGTCGAGATCACTAAGCTGGAGATTACGAAGCCGAAGTCGCCGAAGCTGAGAGAACTGCGCACGCTGCTGAATCGCGTGGAGCAGTTGCACGAACAGAATCCCATGCTCGGGCTGCGCGGCTGTCGTCTGGGTATCACCTATCCCGAGATCACGGAGATGCAGGCGCGCGCCATCTTTGAAGCGGCGGTGAAGGTCGCGAAAGAAGGCGTGAAGGTGAAGCCCGAGATCATGATCCCCTTGACGAGCGGGCTGAAGGAGATGGCCAATCAGGCTGCGGTCGTACGCCGCGTCGCCGACGAGGTCTTCGGCGAGAAGGAAGACAAGATCGAATACCTGGTCGGGACGATGATCGAGCTGCCGCGCGCTGCGCTGGTAGCCGACGAGATCGCGAAGGAAGCCGAGTTCTTCAGCTTCGGCACCAACGATCTCACCCAGACCACCTTCGGCTTTTCGCGCGACGACGTAGGCAAGATCATTACTGCTTACCTGGGCGAGGGAATTCTGAAGCAGGACCCGTTCGCGGTGCTCGACCGCGAAGGCGTCGGACAACTACTGAAGACGGCGGTGGAGAAGGGAAGAGCTTCTCGTCCCACCATCAAGATCGGCATCTGCGGAGAGCATGGCGGCGAGCCGTCGTCCGTCGAGTTCTGCGCGATGTTGGGATTCAACTACGTATCGTGCTCGCCATTCCGCGTGTTGACGGCACGATTAGCTGCGGCACAGGCCGGCGCCAGCGCGGAGCTGAAGGTCGAGGCGGGACGTACGAAGTAGTTGTCGGTTGTCAGTTGTCGGTTGTCAGTAAGGCCACGGGCCCGGTTAAGACGCCGGGCCCTTGTACGTCGTCCCCAGGCCGCGATCCCGCGATTTGTCGCGAGGTCTGCGGCAAGAGCTAAGCTTCCGAAGTTCTGGCCACCCTATACTTTTTTGGGTTGTTTATCAGCAATTCTAGGAGTATTACTAGTCAGGCTTTCGTTTGTAACCTTTCAGGGCGGTCGCTATGGCTAAACAGCCAATCGCCAGTCCGGCGTCCGCCGGATTCAACCCACGAGTTTGAAAACGAAACAGACGCTGCGAATGGAGGAGATTTATCCCGTGAAGGTCAAAGTTTTTTCCGCCCTAACTTGCGTCATGCTGATTGCCAGCTTGATGTATGCAGAAACAGCCCCTAAGCAGATTCCCAATGGCAAGAAGGCCAAGGTCACCGGCGAGATCATGTCGCGCGACGCCGACATGCTGACGGTACAGGACAAGGACGGCAACACAACGATTGTCGATCTAGGCGACAATACCCAATATAAACGCGTCAAGGGCGCATTTCGCCTGCGCCGCCAGGACATGGATGCTGCTGCCATGCTGCCCGGCCTGACCATCAGTGCCGAAGGGGTGGGCAACGCGCAGGGGCAGCTCGCCGCGTCCAAGATTACCTTCAATCCTGACATGTTCAATATCGCTATGGCGCAATATCAGCAGAGCCAGGCGAACAAGCAGGCCGCAGCCAGCGCGCAGACCACGGCCAACCAGGGAGTGCAGCAGGCGCAGGCCGCGCAAGCCTCGGCCAACCAGGCGCAATCAAGCGCGAACGCAGCCGGGGATGCCGCCGTGGCCGCGGGAACGCTGGGCCTGATGAACGCGCACGCGGTGGAGATGGTTAACGAGCGCGTCTCGGACTTGGGCGAATATAAAACCGTGGCCGAAGCCGGAGTCTACTTCGCTACCGGTCAGTCGGCCCTGGACGCGGCCGCCAAGGCTGATCTCGACAAATTGGCGCAGATCGCCTTGTCCACGGAGCACTACATGATCGAGGTCGCGGGTTACGCCTCCAGCACCGGAACCCAGTCGGAGAATCAACGGCTGAGCGACCAGCGTGCCACATCGGTGGTGCAGTATCTGCGCAACAAGGGAAACATTCCCATGCGCCGCTTCCTGGTGCCCGCCGGTTATGGCGAGAATAAACCGGCAGCTACGAATACCGATGCCCAGGGACGCGCCCTGAACCAGCGCGTCGATGTGAAGGTGATTGTGAACAAGGGACTCAGCCAGGGCATGTAATCACGAGACAGCGAAAGAAGAAAAGAGGCCGCGCAATGCGGCCTCTTTTGTTGCCGGTTGTCGGTTGTCAGTTGTCTGTAAGCCGATGTCATGTTGTCGACTGACAACCGGCAACTGTTTTCTCACTGCGTCTGCTGCAACCTTGCGATCAGCTTCTGAGCCAGGTTCTCTTCCGATTCCGACCACAAGACGCGGCCACTGACGGCGCAGTGCTTCTCGACTGCGCTGGAGAAGCCGACTAGTTTGGCGATGTTCGCGCGGAGATGTGTCTCGACGGCTGTGGTGAGCTGGCGTCCTTCGTGAATAAACAACGAGTCGAGACCGAAGTCGACTTCGATGTGGCCGTCGTCGGTGTAAATACCGTCGTCGAACTGCACACCGTGCACGAGGAACTTGACCGCCGATGGCCGTTGCACCCAGCTGTCGCCATTCTCGTCGTTGTTGGGCACCCACAGGTCCCAGAACACCTCGAACACGAAGGCGAAATCGTCGTGCGCGAATTCCCTGGCAAGTTCTACCGCTTCTTCCGGTGAGATGCCGGGATCGAAGCGGCGTTCGAGCACCGTCGGTTCGGTCCATGCCACTGGGTGGACGGAGATGTATGCGACGCCTTCGCGCACGGCCGAGAAAGGGAACTGCCGGAGAACTGAAAGAGTGCGCGGCATCATCTCGCCTTCGCGGAAGCTGGGGAACCAGATGCTGAGATAGAGCGAGTCGGCCATGGCGGGTATTGTAGCGCGAAGGATTGAGCAAGAGCGTCCTTCGATCGATTAGACCTAAAGTGGCTTTGACGCATTGACTGAGAATTCCTGCCGAAGGTAGACGGCGAGCAGAACGCCAAAGCCAACCACAAGAAGGCCGCCCCAGTTCGTTTCACGCTAAGGCAGCGCCGAGCGCGGGAAGCTCCAACTCGCTTCCGCTATCACGCGCTCAGCATCTTCTTCTTGCTCTTGATCTCCTCCAGCAAAGCGTCGATCTTCTGTTCGCGCTCCAGGGCATGCAGGCGGCCGTCGATGTCGTCGCCCAGGACTTCGTGCTTTGCCCGGCCCAGCGCTTCTTCGCGCGCGACTTTGGTGCGCATGCGGTCGAAGGTGCGGTGTTCCACCTCGGGAGTCAACTGCGCATCGGCTGCCTTGCTTACCGCGCGTGTACGGCGATGCTGTGCGATCAGCAGGTCCGCCTTCGCCTTTGCTTCTGACAGCTTCAGCTCCAGCTTCTTCAGTGCCGCCTTCAGCGACTCGACTTGCGTCTGTTGATCGCCGATCTGCTGATCGAAGCTTTCTGCCAGTTGCTGATAGCTCATGGCGCGTTCCAGCGCGGCGCGAGCCAGTTGGTCGTCTTTCTTGTCGACAGCCAGTTCCGCCTTGCGCATCCACTCTTCGTGCTTGTCAGCGTTGTCTTTCTTCTTTTTCTCCAGAAGATGCAGATCGGCCAGGGCGATCGCCACCTGCGTCTTCACCTGCAGGAACTGATTTTCCATATCGAGAATCACCTGCTTCAGCATCTTCTCGGGATTTTCCGCGCGGTCGATCAGGTCGTTGAGATTCGCCCGCACCAGGGTTGCAACTCGATCCAGTAGTGCCATAACCAGCTCCTTTTCAGCTGTCAGCCATCGGCCGTCAGCTCTCAGCTAAACCTTCGTTCCGTCAAACCTGCTCGCCACGAACCGCAGCCAGGAGGAAGGCGACGAGCAGGCCTCCCACCGCGCCAACCAGGACCGCGATGTTGGCGTGGGTGATGAAGCGAACCACAACGCCCAATAGCGTTCCCATTAATCCGAAATTCACCAGTCGCATGCTGTCGTCTTCGGAGTGCATAACCATCCTTCGTTTGAGGGCCGTCAGCGATCGGCTGTCGGCTCTCAGTTTTGGGTGCCCCACTCATTCGCGGTTTTCGAATGAGTGGGTCTGTTCAACACCCGGGGGCGCCATCGCTCAGTTCCCCGCGCCAGCGCCTTTCGCCTTGCCACCGTCCGCCGGCGGCAGATTGTCCGGCTTCGGCCCTTTATCGCCGATGGTGCGGATCTTGCCGAGCAAGTCCGACATCTGCATGCCTGAGAGCGCCTCGAACAATGCCGGCACTTGTGCCGCGATCTCCGTAATGTCGCCGGTGATCTTGTTCATGCCGGCCGAGTGACCGTTGCCGGTCGAAACCACGGTGATCTTGTCGACGTTGGCCAGCGGGCTGGCAAGCGCCTTCACTACATCGGGCAGGCCGGTGATCAGCTTGTCGACGACGGCAGCCTGGTTGTACTCCTGGTAGGCTTCGGCCTTGACGTTCATGGCACGAGCTTCCGCGTCACCTTTCTTGAAGATGATCTCGGCCTCAGCTTCACCCTGCGCGCGAATCGAGCTGGCGCGGCCTTCCGCTTCGACGGTCAGGCGCTGACGCTCGGCGTCGGCGAGCGTCTGAATCCGCTGGCGCTCGATTTCAGCCTGCTTCAACACCGTCGCGATCAACTCTTTCTCGCGGCGACTGATCTCGGCTTCCTGCACCTTGATCTGCGCTTCCTTCTCGACCTGCTGGACCTTCACGGCCTCAGCCGTTACCTGCTGCTGCATGACGTTGGTCTGAATTTCGTAGGCTTTGTCGGCCTGAGCCTGCTGCTTCTTCACCAGCTCAGTGTAGGTGGCCTTCTTCACTTCGAGATCCCGGTTCGCCTCAGCCTGGCGGGCAAGGGAAGCGGTCTCAGCCGCGACGCGCTCCTGGTCGGCCTGCGCTTTGGCGATTGCCGATTCACGCAGAGCGAGGGCGCGTTTGATCGCCGTATCGCGCTCGGCTTCGGCGGCGGCCACGTCGGCGTCGCGCTTGATGCGTGCGATGTCCGGACGGCCCATGTTGGTGATGTACTCGTTCTTGTCGCGCACTTCCTTGATGGTGAACGAGATCACCTCCAGGCCCATCTTGTTCATGTCGTCAGCGCAGGTGGAGCGCATACGGTCGGCGACCATCTCCGGCTGCTTCACGATCTCTTCCACCGTGAGCTGGCCGATGATGCCGCGCAGGTGACCTTCCATGACCAGCCGGATCAGCGCCTCGCGATCGGGTGGCGTCTTGGTAAGGAACTGCTCCGACGCCGTCATGATCGATTCAGGATCGGACTTCACCTTGATTTGCGCGACGGCCTCGACGGTGACGGCAACGCCCTGCTTGGTATAGAGGTCCTGCTGCGGAGCGACGTCGAACGACATCAGCTCGAGCGAAAGTTCACGGCAGGTTTCCACCATTGGCCAGATGATCGTGCCGTGTGCCTTGATGACCCGCGCCCCGCGGAGGCCGTAAACAATCAGCGCTTCGTTGGGCCCGGCCTTGCGGTAGAGTTTGGCGAAGACAGCCGCCAGCAGAAAGATCGCTGCGACAGATGTCCAGGCGATGATTAACACTTCGGTTGGAATGTGCGGGAACATAATGTCTCCTTGAAAGCAGCGGCGAGCTTCGAGCTTTGAGCCGCGAGCTCCAAGTTTCGAGTAACCAGAACTCAAAACTTGCAGCTCGAAGCTAGTGGCTCGTAGCTTCCTTCTCCGCCATTTCTTCCCATCTCCTCACGTATGCAATGCCGTGCTCGTATCGCGTGATGATGACTTCCGTTCCTTTGGCCAGGGCTTCACCATTTTCGCTGCGTGCGCCGCAGGTGTGGCGTGTGCCTTCCTGCGAGAAAATCATCTCCCCTGTACCGCCTTGGCGAATCGGGCTGACGATGCGACCCAGGACGCCAACGCGTTCGTAATCGGCGGGATCGAGTTCGCGATCGTGTTTCATCAAGAGCTTCGCGACGAACCAGAAGATGATGCACGCGCCGATCATCCCCATGATCACCGCGAGCAGCAGTACCAGGCTGACAACGAGCGTCGAGTAGCGCGTTAACAGATAACCTGCTCCGCCGAACCAAACGAGAAAGGCGGCGATGGTGCCGAAATTGATGAACGGCACATCAGCGCCTTGCATTGCGTGAGCGGCGCCGGCTGCGTGCGGCGTGGCAATATGTCCGACGTGCGGGGCATGAACCGGAACATGCGGCGTGTGCACGTTCAAATGCGGTATATGCCAGCCGCCGCCGAGGAACGCCAGCACGCTGAGCGTCACTCCAATCAGGAAGCAAACCAGATATGCAATGGCCCATGCCGTCATATGCTCGCTCCTGTTGACTTCCTGCCGTTACGAGTGCGCGGGCCCGTCCCGAGTCCCGGCTTCAAAACTTCCACCAGGCGATCCACCAGCTCCGGCGTCTCCAGAATTGCGCCCAGCAGGACGAGGCACTTGCGCGTGTCGGGAAATTTCGCAACCTGCAAGAGCGCGTGCGCCAGCTCCGAATCGCGCGCAAACTGCTCGGCGCCGGTAATCAGCCAGAGATCCAGGCGATCTTCCATCGCCCGCAAGTCGCTGGTGAGCTCGGTGTGATAGCCGTCCGGATCGTCCACCAGGTATCCGGGGTGCACCTTGAAGAAGCGCGCCAGCAGCATGCGCGAAGCGTTCGTCAGGTGCGGGCGCGCACCGCTTTCGATCTGCGACAGATACGACTGGCTCAGTCCCTTGCCTGTCTCTTTCTTCAGCAAACGCGCCAGGTCCTGCTGGGTCATCTCGCGCTCCATGCCGCGGAGCGTGCCTTCCACCAGGCGGAGGTAGCGAAGTTTTTCTCCAAGCTTCATATTACGATTTGCAATTATAATATTGCAATTTGTAATGTCAAGAACTGGATTTGGCGTGGAATGAAGAAGTTGGAGAAGAAGCCTTCAGCATTCAGCATTCGGCCAAGCTGCTGTCCGGCTGCGCTGACGTTGGTGTGTAGCCTGAACCTTTTAATGAGTAATCAAGAGACGCGGCCGCGTCACTGAGTGCTGAGTGCTGGCTGATGAATGCTATCTCGCGAAATACAGCAGCCCGAAGACATAGATCCAAAGCCCGCCCATGAAATGCCAGTACCACGCGGTGACGTCGACCACGATGCGCCGCGTCTCCGGGGGCTTGTGCAGCCAGGGGCTGAACCCGGCGTACAGCAACGCGAGGATGCCGCCCATCAGGTGCACGGCGTGGACGCCGGTGAGGATGAAGAAGAACGAGCTGCTGGCATTAGTGGCGAAGTGAACGTTGCTGGCTTCCAAAAGGTGCCAGGCATAGATCTGTCCGGCAAGGAAGCCGAGACCGAGAAGGATTGTGGTCCACAGCCAGGGAAGCGCGTGGCGGGTGTCGACGCGAATGCCGGGAATACTCACGATGGGGGCAAGCGCAACATCTTCGGCCGCGCGCCGTCTCGCTATCTCCAGCGTGATGCTGCTCAAGATCAGGATGAAAGTATTCACCAGCAGAATGCGAATCGGCAGTGTGAGAGGCATCCAGTTACTGACGTAATCGTTGCGCGCGGGGTCCCAGACCGCGCCGGCCTTGCGAACGACATACGCCGTAGTGAAGGAGACAAACAGCATCACCACCGACGACAATGCCAGCAGCAGGCCCAGTCGATATCGCCGCAAGCGCTCGCCATAGCTCGGCTCATCGTCACCGCCACGGCCTCCGCCACCGCCCCATCCCCCGGGCCAGTTAGCAGCAGGTCCGCGGCCTCCGCCGCCCGGCGAGCTCCGCGGTTCTCTAATGCTGGTTGCGCGGCCCATGTGGCTGGTTGGGTGCCCCACCTCTCTCCTTATGATGCTCGCGGCAGGGATGGAACTCAAGATTTTCGCCAGTCGCCATTCGCTCTTGGCTTTTAGCTGTTGGCTTTTGTGCTTGAGCAGAGACGTTGCTACCGAGTTTACAAGCTGCGATGACGACGTCCTCTGGCGAATGGCGAATAGCGAATAGCGGATTGCGAAACAGCTAGAATTGACCCGTCATCTCACCCTGGTCCATGAAACGATGGCTCATTGCCGCGCTGGTATTCTGTATTCTGGTGTACGCCGGTGACTTTCTTTCCTTGTATCTGCGACTGCCACGGCGCGAGATGTCAGGCACAATCTCGGTACACACGTATTACGCCGTGAAGCTGAAAAGCGGCAGGACGGAATACGATTACGCCGGAGATCACGACGTAAGCTGCGCCAACTCTCTCTTTCCGCAGCTTGGGCTAAAGCCTTGCTGGTACGTCGCGCGGCACACCAACGAACAGATCACGATTGATTCCGGCAATCCGAAAAATCCGTCCTTGTTCTGAGAGATGTCCTCTATCGGCCGTCGGCTGTCGCTTGCTACCGAGTTTACAAAAGCTGCTACTTGACGAGCGCCTCTGGCGAATAGCGCACGGCGAATAGCGATAATGGCCATTCGCTCTTTGCTTTTCGCTGTCGAATGATTGATGGTTGCGTTTTGTACTGCGTCTCCTCCATGTTTGAGGCATGCCTGGTCACAAGGCCGTCCCCGGTCATCACCACAAAAAAGCTCAATTCGGCAACAAGTGCTTCGGTTGCGGGCCGCAAAATGAAACCGGCTTGAGACTCAAGTTCGTCCTGGATGAACAACGGCAGCGCTTCGTCTGCCGCTTTCGGTTGCAAGGACGCTTTGTGGGCCCGCCGGCACACGCACATGGTGGCATTATCGCCACCATCCTCGACGAAGCCATGGGCAAGGTGAACAAGCTGCACAACCTTGTCTGTCTGACTAAGAGTATGGAAGTCACGTACGAGAAGCCGGTGCCGCTGTCGAAGCCGCTGCTCGTCGAAGGCTGGGAGGAGCGTGTGCGCGGCCGCGAACATTATCGCGCTGCCGAGATTCGCAATCGTGATGGCGAGCTGCTGGCGAACGGCAAAGGCAAGTTCATCGAAATCGATCCGCATCGCATGTTTGCGAAATATCTGAAGAAGAAGCACAGCGACGCGACGTAGAATTGTGTAATTAGATTCCCACCAACTTGCTTCTCCGCTCCATCAGGACAACATCGCGCCAGCGTCCGTCCATGCAGCCCAGGCGCTCGCGTCGGCCAACGACGCGGAAACCTGCTCGTTCATGCAGCCGAATGCTTGCCGCGTTCTCGGGAAAGATGCCTGCCTGTAGCGTCCAGATATCGTCCTTCTCAGACTCAGAAACCAGCGCCGGGAGTAGTACAGCGCCAATGCCTTTGCCGCGCGCGGTCTTCGCAATGTAGATGCTCACCTCGGCGACGCCTCGATACACGCGCCTGGCAGATACTCGGCTGAGCGCAGCCCAGCCCAGGACCTCGCCGTTGACCCGAGCTGCCAGTCTGCACTTCGGAAGGTGGCGCGCGTCCCAGTCCGGCCACTCCGGAACAGCCTGCTCGAAGGTCGCGTTGCCGGTTTCAATCCCTTGCCTGTAGATCTCGCGGACGGAGTTCCAGTGCAGTTCTGTCATCGGGACGATCTCGACGGCGGTCATCGGATCACTTTATCCGATATTGCAGTGGAGGACGCAGGGTGACGCTGGCGGAGGTGGGATACGGACGCGCGCACAATATGGCTCCGCTAGTACAATGACTCACCATGCTCTCTCCGCACCGATTGCTGATCGCTCTGGCAGTAACGTTCCTAGGCGCGTCTCTCGCGTCTGCCCAGTCCAACGATGCTGTTATGCAGGAGGCGCTGAAGCCATCTACTCCGCTTCAGGAGAACCTTCGCGTGCTGAGCGACGAGATCGGTGGCCGCGTTCCCGGTACGCCGCAGTTCGCCAAAGCTGAGCGGTGGGCGATCGCAGCATTCCAGCAGGCGGGCGCCGACTCGGTTCACACGGAGGAGTTCACCATTCCGCAGTCATGGGCCGAAGGCAATACGCAAGTCGAGGTGGTCGCACCGGTTGAATTCCATGTGCGGGCACAAGCCATCGCATGGGCGGCCGCGTTGCCGCGGACGACGGCGCGCGTCGTCGATGTCGGAATGGGTACGGCGGCGGAGTTTGCCCAGGCAGGCGACATCTCTGGCGCCATCGTGCTGGTGAACAGCAACGTGCTCAAGACCTGGGATGACCTATTCGAAGAGTACTTCAGCGCGCCGCCGATTCTCGAAGCGGCGATCAAAGGTAAAGCTTTGGCGCTGGCGTTTACCTCCACTCGCGAGCACGATCTTTTGTATCGCCACATCAATGCCATCAATGGCGAGATCGACCCTATTCCGCAGGTATTGCTGGCGCGTGAAGACTCGCTGCGAATTCAGCGGCTGATCGCGCACGGCGCGAAGGTCAGCATGTCCATCTCGCTGCCCAATCGCATAGGCCCTCCTATTACCACGCAGAACGTCATTGCCGAGCTGAAGGGGAGCGAGCTGCCGAATGAAGTGGTCATCCTGGGCGCGCATCTCGACTCCTGGGAACTCGGCACAGGCGCCCTTGACAACGGTTGCAATGCGGCGCTCGTCATTGACGCCTTGCGCGCGATCAAAGCAGCGGGCGTGCGCCCGCGGCGAACCATTCGCTTCATCCTCTTCTCCGGCGAGGAGCAGGGCCTGTTTGGATCGCTGGCTTATGTGCGCGCGCATCGCGGCGATCTGGATAATATTGCCGCAGAGGTAGTCTTTGACGCCGGCAGCGGCGCGATCACCAGCTTTTCTACTGGTGGGCGGAAGGACGTCGACGCGGCCCTCGCCCCGATGGTCAAGCCCTTCGCGCAGTGGAAGGCGGCGGAGATTACTAACGACGCGGAATTAGGGACGGACAATTTCGATTTCCTGCTCGAAGGCGTGCCTACGATTCTGCCGAACCAGGAGCCGGCGGATTACCTGGTGAACTATCACGCCAGCTCCGACACCTTCGACAAAGTGGACTTCAAACAGCTGAAGATCAATGAAGCGATGGCGGCTGAGTTGGTGGTGGAGCTGGCGAATGCGCCCGGCCGCATCGGTCCGCGCTATACCCGCGCGCAGATTGAGGCCACTTTTCCCGAGACCCACATGGATTATGAGATGAAGGGCTTTCGGCTGTGGGACCAGTGGGTGAGCGGAGCACGAGGCAGAGCGCAGTAAGAACTGAACCGCCGCGGCCCTCGAAGGTCTGGAAGTTCCCTGCAAAGTGGCCCCATCAGAAAATCCCATAATGGAGCTTTTCAGGGTACCGTTTCCCGGGGATGATTAATCTGGAAGCGGTGCCACACGACCGCGTGTCCCGCGTCACAAGAAGCGGTTAGCAAGCGAGAGTGCGCCCGCGGCGCGGGAGTTATGTCTGGTTGTTGCGAGGTAAAATAGTAAGTTAACAGCCTCACTCAGCGTCGCCTTGCCACGTAGTCGCAAGCCTGCCATTAGCCAATGCTAATTGCTAGTTGCTGACCGCTATTGTGCAACGGCCGCTTCGATCGGAGAAATCAATGTCAGAGAACAACGGCAACAACACCAGTTTGCGTTTGAAGACCGGCCTGGCCGAGATGCTGAAGGGCGGCGTCATCATGGATGTGATGAGCGTCGAGCAGGCGGAGGTCGCCGAGAAAGCGGGCGCCGTTTCCGTCATGGCGCTGGAGCGCGTGCCTGCCATCATTCGCGCCGAGGGCGGCGTATCGCGCATGGCGAACCCGAAGCTGATCAAGCAGATCATGGCTACGGTGTCGATCCCCGTGATGGCCAAGTGCCGCATCGGTCATTTTGCCGAGGCGCAGATATTGCAAGAGATCGGCGTCGACTACATCGACGAGTCGGAGGTGCTGACACCGGCCGACGAAGAACATCACGTCGACAAGCACGCCTTTACGACTCCGTTTGTGTGCGGTGCGCGCAATTTGGGTGAGGCCTTGCGGCGCATTGCCGAGGGCGCGGCGATGATCCGCACCAAAGGCGAGGCCGGTACCGGCGACGTGATTCATGCGGTCAAGCACATGCGGCAGATCGTGAAGGAGATGAAGCAGCTGACGGTGATGAGCGATCAGGAACTCTTTGCCGCTGCGAAGGAGCACCAGGCGCCGTACGAGCTGGTGAAGATGGTGGCGAAGGCAGGGAAGCTGCCGGTGCCGAACTTCTCCGCCGGCGGCATTGCGACCCCCGCGGATGCATCACTGGTCATGCAATTAGGAGCAGAAGCAGTGTTCGTGGGATCGGGCATCTTCATGAAGGGCGGCGCGACGCCGCTGGACCTGGCACTCAAGGCCGAACGGGAAGAAGCCGAGTCGCGCGCGCGGGCCATTGTCATGGCGGCGACGCACTTCGACGATCCCAACGTATTGGCCGAAGTTAGCGAGCAGATGACCGGCGCGATGAAGGGGCTGGCGGTCGCGGCCATTGAAGAGAAGGACCTGCTGCAGACACGGGGATGGTAAGCGCGCTGTTCGCTTTCACTCACCGCTATTCACCAGATGCGTCTGGTGTGGGGGAACTCTTCAGGCCGTAAGACGCGCGAGGCAACCAGTATCGCGCGCAACAGAAGATTGTCATTACGAGCGCGGCGAGGAATCTGCTGTTTGTCTGCACGGGAGGAAAGCAGATCCTTCGCTTCGCTCGTGATGACAATCTTCCACTTTCGGCTGTGTTGTCTGGCACCAAACTGATATGAAGATCGGCATTCTAGCCCTGCAAGGCGATTTCGACGCGCACCGCCGCCGGCTGGAAGAGCTCGGCGCCAACGCTGTCCTGGTGCGCAATCCCCAGGATTTCGACGGGCTCGACGGGCTGGTAATTCCCGGCGGTGAGTCGAGCACCTTCCTGAAGCTTCTGGGAGAAAAGACTCTTCAGAGACTGAACGAATTTGTTCACACGAAGCCGACCTTCGGCACCTGTGCGGGTGCGATCATGCTGGCCCGTGAAGTTGAAAATCCCCGGCAGCCCGGCCTGAATGCCATCGACATGAGCATTCGCCGCAATGCCTATGGGCGCCAGATCGATTCAACAATTCTGGAAAGTAAAAGTTCTCTGGGCGACAAGCCACTGGAGATGGTTTTCATTCGCGCGCCGCGCATTGAGGGCGTGGGTAAGACCGTGGAAGTGCTGGCCACACGCGACGGCGACCCCGTGCTGGTGCGGCAAGGAAAAGCGATGGCCGCGACATTCCATCCCGAGCTGTCAGAGGACAAGCGGGTACACGCCGAATTCCTGAAACTGGTGAAGAACGGGACGACCAGATAGCCGGCGACCGCAAGCAGCGCGAGCACCGTCCAAAGTTGGAACTGTGCTCGCTTGATTTGCCAAAGGCTGTTTGCCGACAGACGAGGCGTCGCTACTGACAACTCTCGCTGACCATCTTCAGGTTTGTGACTTTCATATCGACGATGCTGGCGTTGCCGGCCTCCGACTTCTCAGTCGGCATTTTCTTCTGCTCGTGGGACTCGCTCATCGTCTCCTGCATGCCCGTGACCATGACCTTGTGATTGACGTGGGCACTCAGTCCCTTGCCCATCAGTTCGTACATCTTTCCGTCGTCGCCCATAATGTAATACCCGCCGGTATCGGTACCCTGTTTGAGGCAGCCGGTGACCGACATGCTTTGTTTGTTGCTCATGCCCATATTGTCTTGAGCGCTTGCCAGGACGGGCACCAAACTCAATAGCACCAGTGGAGCCAACAATAGCGCTAATCTCTTCAGATTTGACATCGGTACTGCTCCTTTCCGTTCCATCCCGCAGTGTCGCGGCAGAATACGGCAATCGCTTACAAACCGCGGCGATGGATTGGATTCATTCTCCAGCCAGTACGTTTTCTCCGCTGTCGAAGAACGGCAAAACCTTGTATACGGACGCATGATGCCCGGCATTGCGCTAGCGCGAGCTGATGGAATAGCGCACGACCACTCCGTCCACGTACGTGACTTCAACCCGGTAGTCATCCGGCAGATATTCGAAAATCTGGGTCTTCAATCCCTCTTCCGAGGTCGACTGCGAGAGCTGCCGGCCGAGTCCCATCATCTCGCTGATCTCGCCGATTTGCATGCCGCGTTTCAGCTGAGTGATGGGCGAGGAATCCCTGGCCTTGGCCGGTGCATTCGATGCCGCAGTCGTGTTCTGTGCGGCCGGCTTCAGGATTGCCTTCTGCTGCTGCAAGTCGCCGAAATCGACATAGGCATCGAGCAGCTTCATCACCGCTTGGGGCGCGAGCTGGTCCTGCGGAATCGGTCCGCTCCAGCGCAGATTGAAACGCGAGCCGCCGCGCAGGCGCTTGTCGGCGACTTGCTGCGCCTTCATCTGGCTGGCGATCGATGCGGCGCGATCGTCGGCGCGCTGCTCCCGCTCGCGCTGATTGCGCACATGGTTCAGCTCACGCTGAAGATCGCGCCTTCTCTGCGGATCGGTCGTGTTGTTGATGTCGCGCTCCAGTTGCTTCTCATAGCTGCTCTTGTCGACGTGGTAAGGAGTGACGGTGGTGTCGCTGTCGTCCCAGAAGGTTCCGAAGCCCCCGCCGTCGAGTTGAAATTCGATGAGGTTCTTCTTCACCACGATGGTCGTTACGGTAGCGCGGTCGCCGGTGCGGATCGCGGGCCCGAACTGCTTCAGCCGGTTCGAGTATTGCTTCCAGTCCATCGGATCGTCGCGGTCGAGACGCAGGTCAAGGCCTTGCTGTGTGCCCGGCATGTCGATCTGCAAGGTGACCTGCTTGCCGACAAAATAGCTTTGCAGCGCGGCCTGCCCGGAGCTCTGAGCGGGACAGGGTAAAACAGCGACGCTCAACGCAAAAACAAAGCAGGCGGAAAACTTTCGCACCATCTGGAGGGATGTCCTTTTGACTGTGTGGATTGGACGAGCGCTGCGAGTCTAGCACAGAACCGGAGATATCTTCCGGCGCGTGGAAGCAGGATTAGAAGGGAAGCTTCGGTACGATGGCTCCCGTGGTGCGGCTGTAGTCAGCGTATTCGGCGCCAAAGGTATTGGTCATCGTACGCTCCTCAATTCTGCTCTTAATCTTAAACCCGATGTAGAGAAGAATGACAGCAATCGCGCCGCGCACCTGCCTGCGTTCGATCGCGGTACCGATGAGCGCGAGAATCAATCCCGAGTAGATGGGATGGCGTACCCACCGATACGGACCGGTGCGCACCAGTTGGTGACCTACCTTGACCGTTACCGTGCCGCTCCAGTTTCCTCCCAGGAAGGCGCGGGCCCAGAAGGCGAGGGCGATTCCCGCCGCGGTGAGGACAACGCCCAGCGCCTCGACGATAGCGTTCGCGGGGAGTATATGCAGGCGCAGCCAGGGCGCCCTGACCTCCCCGGCAAAGACCAGGTAAAAGGCGGCGAAGGTGACGATGGTATAGGAAAGGCGTGAGGAGACGGTTTCGCGATGCTGAACAGGCTTCGTCTTGATGGCCAAAATCAACCAGACCACCAAGAAGGTCGCCCATATGTATCCGCAAATCGTCATCCCTGTCATTGGCTGCTCCCAGTCCCGTTACGTTCGCGCCGGGAAAAACGTTCCCGGCAGAATTCCTGCTGCCTTGGGAGGCTGGCGCCGGCCAGCGCATAGCGGACCGCATCGTCAGCCTGACGAGCGAGCATACCGCCATAGTCCACAGGCGCTTCAGGGTCCCTTCATCTTGTCCTTGACCGTTTTCGCCAGCTTCTCGATCTGCTCGGCCTTCTTGATCACGTCCAGCGAAAGCGTGTTCTGGCTGCTCTTGTCAACCGACTGCTTCAACTCGGTGGCGAGCTGTAGCAGTTTGTCGGTGTCCTTCTTGATCTCCTCCTGCCGCTGAAGATTGAATTTGTTCTGGAGATCCTGTTTCTGCCCGGGCGTTAGTCCTGTGTCGTCCGAATTGGTTGCGGCTACGTTGTGATCGAGTGGTGTTTGGTTCCGGACCTGACTTATAGCACCAGGTGCGAGGAAGAGAAGTAGCGCCAGAAGAGTGCTCCACCGGCTGAAGCTCTGTCTTTGATCTCTCATAGGGTTACCGTAATCTATTTTGCTCATCGAAACGCGCGCTGCGCAATGGCGACCGATACCCGCCAAGCTACGATTCGCAGCGCGCTTGCTATAATCCGCCACAATGCCATTCGCGCCAAATCGATTATTGGCGTTTGCTGTCGAGCCGCAGCGCGTCATCCAGATGTTGAACAGCTGGAGCGACGACACCTTCGACTTCGTCCGCCACCAGGTGCCGAGGATCATCGGCGTCCTGATTATCGCTTTTATCTTGACGCGTCTGCTGAAGGTCGCCTCACGACACCTGAGCGACCTCAGCGGCAGCCAGGGATTGCCGTCGGCGCTGCGCGCACAGCAGTTGCGCACGCTGTCGAGCGTGATCTATAGCGTCGGCGTCTTCGTCATCATGTTTGTCGCGGCGTTGCAGATCCTGCCGCTGCTCGGCATCAACATGGGCCCGCTCCTTGCCAGCGCAGGCATTGCGGGCGTGGCCATCGGCTTTGGTGCGCAGACCCTGGTGAAGGACTTCATCAACGGCTTCTTCATCCTCGTTGAAAACCAGTACGACATCGGCGACATCATTAAGATTGCCGGGGTGCAGGGGAAGGTCGAGTCGATGACGCTGCGGCGCACGGTGCTGCGCGATGCCGACGGAACCCTGCATAGCGTCCCCAGCAGCCAGATCGCGGTGGTCAGCAACCTGACGCGCGACTGGACGCAGCTGTCACTGTTAGTTTCCGTCGCTTATAACACGGATAGCGATAAGGTGATCAAGCTGCTACAGGAAATAGGTGGGGAACTGGCGAGCGATCCGGCCTATTCGGAGATGATCGTTGCCAGGCCGGAGGTCCCCGGCATCGAGAAGGTGGGCGGCAACGAGATCGACTACCTGATGCTGGTGAAAACCAGGCCGGGAACGCAAGACGCGGTGCGCCGCGAGCTGCGGCGGCGCGTCAAAGCGTGCTTCGAAAAGAACAAGATCGAGCCGGGAAACCCCAACCGGGTGTTTGTGCTGGATACGGGGAACCAGATTGCCGGATAAGGTAAGGCGGTCTGCTCCACGCCGAGAGAAATACCGGCATCATCGATCCTTCCCCAAGGGCTCCCCGCCAGGGCGCCGTTACGACTAGGTGTTCCAGACGTACAGGAACACATCATCCGTCGCTGTCGCTACCGATTTGTGCTGTGTGCGTGTCGCGCGGTTGAGCGCAGAACGAATGTTGGCTTTGCCGTCAGGCAATTCCGACAGCGGAATCTTCAGGCACAACCCGGAATCTAGTTTCTCCAGGTCCTTCAGAATGTCGTTTACGATCTCGTGGTGCTTGCCTTTGCGGCCTACGGGTACCTCGGAGCGCTCGGCGGTCTTGAACTTGCGAAGTGAAGACGGCTTGCGGCCAGGCATCGGACCCTCCCCAAATCCCACTAACGTATCACTAACGTTAAACTAAACAAACAATAACCTGCAACTAACAAGTTCGTCAAGATAAATAAATGACAACAATCCTTATCCGGCCTGTGACCAGCTTGTAAGCTGTTCTGCGCCAACCCCCCCGTAAAGCGATGTCCAAAGAAAAAGTCCCCGTATCGATTCCCCAGGTGTAGCGTCGGAAGGTGAAAATGAAAGACCCACGATTACGCTTCCAGACTGCACAGCTGGCAGAGGTCATTAACAAACCAGCACTAGAAGCGATGGGCAACAACGTCGAAAGGCTGATTGACAAAGAGGGGCCCTACGCGGTGCACCAAAGAGAAGAACGCCCCAAGGGGGCGCATTCTCGTCGCGCCATGCAGGACGACAGGCCGGGGGCTAGCGGACAACGCCAGTCTGGAGGCACCGTCCCAGTAGCATCTATGTTGGAGAGCAAAAGGCCAAAGCGCGTTTTCGTCGTAGACGATGAGCAATGTATTGCGGATACCCTGACCGCAATCTTGCGCCGGTCCGGGTATGAGGCGACGGCTCTCTACGACGGGGAGAGCGCCTGGTCGGCCTGCAACAACAAGGCCCCCGACTTAATCATCAGTGATGTTGTCATGCCCGGCATCAGCGGGATCGACCTCGCGATCCGCATCCGGGAGCGTTATCCGAACTGTAAGGTTTTGCTGTTCTCGGGGATGGCCGCTAGCGCTGATCTCCTTGAAGATGCCCGGCGCCAGGGTTATGACTTTGAAGTTCTGGCCAAGCCGGTTCATCCCGCCGATCTGCTGTCGAGAATCGCCGCATAGCTCTTACACCCTCTCGATGGTCACCGAATTCAGCACCACATCCTTGTTGGGCTTGTCCTGGCGGTTGCGCGGGACTTTGGTGATCTTGTCGGCGATATCCTGGCCTTCAACCACCTCGCCGAAGATGGTGTGATTGCCGGTCAGCCACGGCGTCGCAACTACCGTGATGAAGAACTGCGAGCCGTTGGTATTTGGGCCGGAGTTGGCCATGGCCAGCTTGCCGGGCTTGTCGAACTTGTGCGGCGAGCCTTTGGTCTCGTCCTGGAACTGATAACCGGGGCCGCCCATGCCGGTGCCGGTCGGGTCGCCACCCTGAACCATAAAGTCGGGTATCACGCGATGGAAAATGGTTCCGTTGTAGAGCGGAGTTTTGCTCTTCGCGCGAGTTTGCGGATGGGTCCACTCGCGCGAGCCTTCGGCGAGCTCGGTGAAATTCTTTACCGTGACGGGGGCGTCCTGCTCAAAGAGGCGGCAGACGATGTTTCCTTCGGTGGTATTAAAGTTGGCATAAAGACCGGGTTGACGAGGCATGAAAGTCCTTTCCAAGGTTGAGTCTCTGCCCTAAAGCTAGGGTACGCGTTTAAGAGTTTGGATGTCATCCCGACCGAGGGCTTCAGCCCGAACGGAGGGCCTGCGGTTCGCGTTACATCAGTGGTCCCGCACATGACTGGTGGAGCACCGCTTCAGCCGTGCAGTATGGTGGCTGATGCCGCTGCCATTGCACAGTACTTATGCACGCATGAAGGCGTGCTCCACCCTTACCTGTAGAGCCCTTAGTGACTCGCAGCCAGTTCTCGCTGCGTCGCGGCCTTGCTCGCGCGGTACCAATCCACCGTTCGGCGCAATCCTTCCTTAAAATCGACCAGCGGCCGATACTTCAATTTGTCCTGAGCGCGCGAGATATCCGCCAGAGAATGCTTGATGTCGCCTTTTCGTTCAGGCGCGTACTCGATCTCGCCCGTGTAGCCTGTCAGGGGCCGGAGCAACTCGACCGTCTGGTTCAGGTTGAAGCGATGTCCGGTGGCGATGTTGAAGGTCTCGCCTGCAACCTCGGCTTCGGGAGCAGTTGTCGCCAGCAAGTTCGCCGCGACTGCATTGTCAATGTAATTAAAATCGCGCGACTGTTCGCCGTCGCCGTAGATCGTCGGGCGCTCGCCCCGCAGCATCAGCGTGATGAACTTGGCCAGCACCGCCGAATATTGCGAGCTGGGATCCTGCCGCGGTCCGAAGATGTTGAAGTAGCGCAGGCTGACGGTCGGCAGTCCGTAAACGCCGTAGAAGACCTTCATATACATCTCGCCGGTCAGTTTGGAAACGGCGTAGGGTGAAAGCGGGAGTGGCGTCATGTCTTCGCGCTTGGGTAATGTGGGAGTGTCGCCATAGGCAGATGACGACGCCGCATAGACCACTCTCTTCACGCCGGCATCGCGCGCCGCCATCAAGATGTTGAGTGTGCCTTCAACATTGACACGATCGCTGCGGGCGGGATCGATGATCGACTTTGGCACCGAGGGAATTGCCGCCTGGTGCAGGACGTAGTCCACACCCTGGCAGGCGGACTGAACCGCGGCGAAGTCCAGCAGATCAGCTTCGCGCAGGTCGATCCTGGCTACGACTTCCCCAAGGTTCTCGCGGCGCCCGGTTTCGAAATTATCGAAGGCGCGGACCTGCTCGCCGCGTTCGAGCAAGGCGCGAACCAGGGCCGAGCCGATGAATCCCGCCGCGCCGGTAACGAGATATAACCCCATCGCTACAGCTTAGCATGATGCATCACGGGAAAAAGGGCCGGCAGCATTGCCGGCCCTCATCACCACTACGCTGGTTGCGCTTCACTGCAGGTGTTGATGGAACATTAACAAGTTCGCATCATTTTGATCGTAGCTGTTGCCGCATCGCGCCGGGCCGCCGAGCGGGTTGTAGTCGAAGAAGTTGTGCGGCACCATCTCAAAGCCGAGCCAGTGGACCAGAGTGATACCGGTGCGGCTGCCATTGCCCATCTGGTTGTCGGCATCGGTCGGCTCATGGTGCGTCGATCCGAAATACCACAACACGATGCCGTCCCCTGTTCCTCCCAGCGGCTCCCCGTTCAGGTACGACAGCAGATAATTGTTGGGGTTGTACCAGGTGTAGAGCCAGTTGTTGGACCCGGTTCCGGTGCCATCTTCGCCGGGGTTATTGTTGGTGAGGTCCTGGTCGTGCTGCGTGAACGTCTCCTGGAAGTGGCCCTGGCCCCATCGATTGAAGGGATAGAACTGGTAGCCGATGAAGTGTCCGTAGTCGTTGGTCTGCGTGTCGCTCTGCACGGTTACACTGCTGAACTGCGCCTGGTTCCAGTCCGTAGTTTCTTCGTTGGGTATCGGCACATAACTATCGGTGGCGATGAATCCGTTGGAGTCTTCCACGTGCTGGAATTGCAAGGCCTGATTATCATCACGCCCTAAGAGCTTGGTACTCACCCGCCAAAGTCCGTTGTGAACGTGGGGCTTGGAGGTCGCGCCGGGCAGGTTGAACCCGGTAGCGCCGCTGCGGAAAGTAATGCGGCCGTCCTCATGGAAGGTGTACTCGATAATGTAATCGTAGTTGAAGGCATCGAACACCGAAGTGATCACCACCTCCTGGGCCCGCCGCCGTGTGCGGTTGCCGCCTTCCTTACACAGCCACGCAATTCCTTCGTCGCGGCACTCCACTCCGAGTTTGGGAACGGTGTCGCGGACGTAGAGCAGCGTGCCGTTGTACTGGCTCCGGAAAAACACCAGCGCCGAATTCTGCGAAGCCAGGTCCGCAGCATCCATCTGGTCCATGCGGTCGTAGCCGAAGGACATGTCGTAATAGGTTTCGCTGCGGTCGTCGTAAGGAACGAACATCTCCGCCATGCCGGCGCGCTTGATGATGTATTGAGGTGACGTATACTGCGCGCCCTGGATGGTCACATCGAGGACTTGCGTGCCCTTGAGGCCCATATTGCGCAGCCCAAAGCGCCAATGCGTATTGGGATAGTCAATTCGCAGATAAAGATCGTGATGGAGTAGTGGCCCAACCGCGTCTTCCTCCGTTACCTGGCAGCCGTTACCGTTGATGATCATCACGTCGGTGGCGTGGGCGGCAGGTAGCGCTAGAAAGAGAATTGCCAGAGCGCTGCAGCCGGCAAGGAGAAGACGTGCGCTCGGACGGCGGCAGAAGAGCCAGGCAGATACCGCGGCAGTTGCGGCACAAATACCTAAACTGAGAGTTGACGGCAGGGTAGAAAAGGGAATCGCAAAAAGATTCATGTTCACTCGCCTCGTCAGGAAAATGCTTGTTTTTTGGAAGTGAAGAAACCGTAGCTTCAGCGGAACGCCGGGCCACGCCCCAGAGTCTGGTGAAGAATAGTAGTACAGCTTAGGAATTTGGCAAGGGAATTCGTGCGCTCAGAAAGGGTAGAGCGCGCCTCCAGGCATGCATGAGAGCATTTATTGAACAAACAACTTCAGCCGCTGAGGTGGCGATATCCTTCAGCGGCTGAAGCTGAGAATGGCCATGTTGTCTGCAGCGCTGAAGCGGTGCTCTGCGCGGTCTAGAACGTCGTCAGCGCCGTGCCCGGCTCGCGCCAGGTGTACGAACTCAGCATCTTCAGGTAATTGCCGCGCAGGAAGGCTGTCGGGTTCTCGATGTTGACCAGGCTCATGCTGCCGCGCATCTGGCGGATGGAGACGTACTCGTGCTCTTCCATCCAGCGCTCCATGCCGGCAAGGACGACGCCGATGTGCTCGATACCGTACTTCAGCAGCGCCGAGGTCATCATCGCCACATGCGCGCCGGCCATCATGCACTTCAGGACATCGGTCGAGTCGTGCACGCCGCCGGTGACAGCGATGTAGGTTTCGACCTGGTGATAGAGAATTGCTGCCCAATGGAGCCGGAGGCGCAACTCGTGCGGGCTGCTGAGGACCAGGTTGGGGGTGACTTCCATTTCTTCCAGGTCGAAGTCGGGCTGATAGAAGCGGTTGAAGATGACGACGCCATCGGCGCCGGCGTCGGCGAGCTTTTTGGCGAAGCTTGCGAATGAGGTGAAGTATGGCCCGAGTTTCACCGCGATGGGAATGCGAATGCTCTTGCGAATGGCGCGGACCAGGTTGCAGTAACGCGTCTCGAGATCTTCGGCGGCGAGCGATGGGTCGGTAGGGATGTCGAAGATGTTCAGCTCAAGAGCGTCGGCGCCGGCCTGCTCCATCAGTTCGGCATAGCGAACCCAGCCTCCAGGGGAACGGCCATTGAGGCTCCCAATGACGGGGATGCTGACCGAGTTCTTGCCTTTGTGCAGCAGCTCGAGGTAGCGGTCGGGACCGACGTGGTACTTCTGCATGTCAGGGAAGTAGGAGGTGGATTCGGCGTAGCTGTTGGCGCCGTACTCGAGGGCATTGTCGATGTTCTCGCTCTCGGCCTCGATCTGCTCTTCCATAAGCGAGTACATCACGATGGCGGAGGCGCCGGCGTCTTCCAGACGGGGGAAGTTCTCCAGCTTCTCCGTCAGCGGGGAGGCCGATACCACGACCGGGTTACGCAGCTTCAGTCCGAGATAGTTGGTTGACAGGTCGATCATGATGTTCCCTCCCACAGGTAGCGGACTTCTGGTCCGCGGCGTCGCTACTTATTTCTTCTCAAAGCTCATGGCCGCCATGTGCTGATACAGCGCCCAGCGGTCGTTGACGTTTTCCTGCGCAGCATTGAGCAGCTTCTTCGCCTCGTCAGGATTGCTGTTCACCAGCATGGTGTAGCGCGTTTCGTTGTAGATGTACTGCTCCAGCGGAATGCTGGGCGCGCGCGAATCGAGCACGAACGGGTTCTTGCCTTCCTTCGCCAGCGCCGGGTTGTAGCGGAACAGCGGCCAGTGCCCGGAGTTCACCGCGGCCTTCTGCTGGTCGATGCCGTGCACCAGGTCGTAGCCGTGCGCGATGCAGTGGCTGTAGGCGATGATGAGCGACGGGCCGTCATACGCGTCGGCTTCCTGGAAGGCCTTCATCGTCTGGCCATCGTTGCCGCCCATCGCAACGTGCGCGACGTACGCGCGGCCGTAGTTGATGGCCATCATCGCGATGTCCTTCTTCGGTGTGTGCTTGCCGCCGGCGGCGAACTTTGCCACCGCGCCGATCGGCGTGGCCTTCGACATCTGCCCTCCGGTGTTGGAGTAGACCTCGGTGTCGAGCAGCAGGATGTTGACGTTTGCGGTCGAAGCCAGCACGTGATCGAGGCCGCCGTAGCCGATGTCGTAGCCCCAGCCATCGCCGCCGATGATCCACACGCTCTTGCGAACGAGCTCGTCGGCAACCGCGAGCAGATCGCTTGCAGCCGGTGACTTGTCGCCCGCCAGCTTATCTTTCAGGATCTTCACCCGCTCGCGCTGGGCGAAGATGCCTTCCTCGTTCGACTGATCGGCGCTGAGGATCGCGACTGCCAGATCGTCGCCAATCTTCGACGCCAGCCGCTCGACCAGTTCCTTCGCATACTGGCTCTGCTTGTCAATCGCCAGGCGCATGCCCATGCCGAATTCGGCGTTGTCTTCGAAGAGCGAATTCGACCACGCCGGCCCGCGGCCTTCCGCATTCACGGTGTAGGGAGTGGTCGGCAGGTTGCCGCCGTAGATCGAGGAGCAGCCAGTCGCGTTGGCGATGAGCGCCCGATCGCCGAAGAGGCGGGTCATCGTCGAGATGTAAGGCGTCTCGCCGCAGCCCGCGCAGGCACCGGAGAACTCGAAGAGCGGCTCCAGAAGTTGCGCATCCTTGACCTGGCCGTGCGAAAGCTTCTCGCGCGAGATGTCGGGAATCGACTGGAAGTAGTTCCAGTACTCGTTGTACTTCTCGCGCAGCGGCGCTTGTGGCTGCATGTTGATGGCGCGGTGCTTGGCTTCACTCTTGCTCTTGGCGGGACAGACCGCGACGCACAGGCCGCAACCGGTGCAGTCTTCAGGGGCTACTTGCAAGGTGTACTTTAACTCGCTGAATTCGCGCCACTTGGGGACGGCGGTCTGGAAGCCCTCCGGCGCATGATTGAAGCTGGGATCGTAGACCTTGGCGCGGATCACGGCGTGCGGGCAAACCATGACGCACTTGCCGCACTGAATGCAGAGTTGTTCATCCCAGACGGGAATTTCGAGCGCGATATTGCGCTTCTCCCACTGGGTCGTGGCCGTGGGGAAGGTACCGTCGATCGGCATGGCGCTGACGGGAATCTGGTCTCCCTCGCCGATCATCATCAGCGCTTCCACACTGCGCACGAACTCGGGAGCGCTGGCCGCAACTGCGGGACGGATGTCAAAGCGCGAAGTGATCGTCTCCGGTACCGTCACCTGATGCAGGTTCTCGAGCGAGGCGTCCACCGCTGCGAAGTTCTTGCGCACGACCGACTCGCCGCGCTTGCCGTAGGTCTTCTCGATGGAGTGCTTGATGGCGGCGATGGCTTCCTCGCGCGGAAGCACGCCGCTGATGGCGAAGAAGCAGGTCTGCATCACGGTGTTGATGCGTCCGCCCATGCCGGCCTTACGCGCCACGTCAACCGCGTCGATCACGTAGAAGCGCAGCTTCTTTTTAATGATCGTTTCCTGCGCGGTGCGCGGCAGGTTGTCCCAGACCTCGTCCGGCCCGAAGGGGCTGTTGAGGAGGAAGACCGCGCTGGGATCAGCGGCCTTCAGCACGTCGAGGCGCTCCATGAAGCTGAACTGGTGGCACGCGACGAAGTTGGCGCGCGAGATGAGGTAGGTCGAGCGAATCGGTGTCTTGCTGAAGCGCAGGTGCGTGGTCGTGACCGCGCCCGATTTCTTCGAGTCGTATACGAAGTAGCCCTGGACGTTCAGGTCGGTTTCTTCGCCGATGATCTTGATCGTGTTCTTGTTCGCGCCCACGGTTCCGTCAGCCCCCAGGCCAAAGAACATCGCGCGTACCGTTCCCTCTGGTTCCGTGGAGAATGTCGCGTCGTAGTTCAGGCTGGTATGGGTGACATCGTCGTTGATGCCGATGGTGAAGTGGTTCTGCGGAGCCGGCTTGGTCAGCTCCTCGAAGATGCGGTTGACCATCGCCGGCGTGAACTCTTTCGACGACAGGCCGTAGCGGCCGCCGACGACCTTGGGGAACGCGGCCATCGGCGCTTTGCCGGCGGTGAAGCCTTCAGTCAGTGCGGTGATGACGTCCTGGTAGAGCGGCTCGCCGACGGCGCCCGGTTCTTTCGTGCGATCGAGGACCGCGAGGTTCTTCACCGTCTTCGGCAGCACTCCGAGGAAGTGCTCGAGGGAGAACGGCCGCATCAGGCGGACCTTCAGCATGCCGACCTTCTTGCCCTGCGCGACGAGATAATCGACCGTTTCGTGGACCGCCTCGGCGCCGGAGCCCATAACAATGATGACGCTCTCCGCATCGGGCGCGCCCTCATACTGAAAGAGCTTGTACTCGCGGCCGACAATCATGAAGAACTTATCCATCACGTCCTGCACGATGGTCGGGCAGGCCAGGTAAAAAGGATTCACCGACTCGCGGCCCTGGAAGTAGACGTCAGGATTCTGCGCCGAGCCCCGCAGCACGGGATGATCGGGGGAGAGGGCGCGCTCGCGATGCGCGCGGACAAGATCATCGTCGATAAGCGCGCGCATGTCCTCGAGCGAGAGCTGCTCGATCTTGGAGACTTCGTGCGAGGTGCGGAAGCCGTCGAAGAAATGCAGGAAGGGGATGCGCGACTCCAATGTCGCTGCATGCGCAATCAGCGCCAGGTCCATTGCCTCCTGCACCGAGTTGGACGACAGCAAGGCAAAGCCGGTGGGACGCACGGCCATGGCGTCCTGGTGGTCGCCGAAGATCGACAGCGCCTGGGCCGCGACCGCGCGTGCGGCAACATGAATGACCGTGGGGGTCAGCTCGCCGGCAATCTTGTACATGTTGGGGATCATCAGCAGCAGCCCTTGCGACGAGGTGAAGGTCGTGCTGAGGGCGCCCGCCTGGATCGAACCGTGCAAAGCGCCGGCGGCGCCGGCTTCGCTCTGCATCTCGATAACTTTGGGCACGGAGCCCCAGATGTTCTTGTCGCCCAGCGCCGACCACGCGTCGGACGACTCGCCCATCGGCGAGGAGGGAGTGATGGGATAGATGGCGGCAATCTCGCTGACGTGGTAGGCCACGTATGCAACGGCTTCGTTGCCGTCCAGGGTTACTTTGATTCTTGGCATCGTTCCTCCAGCGCTTTCGCTGCGCGAGGCTTCGCCGGCCGCCGATGAATCCGTATGAAGGGTGGCGGCCGGAGAAGCAGAATATTCAATTGTTTTCACGTCTTTAATCCCCCAGGGACCGGCACGCGGCACGGTCCTCTATGCAGCCAACTGCCAGTAATGTCCACGATAGGCGGAGCGGCGGGGTGGGGCTGTGACGGGGGTACTAACAAGGCTGTGATGTAAATCACATACAGAGGTGTGAAGGTATGGGAGGTATGCCGCGCCAGGTTAGCGTTCAAAAGGCGGACGCGAGCTGGAGCCGATGCTTGAGACAGGTCAGCCGCGAGCCCGGCGAGTCACAGGCCTGTGCGATGCAAATCACAGACAAATGTTCACCGCAAGCTGTGAAATTCTGGCGGGTGTCATGGGAGAAGATTCGCGGCCTTTTTCCGACCCGATCGGCCCGCCCATAGGGCGAGAAAAGTAGACCCCCTCGAAGGTGCACGTCTCCCATTTGCCCCGCTGCGCAGGTTCTGTTCACAGGCCCGTTTCTTTAACCTCGCGAGGAGGGCACGACCATGCGCAGCAAAGGACACACTCATCACGAACTCTTTGCCATCTGCCGGAACCCGGTGAACGCGAGCCTGACGCTCATGATCGCGCTCCTGGTGCTCATCTTCCTGCTGCTATTTCTGTTCATTATGGAGCAACCGGTGCAGGCGCAGACCACCGTTCCGCCTACGGCCGTGCGCTGGATGCGACAGGGAACCTCTATGCGGCGGAAGGAGGCGCCGATGCCAGTTGCGATCCATCCGGCTGCTATGAGTTCATTTGCGGCAGGGTGCTTGCGGTCGGTGCGCGTGCAACTCTGGTGTCCGGCAAAGCTGATATTTTTCGTAGCCTGACGTCAGATGCAAATGGCAAGCTCTACGGCACTACCGACACATGTGGATTTGGAACACTGGGCAGGACAGACGGCATGATCTGGCAGTACTCACCGTGAGCAGTAATCCGCGGTCAGCAATCAGCGCTCAGCAATTGGACAGGCGCTTCGGCGCGTGCCCAAGTGTGTCTGCCGATCACATCTGAGTTCGCGGTCCTCCACTACAATCGAAAATGTGAAGACCTGGGATGTAGTGATCATTGGCGGAGGTGTGATCGGGCTGTCGCTGGCGTGGCAATTGCGGAAGAGCGGTGCCAGCGTGCTGGTGGTGGAGAAGGGCGAGCCGGCGCGCGAGGCGACGGGAGCGGCCGCTGGGATGATCGCGCACTGCGATCCAGGGAATCGTCCTGAGCTGGCGGAGCTGATCGCGGGAAGCGCGCGGCTGTATCCCGAGTTCGTCAATGAGCTGCGGGCGGAGGCATTCGAGTCGCCTGACTTGCGCGCCGAGGGCACGATCGCATTCCTCGGCGACGATGAGGTGCCCTTGTGCGACGGCATCGTCCCGCTCGATCAGGCGGAGTTGGTACGCGTGGAGCCGCTGATTGCGCGGCGCGGGCGGGTGTTTCTGCTGCCGGAGTGCAGTGTCGATCCACCGAAGCTGGGACGCGCGCTGGAGAAGGCTGCGCGAACGCTTGGCGTAGACTTCGTTACGGGCTCGGCAGTAACGGAAGTCGCGCTGCTGGCAGGGCATGCGGCGGGGGTGCGAACCGCGAAGTCCTTCTACGCGTCCACAGCGGTAGTGAATTGCGCAGGAGCGTGGGCGTCGCAGATCAAGCCCTTCGGATTGCCCACGAGGCCGGTGAAGGGACAGGTGGTTTGCGTAGTGCCGCAAGCGGGTTCGCACACCTCCGGACCGGTGATCCGGCACGTTGTGCGCGCGCCCGAGGTGTACATTGTGCCGCGCAGCGATGGACGGCTCATTCTTGGGGCAACGAACGAGGAAAACGGCTTCGACAAGCGGGTGGATTCAGACGTGGTGCAACGGCTGCATCGGGCCGCGAGCGACATTGTGCCGCAGATCAAATGCATGCGCATTCATGATGCGTGGGCGGGATTGCGGCCGGGATCGCCGGATGGCTTGCCGATCATGGGAGCGACGTCGTTGCCGGGATACTTCGCAGCGACGGGCCATTATCGCGATGGGATTATGTTGGCGCCGGTGACAGCGTTGCTCATGACGCAGTTGCTGACGGGACGCGCGCCGGAAATCGACATCGCCGCGTTCTCGCCACGGCGCTTTTCGGTTGCCGGTTGAAGGCTGGCACGCTCCTTGATGAGTCGCGCCGGGCGATGCCACCAGATCGGCGCTACGCGCGTAGCTGCTGCTATTACTAATAACTAATTACTTCTTGCTACTGATTCTCCTGCGTACAGACGACGTTCATCTGCTTGCAGACGCGCATGACGCCTTCGACCACGACCGAAGTCGCGTCAGGCTGCATGCCTGTGAGGTTCGAGGCGACGACCAGTTGCGTGAGTTTATCGCCCAGCGGCGTGGCTTGCAGGCTCGCGATCTGCGGGCCTTTGGAGAATTTGATTTCGCGCTTCTTGGCGTCGGTGCTGTTAATCGTGACCTCGGGATGGTTTGCCTTCAGCGAACTCAGCGCCGTTTCGTAGACTTTGTCGGCGTTCGCCATGAGAACGACGGTGGCGACGTCGTACCCTGCGCCGTTTGAAGACTTGTTACTCATTTGCTGGATGCGTCCCGAGACGGCGCGGGCGACCATCACCCATTGCGCCTGGGCGCCTGCAGAGAACAGTATGGCGAACGCGGTGATCGCCAGGAAAGATTTACGAATCGTCATGAGGTCCTCCAAGCGGCAGCGGCGGGAGCAGGCGCCGCCCCGCGGCCCAATCTACAATGCCGGTTAACCCCGAGTGCCCCCGCCTACTTCTTTTCCTTCGGTGGGAAGTTCTGGAAGAGCTTCGACACCGCCTTGTTCAGGTTGTTGATGTTCTTATTGCTGTTGTCGGAGATGGTATCGGTTGCCGAGCCGCGCCATAGCAGCTGCTTGTTCTTGGCGTCGGCCAGTTCCACGACGAGCGTTCCCATCTTGGTGACGTAGGTGTTGTAGGTGACCTGGTCCGGACCCCAGCCGCCCCAATACCAGCCCGGGCCGAATCCGTAACCCGTGCCGACCACTTGCTTCTGGTCCTTGATGCTGTTGCTGTAGACGGCCCACATATCGGGATTGGAATCGACCTTGGTCAAGCCTTTCGCCTGCAGCTCCTTGTCAACGGCGGCGATGATGCGGTCGTTCCAGAAGCCCTTCGCCGGATGCGGACTGGTTTCCCAGCTATAGGTGTGGAGGTTGGCGAAGTTGGCGGTGCGGTCCCAATCGATATCGGTCTTCTGCGCGACGGCCAAGGTTGTGAAGAGAAGGCTGAGGACTGCGATGGCGAACAGGCGTTTGTACATGAACCACGGCTCCCTTTGGATGGAATGCTGCAAGATGCCCGACAGCAGCGCACGGACAAGATATATCAGGCGCTGTTTGCCGTCCAGTGGAAGCAAAAGAGCGTGGCCGTGAGAATTTTCTGGTTCACGCTATTCTGGCGAGAGGATTCAATCTCCAGGTTCGTGCTTTTGTTCCGGCGAGAGTCGGTCGCGCTCGCGCTGGGTTAACATGAAGAGCCACTCGTCACCGAGGAGCAGTTATGGCATTCGATAAGTACGTCAAAGTCAAAGGCAGTGAGCGCAAGCCGGTGGAAGGCGCAACGCAGACCGGGGCGGCCGATCCGAATGAGGTGATGCACGTGACGGTGGCCCTGCGGCCGAGAAAGTCAGGCAAGAAGCCGGCCTCGCTGGAGCAACTGGTTGCGCGCGGTGAACGCCTGTCGCGGGCGGAGTTCGAACAGCAGTATGGTGCAGATCCAGCAGATGTTCATAAGGTGCAGGCATTCGCCGGTCACTTCGGCTTGGCGGTGGCGCGCACTGACCTGAGCGCAAGAACGGTGACGCTCACCGGCAAGGCCTCCGGCTTCGCAAGGGCCTTCCAGGTGGAGCTGGCGAGATATGAGGATGCGGGTGGCTCTTATCGCGGACGCACGGGCGCGGTGTCTGTACCGCAAGAGCTATCGGGAATTGTGGTTGGCGTGCACGGGCTGGACAATCGTCCGCAGGCGAAGCCGCACTTTCGGGTGAAGGGCCACGTGCAGCCGCAAGCGGCCGCCGCGTCGGTGTCCTACAGTACGTTACAGATCGCGCAAGCTTACAGTTTCCCGGCAAACCTGAACGGAAGCGGGCAGACGATTGGCATCATCGAGCTCGGCGGCGGCTACAACCAGTCGGATCTCGACACGTACTTCCAGGGGCTGAACATCTCACCTGGGCCGACAGTGGTGGCGGTTTCCGTCGACGGCGCGCAGAACCAGCCGAC
>DATFSK010000092.1:0-45487 GCA_035262645.1 Terriglobales bacterium
GCTATGCTGCATGCTCACCACGTCGCGTCTCAGCCATATGGCATCCTGTTGACCCTTCTTTTCACGGGAGGTTTGTACCTACGCGGATGGCTGCGTGTTCGTTCCTGGTACAAGAACCGTATTCCGGCGTGGCGCGCCGTGAGCTTGCTCCTCGGCCTCTTCTTGATCTGGCTTGCGGTTGCTTCACCTATGGCCGACGCGGCTCATGAATTGCTGACAGGTCACATGGTTCAGCATCTTCTGTTAATGACCTTCGCCGCACCGTTGATCTGGCTCGGTGAACCGCTGATCGCTTTGCTGCAAGGCATGCCGAAGAACGTTCACGAGGGATTGGCTCCGCTGCGCTGGCGACCGGCTCAGGTACTCGGGAGCGCGATTATTCATCCGGCAGTTTGCTGGCTTGGTGCGGCAGGTGCGTTGATCGGATGGCACATTCCTCAACTGTTTGCACTGGGAATGAAATCGCCAGTTTGGCACGCAATGATGGAAGCGTCGTTCCTGGTAACCGGTCTCCTTTTCTGGTGGCCCGTTTTCGATCCTTGGCCGAGTCAAAGGAATCGGGGGTGGCTGATTATCGTGTATCTCTTCCTCGCTACATTGCCTTGCGACATCCTTTCTGGCTTTCTTGTGTTCTGCGATCGCGTGGTATATCCGGGCTACGTAGATTCATCACAACCGTTCGGGCTCTCCCCGCTGCAAGATCAGCAGCTAGCAGGCGCACTCATGTGGACCGCAGTTACTGTGATCTACTTCATCATCGGCGGCAGTATCTCGGTCCAGTTACTTTCCCCGCAGAGGTCGCAAGAGAATTGGATCAGCCAGCAGCCCGCGTTTGACAGTGCGGCGCCGCTGGCGGCCGGGCAGAGGATCGAGGTGGTCTGAATGTCCAGCCAAACCATCCTTACCGAGCAACTGGCGCCTACCCCCTCGCAAGGTGCACGTTTTGCTGCCCCCACGCTGCTCTCAGATTACTGGGCGCTCACAAAACCGGAAGTCAATTTCCTGATCTTGATCACGACTTCTGTGGGTTTTTACCTGGGGTTTGGACGCGGGGCGGTTCCATTTCCCTTCGCCGCGTTGTTGAACACTTTGCTTGGAACGCTGCTGGTCGCAAGCGGAACGGGGACATTAAACCAGTACATCGAACGAAACTTTGACGCGCAAATGCGCCGTACCGCGCGCCGCCCCCTCGCCGCTGGCCGTCTGAAACCGGCTGCTGTCCTGGCTTTCGGAATTGTGCTGGCATGTGCGGGAGGCATCTATCTTGCCGCCGCTGTCAATCCGCTTGCGAGTCTGCTCGCGATCTTCACGCTGCTCAGCTATCTGTTCGTGTATACGCCACTCAAACGCAAAACGCAGCTGTGCGTCCTCGCCGGTGCTTTTTCGGGTGCGATGCCGCCGCTCATCGGATGGGCCGCAGCCGCCGGCGGATTGCATGTCGAGGCGTGGGTGCTGTACGCCATTCTCTTCTTCTGGCAGTTTCCGCATTTCATGGCAATCGCGTGGATGTATCGCGAGGATTATGACCGGGCAGGGTATCTAGTTCTGCCCAAGGGCACTGCGAGAGTTCCTTTCGTGATTCTGCAAACTCTGTTGCCGCTCCTTGCTCTCGTCGCCATCAGCATCATGCAATCTCCGGCACGGCATGCCACGGTCTTTTATTGTGCGGCGATGCTGCTGGGTGCGGGCTTTCTGTACTTTGGATTGGAATTTCTGATTCAGAGGTCAAGAACGGCCGCACGTCGACTACTCGCAGCCTCGATTGTGTACCTTCCATTGTTGTGCGGACTCAGCGCAACGTTATGCAATCCGGTGGGACGGTGACGCAATGTGGGAGGCACGATCTTCAATACCGTTCAATTTGATGATGTACACGCCGACCAGGCCAGTCTCCAGCCTTCGTTCACGAGAGAGGCCAGTCGCTCGCTTTGCATGGGCGACTCTCTGTTGCAATGTGGCCGTGGTGCTGTGGGGAGCATATGTGAGAGCTACAGGCTCGGGAGCAGGCTGTGGCAACAAGTGGCCCCTCTGCAATGGCAACGTTTTAAGTACAAGCGCCAGGTCGCAAACCGTCATTGAATTCACGCACCGGATGACGAGCGCCATCGCTTTGCTTATGGTGGCTTCGCTCGTGGTCTGGTGCTGGCGGGCCACGGCGCGGCGCGACTGGGCTCGCTATTCCGCGATACTCGCCGCCGTCTTTCTTGCCAATGAGGCCCTGCTGGGAGCCGCTCTCGTCTTGCTGGACCATGTCGCCCAAGACAAGTCTGCCGGCCGAGTGCTCTTCTTGTGTCTACATTTTGGCAATACGCTTCTGCTGCTCGCAACGCTTTCGTTGACGGCAGCATGGTTGTCAAAAGAGGGCGAGGCTTTCACCCTGATCCGAAAACCACGGGAAGTAATTATGATTGGCGTGGGTCTGGTCGCGACGATGCTCATCGGAATCACCGGCGCCGTCGCCGCCCTCGGCGATACCCTCTTTCCCGCATCATCGCTGCGCTCGTCGGTGTTGCAGGACTTTAGTCCCGGAGCGACCGCTCTTCTTCATCTTCGGGTGCTTCACCCCGTGGTCGCGGTGATCGCTGCAGAGTACATCCTGTGGCTTATCGCTAAGACCTCAACCCGGCGCGGTCCAGTGTCGAAAATCACAATTAGTCTTGTGGTGCTCCTCTCCGTGCAGCTGAGCCTCGGGATTTTGAATGTGCTACTTCTTACCCCTGTTTGGCTGCAGATCCTGCATTTATTCGTTGGCGATGTGTTCTGGATCGCGCTTGTGCTTGCCTCAGCCGACCTACTGCTGATAAATGCCGGCCCGGAGCAGACTGAGGGGATTGTTGATTCTTGTGTCACGTCCTATGCATTCGTCGGCGAGGACCACGGACTTCCGCTTCATGGAGCAACCTGATGCGCGCACCGATCGTAAAGACGCCATCATGCGGCTTGTGTCAATCATAGTTGGTAGTTGTCGAGCAGTGAGAAGGAAAGAAACAGGTGCAAACAGCAGGTCGCGAACAAGTTCTGGGCAAAGCGTCTTCGCCATCGTTCAATTTTAAAGTGTCGCGGAAACAGTTCCTGAGCCCAGCCCAAGCGAGGTGATTAAAGGTGAGTCGTAATAACCAAAGAACGAAATTCTGGACGATCCTTGCAATCTTTAATATTGTCGGGATCGTCTACCCGATAAGTTTGTATACCAACGCCGAAACTAGTGATCAGCAGATCTCGGCTTTGCTGGTTCTAGTGGGCATAGGTCTTGTGTTGGCGGTTGTCGATGCGGCGAGTGCTCTCATAGCCTACGCGTAGTTATTTCCGTCTGTAGTTGGAACGGTGTGTGGTACGCAATCGAGCCAATCGAGCCAATGACGATACGAGAGTGATGTCTGCTACTCTTCGCGCGAGATCATCGATGGCAAATGCATCCCGAATATGTTTCTTCAGCCAGCTGATGGCGCGACAATGCGTTGAGGTTGGCTGTTTGTTTGCGCCACGCGATGTAGGGGCTCGGGCGCTCCTAAGTGATTCTGATGCAGGACCTGGTTACCGACGACTGCTGCGCGGTGAGGTTCTTCATGCCGTTCGATGACTTCAATACCCCCTCGGTGCCAGAGGATGGCGAGCCTATCAAGGAGTATCGACGCCTCAGCATCGAGTTCATCGAGGCTAGAAACCGCCGGATCGGCAAAACCCCCGCCCCTTCGCGTTGACGTCGAGCGATGAGATCACGGCATTCCCTTTGAGGCGCCTATCCCCGATGTTTTGAAGATGCAAAACCTCACCGCCGGAGCACAGAATCTGCGCTCTGTGTGCGCTCTGTTTGCTGGATTACGACGGCTTTTCGTGGTCTTAGGTGTCATCCGCTGACCTGCATGTTATTGAGTTTACGTTGGTGTGCTGATTCGACTCGCACACGCTTCCGCCACTTTCTTTTCATTGACTTAAAGAGGGCGGACTGAGGACGTTCCTGCTGACCAAAACAGCCGGATCCTGCGGGCCTGTGATGAAAGTGTGATAATCAGCCCCCATGACGACCCCAATCGTGGGACGCGCCTTTTTCAATAGAGCACTTCTAGAACAGTCGGGATTGAACGTTGGCCCCGCACAATTGACGAAATTAACCTCTGTCAGGACCTTCTCTCCGAACCACTCCCCACACGACTGTGATCGGCCCGTCGGTCATCAGCTTGTTTGATTGTTAACGAATTGCATTTAGGCTCACGGCTGACCCTGCTCCCAGTTCTTCCAATAATCGTGGGCATCTAACGCACGGATGCATCGCCTTTTATGCAATGCGCTTCGCGGGTCAAGAGGGACGCCATCTGGGCAACTACCGCAAGAAGACGACCGAGACCGAAGACACTGTGGTCCCGCTACTGACAGCACTTGCACTGCGGAAGAACTCGATCAGTCTACTAATAAGTAGACCGAGAGCGGCTTGAGGCTGTGCGTCGGGTCGGCCTAACGCGCTGTGCCCAATTTTGTGCCCACCAGCAAACCCGATGAATTGCGATCAATTGCGACGCAATTCAGTGTAAGCCTCGGCGACAGCGCAACTTATCGCAATTTGCTGCGCTCAGCTCGCAAATCCGATAAGCCCTTTGTTTTTGGTAACCTAGGAACTTAAAATAAGCAGGGCCTATGAGATTTCTCATGCGAACCCGTCGCGTCTGTCGCTGGCGCGACGCAGCCATGGTGGCGCGCTGGGCCCGGCCTCGTTCCTGGCGACGGAAAAGAACTTCCGCCGCATCATGGGCTGGAAGGATCCTGGCAACTGGAAGCGATCTTAGGAAGAAAAATGATGGAAACTGCTGCCGCCAGCAGGAGGTCGCGTAACATGATCCCGAGCGCCGCTCCTTCAACCTCTAACTACGAGCGGGACACCGTCGGTGGCTTTCATTGATCTTTCATCAAGGCAGGCAAATCTACTCAAATCTAGCCAAACGTATTATAACTAATGTCATTAATAATCAGTGTATTACGCTGAGACAAGTAAACTTAGGCGGACTGTAATCGGATTGAGAATCTTCCGTCCTAACCCCTAGACGATAGCGCCACTTAGGAAGACTTCTGCATTATAGCAAATCGCCTGTATTGATCGGGCTTTCCGGCTCCATCGGTCGTGTCCTAACACTCCGCACTGTTAGGACACGACCGCTCCATCTGCTTGCAAGTTCCCGCCGATATTCAGCAGAACAGTTGAGAATGAGCCAACAACAGTTCACGGCCGCCAGTTCACGAACGTCCATTTGTGCTGCGCGTCGTTGCGCATGCGTTACCAGAAAATGCTAGTGTTTCCCCATTGAAAATTCCCTGGGATTAAGTTTCCTTATGCGACGATTGACTGCGATCATCTTCATTTTTTGCACGCTGATGTTGCCGTTCGCAGCTGCCGCGCAGCAAACTCGATCCACTCCCTCCCCGGATCTGAAGGCGATGCAGTAATCCGGTTGGCGAACGCGGTTTTGGGCTAACTTATGTAAACGCCTGTTTTCGCCAATCATCGTGGTAAGTTCAGTCACTTCAGCGTAAAGTGCTGCAATGGCTGGGTTCGCAGTCTTCATGACGATCATCGTGCTCGGAGTGGTGGGCATCGTGATCGTTTCCATCCTATCGATATTTCTGTATGTTGTTGGCCGTCGCAGAGTACACCGTGGAGTCAGCAGCCAAAGGGCTGTCGTTATTGGCGCGGTAGCCCCCTTCTTCGGACTCCTCTGGTTCGTGCTTGCCTTCCTCATCCACGTGCAAGTCTCAAATAGATTGGCTCATCAGGACTGCGGGTTAAGCGGTGATCCCTATGTGACTTTGCCTAATGGATACATTCTCGGCAGTCTTAACACGTACAGTGGCTACATCAAGGCGCCTGGGTATGAGACCGGCGTTCCTGTTGCCGGTCCTGGATATGTCCGCTCGATAATCGACCTTAAATTCTCTGATCCATATTTCATGGGGACGCAGTTCGACCATGAGACCTCTAGCGTACGTAGCTTTGTCTTCGACACACGAACTCTGGAGTTCCGTGCCTCAGAGCCGAAAAGTCGAGAGGGCCGTCCGTTAGACGCTACAAGTCAGGCGGCCCTGGAAGCATGGGGAGATGCGCAAACACATGTGCAAACCGATCCCGATTCGTATTGGAAGATGTACTACCGCAATCGCCATCAGTGGCCGACGTACGTGTTTTGGGCCATTGTCGCTGTTGGCGAGTTCGGAATCTTCTTTTATGTGCGGGAGATCTGGAAAAAGCCGCTCCAACCTACGATAGTTCTGCCCTAGTCCGGAACAAACTGTAGACATTTCCTATGGCTCTGTAAAACTTGCGTGGCTGGTTTGCTGGGTTCGATAAAAGCCATCAGAGTATTCGACTCCAGCGGGAAATAGAACCTGCTGAAGGCGTTGCTTCTGGTCGCAGACAAAATCCACTGCGTCGCAGCCGGCTGAAACGCAGGGCAACCCCGACGTTCAGGTGTAGGTCAATACCAAGTCAGGCGTTTATCACTGTCCCGCCACACACTGGTATGGAGCAACGAAGTCGGGAGAGTACATGAAAGAGGCCCAAGCCCAGCAAAAAGGTTTCCGCCCCGCCTATCATCGCGCATGTAAGTAGCTTTTAATCCTTATATTTGCCTCACTATTCGCGCAGAAAAATCTGCCGGGTTGACAACCTGGATTCTGCGGAGCAGAATCCTATTTATAGGCGAATAAAAAACGAAAATACTTCCACTGTTTCGCCCGCCAGAGGTCTTCTATGTCTTCCGTTGCTATTACTCCCTCAACCGTTTCTCTTCCCCGCTGTGCTCAGGATTTGCGCGCCCATATCGAGTCCTCTCTTGGCGAGCATCTCTCTTCAACTTTGCGGCTTCAGGAACGTGCTGCTCCGACGACCGTTCCCACTGGCATTGCCGCCATTGACGCTCTCACCCAGGGCTTGCCTCGTGCCGCTCTCACGGAGATTGCCGGCCCCACTTCCTCTGGACGCACCGGCGTCATGCTCTCCGCGCTTGCGGCAGCTACTCGCCGGCAAGAAGTCTGCGCGTTGGTCGATGCCAGCGACAGCTTCGATCCCTGCTCGGCCGCCGTTGCGGGAATCGATTTGGAGCGGCTGTTGTGGGTCCGCTGTAATCAAGCCGCATGCGCAACGAAGCGAACCAGAGCGAAATACCAAAATTCTGCATTCGCCTTTGCTGGAGTGCTCGAGCAAGTACTAAAGGTCACCGACCTGCTTCTTCAGAGCGGCGGCTTTGGCATGGTAGTGCTCGATATGGGCGACATTCCTGCGGAAAGTGTTCGCCGCATCCCGCTCACCTCCTGGTACCGTTTTCGCCGCGCCGTAGAACCGACTGCAACCGTGCTGCTGCTCATTGAGCAAGAGCCCAGCGCAAAAACTTGTGCGTCACTTGTGTTGCAATTGCAGCCCGAAGCACTCTGCGCCTCCAACCCATCGGTGGAGCGCCCTTTCTCAACCCAGCAGGAATTGCAATTCTCATCTCCCGCGACAAAGTCTGCGCCCGCTCTTGGGTCGAAGAACCGGCTCACATATTTACAGCAAGGCAATGTTGGTCGCGCTGTGCGATCCGAAAACTATCCTCCGCCACATGCAATGCCTTTGCGCGGAATGCGTTTTCGTGCCGAAGTGGTGCGCTCGTGGGCGAACCGCAAACCGCCGCAGTCGGCCGGTGCCAATTTTGAACTGCGCACCGCACTGTGAATCCGACAAAAGCTTGTACTCATACATATGTTTGCCTGCATTTACATTCCCGATTTCCCGGTGGAAGCCATTGCTCGCGGTGAAGCCTTCCTGCGCGAACGCGCCGTGGCCATTCTCGATGGCAAACCGCCTCTCACGCGTGTGATGGCGCTGAACGAAAAAGCCCGCGTATTGGGAATGGAACTCGGCATGACCAAGCTGGAAGCGGCGGTTTTTGCTGATACCGAACCCACGCGCGGCGATGACGAAAGTTCCTCGGAAGAGCATTCCGCGCGTTTCGACCTCGCCGTCTTGCGCCAACGTTCGACAGAGCGGGAAACCTCCGCTCACGCCGCGTTGCTGGACGTTGCCCATGCTTTTACTCCCCGCGTGGAAGACACCGCTCCCGACACTCTACTGCTCGATCTCACTGGGCTCGATCGCCTTTACGGCACGCCGGGCAAAATGGCGGGCGATCTGATGTCGCGGATCACGGCAGTTGGCATGGAAGCGAACATCGCCTTCGCCGCCAATCCCGATGCCGCAATGCATACTGCTCGCGGCTTCAACGGAACGACCATCATTCCTGCCGGGCAGGAACAAAAGCGCTTAGGCGTGCTTCCCATCCAGGCGCTGCTGGACACATTTGAGATTGCTGCCCAGAAAAAAGCTGCGGGAAAAGCTTCCGAGCGCAGATCGCAGCAATTACACGAGCAGATGCTGGACACTCTGGAGCGCTGGGGCGTTCGCGACTTTCGCACTCTGGCGCTGCTGCCCGATCATGCTCTGGCTTCGCGCCTGGGCGAGGCAGGAGTCCAGCTGCGGCGATTGGCTCGTGGTGAAGGCAACCGTACGCTGGTGCTAAGCGCACCGCCGTCGCGATTTGAAGAAGCGATGGAGCTGGAGTGTGCCGTTGAGACAATCGAGTCCTTGTCCTTCATGCTCAACCGGCTTCTGGAGCAATTATGCACACGACTGGAAGCAAGGGCGCTTGCGGCGCATGAACTGCATCTGCGTTTGCAGCTTGAGCCGCGTGTCGCTGATGAAGAAACTGCTACGGAACAGCAACTCGTTCGCTCTTCAGTTCCGTCCTTGAATACAACAGTGCAAAAGGTGGAAGCGCGGGCATCATCCGCGGCGGAAGCGCAGGCCTTTAGGCCCGCGAAACATGTGACTATCAATGGGGACTCCTGCCCCGGGAGAGAAATCAAGCCAATTTTCGAACGCGCACTGTGCCTGCCCGTTTCCATGTGCGATTCCAAAGTGTTTTTGAAGCTGCTGCAACTGGAATTGACAGCGCATCCGCCGGGTGCTCCGGTTACAAAAATATGGATCACAGCTGAGCCGGCGCCTCCACGTTCCGCTCAGCGCGGCCTGTTTCTGCCGATCACTCCTGAAGCCGAAAGGCTCGAGATTACGCTGGCGCGAATCAACGCGGTTGTCGGCGAACGCCGCGCCGGCATTGCTCGGCTGCTCGATAGCCATCAGCAGGAAAGGTTCCGCATGGATCGCTTTGCGCCGGCAGTTAGCAATCCCCAGAAGCACGATAGTCCCACATCGTGGGATGTGAACAGTTCCCTGCCTCTGGCACTGCGGATCTGGCGGCCTGCGCGCCGGCTTCAAGTCAGTTTGTCTGACGGGCAGCCGAACGCTGTACTCCTGGAAACAAGGCAGCCGGAACAAATACTGCTGCAAGGAAAAATCTTGTGGTCGGCAGGTCCCTGGCGATCTTCCGGTGATTGGTGGACGGAGAATGCAAAACAGAACGGAGACCGTACAGCTACCGAGCAGTCCGGCCCATGGGACCGCGAAGAGTGGGACATTGCAGTCGCCTGCGCCGGCAAAAACAATACGCGCGGAGAATGCAGCAACGTAGCGCTCTATCGCATCTACCGCGACCTGGCGACCGGCGACTGGTTTGTCGATGCCAGCTATGACTGATTATAAGCAATTAGCAATTAGCAATTAGCAATAAGCAATTAGCAATAAGCAATTAGCGACTGCAACAACTCGTGACTGTGTACTGACTACTGATGTACGTCGAATTGCACTCCCGCTCCGCATTCAGCTTTCTCGAAGGGGCTTCGGCTCCTGAGGAGCTTGCGGATGTCTGTGCGCAATACCAGATGCCGGCAATGGCGCTGCTTGACCGCGATGGAGTTTACGGGGCAGCGCGCTTTCACCTCGCGGCAAAGAAGCTGAAGGTCAAGGCTCATATTGGCGCAGAGGTCACTTCCCTGCTTGCCCCTACTGCGCTCGAGAAAGCGCCCTTTCCTCGGCTCTCTCTACTCTGCGCCTCGCGCCTGGGTTATCAAAATCTGTGCAGACTGATTACTCTCACAAAACTACGCGCGCCAAAGTATCCAGCCACTATCCCACGACGTGGTAGTACCACAGACGACGAGGAAATACCTATTTTGCAGTCGCAGGCAATCGCATCGCTGGCCGATCTCTCCGAGCACGCTAGCGGCTTAATTTGCCTCACTGGAGGCGATGAAGGCCCGCTGGCCCATGCATTGCAATCCGGCGGCCTGGACGCAGGACGCGAACTGCTCGATCAGCTCACTGCAATCTATGGGCGTGAAAACGTCTTTGTCGAACTGCAACGCCACTATGATCGCGCGCAGGAAGCCCGCAACCATGCCGCGATTGAGCTGGCGCGCAGCCTGCAATTACCCTTGCTGGCGACCCAAGGCGCACAGTACGCCAAACCGGAAGAGCGCCAGATTCTGGACGTCTTCACTTGCATCCGCAATCACCGCACTCTCGACACTGCCGGCCGCCTGCTCGCAGCCAATAGCGAGCGCTATCTCAAACCTCTATCTGAGATGCTCCGCCTTTTCGCCGATCTGCCGGAAGCTACCGCGAATACGCTCGAACTGTCCTCTCGCCTCGACTTCACGCTGAACGATCTCGGCTACGAATTTCCGCAATATCCCGTCGGGCCGGACGAGACCATGGACACCTTTCTGCGAGCTCGCACCATGGAAGGCGCTCGCGAGCGTTATCTGCGACCGGGACAGAGCGAATTGTGGCGGCGTGCGCAACGCCAGATCGAACGCGAGCTCTCGCTTATTGAGCATCTAAAGCTGCCCGGTTATTTCTTGATTGTCTGGGACATCGTCCGTTATTGCCGCGAGCAGGGCATCCTGGTGCAGGGACGCGGCTCGGCAGCCAACAGTGCCGTCTGTTATTCGCTCGGCATCACCGCCGTCGATCCCGTCGGCATGGATCTGTTGTTCGAGCGCTTTCTCTCGGAAGAGCGCGGTGAGTGGCCCGACATCGATCTCGATCTGCCTAGCGGCGATCAGCGCGAGCGCGCCATTCAGTATGTTTATGAGCGTTACGGCAAATTAGGCGCGGCCATGACGGCCAATGTCATCACGTATCGTGGCCGCTCGGCAGCGCGCGAGGTCGGCAAGGCGCTTAGCTTCGGTGGCGAGACGCTCGAGCGTCTTACTCGTCTGGTGAGCTCGTGGGAGTACAAAGACCCTGAAGACACTCTGGAGCGACAGTTTCGCGATGCCGGTTTCGATCTGCGACACCCGCGCATTCGCAAATTTTTCGAACTCTGCCTTGCCGTTCAGGACCTGCCGCGCCATCTGGGACAGCACTCCGGCGGCATGGTGATCTGCCAGGGACAACTCGATTCCATCGTTCCGCTCGAGCCGGCCACAATGCCCGGCCGCGTCGTCGTGCAATGGGACAAGGAAGATTGTGCCGACATGGGCATCGTTAAGGTCGATCTGCTGGGCTTGGGCATGATGGCCGTGCTGGAAGATTCCCTCAAGCTCATCGACAATCATTACCGGGAAGAGGTGGATCTGGCAAAACTGCCGGCTGATGATCCCACAGTGTATGACACGCTCCAAAAAGCCGATACCGTGGGCATGTTCCAGATTGAGAGCCGGGCTCAGATGTCGTGCCTTCCGCGGCTTCATCCCACTCGCTTCTACGACATTGTGGTACAGGTCGCAATCATTCGCCCGGGGCCAATCGTGGGGCAGATGGTGAATCCTTTTCTCATGCGAAGACAGGGAAAGCAGGCCGTCGAATATCCACATCCCTCACTGGAACCGGTGCTGGAGCGCACGTTAGGAGTGCCGCTGTTTCAGGAACAACTTCTTCGCATGGCCATGATCACCGCCGGCTTCAGCGGCGGCGAAGCCGAAGAATTGCGCCGGGCCTTCGGCTTCAAGCGCAGCGAGCGGCGCATGCGCGACATCGAAGTCAAGCTGCGAGAAGGCATGAAGCGCAACGGCATTGCGCCTGAGGCGCAGGCGCAGATCATCCAATCCATTACTTCGTTCGCGCTCTATGGCTTTCCCGAATCGCACGCCGCCAGCTTTGCGCTGCTGGCCTATGCCAGCGCCTATCTCAAATGCCATTACCTGGCGGCGTTCACGGCTGCACTGCTCAACAATCAGCCCATGGGCTTCTATCATCCGTCGACCATTGTGAAAGATGCTCAGCGACACGGCCTGCGCGTAAAACCGGTTGATATCACCTGCTCGGACTGGCTGTGCACTCTGGAGCCGGAGGTGGAAGGGCACGACTTCGCTCTTCGCATGGGCTTTCGCTATGCAAAGGGATTACGTGAAGAGACAGCACAGGCCATCCTGCGTGAGCGGAAACATCTGCCGTTCACATCGATTGCCGATTTGACCTATCGCGTTCCCGAACTTCGCCGCAATGAACTGGTGCTGCTGGCATCCATTGGAGCGCTAAATTCGATTGGGTGCAGTTCCGGCAAAAGGCAGGTCGCTCACGAGCTAACGCGCGCTCGTGATGACAGACATCAAAAAACCGCCCAAAATGCGAGCCCGGGAACCCACTCTACACGTCTGCATCGCCGCGATGCGCTGTGGCAGGTGGAGCGCGCAGCTCGTTTTGCGGGTCCGCTGTTGGATGGCATTCCGGAGAACGACGAAGCTTCGCCGCTTGCAATGATGACTCCCGAAGAGCGGCTGGTGGCCGATTTCCAGGGAACAGGCCTCACCGTAGGACCGCATCCAATGGCTTATCGCCGGGCCGATTTGCGACGTATGGGCGTGCTCTCAGCGAACGATCTCGCCCGTGTCCCTCATGGCCGGCACGTCCGCACGGCAGGATGCATCATCGCGCGCCAACGGCCCGGGACCGCAAAAGGATTCGTCTTCCTCAGTCTTGAAGATGAAACCGGTATCAGCAACGCCATCATTTCGCCTGACATTCTCGAGCGCAACCGCATTTTGGTCCTTTCGGAAAAATTCATATTGCTGGAAGGCGAACTGCAAAACCAGGAAGGCGTTATCTCCGTCCGCGTGGAGCGGGTTGCGCCCATGCGCGAGGCGTATGCTGCCGAAACCGTTGACGTCACGGATGCCGATGTGCGCTCGCACGACTTTCATTGACGTTCATGACAAACTACTCCCGCTCACGTTATATGCTCTCCAACCGTGGCCAAAGGAGAAACTATGCCCACTGCCAAGAAGAGCGCCAATCCGCCTGAGAAAGTCGCGCTTTATGACAAGCTGATTGCGACTAGTCCTCACATTGAGCGCAAAGGCGACAACAACCCTTACACCTCATTGAATGGCAATATGTTCACGCTGCTTAACCCGCCGGGTAATCTGGCTATCCGTCTACCCGAGGCCGAGCGCGAGAAATTCATCAAGAAGTACAAGACCAAGCTGTTCGAGGCCTACGGCGTGGTGATGAAGGAATATGTTGCCGTGCCCGACACTTTGCTGGCGAAGACGAAGGAACTCGCGCCCTATCTGACCATCAGCTATGAATACGCCAAGACGCTCAAACCAAAGCCGACCACGAAGAAGAAAAGCTGACGAAGTCAGAATCTGCTACCGGCGAATGGAACCTTCTGCTGCGCGTTTTCGTTTAACTATGTTGTAATCTTCCTTGCCTTTCAGATCGAAAAGGAGCCGACTGCGTGAACCGTCTAGCCCGCGTTTGCATTTTTCTGCTTGCCTTCTGTCCCGCCATCCTGCTCGCTCAAGTCGCGCCCGCCCCGGAATCCGGCAAGTTTCGCCTGCATAAATTCGAGCAGGCTATCGGCGAGGAGAGCTATAGCATCACGCCCGACGGCAATGCACTCACGTTGAAATCCGATTTCAAGTTCACGGACCGCGGCACACCGGTTCCTCTCATGGCGACCTTGCGCACCTCCAACAGCTACGTGCCACAGAGCTACGTCATCAAGGGCAATACTTCACGTCTATCGACGATCGACACGGACGTGACGATCACGGGCGCGAATGCCACCATTCGCCAGGGTAAAGACACACGCACTGCCGCTGTCCCGCAGACGTTCTTTACCATCTCCGGCTACGCTCCTGTCTCCGTGCAAATGGAGATGATGCGCTATTGGAAGACGCACGGCTCGCCCGCTCAGATGAACACGCTCCCCATCGGAGCAGTCAGGATCCAGGACCGCGGGTCGCAGACAATGCAGATCGGCGGTCGTGACGTTAAGGTCGAACGCTACACCGTGCAGGGGCTGATTTGGGGCATGGAAGTTCTGTGGATGGACAGCAACAGCAATCTCGCCGCGCTGGTCTCGACCGATGCCGAGTTCGACCACTTCGAAGCCATACGCGATGAGTACGAATCGGCGCTTTCAGACTTCGTCGCCAGCGCCGCGCATGACGGGATGGCCGCCCTCACCGAGATGAGCCAGAAGCTTCCCGGCCGCCGCACCGGAACCTTCGCCTTCGTCGGCGCGACCGTAATCGACGGCGCAGGCCAGGCGCCCATCCCGAACGCCACCGTCGTAACCAGCAACGGCAAGATCGTCGCTGTCGGGTCGAGCGCGAATGTGCGGATCCCATCCGATGCGCAGCGCATTGACGTCAGCGGAAAGTACATCATCCCGGGCCTCTGGGACATGCACGCGCACTACGAACAGGTCGAGTGGGGGCCCATTTATCTGGCCGCAGGTGTTACCACTGTTCGCGATGTCGGCAACGAATACGATTTCATTACGCAAGTCCGCGACGCGGTCAACAGCGGAAAAGCGCTCGGTCCGCACATGCTGCTGGCCGGCATTGTCGACGGTGACGGACCTTACGCCATCGGAATCACGCGGGTCAACAACGCGGAGGACGCGCAAAAGTGGGTGACGAAGTATCACGACTCCGGCTTCCAGCAGATCAAGATCTACAGCTCCGTAAAGTCCGACAACGTGAAAGCCATCTGCGCCGACGCGCATAAGGTCGGCATGACTGTCACGGGCCACATCCCGATTGGCATGAATGCCTACGAAGGTGTCGACGACGGTATGGACATGATCAACCACATCCACTACATCAGCGATCTCTTGCTGCCGAAGGATTACGATCCGAAAAAGGTAAAAGGGCTGGAGCGCCTGAAGGTGCTCTCCTCGGTTGACGTCAATTCTGACGCGGGCAAGCAGGCCGTTGCCTTCCTGAAGCAGCATGGCACGGTCATCGATCCGACTATGGCCCTGATGGAGATGACTCTGCGTCTCGCGAACGAGCCGGCAACGCAGATGGACCCTGGCATCTCTCGCGTCGCACCTGAGCTGCGTGAGCAGCTGGTAAATGGCGGCGTACCTCCTGAGGCGGCGCCGTATGCTCAGAAGATCGAACAGAATGATTTGGCGCTGATCGGCGCCCTACATCGCGCAGGCGTGCCCATCATCGCCGGAACCGATCAGGCCGTGCCGGGATTCTCCGTCTATCGCGAGATCGAACTGTACGTCCAGGCAGGATTCACGCCGATGGAAGCTCTGCAGGCCGCGACTATTGTTCCTGCTCGCGCAATGAAAGCGGAGGGTGACAGCGGGAGTTTGGAACCAGGAAAACGAGCCGACCTTGATGTCCTCGATGCAAATCCTCTCGAGGATATCCATAACGTTCGCACGGTGCGGTCGGTGCTGGCGAATGGAGTGCTCTACGATCCGGCTCCGTTGTGGGAGAGCGTGGGTTTCAGCGCGCACTAAGCCAGGTTTTACGGCGAAGGATACAAGGCAAATCTGGTCAACCAATGACCTCAGCCGTGGGGACATTGGAGGTGACCAGGTAATGCTTCGCCTTGTCCTGCAGAGATCTTGTCAGTGGCACGCTCTTGCCTGTCTCCAGGCTGGCTTGCACGGCAACGCTGTCACAGGTGGCAACCATCTTGCCCGACTCGTCGTTGTACATCTGGTGCAGGAAGCGAAAGTATTTTTCTCCAACCGCAAGAAACCCGCTCTTGATCTCGACCAGTTCCCCACCGCGCAGCTCTTCGAGGAACTGAAAATTCTGGCGCACGATGGCGACACGCAGCTTTTGTTGCTTCATGGACGCAGGGGTCATCCCGATAGCGTGCAGCAGAAACCACGTCGCCTGGTCGAAACGCGAGACGTACATGCGCGAATTCATGTGGCTCGCAAAGTCGTATTCCGCAGCCAGTACCGCGCCTTTAAATGTGTGCACCCATTCGGACATGTTTGACCTTTCTAGCCGCGAGCTTCGGCCGACGCCGCGACTCCCGCCTTGAGCCCCTTCACGAACTCGGTCATCAATTCCAGTGTCTTCCCCGGCTGATCGCGATGTGGTGAATGCTTGCAGTTCGCCAGCATCACAACGTCGCTCTGCGGGGTTTTGGCCTTTATCGCCTCAACCTGCGCCACAGTTCCATACTCGTCTTCCAGGCCCTGAATGCAAAGCACAGGACAAGTTATTGATGGCAGATACTCCTCAATGTTCCATGCGCGGAATTCCGGATCGAGCCAGATATCATTCCAGCCCCAGAACGTTTCGTCTACATGCGCGTGATACCGTGCAAGTTTCTCGCGGAAATCCGTCGTCTGGTAGTTCACCTTCGCTTGCGTGATGCTGGCGATACTCAGGTCTTCCACGAAGACGTGCGGCGCTTCCAGGATCAACGCTTTTGACCGCTCGGGGTATCTTCCGGCGAAGATCAGCGCGATAGAACCGCCATCGCTATGGCCAAGTACGATCGGATGAGCAATCGCCATCTTATCGAGCAACTCCGGCAGGACCACTTCACCTTCATGATGCATGAAGCTTACTGGGCGCTTCTCCATAAGCTTGTCGGATTTGCCCAGCCCGTATCGCGAATAGACCAGCACGCCGCACGCCGTTTGCGCCGCCAACTTCGCAGGAAAATCCTTCCACAATGCGACAGATCCCAGCCCTTCGTGCAGCATCACGATTGTCGGGCGGGCGTCGTCCCCGGCTTCAATCCACATCGTCTCGAGACGTTTCCCGTCGACGACGACTTCGCTATACCTTGGGCTGGTTGTGCTCACCGTTAGCCTTGTGCCTTAATTGGTTGCTTACGACGCTTTTGTCTCGCGCCTTGCCAGAATATATCGCTGGAGCTTGCCTGTCGCTGTCTTCGGCAGCTCCGTCATGAACTCGATGTAGCGAGGGTATTTGTAAGGCGCCAAACGCGACTTTACGAACTCCTGCAACTCCTGGCACATGGCATCACCTGCGGGGATACCTTCCTTCAGAACGATAAATGCCTTGGGCTTGACCAGCCCGTTTTCATCCTTGGCAGCAACGACGGCCGCTTCCAAAACAGACTGGTGGGAGATCAGGGCCGATTCCACTTCCATCGGCGAGACCCAGAGCCCGCTCACTTTCATCATGTCATCGCTGCGGCCGCAGTGGATCAGGCGACCGTCGCTGTCCTCGCGATACTTGTCGCCAGTGCGCATCCACTCGCCAAGAAAGGTCAAACGCGTCTTCTCGCGGTTGTTCCAGTAGCCTGCGGCCACAGTCGGACCGCTCACCTGTAATTCACCAATCTCGCCCGAAGCAACTTCACTGCCGTCGTCGTCCACCAACCGCAGGCGATAGCCCGGCACCGGTACGCCCGAGGTTCCGTAGCGCACGGCGCCAGGACGATTGGAGAGAAAGCAATGCAGCATCTCGGTCGAGCCAACACCGTCGATGATTTCAACCCCGGTGCGCTCCGTCCACGCACGTCCCACGGGCTCGGGCAGGGCTTCACCGGCTGACCCGCAGAGGCGCAGTGCGTGCTCGGCGCGAGCGGGAAGATCGGGTGACGTGAGCAACGAACTGAACAAGGTGGGCACACCGAAGAAGATGGTCGGCCGCTGCTCGCGTAGAATGCGGTTCACTTCCGGCGGCTTCGGACGGCCTGCAAACAGTATCGATGTCGCACCTACGGCGAATGGGAAGGTTAACGCGTTCCCGAGCCCGTAGGCAAAGAACAGCTTCGCGGCCGAGTAAATGCGATCGTCGGCATTGATCCCAAGCACGCCCTGGCCATACAACTCAGCCGTCTTCACCAGGCTGGTGTGTACGTGAACAGCGCCCTTTGGCCGCCCTGTTGAGCCCGACGAGTACAACCAGAAGCATCCATCGTCGGGCCGTGTGGGATATGGCTCGCAAAACGATGGCGCCGCGGCCATGAGGCGCGACAGTTCCGGATAAGCGGAACCGCCATCGCCGGAGACGATAATCTCTCCATTCCATCCGCTGATCTGAACCGCCTCGAGCATGACCGGCAGCCGCGCTTCGGAGACAATCACCGCTCTGGCGCGGCTGTCGCTGAGAACATACGCGTAGTCAGCCGCCGACCACATGGTATTGATCGGCACCGGAATGATGCCGGCCTTGATCGCACCCAGAAAACAGGCGGGGAAGTCGATGCTGTCGTAATGGCAGAGCAGAACGCGCTGCTCAGGTAGCAGGCCGAGTTCGCGCAACGCATTGCCGCATCGATTCACCCGCTCCGCCAGTTCGGAGTAGGAGTGAATTCCGCTCTCATCGATGACGGCAATCCTGCTGGCGCGATCGGGCGTCAGGTTTCGATCGAGGAGGTCGACAGCTGCGTTGTAGAACGGAAACTCCACGTTGTGGCTCGTCGCAATCTAGTCGTGGGGATCGGCCGCCTGCTCGTTCAGCGCGGCCAATGTCGCTCCCGATCCTTGCATGGCGACGCGCTGATGATAGAACCAGAGGCCGTGCAATCCGCCGAGCTCTTCCCCGCCTCCAGCGTGTCCCGGACCGCCATGCATGCAGGACGGCAGCACGATGCCGTGCCCGGTATGACTGTCGCCAATGCTGGGATCGATCAGCAACAGACGTCCGTGCGTTGTGCCCAGCGCAACTGCAGCTTCAGCGAGGAAGGCAGCATCCGCACTGAACACCGATGCCGCAAGCGATCCGCCTCCACGACACGCGAGCGCGAAGGCGTCGCCTTTGTCGCGATAGGGCACAACCGTTGCGACTGGGCCGAAGACTTCAACTTCATGAATAAGGTTGGCATCCGCGGCGTCGCGGACTTTGAGCAGAGTTGGAGGGACGAATGCTCCCCGGGTCCGATCGGCGTCAAGCGGAGCGAAACTCTCGGGTACATAGGCGAGGTCGGCTTGCGTCTTCAAGCGGCCTGTGCCCTCTTCAACCGCCTTGCGCTGCGCCATGTTGACGACCGGCCCCATCTTCACGGTCGCATTCGCCGGATCTCCGACAGTAATTTCGCGCAGCGATGCAGCGATCGCATCGACGGCAGCTTGCGCTTTGTCCGACGGAACCAGAACGCGTCGAATTGCCGTGCACTTCTGGCCGGTCTTAGAAGTCATCTCGCGCACCACTTCGCGTGCGAAGGAGCCGAATTCGGGTGAACCGGGCGTCGCATCGGGGCCGAGCAGCGCAGCGTTCAGGCTGTCGGCCTCGATGTTCACGCGAATATTCTGCTGCCGCACACGCGGATGCTGGCGAATGCCGTGCCCTGTATCTGCCGATCCGGTGAATGCGACAACATCGCCAAGGCGAAGATGATCGAGCAGATCGTTAGGCGAGCCGCATAGGATTGAAAGCGCTCCCGGCGGAAGAATGCCCGCCTCGATGACCGCGCTAACCATCTCCTGCGCCAGCCAGGCTGTCGACGTTGCGGGCTTCGCAAAGACCGGAACGCCTGCCAGCAGGCTAACGGCGGCTTTCTCCCATAATCCCCATGCAGGAAAGTTAAAGGCGTTGATGTGAACGGCCACGCCGTCCAGCGGCACCCCCACGTGCAGGCCCTGGAAGTTCTGGTCGCGGGCTAGCCGCGACGGCGCCCCATCCCGCAACATGTGCGCATTGCCAAGCTTCGCGCCAATTTTCGAGAAATACTTCAGGGTGCCGATGGAGCCGTCTACATCGATGGCGGCGTCAGCTTTTGTGTTGCCGGAATTCTTACGCGAGATCTCGAACCAGTCATCTCGTCGCGCAGCGAGCGCATCGGCAATTTTGCCTAGCAGCTCCGCACGTTGCGTATAGGTCAGCCCGCGCAGCTCTTGACCTCCCACATTGCGGGAGTACTCCAACGCCGATCTCAGATCCAAACTTTTCGAGCTCGCCCACGCGATGATGTCTCCCGTTGTCGGATTCGTTAACGGCGCACCCTGCTCGGCGCCGCTCTGCCACTTTCCGCCAAGATAGCTTTGCAAGACCCGTGCATCGGACGCGATGCGATTTTCCACGCCAGCAGCCATGATGAATACGTCTCCAAATGAAATTCGCTAAGCCTGTTGAAGCGGCATCAGATGCTGCTCCACCCAGGGGACAACCCACTGCGCGGCCAGTTCTTCCGGCAGCGTGCCGGAACTGGCGTCGTGCATCAGCATCTCGCCCGCGCGGCGTGCACCGAGCTCGCCCAGCAACTTGTCAAAGCGCTTGCCGCCCTGGCAGTACGTATCTTTATATGTCGTATCGCCAAGAGCGATCACGCCGTACGTGACATTGCTGAGATCCGGCCGCCCGGCTTCCAGGCTGTTGAATAGCGCCTGCGCGTTATCGGGAACGTCGCCGTTGCCGTAGGTCGAGGTGCAGACGAGAAACGTGCCGCCGCCCTGGAAGACACTGGCGTCGAGATTATCCATGACTTGAATGGAAGCCTGATGTCCGGCCGATTCCAGCGCTTGTTGGACTTCCTGTGCAACCATCTCGGCGGTGCCGGTCATGGTGCCAACCAGGATCGTGATGTCTACACCCACGCGCTACCTCATCGGCTGAAGCCGGTCTCGATCGTTTCGTATCTGCAACGCCGAAGCGGTGTTCTGCCCGCGTTGAAGCAATTCTGAGTTGATGTGCGAAGCACCCCAGCTTGGGACTATTATACGGCCTTGGAGTGGAAGTATAATGCATCCACTGTGGGTCGAAAGCGCGACATGCTGCATTTGGAGGAGAGCGAGCAAGGCGAAGCTTTGGCCGCCGCTCCCAGTCAGCAGGACGAGTCGGTGGATTCCGGCTACCTGAAACTGCTGGGCGAGCGTGTTCGCCAGACCCGCGCCCGGCGGGGCATGACGCGCAAACTCCTGGCGCGTGATTCGGGCGTCTCCGAGCGCTACCTCGCGCAGCTCGAGAGCGGTCAGGGCAACATTTCTATTCTCTTGCTTCGGCAAATCGCCGACGCGCTCGACATTCCCCTCGAATCGCTGGTGCTGCAAGGTCCCGAACCGGCTGTCGATCTGGTGCACACGACGGAGTTCCTGCGACGATTGCCCGCCGCCGAATTGGCCGAGGCGCGCCGTCTGCTGGTGCAGCACTTCGGCGGAGTCGATCAGGAAGCACGCCGCGGCCGCATCGCTCTGATTGGCCTGCGCGGCGCGGGAAAGTCGAGGTTAGGCGCAATTTTGGCTGATCGCCTTGAGGTGCCGTTCCTGGAGCTTGACCGCCTGATCGAGCAGGAGAGCGGCGTCACCCTGAGCGCGATCTTCGATCTATATGGGCAAGGCGGATTCCGCCGGCTGGAGCGCCGCTGCCTTGATCAGGTCATCGAACGCCATCCGCGATTCGTGTTAGCGACGGGCGGAAGCCTGGTGTCTGAGCCGGCGACCTTCGAGCGTCTGCTGACCATGTGCTTCACGGTATGGCTGCGCGCGACACCGGAGGAGCACATGCAACGCGTCATCGAGCAGGGCGACATGCGGCCGATGGCCGACAATCGCGAATCCATGTCTGACCTGAAGCGAATTCTGGAGGTCCGGGAGCCGCTTTATCGCAAGGCAGATATCACCGTGGACACCAGTGAATTAAGCGCTGAGGAAGCTACGGAATCGCTGGTTCGCGCCGTGCAGAGGATCTGAATTCGGTGCTTGGCATATGCAAAATAATGCCTGGCCACGCAAGCGTGAACTGCATTATAATGCATCTATCAACTGTGGGGATTTGACCGCCATCCTGGCGTTGTCCTGAGGAGATTTCACCTGCATGCCTGACGTGAAAGAAGCGGAGCTCGTCACCTTTGACGTGGCTCCTGGAGAGTACCGCCACTGGCGGCTGACCATCGACGGGCGCATCGCGACGCTGGCGATGAACGTGAACGAAGACGCTGCCCTGCGCCCCGGCTACAAGCTCAAGCTCAACTCGTACGACCTTGGTGTCGACATCGAGCTGCACAACATTCTTCAGAGCATCAGATTTGAGCATCCCGAGGTCGCCTGCGTCATCCTGACCAGTGCGCGCGAGCGCATGTTCTGCGCCGGCGCCAACATCTACATGCTCGGCACTTCCACGCACGCCTGGAAAGTGAACTTCTGCAAGTTCACCAACGAGACGCGCAATGGCATGGAGGACTCCAGCTGCCACGACGGCCTGAAGTTTCTCGCGGCGCTGAACGGCACCACTGCAGGTGGAGGGTACGAGCTGGCGCTCGCTTGCGACGAGATTGTGCTCATCGATGATCGCTCCAGTGCGGTCAGCTTGCCTGAGGTTCCGCTGCTGGGCGTGCTTCCCGGTACTGGTGGTCTGACTCGTGTGGTCGACAAACGCAAGGTGCGCCGCGATCTGGCAGATATGTTCTGCACGAATCCTGACGGCGTAAAAGGCGAGCGGGCCAAGGAGTGGGGCCTGGTGGATGAGATTGCCGTACCTGCCAAATTCCAGGAGGTGGTACAGGCGCGTGCGAAGAACCTGGTGGAGATCTCCCCACGCAGCGTGGACGCGAAGGGAATCAAGCTGAACCCGCTGGATCGCACGGTCGATGAGAACGGCTATCACTACAAACACGTTGACATCACATTCGACCGCAGCGCGCGCACCGCGACGCTGACCGTTCGCTGCCCCGAAGGAGACCAGCCCAGGACCGTCGACGCGATCCACGCCGCGGGCGATCAGTGGTGGCCCCTGGCGATGGCGCGTGAGTTGGACGATGCGATCCTGATGCTGCGTATGAACGAGCTGGAGCTGGGACTGCTTCTGCTCAAAACATCCGGCAATCCGCAAGCCGTGCTGGCCTGCGATGCTGTGTTGCTCGAGCATCGGAACGATTGGCTGGTGCGCGAGACGATTGGCATGTTGCGCCGCACGCTGGCCCGCCTGGACGTCTCCTCGCGTAGCATGTTCGCCATCGTCGAGCCAGGGTCGTGCTTTGCCGGAATACTTTTCGAACTGGCACTGGCGGCGGACCGCAGCTACATGCTCGCGCTGCCGAAGGAGGAAGGTGAGTCACCAAAAATTGCCGTCGACGAATTCAATTTCGGCTTACTTCCATCGGTGAACGGACGCAGCCGCCTGCACATACGCTTCAGCAGCGATGCCCGCGATATGGCCGCTGCTGTCGAGGCGAAGGGAAAGCTGCTTGGGCCGGAGGAGGCGTTGAACCTGGGACTCGTTACGGTGGCCCCCGACGATCTCGACTGGGAAGACGAAGTGCGCGTCGCCATCGAAGAACGCGCCAGCCTCTCGCCCGACGCGCTTACCGGCATGGAAGCAAGCCTGCGTTTCCCGGGCGCCGAAAGCATGATGACGAAGGTATTCGGACGGCTTTCCGCCTGGCAGAACTGGGTCTTCATTCGCCCGAACTCTACGGGCGAGCATGGTGCGCTGAAGCTGTTCGGCACGGGATCGAAAGCGCGGTTTACGTGGGAGAGGGTGTAGGCGTGTGCGTGCAGCAAGCAAGGGCAACAATGTTTAGAGTAGAAGATTGTCATCACGAGCGAAGCGAGGGATCTGCTTTTTGTTCGAAGTGCATATACCTTGCGACGGAAAACAGATCCCTCGCTTCGCTCGGGATGACAATCTTCTAAATCGCACTGCATGCAAAAACACGCAAGTCGGCTTCAGCGCTGACTTTGTCGAAACTGTTGGAGTTTTCTTATGTCAATGAATTATCAAGACCGCATTCCTAACAACGTGGACCTCGGCTCTAATCGCACCCTGCAACGCGCTTTGGAGCACTGGCAACCGGAATTTCTGAATTGGTGGCAGGAACTGGGACCCAAGGATTTTCAGGTCGCGGACGTGTACCTCCGCACGGCAACATCGGTGGATGCGAAGGGCTGGGCGACCTACGGCTACGTACGCATGCCGGAATACCGCTGGGGGATCTTTCTCGCCGACCGCAATCCCGATCGCCGCATCGGTTTTGGAGACAGCTACGGCCAGGAGGTGTGGCAGCAGATTCCAGGTGAGTATCGCGCCACACTGCGTCGCCTGATCGTCACCCAGGGTGACACCGAGCCCGCATCGGTCGAGCAGCAGCGCATGCTCGGCCACACCGCACCTTCGCTGTACGATCTGCGCAATCTTTTTCAGGTGAACGTCGAAGAAGGCAGGCATCTGTGGGCGATGGTTTATCTGCTGCACGCCTACTTCGGCCGCGACGGCCGCGAGGAGGCGGAAGAGTTGCTGGAGCGTCACTCCGGCGATGCCAACAAGCCACGCATCCTGGGCACCTTCAATGAGCCTATCCGCGACTGGCTCAGCTTCTTCATGTTCACTTATTTCACCGATCGCGACGGCAAGTTCCAGCTGAAGTCGCTGGCCGAATCAAGCTTCGATCCTTTGGCCCGCACCTGCTCGTTCATGCTTACCGAAGAAGCGCACCACATGTTCGTCGGCGACACCGGCATCAGTCGCGTGATCAAGCGGACGCTGGAGGTGATGAAGGAGCTGAACACCGACGATCCAGAGACGATACGCAAAGCCGGGGCGATTGATCTGCCGACGGTGCAGAGGTACCTGAACTTCTGGTTCAGCTCGTCGCTCGATCTGTTCGGGTCGGAAAGTTCGTCGAATGCGGCTTCCTATTTTGCCAATGGGCTGAAGGGCCGGCCGGATGAGGCACGGTACGAAGATCACGTTGCGCGCGATCAGATGTATACCATCGACGTTCCGGATGGAAAGGGTGGCACGAAGACCGAAGAAGTCCCCATGCGCAATGCGATGAACGATGTCACCCGCGGGTCGTACGTGAAAGACTGCGAGATGGGCGTCACGCGCTGGAACCGCCTGATCGAGAAGGCCGGCCACTCGTTCCGCCTCGCACTGCCCAGCACGCGTTTTCGCCGCAACATAGGAACCTGGGCCAGTGTTCCGACCGACACCACAGGCAAGCCGATCACGCAGGAAGAATTCAACGCTCACATCGCGGGATGGCTGCCGAGTGAAGCTGACCGGGCCTACATTCTCAGCCTGATGCACGGCGTCTACGAGCAAGGGAAGATGGCGGCGTGGATTGCGCCTCCGGACCGCGGGATCAACAATAATCCCGTGGATTACGAGTACGTGAAGCTGCATTAAAGCAGCTATCAGCTGTCAGTCTTCTAGAACTGATTCAGGCTAACTTCGTTGATGTAATCCAGGTCTCACCAATGGCCCCAGGATGTGCTTATAGCTGACGGCTAAGTTAAAACGCGACATGAGACATATCGCAATTATTGGCTCTGGCCCAGCTGGCTGCTATCTGGCAGATCAACTGCTCCGCCTCATACCAGACGCTTCCATCGACCTTCTCGAAAAGCTTCCGGTGCCGTTCGGCCTGATCCGCTACGGCGTTGCTCCCGACCACCAGAACACGAAGTCCGTTGCCCGCGTTTTCGATCGCATGCTGAGTCGCGATCGGGTCAGCTTCTTCGGCAATGTCGAGGTGGGACGCGATGTTCGTCTTGAGGAAGTGAGGTCGCTGTACGACGCAGTTGTCCTGGCGACGGGAGCGGCCGGCGATCGTCGCCTCGGAATTCCCGGTGAAGACCTTCGCGGTGTTGTTGGCTCAGGAGCCTTTGTGGCCTGGTACAACGGGCATCCACACTCGGAAGCGCCGGTTGTCGACGGAGTTCGTTCGGCGGTGGTCATCGGCAACGGCAATGTTGCGCTTGATGTTGCTCGTATTCTGGCCAAGGGCGCGGACGAGCTCGCCGGCTCAGATCTTTCTGCGGAAGTGACCGGATGGCTGAGTTCGCAGCCGCTGGAGACGGTCCATATCGTCGGCCGGCGCGGCCCGGCTGATGCCAAGTTCACCGATCATGAACTCGAGGAACTGGGTACGCTGCAACGGGCTCGGCCTCTCGTGACCGATCCCGAGGGCCTCTCGGGCGACACGCCGGTCGTGAAGGTTCTGCGAACATTGGCTGACGCGGCGATCCGCCCCGCGCCCGTCAGCGTCAACTTCGATTTCCATCTGGCACCGACCGCGTTCCTGGGCGACGACAAGCTTCGCGCCGTGCAGTTTCGCTCGCATGATGGAACCGTGCAAGAGATCCCAGCTCAGCTGGCCGTCACCTGTATTGGATATGAGACGCTCCCTTGCTGCACGGCCGCTCCTGCTAACGGCATCTTCGCCAATAGAGACGGCAAGGTAGACGAGCGCCTTTACGTGGTAGGTTGGGCGAAGCGTGGGCCGTCGGGTACGATCCCGACGAACCGCGTCGAGGCGCAACAGCTCGCACAGAAGATGACGGAGGAAATTGACGACGGGCAACGACCCGGCGGTGCTGGCCTGCATAAGCTACTTGAACAGCGTCGGGTGTCTTGGGTGGACTACGCGGGCTGGCGGCGCATTGACGCAGCGGAGTTGTCCGGCGCCGGTGCGAATCGCTGCCGGAAGAAGATCAGCCGCACCGATGACTTGTTGGATGTTGCCTCAACGGGCCAACTCAAACCTGCGTAAAATACTGCTTCCCGGATGTCTTTGTCCGCCATCAAATCATTGCGTTCGAAAAAGCCAACGGCAGCGCCAGGCCGGTGAATCCAACATGCAGGGGCGATCCAGCAAGCATGACTCCGGCAGCGATTTGATAATGTACATTGTACAGAACGCCAGAACAGCTCGATTCAGGCGATGAGTAGCCTTCCCACCACCGATCAGCAGGTCGCGCACGGCCACTCGCATCGAGCGGGGCTGCGGACGGTGGCTCTTGTCGAGACGCTGAAAGGCCTGGTCGCCCTGCTCGGCGCTTACTGGTTCATTCACATGATCCGGCGGGACGTGGATTTCGAAGAGGCCGCGGAGCACGTCTTGTTCCGCTTCCATATCAGCCCGCATCATCGCTTGTCGCAACAATTTCTCCATGTAGCCGACAAGGTGTCCAGCACCAGCATTGCTATGGTCGCAACCATCGCGATCGTTTACGCAACGCTTCGGTTTTTTGAAGGCTACGGCTTATGGAAACAGCGGGTCTGGGCGGAATGGCTGGCGATCGTCTCGGGATGTGTCTACCTTCCCTTCGAGGTCTACTCGCTGGTGCGGCATCCCAATGAACTGCACTGGATTATCCTGGGCATCAACATCCTGGTCGTGATTTACATCGCCTGGGTACGCTGGGATGAGATCAAAGCGGCGCACGAACGACAACGGCTTGTGTCCGATGAAGGCGCTTAGCTGCGTTTCGCAGTTGCCAGCGACTCTTCGTGCAGCGCATCCAACAAATTCCGGCGGGCAGCTTCATCTTCAGCCGCAAATCCTGCTGGCTCGATCTCCCCGAGGTATCGCGTGGCGGAACTTGCCGCAGAGGGATCGCCCTTGCGATGGGCCGCAGTAGCAGCTTCACAGAGCAAAGCGAATGCCAGCGTCTGGCTGAGCCGGTGCATGAGCTTGCGGGCGTAGCGCTGCGAACTTTGATCGTCACGCAGCGTAGTAGCCATCGCTTCGCCGTCAGATTTCAGTCTTGCATGTAAAGCTTCTTGCAGTGGACCGAGGGCAGCGGGAATGTGATCGCAGATTTCCCGAAGTCGCGATTCAAACTGTTCGCAGCCTCGATAGCGTGGGCCCAGCAGGCGCACCAACTCCAGCGCCTGGATGTTCGCGGGGCCTTCCCATACCGTGAGCACTTGCGCGTCGCGCAGCAAACGTGCGACTGGGTAGTCGCTGGTGTAGCCATTGCCGCCGATCAGCTCCAGCGCGGCGCGACTTGCGGCGATGGCGTATTCGGCGGTCAGATATTTTGCCAGCGCGGTTGTAAGCCGCAACCAGGTACGGCGTTCCGGATCACGCTGGACGTCGTCAAAGGTGATTGCCGCCTCAAATGCCAACAGCGCCCCAGCTTCGAACTGCACGCGTATCCGCAGCAGCTCGTCCTGGATCATTGGATAGTCGGAGAGAACATGGCCAAAGGCGTGGCGTGTGTTCGTCCAGGCTAGGGCCTCGCGTAGTGCCCTGCGCTGCACCCCGGCCGAGCCCACTGCATTGTGGACACGGCTGTACTCCAGCGCCTCCATCATCAGCTTGAATCCCTCGGGCGGTGGAGCAATCTCAATTGCTTCGGCGCCAAGCAGATCGATCTCGCCCGTTGCGAGTCCTTTTGTGCCGAGCTTGTCTTTCAAACGGCGAACGCGGTAATGATTCGGCTTGCGGTCATCCAGGTGACTCGGTACCAGGTAAAGACCGAGTCCAGCGGAACCGTGCGCGGCACCGTCGGGGCGCGCGGTGGCTATGGCGAGTCCGCTGTTGGCATTGCTGGTGAACCACTTGAGGCCATGCAGCGAGTAGCAATCTCCGCTGCGAACAGCGCGGGTCGTGGTCGCGCCCACGTCGCTGCCACCCTGCTGTTCGGTGGCCCAAGTTCCGCCGGTCTTGGCGAGGCCGTCCATACGAACGACGTCATACAGAAATCTCTTGCGAATCTGCTCGGACGCATGCGATCCCAGGACATAGGCTACCGCTCCGGTCAAAGTGACGGGACAATGCAAACTGATATCCGCTTGGGAGAGGATGTAGCCCATCGTGAACGTCAGCAGGTGAGGAGCATTCTCGGCATAGGGCAAGCCAATGATGCCCCGGCGATACACTTCGCGATGCTGCTCTTCGTACAACGGATTGGCAACGATTCGGTTGACGACTTCGCCGTTGCGGTCATAGGTCTCCAGCTTTGGAGGCGCATAGCGATCGGTGTAGTTCGCCTGCGCGTCCACTTCGGTAAGCACCCAGTCGTGGAATTCGGCTAACTTTGCGGAATAGTTGTTAAGGCGCGCTACGCGGGCAGTGAGATAGGGTTCGAGGTAGCGATCGAAGCTGGCGGCGTTGCTCATGGGCCGTATGAGAATCCCGGAAATCCGTCATCACGAGCTTATCTCCTTCCGCGGCGAAGTAGAATAGCGCGGTGGGGAACCCTTTCCGCACCGCACGCTTCCCGATAACGAATTTCCTGCTTGTGTTGTCAGTGCTCAGCGCTGCGGCTTGCGCGCAAGACAAGGCGTCTAGTCCGCAGACTTCTTCTTCGGAATCAACGGTCACCTGGACCGTGCAGCAGAAAGCTACGATGGCGGACGGCGTCCGAAGCGATTTTCTGCACGCCTGGAGCGGCTACAAGCGATACGCCTGTGGACACGACGAGCTTAAGCCGCTCAGCAAGGGCTACCACGATTGGTACGGAACGTCGTTGCTGATGACCCCGGTTGACGCGCTCGACACCATGCTGCTGATGGGATTGAAGAAGGAGGCGAAGGAAGACCGCGAGCTAATCGACAAGCAGCTTTCGTTCGACAAGGACATTTACGTCAAGAATTTCGAGATAACGATTCGGCTGCTCGGTGGGCTGCTGAGCAGTTATCAGCTCAGCGGCGACAAGCGACTGTTGCAACTGGCCGACGACCTGGGCGAGCGCTTGCTGCCGGCATTCAACTCGCCTACGGGCATGCCCTACGTGTTCGTGAATCTGAAGACAGGCATGGTGCGCGGGGCAGAGAGCAATCCGGCGGAGATCGGTTCGCTGCTTATCGAATTCGGCACACTGAGCAAGCTGACGGGCAAGCCGGTCTACTACGAGAAGGCGAAGCGGGCCCTGGTGGAGGTTTACAACCGCCGCTCGGCGATTGGGCTGGTCGGTTCCAGCATTAACGTTGAGACGGGCAAGTGGGTGGATACAACCAGCCACATCAGCGGCGGAATCGATTCCTACTACGAGTATCTGCTGAAATGTTCGATCCTGTTCGGCGATAAGGATTGCGAGCGCATGTGGCAGACCAGCATCGCCGCGGTTAACAAGTATATTGCCGATGAAACATCAAGTGGCCTGTGGTATGCGCAGGTCGACATGAATACGGGCAAGAAGCTATCGACACATTACGGGGCGCTCGATGCGTTTCTCCCTGCTGAGCTTGCGTTGTCGGGCGATTTGAAGCGCGCTGAGGCGCTGCAAGCTTCGGGTTACAAGATGTGGACGACGTTTGGCGTGGAGCCGGAGGAGTTCGATTACACCACAATGAAGATCACGTATCCCGGCTACGAGCTTCGTCCCGAGATCATCGAGTCAACCTATTACCTGTACTATTTCACGGGCGAGCCGCGGTACCTTGATATGGGCAGGACATTTGGCGATAGCCTGGAGAAATATTGCCGGACGGATACGGGGTTCGCTGCGCTTCTCGACGTGGAAACCAAAGAAAAGCGCGATGCGATGGAGAGCTTTTTTCTAGCCGAAACATTGAAGTATTTATGGCTCTTGTATGCGCCGAAATCGACGCTGGATCTGCATAAAGTCGTGTTCAATACGGAAGCGCATCCTATGCGGAGAACATGGTAGGCGATTTTGACATCTAAGTTTCGCAGGTGAGCATGGCAATAGGAACACAGCAGAATACGACGGTCAGCGCCGCGGGCACCGAACGCAGCTATCGCGGGCCGCTGGCGATGGTGACGACGCTCTTCTTCATGTGGGGATTTCTCACCTGCCTGAACGACATCCTGATCCCGCACCTGAAATCGATCTTCGACCTGAATTACGCCGAGGTGATCCTCGTTCAGTTCTGTTTCTTCTCCGCCTATGCGGTGTTCTCCATTCCGTCGGGCAAGATCATCGAGCGGATCGGCTATCACAAGATGATGGTGATCGGCCTGATGACCATGGGCCTTGGCGCGCTACTGTTCGTCCCAGCGGCTAGCGTGCCGTCATTCGCGCTGTTCCTGGCAGCGCTGATCATCCTGGCCGCGGGCATCACGGCGTTGCAGGTTGCCGCCAATCCTTATGTGGCCGTGCTCGGACCGGCGCGCACGGCTTCCAGCCGCCTCAACCTCACGCAGGCGTTTAATTCATTGGGCACGACCGTTGCGCCGTACTTTGGCGGTTTGCTGATTCTGGGCACCGTCGCCGCTCCCAAGAGTGGACCGGAGCTGCTAACCATGTCGGCGGCGGCGCTGCACACATATCGGCAAGAGCAGGCTGCCTCGGTAAAGCTTCCCTATCTTGGAATCGCGCTTGCGCTGATTCTGCTTGGGATCATCATCGGAAAGTTCAACTTGCCGCACATTCCCGAGGCCGAGGGCGGCCACGCTGTCGCAAACGATAGTGTGTGGCAGCATCGCAATCTGATAATGGGAACGATCGCCATCTTCACTTACGTCGGGGCAGAAGTCGCCATTGGCAGCTTCCTGGTCAATTACATGAACCTGCCCGACATCGGAAATCTGAAGCCGGAGGTTGCAGCGAAGTACCTGTCCTTCTACTGGGGTGGCGCCATGATTGGGCGCTTCATCGGCTCAGCCGTGCTGCAGAAGATCGGCACGCGCGTCGTCCTCGGATTCAACGCGATTGTGGCGGCCGTGCTCGTGTGCCTATCGATGGCCAGCTTCGGGCATCTCGCAATGTGGGCGCTGCTGGCGGTCGGCCTGTTCAACTCGATCATGTTTCCCAGCATCTTCACACTGGGAATTGAAGGCCTGGGGCCGCTTACTGGCGAGGCGTCCGGTCTGCTGGTAATGGCGATCGTCGGTGGCGCCATCATTCCCGAGTTACAAGGCGTGCTGGCGGACCGGATTGGATTGCACCACGCCTTTATCCTGCCGGTGATTTGCTATCTGTACATTCTGTTCTTCGCGGCCAAGGGACAACCTCGGCGAGTGCAATCGGCTTAGTAGCCGCATCTTGCGCAAATGCTGAGTGCTGAATGCTGACGGCTGACCACTATCTCAGAACTTCGCCTTCAGACGCTGATACGTTGTCTCCAGCGATTCAGGAAGGACGCGGGTTTCGCCGATCACAGTCATGAAGTTTGCGTCGGCGACCCAGCGCGGCAGGGCGTGCAGGTGAATGTGTCCTGCGATGCCGGCGCCGGCGGCTTTGCCGATGTTCATTCCAACGTTCACGCCGTCGGGGCGATACAAATCGGTGAAGGCGGCTTCGAGGTGCTGGGCGAGGTCCATCATTTCGACTGCGGCCGGCTGAGGCAGCTTGCTGAGGCGATCGAGATGATCGTACGGGACAATCATGCTGTGGCCTGAGGTGTACGGGTAAGCATTGAGCACAACGAAGTTGTATTTTGCGCGATGGACGATCAGGGCCTTTTCGTCGTCGGCAGCTTGCAGCAATTTGCAAAAAATGCAGGTGGAACCGTCGCCAGAGGAATCGACGTTGGTGATGTAGCAGTAGCGCCAGGGAGTCCAGAGATAGTCCATATTTCGCAGGGTAACACCGGCCTTTTGGCGCGCCCAAGAGGTGGCATTTTGTTATCACAAAGAGGAGTGATTGCACGGCTTGACTTGGCGCGTGAAAATTCAGTTAAAGCGTGAGAAATCAGTGGAATTCTTACACTTGCGCGTTTGACACTCCCCCCCTCGGTTGCTATAGTCGAAGTGTTCCATGGATGCGCAGCCCGCTCCATCGGATCCGGCCGCTGGGTTGTCCAAATCCGCATTGCAGCGGGACAATCATACCTGTTGTCGATTCAAGCCAGCAGTCCGTTTATCTCAGGCTCTCCGCGTGTTCCCAGAGCTCGCGGGAAATGTGAACGCAACTCATGTCTTTCGAAGAAACTCCCAACGTCCCGACTTCTCCCACGCAAGAAGCCAGTCCTGCCGAGCAGCAACCAACGCAAGCTGAAGCAACGGCGCAGCCCACAACCGAGCAGCAGTCGCAACCTGCCGTCTCCACAACCCCTGCCGCTGAGCCGGTAGCAGCAGCACGCGCAGAGAAAGAACCTGGCATGGAAGATTTTGCCGCGGCTCTGGAGACCTTCGAGCAGGAGCAGGCCCAGACCGAGGCCGCTCTGAACGAAGAGCAGGTCGTAACCGGCACCGTGCTGAAGGTCACGCCGCAGTACGTGCTGGTGGACATCGGCTACAAGTCCGAGGGCGTGGTCCCGGTCGCGGAATTTACCGACCACGAGGGCAACGTCACCGTGCAGCGCGGCGACGAGATCGCCGTGATGCGCGAGCCGGGCAGCACGGAAGAGGGCTACATCAATCTGTCGCACCAGAAGGCGCAAAGGCTGCGCTCGTGGGACGAGATTGAGAAGGCCTTCAACGAGAAGACGCCCGTCAAGGCGAAGGTCATCGATCGCATCAAAGGCGGGCTGACCGTCGACATTCTCGGCGCGCGCGCCTTCCTTCCTGGTTCGCAGGTCGACCTCCGGCCCGTGCGCAACCTGGAGGCGATGAAGGGGCACGAGATCGAAGTCCGCATCATCAAGCTGAACAAGAAGCGCGGCAACATCGTGGCTTCGCGCAAGCAGATGCTGGAAGAGGAACAGGCGGAGAAGCGGTCGAAGACTCTGGAGCATCTGGAAGAGGACGCGATCCTCACCGGCGCAGTGAAGAACCTGACCGACTACGGCGCGTTTGTCGATCTGGGCGGAATCGATGGGCTACTGCACATCACTGACATGTCCTGGGGACGGCTGACGCATCCTCGCGACCTGGTGCAAGTCGGCGATCAGATCCAGGTAAAGGTACTGAAGTTCGATAAAGACAAGCAGCGCGTATCGCTGGGATTTAAGCAGCTCACACCAGATCCGTGGCTCGACGCGGCGGAGCGGTATCCTATCGGCGCGCACGTTCGCGGACGTGTTATCAGCGTGACCGACTACGGGGCTTTCATCGAGCTGGAGCAAGGCATCGAAGGCCTGGTGCACGTCAGCGAGATGACATGGTCGAAGCGGATGAAGCATCCGTCGAAAATCGTCAACGTTGGCGATCAGGTCGAAGCGGTGGTGCTGAATGTGAATCCGACGGAGCGGCGCATTAGCCTTGGTTTGAAGCAGTTGGAAGCCAATCCGTGGGAGACGTTGCATGAGAAGTTCCCCGTCGGTTCTACGGTAGAAGGCAAGGTCCGCAACCTGACCGAATTCGGCGCGTTCATCGAAATCGAGGATGGCATCGACGGTCTGGTTCACGTCAGCAACCTGAGCTGGACCAAGCGCGTGAAGCACCCCTCCGAGGTGTTGAAGAAGGGTGATCGCGTTAAAGCTATTGTGCTGGCGATTGAGCCGGACCAGCGGCGTCTATCGCTCGGCGTGAAGCAGCTTCAGCCTGATCTGTGGGACACGTTCTTCGAGCAGCATCGCGTGGGCGATGTGATTCACGGTAAGGTCCTGCGGCTCGCCAGCTTCGGCGCGTTCGTTGAGATCGCTGACGGAGTCGAGGGGCTTTGCCACAACTCCGAAGCGGTGGACGGACACGGCGCTCCGGTCAAGCTGGAGCCGGGTCAGGAGCACGATTTCAAGATCATCAAGATGAACCCGGCGGAGAAGAAGGTCGGACTCAGCATCCGTGCGGTTGGCGAGGAAGCCACCCGTGCCGATGTGGAAAGCTACAAGGCTCCAGCCACGACTTCGTCAGGAACTGGCTCCACCATCGGCGAGTTTATGTCGTGGAAGCGCGCGAGCAGCGACAACAATTAACCAACTGGGATTTTTAATGAAAAGGCCGTCAGCAATGACGGCCTCTTTTAATTCTGGGTCGTGAATCAGGGAGCTGCTTGCGCCTTCATCTGATCGTTGCTTGACTTCTGCACGTCCCACCACGGGATGTCGAACATCATCTCGGTTTCGGGCTTACCATTGTGCCAGATCGCTAAGTGGGTCATTCCGGGCTCCTGACCTAACATCACACTCGCGATTGCGACGTTCGCCACGGCCTCGATCTCAGGATCGGGTAAAAACGCTGCCTGCTGCAGCGCGAAGTCGCTGTCGATGTGCTCGTCGACAATCAGAATGGCCGTCCAGACCGCGGTTGACGGCCAGATGGCCTTGGGCGCGCCGTTCGGCGGATCACCGAAGGCGTCCTTGTGGTAGAGTTCGTCGGCCGACTTCATCGCTCGGGCGAGATACTGCTTCCCTGCCTGCGGATCGTTCATCTGCGCCGTGATCGCAGCTGCGCGGATGAGGTAATGGGCCTGCGCGAGTGGAGGCACGTCCTGCGAGGCAGAGGTCAGCGCCTTCACTGCGCGCTCAGCAGCGACAAAGTTCTTGCGCGCCGCTGCCTCAGTGGCGATTCTTTCTAGTACCTGGCAACGCGGCGTCATGGGATCGTACTCGTAGGGTGACACGTTGCTTAAACTTTGCGCATTTGCCAAAGCGCTGTCGACGTCCTTGGCTGAAGCGTCAACGATGGAATCTGCCATGCGAGCCTGCTGGTTCAGTGCCAGTTGCTTCGCCCCACCTTGCGGATCGTCGCCAGAGGTCATCATCTGGCGCATGTGCGAATCCGGGCTTAGCGACGACATGCCATTCGGACATTTCTTATTCAGCGCAGCAATATTGGAGTGATCGCGACGCAGAGCTTCAGCCTTTGCGGGGTCCAGCTTGTCCAGCACCGGCAGAAGCTCGAAAAGCTTGAAGTCATACATCGAGCTAAAGGTCGCCTCGCCGTCTTTGCCGCCGACGGTAACCGAGAAGTTTTCCTCCTCCGTGTACTTCGACGCCCGACTCAAGATCAGATCGATACCCTCTAGGACGCTCGGCGCAGGTAGCAGATCGTAGGTGCCGAGAACTAGGTTGGTCATCTGGTCTTCGGACATCATGTTGATGTCCGCATTGCGGAAGGAATTTACTGCCGAGGAGAAGACGGCCTGCCTCTCTCCGGATTGCGCTGACTTAAGGCTGGCGATCACCTGTTTGGCATACTGATAAGGAAAGGCAAGGGACGGATCCCATTGCGACAGCCGTTGCGCTGCGGCAATCACTCGGCTATGGTCGAAATCCTGCTTTACCAGTAACTGAAGTACCGTCTCTCGCACTTTTGCGTCGGCTGGATTCTGCAGGCTCGCGAGTCCTCCGGGATCGGCTTTATCCAGTTCGTTGACAATCGAAGTTTCCTGCTGGTTGCGGTACTCACCTTCTGGAATGGAAGTCGCAGCTTGCAGGGCTTGCTTCAGGGCGGCAACCTGCTTCGCGCGGTCGATCTGTTTGTATGCTCGTGCGATTACCTGTAAGAGCCAGGTCTGCATCTCAGGAGAGAAACGCGCAAGCTCGCTTTCGACGGACTGTAGAATGTCGATCGCCTGCTTCTGTTTGGCATCCAGCTTCGGCTTGCTGGACTTGGAAGTTGTGGTTTTAGAGGGCTTGGCAGAGGAAGTGGATGAGGCGCTTGGCGCCACGCCGGCCGTTTGGGAGCGGCTAAGTGCCCCGCAGAAGGTGACGATCAAAACCAGAGCGACGCAATGTCTGAAGGTCAAGCGCACACAAGCATTTGACGGGGCCCATTACTTGTTGGTATCAATCTGCAGGTTGATGTTGGCTTTTTCGCGATTGTCGAACTGGCTCAGCGTTTTCGTGTTGCTCTTCTTACCGTCCTTCACCGCATAGATGTCGTAGTCCACGTTTGGCGACAACTCCGGGAAGCGATAGGCGCCGTCGTTCTGGGCAAATACCGTCTTCACCGCCAGCGTCTTAGTGTTCTTCAGGTACACGACAGCGTTGGCAATGGGCTTGTCGGCTTTGTCCGTGACCGTGCCGGTCAGGGTGCGCGAGATTATGCGCGAACTTTTTGGATTGCTGTCGCCGGACCGCGAGCTGCCCACCGGAATCTGAACCTGCGCTTGACAAGTCAAAGCAACAAGAACAACGAGCAAGGGACCTAATACTCTGAACATTCGAATTCCTCAATGATTTGACAGTGCCTGTTTGGTGAGATGTAAGCTGATATCGGTTCGTTCGTTGTTGTCGATGTGAGCAGTCACCTCAGGTTTCGCCTGCCCCTTTGGCGTCTTAATATCAGCCTGAACAATATAATCCTGGGTCCCGACGGGCACCCGCTGGGCGAACTCGCCATTGCGGTCGGAGACGAGCTCCCAGCGCGCCTTCTTATCGGAAGCGCGGCGAATGGTAACGGGAACGCCGCTGACAGGATGATCGTCAGGGCCCCAGACGGTGCCGTAAATCAAGGCATAGTCCTTCTTGGCGGGTTGGGGAGATTGCGGAAGCGGAGCAGCCGAGGCAAGCGCGAGCGCTGCACAGGAAGTCAGGAGTGCAAGAAGAGCGAAGATACCTGGCCGGCTGATGCTGCCGTTGCACGAGCTAATACTCATCCTCCTCCTCGTCATCTGCCTCTTCCTCTTCTTCCTCATCCTCTTCTTCTACCAGCGATAATTCCAGCGGCTCGACCCCGACCACTTCGAAGTCGCTGCCGCATTCGGGACAAGAGACAATTTCGCCCTCGTCGACCTCGTCCTCTTCAATGTCCAGATCGCTTTCGCATTCAGGACAGATGACCATAATTGCCTCCGCTGTTCTTTATTATTCCCGACGGCGGGATCAACGCTGCACCGGCCGTGCATTTATATTTAGAATCTCTTGAGGGCATCGTCAAGTGATAGACGCCGCCTGCAACGATAAGTTTCGCGAGTTTTTATGTCACTCCTGAAGAGGAAGCCTTCGAGAATCGCGGGTGTGATGGCCGTACTGTTGTGTCCGGTTGCTTGGAGCGCCACCCAACCGAGCAATGTTCCCGCGGGCCAGGTGGACCCGCAGATTGCCGCTGCGCTGAAGGATATCTCCGCAGCGCAGATCCAGAAGAACATCGAAACGCTGGTTGGGTTTTATACGAGGCAGACGCTTTCTTCTGACGTCCCCGGCGTTGGCGAAAAGGGTATCAACGCGGCGGCGGAATGGATCAGGAACGAGTTCCAAAATTATTCAAGCCAATGCGGCGATTGTCTGGAAGTGAAGACCGACCAGTTCCAGCAGCCGCCAGGACCGCGGATTCCGCAAGCGACGACCATCACCAACGTCTATGCGGTGCTGCGTGGAACCAATGCGGAGAATGCCGGCCGTATGTACGTGGTCACCGGGCACTATGATTCGCGCAACAGCGATCCGCTGGATGCGAAGGGCGAAGCGCCGGGAGCGAATGACGACGCCAGTGGCACCGCCGTCAGCCTGGAATGCGCGCGTGTGCTCAGCAAGCATCGCTTTCCGGCGACCATCATCTTTCTTACCGTAGCCGGAGAGGAGCAGGGGTTATTCGGCAGCGCGCATTTTGCCAAGCTGGCAAAGTCTGTGGGATGGGATATAGACGCGGTGCTGAATAACGATATTGTGGGCGGAGACCGCACCCCGGGCGATGCGCAACGGGACCCGCACATCGTGCGCGTGTTCTCTGAAGGACTTTCGTCGACGGCAGACGAGGCCGAATTACATAGGGTGCGTTCCCTTGGTGGAGAGAGCGACAGTCCCTCTCGCCAGCTGGCACGCTATGTTCAGGATGTCGCCAAAGAATATCTCTCAGGCGCTGATTTCCAGGCGATGCTGATTTTCCGGCACGACCGATATCTCCGCGGGGGAGACCACTCCTCCTTCAACGATCAAGGCTATTCGGCAGTGCGCCTGACCGAGTTTCGCGAGAACTTCAACCATCAGCACCAGAACGTTCGTACAGAAATCGGCATCGAATATGGTGATCTGCCGAAGTTTGTGGATTATGAGTACATCGCCAATGTTGCGCGTCTGAATGCGGCCACGCTAGCGACGTTGGCGTCAGCACCCGCGCCTCCAGTGGACGTGCGGCTGCTGACGAAAGCCCTGACGAACGATTCCACCCTGGAGTGGAAGGCTTCGCGCGGTGGATTAGCGACGGGGTATGAAGTTTTGTGGCGCGATACGACGGCCCCGGATTGGGAGCACTTTAAGGATATTGGCAGCGTGACACAGACAACGCTACCGGTATCGAAGGATAATGTGATTTTTGCGGTGCGAGCGGTCGATGGGAAAGGGCATAGCAGTTTACCGGTTGTACCTCAGCCGGAGAGATAGTGCACTGCCGGCTGAAATGCACCGATGAGTTCGAGCTCTGAAGCAGTGCAAATGGAGTAAGTGATGCGACGTACGTCGAGCATGGGATTGAGTTTTCCGCCGTTCACCCGGGCCGTGAAGCAGCTGCTCATCGCCAACGGAGCGGTGTTTTTGGCAGTAGCGCTGATCGGCGTCTTCGTCGAGGGCGGTGAGCGTTGGATTCAGATTCACTTTGGACTGGTGCCGGCGCTGGTCGTTTTTCGTGCGTGGATCTGGCAGCTGGTGACCTACGCCTTTCTGCATGCAGGGCTCTGGCACATCCTGTTCAACATGCTGGCCCTCTGGATGTTCGGCGCCCAACTGGAGCAGGACTGGGGCTACAACATCTTCATGCAGTTTTATTTCTTCTGCGCCATCGGCGGCGCGCTGACCACAATCGCTGTGTCGTTCACAGGATTACTGGGAGCCAATCCAGTGATTCCGACTGTTGGCGCTTCGGGCGCCATTTTCGGGCTTCTACTGGCCTTCGGCATCCTCCACGCGGAATCGGAGGTCATGCTCTTTCCCATCCCCTTCATGATCAAGGCCAAGTACTTCATCATGGGCCTGATCTTCATCGAGGTCTTCCTCACCCTTTCCTCCGCGCATCAGCCAGGCGCGTCGGTGGCTTACATGGCCCATCTTGGCGGTCTGCTCTTCGGGTATATCTGGCTGAAGTTTGTTCCGCGGCGCGGCTTCGGCCACGCCACCTCCGAGCGCCTCTTCGGGATCCGCAACTCCTACTATCGCTGGAAGCGCAAGCGCGCCGCGCGCAAGTTTGAGGTTTACATGCGCAAGCATGATCGCGGCGATTACCGGCACGAAGACTATTTCGATGAGTACGGTAACTTCCGCGACCCCAACAGCCGCGACCAGCCTAAGGGGAATGGGGACTCGCGCGGGCCGTGGGTGAATTAGCAATCAGCAGTCAGTGCCGCCTGCTAGTTCTCAAACACCTTCTCTAGAGTCTCGTACAGAACAGTCACGATGCACAGGTCGGGTAGCTTGAGCCAGTAGCGATGCACATCCGGGTCTGCCTGAGCTTCCGAGCGCATTTGTGCGGACCTCCAGTAGCGCAGATGCAGGAGGCGGTCGTGACGGGCCGTGTCGCGATGGAGTGAGTCGCGAGCATATCCCTTCGTGTGCATGAGCGTGTAGAGTTCGCGCAGGGTCGACAGCAGTTCGTCTTCCCTGCCCGGCAGCGCCTCTATAGCAGCCACCGATAAGATTTCGTCAGCCATGTTGTGTGCCCTCGCCCGGCATCTTCGTACCCTGATTCTTGCTGATCGTTTCCGCGGCCGCTATTGATTTTCACCGGCAGTTATCAGCCGCAGAAAATTCGTGGCGCCGATACTCTGTGTTGTTCCTGCTATCAGACCAAAAACCGCGCCACGGGACAAGGCTTTCACGCGCATCAGTTCTTCTTCCGCAAACTCGGCCATCCGCTCCACCGATAACTTGGCAGGACACCGCATCGCCGTCACTCCCCACAGGGAGTTCATGCGATTGCAAACCGTCTCGGACTGCGTGAACGCATAAATGGCTGCTTCCGGCCGGCGTTTGGAAAGCATGCGCGCAGTTGTGCCGGCCTCGGTGAACACCGCTATCGCGCGAAGGTCAAGATCCTGCGCCGCGTGCGCCACAGCCTCGCAAATGCTCTCGGCAATCGACAGATGTTCCGTCCAGCGATGCTCAGGCGCTGGACCGCGGTCGAGCGGATGGGATTCCGCTTCCGTTACGATGCGCGCCATCATCTCGACCGCTTCACAGGGATACTTGCCAACGGCCGTCTCTCCCGAAAGCATCACCGCGTCTGTACCGTCGAAAATGGCGTTCGCGACATCGCTGGCCTCGGCGCGCGTGGGGCGCGGGTTCTCGGTCATCGATTCCAGCATCTGGGTCGCGGTTATGACCGGCTTCCGGAACTCGAGCGCGCGGCGGATGATGTGTTTCTGGATGTGCGGCACTTTTTCCGGGGCCATCTCGACACCCAGGTCGCCGCGCGCCACCATTACCCCCTGCGCGACCTCGAGGATCGAATCGAGATTGTCGATGGCCTGCGGTTTTTCCAGCTTGGCGATAAGGGGAACGTCACTACCGCGCGATGAGATGGCGCGCTGTGCACGCACCACATCATCCGCGGTACGAACGAAGGAGATGGCGATAATGTCCACGGATTGCTTCAGACCGAACTCAAGATCGAGCTTATCTTTTTCCGTGAGCGACGGAATGCTGACGGTCGTGCCCGGCAGGTTGATCCCCTGGTGCTCGCCCAGCATACCGCCGTTCAGTACCTCGCAGATCACGTCTGTTCCTTGGATCTGCGTCACGACCAGTTCACTGCGCCCATCCGAGAGCAGAATGCGTTCGCCCGGCTTCACATCGTTGGCAAGATTCTGATAGGTGGTAGCGATGAGGTCTGCCGTGCCCATCACATCACGCGAGGTGATCGTCACCCTGCTGCCGGCAGTCAGCGCGACGGGCATTCTCTTAACGAGGCGTCCAGTGCGGATCTTGGGACCTTGCAGGTCCTGAAGGATACAGATCGTGCGATCGAGCTCCACGGCGATCTTACGCAGCAGACGGATCGTCTGCGCGTGATCGTCGTGCGTACCGTGCGAAAAGTTGAGACGGGCAACGTCCATTCCCGCAAGCATCAACTGGCGGACCATCGCCTCCGAACGGGTCGCGGGTCCGATGGTGCAGACGATCTTCGCGCGTCGTCGCAGCGGGACGCGAGGGCGGCCAAGCGGACCTGTCGTGGGCTTGCTCATGAATCACCCGGCCGCGCGCTTTGGTTCGGGCGCAAGTTCGGAATGAGCGCCGAAGAGAAATCGCGGGTACCGCAAGGCATTGAACTCAGCGCCGATCAAGATCACGATCGACACTAGGTACAGCCAGACCAGCAACGCAATGGCCGCCGCGACCGAGCCGTAAATTACGTTGTAGTTTGCGAAGCGGCGCAGGTAAATCCCGAAGCCGACCGTCGCCACGAACCACAGCACGGTAGCCAAAGTTGAGCCGGGCAACACGCGATGCCAAGGCTGCGTCCGCGGCACCCCGTGATGGTAGATCAGGCCGATGACCGCGATGCTGGTCAGCGTGGCGATGATCCAGCGCAACGCCGTCCAGAGCCCCAGAATGTAAGGCCCGAATTCGTGGCCGACGCGGTAGGTGATCCAGCCTTCAATCTGGTTGCCGAACACCAGCAGGAACGACGCAAAGACCAGCGGCACTCCGGCAAGAATCACGAGCAGAAAAGCGATCAGTCGCTCCTTCACCAAGCCCCAGATTTTCGGCATCTGGTACGCCTTGCGGAAGCCTTCCATCCAGGAAATCATCACGCCGGAGCCTGTCCAGAGCGTGATGGCGATGACGGTGAGGAGAAATTTCAATCGCACAGGCTTGCTGCCCGTAAAGTACTGCATCACGGCCGCGTTGGTGCCCTCGGGAAGGATGCGGCCGATGGCGTGACTGACTTCGCGAAAGAGCATCTCGGTCATGCGTGAGGCCGAGAGGATGGACGCCAGCACAAGAATCGCCGGGAAGATCGTCAGGATCGCCGAAAACGCCGCGGCCTTGGCGACCGCGAAGGCGTCATGCTGAAAGGCGCGCCACAACGCCATCCGAAAATGCTGGAAAAACCTCGACATGGGAGACAGAGGAAGTTTACAAGGCCGGTCAAAGAATTGTCAGTGGCCAAGGTGTAGCGGGGGCTGGCCGCCCTCGGCCGCCCCGCTTATTCGTGGGTCGTTATTGAATAAGGGGTCGGATCGGAATGATGACATTGCGGTTCCTTGTGTTAGTATGCGCTGGCTCACGAAAGGAGCCCCCGATGAAGCACATTTCGTCTTTGATTGTGGTGACCCTCGCAGTGGGTCTGGCGTTCGTAATGCTCGCCAGCCCAACGCTGATGGCTCAAGACAACCTGAAAGCTGGCAAGGTGCTGGAGCGGACGACGCTGAAAGCAGCTCCGGGCTGGGAAGCCATCCTGGTGGAGCGCGATCTGCCGGCCGGCGCGGAGAGCGGCAAGCATACGCAGATGGGCAACGAGATCGTCTATATCGAGTCCGGTTCGGTAATCCTGCAAGTTCAGGGCAAGTCCGACAAGACCGTGAAGGCGGGCGAGGCGTTCACGACCTCGGCCGGCGAAGTGCATAACGTGAAGAATGCCAGCAGCAGTGAGCCAGCGAAGGCGTTAGCCTTCTATGTCGCAAAGAAGGGATCGAAAATCGAAGACTTGTCCACGCCGGCTAAGTAAAAGGTCGTCGCAACGCCGAACCCGGAGCTGGAGCTCCGGGTTTTTTGTGCCGCTGCTACACGACTCGACTTCGCCGAGAGGCCTTGAGATTACACTTCCCAAATGCCGCTGCGGCAGTAGCGGAGAATTCGCTGGCGGCTTTCCGAGCGCACGAGCCATCCCCGCAGAAGAGAAAGCGCTTTCGAAAATCAGCGCGCTCGTTGCGCAAACGTGCTAGCATTTCGCATTCCGGACCACAACTTAGTTCAGGTGATCACTATGCCGCTTGATCGCCGTCATGGCACGAGAATCAATGCGACTAAATTCGCAGGCTTCAGGCTGATAGCTCCTCTCGCCATAACGAGCCTCTTTGTGTTTGTGCTGGCTGCCAGCGCCATGGCGATGGCAGCGCCAACCCTGCCAGCGGCTGAGCAGTTGAACTCTGTCGATCGCGGCGTCATCGAGCAGATGATGAAAGATGCCATCGATGCGGTTAGGAAGGAGTATTTCGATCCGAAATTTGGTGGTCTCGACCTTAACGCCATTTACGCACAGGCCCGAGCGGCGCTGGCAAAGGCGAACAGCGTGCGTGAGGGCTACGAAGCTGTCGCGAACATGTTGCGCCAACTGGACGACTCTCATACGCAGTTTATTCCGCCACAACAGCCATTCACGGTCAACGCGGGTTGGACTATGGCGCTCATCGGAAACAAGTGCTTTGTCACGCGAGTGAAGCATGGATCGGATGCCGAGGCGAAGGGTCTGAAGCCGGGCGATGAGATCACCGAGGTCGAGAACGTGAAGCCCTCGCGAGAGAACTGGGCCGACCTGAGGTACAGCATCAACATACTGGCGCCGCGTTCCAGCCTGCATTTGGTAGTGGTCAGCCCGGGACAGCAGCCGAGAGCCATGACGACGCAATCGGTGGTCAAGAATCGGCAAAAGATGTACGACCTCACCACCAACGAATACTGGATTGCCGTTCACCAGGAAGACCAGGACTTGGAGAAATACGAATCACATGGAATCACGATAGGCGATGTACAGATCTGGCAATTACGAACTTTCTATCTGAAGGAAGATGCTCTGGATTCGCAATTTCACAAAGCGGAGAAGTCCAAGGCTGTGATCATCGACCTTCGCGGCAATCCCGGCGGTCCGGTGGACGTGATGAGCCGCATGGTAAGCGATGTCTCCGATCATGAAGTCCAGATCGCGCAGACCGTCAAGCGCGACAAAAGCAAGCCCATAACGGCCAAGGCGGCCCAGCATCCGTACACCGGCAAGCTGATTGTCCTGGTGGACAGCAACTCGGCGTCCTGCTCGGAACTCTTCGCGCGTGTGATGCAGCTGGAAAAACGCGCAACCGTTATCGGTGACCGTAGCGCAGGAGAAGTTCGCGAGGCGCACATCAAGCAGTTCGTGCATGGACAGGGAAATGTTTACGTTTACGGCGTGGAGGTAACCGTAGCTGACCTGAAGATGAGCGACGGGCAGGGTCTGGAAAAATCGGGCGTCGTACCCGACGAGATTTTGCTCCCCACCGCCCAACAGCTGGCTGCAGGCGAGGATCCGCAACTGGCGCGTGCGTTGGAATTGGCAGGAGTTTCCGTAACCGCGAAAAAGGCCGGCAGTCTGCTGCCGCGGGAGGATTGACCAAGCAATAGTGGAGACGGCTGTTCAGTGCTGATACAACAAGCCCGAGCTCTCGCTCGGGCCCGTGCTCAGTTTTTATTATTGGTTGCGGGACGCGGACCTAAAGGTCCGCTATACCCCGCACGACGTGCCCTGATAAAAACAGCGCCGCGACCATAGAAGTTGATCGCGGCGGCTGACACCTGACGTTTTGTTGTGGCAGAGGCGAGACCGAAGCCCCGCGCTTCCACCCTACTCCGCCAGCAGCTCTTCCCCTTCGTTCTCGCCTTCGTGGCGGAGCAGTTCCAGCGCGCGTTCGGCTTCTTCGTACGCGGCCGTAACCTCCTCCTGCACCTTCTGCGCCGCCTGTTCCATTTCCTGCGAGAGACGGACATTGCGGTAGTACTCCATGCCCGTGCCCGCGGGAATCAGACGGCCTACGATGACGTTTTCCTTCAGACCGCGCAGGTGATCGACGGCGCCCTGGATTGAGGCCTCCGTCAGCACACGCGTGGTCTCCTGGAACGATGCGGCTGAGATGAACGAGTCGGTCGAGAGCGAGGCCTTGGTGATGCCGAGCAGCAGCGGACGGCCGGTGGCCGGCTTGCCGCCGTTCGAAATCGCCTTCTCGTTCTCTTCGCGGAAGCGGAACTTGTCGACCTGCTGCTCGAGCAGGAACGGCGTATCGCCCACGTCTTCCACCTTCACCCAGCGCATCATCTGGCGAACGATGACTTCGATGTGCTTGTCGCTGATGTT
>DATFSK010000093.1:0-31810 GCA_035262645.1 Terriglobales bacterium
GCCGGGCGACAACGTATCGCTGGAGATCGAGCTGATCACGCCGGTGGCGATGGAGAAGGGCTTGCGCTTCGCCATCCGCGAAGGCGGCCGCACCGTAGGCGCGGGCACGATTACGGAGATCATTGCGTAAGAGGCTGTCAGCAATCAGCAGCTAGCAATTAGCAATTAGCAATTAGCAATTAGCAATTAGCAATTAGCTTCCTGCTTCGATGCTTTGATTGAGGGTGACTGGCAATGTTCTCTCGCCATGGGCAAGAGAGCAGGATGGGTACGAATCGAGCGCCGCGACCCGGGCCGAACAGCGACGGAATTCGGTCGTTGAATCGGCGGCAGGAGTAACTGGGAACCGAGCGCCGGCAGGCGCGGCGTCAGCTTAGCCCAGGACGAGGTCCTGGGTAGACGTAGAAATTGAATCCAAGTCCCGGCAGGGACGGCAATTTAAAACGGCTCCAAGCGAGCCATAACACTAGCTCTTTGAGAGATAACTAACGTGATTGGCAAAGAACGAATCCGCATCCGGCTGAAAGCTTACGACTATCGCGTTCTCGACCAGTCCACCGGCGAGATTGTGGACACCGCCCGCCGCACCGGCGCGCAGATTGCGGGTCCGATTCCGCTGCCCACGGTGAAGAACAAGTACACCGTGCTGCGCTCGCCCCACGTGGACAAGAAATCGCGCGAGCAGTTCGAGATTCGCACTCACAAGCGCCTGCTCGACATTCTCGAGCCGACGCAGCAGACGGTGGACGCGCTGATGAAGCTCGAACTCCCCGCCGGCGTGGATGTGGAGATCAAGGCCTTCGGCAAGGAACATAAGTAGCGACGGACAAAGCTTCCGAGGTTGAAAACAACCCCCGGTCGAAACGAACGGCAGGAAGCGGAGTTGGAGAAACGAACATATGGCAGTCAGTGGAATTTTAGGAAAGAAAGTCGGCATGACGCAGCTCTTCGATGATAAGGGTGATGTTCACCCGGTCACGGTGCTGCAGGCCGGCCCCTGCGTCGTCACGCAACGCAAGACGGTCGACAAGGACGGCTACGATGCCGCGCAGATCGGTCTCGTAGAGTTCGTGAAGGAATCGCGCCTGCCGAAGGCAATGCGCGGCCACTTCGCGAAGAACAATCTGCCGCCGCTGCGCTTTCTGCGCGAGGTGCCGATTGTCATCGACCCCGAATCGCAGGATGGCGTCAAGGCCGGCGACAAGGTCCTGGTTGATATCTTCGACGGCGAAAAGTTCGTCGACATCTCCGGCGTCAGCAAGGGCCGAGGCTTCGCCGGCGTGGTAAGGCGTCACCACTTCGGAGGCGGCGCAGCGTCGCACGGCTCGATGTTCCAGATCACCGGCTCCATCGGCTCTTCGGCGTTTCCGTCGCGCGTCTTCAAAGGCATGCGCATGTCGGGACACATGGGCGTCGATAAAGTCACAGTCCGCAACCTGCGCGTCCTTGGCGTCGACAAAGACGAGAACCTGCTGGTAGTGGAAGGCGCGGTGCCCGGACCGAACGACGCTTACGTCGTCATCACGAAGGCGAAGAAGCCGCCCAGAGAGCGTCGTGGCTTCAGCGCCGCCGGCATGATCGATCCGTTGAAGGCTTCGAAGCGCGCGGCAGGCAAGAAGAAATAGTTGGCAGTTGTCGGTTGCCAGTTGTCAGTTTCCTGATGGCGACCGATGGCTGAGACCCGAATTACGTTGTGGTTCGTCAACTGACAACTGAGAACTGACAACCGACAACTGGAATAACGATATGGCAAAGATCGATGTACTGAATCTCGGCGGCGAAAAGGTAGGCTCGTTCGACCTGGCCGATGAAGTCTTCGGCGCAGTCAACGAAGACCTGCTCTGGGAAGCGGTGAAGCACTACCGCGCCGGACAGCGTGCCGGCACGCACGCCACCAAGAACAAGAAGCTGGTGAGCGGCGCCGGCAAGAAGCTCTGGAAGCAGAAGGGCACCGGCCGCGCGCGTGTGGGCTCCATCCGCTCGCCACTGTGGCGGCACGGCGGCACGGTCCACGGACCGCAGCCCCGCTCCTACGATTACGCCTTCCCCCGCAAGAAGCTGCTGGGCGCGCTGCGCTCGGCCCTGGCGGCGAAGTTTGCCGACGGCAAGCTGGTCGTCGTCGAAAACTTCGAGCTCGGCGAAGCGAAGACGAAAGCCTTCCGCCAGACGCTTGATAAGCTGAATGCCAAGGGCACGACGCTGCTGGTGGAAAGCTCGGCGAGCGAGAACCACAACCTGCACCTGAGCTCGCGCAACCTGGAAGGTGTGGAGCTGCTGGCAGGCAACCAGGTTCATCCCTATCACCTGCTGCGGTATGAGAGCGCGATTTTTGCGCGCCCCGCGCTGGAGAAGTTGCAGGACTCGCTGAAGGCCTCGGCGCCCAGGCGCAAACACGCGGAGGTGGCGTAATGAAGTCGGCGTATCAGATCATTCGCCGCCCGGTGATTACGGAAAAGGGTCTCGGGGTTAAGGAATCGGAAGCGACGCTGGTCTTCGAAGTCGCCGTCGGCGCAAGCAAGACGGAGATCAAGCAGGCCGTGCAGAGCATTTTCAAGGTGAAGGTTGACTCCGTGCGCACCGCAACCTTCGAAGGCAAGGAGCGTCGCCGCGGCAAGTTCACCGGCTATCGCCCTGACTGGAAGAAGGCGTATGTGCGCCTGAAGGCGGGCCAGAAGATGCCCGAGTACGCAGAGAATTTGTAACAGCAGTTGCTAGTGGCTGGCGGTCAGTGGCTGAAACTTGCTGCTGAGCGAAGAGCCAAAAGCGAAGAGCGAAGAGCGAAACATGGCAATCAAAACTTACAGACCGGTAACTCCGACGCGGCGCTTCCAGACGACCATCGTCAATGAAGACCTGACGACCAATCGTCCGCACAAGCCGCTGACCGAGCCGAAACAGCGCATCAGCGGACGCCGCAATGCGGGCGACCTCACGATCTGGCGGCGCGGCGGAGGACACAAGCGCAAGCTGCGCATCATCGACTTCAAGCGCGATAAGACGGGCATTCCGGCGGTTGTCGCTTCCATCGAGTACGATCCGAACCGCTCGGCGCGCATCGCCCTGCTGAGCTACGCCGACGGTGAGAAGCGCTACATCGTGCACCCCATCGGGCTGAAGGTCGGTGCGAAAGTTCTCAGCGGCCCCGATGCCGACATCCTGGTCGGGAACGCGTTGCCGCTGCGCAACATTCCTCCCGGAACGACGGTGCACAACATCGAGCTGAAGCCGGGCAAGGGCGCGCAGATGGCGCGCTCGGCGGGAGCGCAGGCGCAGCTGGTCGCGAAAGAAGGCGACTACGCCCTGCTGAAACTGCCTTCTGGCGAGACGCGTCGCGTGCTCGTTGAGTGCATGGCGACCGTCGGCCAGGTCGGCAATGTCGATCACGAAAACGTTTCCATCGGCAAGGCCGGCCGCACGCGCTGGCTGGGACGCCGTCCCACGAACCGCGGCGTGGTGATGAATCCTGTGGACCATCCGCACGGCGGTGGTGAAGGCAAGACCAGCGGCGGACGCAATCCCGTCACTCCGTGGGGACAGCCGACGCGCGGCTACAAGACGCGCAATAACAAGCGGACCGATAAGTTCATCGTGACCCGCAGACCCAAGTAGGACTGAGACGATATGGCACGTTCAACCAAGAAAGGCCCGTTCATCGATTCGTACCTGCAGGTGAGGATTGAGGAGATGAACGCGCGCAACGAGAAGAAGGTGCTGCGCACCTGGTCGCGCCGCTCCACCGTGATTCCCGAGATGGTGGGACACACGCTGGCGGTGCATAACGGCAAGAAATTTATCCCGGTGTACATCACCGAAAACATGGTGGGCCACAAGCTGGGCGAGTTCAGCATGACGCGCAGCTTCAAAGGCCACTCCGTGAAGGCGGCAACCGAGACGGCAGCGAAGCCCGCCGCGCCGCCGCCGGCGAGATAAGGAACTGACATGGAATTTACAGCCAAACTGAATTATGTCCGTGTCTCGCCGCAGAAAGCGCGCCTGGTGCTGGACCTGATCAAGGGCCGTCGCGTGGAAGACGCGCTCGACCGGCTCATGTTCAGCAAGAAAGGCATCGCGCCGAAGCTCTACAAGCTGCTGCGCTCGGCGGTGGAGAACGCCAACTACGTCAGCACCGAGAAGGGTCTCGACGTTGACGTCGACCGGCTGATCGTCGCGCGCGCCGTCGCCAATGATGGTCCGCGCATGAAGCGTATTCGGCCCGCGCCGATGGGCCGTGCGTACCGCTATCAGCGCCGCATCGCGCACATCGAGATTGCGCTGGCGGAGAAGGCGTCGGCTAATGGCAAGGGCGAGCTGGTGCAGAAGGTAGAAGAAGCGGCGCCGGCCAGGAAAGCGGTCGCGAAGAAGGCCCCGGCGAAGAAAGCGGCTGCCAGGAAGAAGGCAGCAAAAAAAGCTCCGGCGAAGAAAACTGCGGGCAAGAAGCCTGCGAAGAAAAAGTAGGAGATTATGGGACAGAAAGTCCATCCATACGGATTCCGCCTCGGCATCACCAAGCCGTGGAGGTCACGCTGGTTTGTCGAGCGCGACTACGACAAGCTCTTGCTGGAAGACGTCAAGCTGAAGGCCGAGCTGAAGGACAAGCTCAAGTCGGCGGGCGTCAGCTCCATCGAGATCGAGCGTCCGGGCAACAAGCTGCGCATCATCATCCGCACGGCGCGTCCGGGCATCATCATCGGCCGCAAGGGCGCCGAGATCGACAAGCTGAAGCAGGAGATCCAGAAGCGCACCAACCGCGATGTCTATGTCGACATCCAGGAAGTGCACAAGCCGGAACTCGATGCCCAGCTGGTCTCGGAGAACATCGCGCTGCAGCTGGAGAAGCGCGTCGGCTTCCGTCGCGCCATGCGCAAGGCCGTTGACTCGGCGCTGCGCTTCGGCTGCAAGGGAATCAAGGTCCGCGTCAGCGGCCGCCTGAACGGCAACGAAATCGCGCGCTCGGAGTGGTATCTCCAGGGACGTCTGCCGCTGCACACGCTGCGCGCCGATATCGACTACGGCTTCACCGAAGCGCGCACCACGTACGGCGTGATCGGCGTGAAGGTGTGGGTCTACAAGGGCGAGATTTTCAAAGAGCGCAAACGCGAGCCGCAGGCGGTTACGTCGGGAGCGTTCTAAAAAGCAGTTGTCAGTGGCCAGTTGTCAGTTGTCAGTTAAAGGCAATGGACGACCGAGCAGAGAAACTGACAACTGGGAACTGACTTATGTTGATGCCAAAAAAAGTTAAGTACCGCAAGCAGCAGCGCGGACGCATGACCGGCAAAGCCTGGCGCGGCGGCGAGCTGTCCTTCGGCGATTACGGCCTGAAGGTTCTGGAGCCGGGTTGGATTACCGACCGCCAGATCGAGGCCAGCCGTGTCGCCATGACGCGCTTCGTCAAGCGTGGCGGCAAGATCTGGATCCGCCTCTTCCCCGACAAGCCGGTGACGAAGAAGCCGGCAGAAACCCGTATGGGCAAGGGCAAAGGCGCGCCGGACCACTGGGTCGCAGTCGTTCGCCCCGGCAAGATCCTCTTCGAGATGGAAGGCGTCGCTCCAACGGAAGCCGCTGAGGCAATGCGTCTGGCGTCGCACAAGCTGCCGCTGCGCACGAAGTTCGTGCAGCGCGAGGGTGTGCACTAAAAAGCAGTTGTCAGTTGTCAGTTGCCGGTTGTCAGTTGTCAGCAAGACAGCGAATGGACCGGCGGTTGACATACGAACAGGTGAGTCTGTTGCAAGGGTCTAGCGAACTGACAACCGGCAACTGACAACCGGTAACTGGATTTCACAATGAATGTAGACAAGATTCGCAACCTGACGGACATCGAGCTGGAGCACCAGGAGCGCGAGCTCTCCGACCAGCTCTTTAAGATGAAGTTTCAGCTCAAGATGGGCCAGACCGAGAGTCTGAAGAAAATCCGCGAGCTGAAGAAGGACATTGCGCGGGTGAAGACGGTGATGCGCCAGAAGCAGATCGCCGGCGGAAACGGCGCGTCGGCTCCCAAGGCGCCAGTAGCGAGCGCCCCGGAACCGGCGAAGAAAGCGGCCAAGAAGAAAGCCGCGGCGGAGAAAAAGTAATCCATGGCTGACACTACAGCAACGACGAACACAACTGCCGCTGGACGGCGCAAGACTTTGATTGGCCAGGTCGTCTCGACCAAGATGGCCAAGACGATCGTGGTGGAAGTGCGGCGGCAGAAGGCGCACCCCTTCTACAAGCGCGTCGTGAGGCGCAGCAAGAAGTTCTATGCGCACGATGAGCAGGGCACGGCGCATCTCGGCGACTTTGTGAAGATCGAAGAGACGCGTCCGCTCTCGAAGCTGAAGCGCTGGCAGTTGAAGGAAGTGGTGCAGCGCGCCGCGCTGGTAGCGCCGGTGGAAGAGGAGCAGCCCGTCGCGTAGCGACGGACTGCTCAGCAATTAGCAACTAGCAATTAGCAAAACTCATAAGGTGCAATTGCCAGCAGCTGGTTATGAAGTTCAAGAACTCCGGATCACCGGCTAATTGCTAATTGCTAATGGCTGAACCACGACGCGGCTTGAAGGAGAACAGATTATGGCTGTGATGATGAGGACCATGCTGGATGTTGCCGACAACTCCGGCGCGCGCAAGCTGCAGATGATCCTGCCGCTGGGCGGCTCAACCGGACTGGTGGCTGGTCTAGGCGACGTGATTACCGCCGCCGTCAAGGAAGCTGCGCCCGATGGCACCGCCAAGAAGGGCACGGTGGTGAAGGCCGTGATCGTGCGCACGCGCAAAGAGCATCGCCGCCGCGACGGAACCTACATCCGCTTCGACCAGAATGCCGCAGTGCTGATCAACGAAGCGCATGAGCCGGTAGGCACGCGCGTCTTCGGTCCGGTGGCCCGCGAGCTGCGCGAGAAGAAGTTTTTGAAGATCGTTTCGCTGGCGCCGGAAGTGCTGTAAGGCAGTGGCTAGTGACTAGTGGCCAGTTAGAAACACTCAGTAGACGCAGCTCTTTACGTGGTAACAAGCGAGCGCCCGGCAGGCGCGGAGTCAGCTTAGCCCAGGACGCAGTCCTGGGTGGAAGCACAAATAAGGATTGAGTCCCTTGAGGGACGGCACGGCTAGTTGCTAATTGCTAGTCGCTAGAGGCAAACAGATGCAGAAAGCAGTCGACATTCGCCGCAACGATGAAGTGCGGATCATTACCGGACGCGACAAAGGCAAGCAAGGCCGCGTACTGCGCGTGATGCCCGACGAAGGTAAGGTCCTTGTCGAGCACGTCTCGATGGTCAAGAAGCACGTGAAGCCGATCCCACAGAAAAACATCAAGGGCGGCATCGCCGAGCAGGAGAGCCCGGTCTCGATCAGCAACGTGATGCTGATGTGCAAGTCATGCAATCGCCCGGTGCGCGTTGGGCATGAATATCACGGCGACCGCCACGTGCGCGTGTGCAAGAAGTGCGGCGCAACATTGGAGAAATAACTAGTCACTAGCCACTAAATTGATTCCCTCACGAACCGGCCCGAGCCGAAACCGTGAGAAAGGTAGAAGCAGGAAATGGCAGACGAGAAGAAACAGAAAGCGCAGCAGCAAGGCCAGGGGAAGCCTCAGGGCAAGAAAGCCAAAGGCGAGCAGGTGGAAGCCGCCGCCGACCAGCCCGCGGGTAAGCCCGCGCGTCCGAAGGCGACGAACCGCGCCACGGCGCGCCTGCGCGACCGCTATTACAAGGAAGTCTTGCCCACGCTCATGAAGGAGCTCAGCCTGGAGAACCCGATGGCTGCTCCCAAGCTCGAGAAGATCATCGTCAACATGGGCGTAGGCGATGCGACACAGAACGCGAAGCTGATCGATCCGGCGGCAACCGAAGTCGGCCAGATCACAGGACAGAAGCCGGTAGTCACCAAGGCTCGCAAGTCGATCGCGGCGTTCAAAGTTCGCGAAGGAATGCCCATCGGCGTAATGGTGACGCTGCGCGGCGACCGCATGTACGAGTTCTTCGATCGCCTGGTGAACGTTGCCCTGCCGCGCGTCCGCGACTTTCGCGGCGTGCCGACGAAGTCCTTCGATGGCCGCGGCAATTACACGCTGGGTGTTCGCGATCAGCTGATCTTCCCGGAGATCGATTACGCGAAGGTCGAGAAGCTGAAGGGCATGAACATCACCATCGTGACTTCGGCCGGAACCGATGATCAGGCCCGCGCGCTGCTGAAGCACATGGGAATGCCGTTTAGGCAGTAGAAGCAGTTGTCAGTTGTCGGTTGTCGGTTGTCGGTGAGCAATTAGCAATTAGCAACTGCCCTCGTGGGACTGACGGCTGAAGCGGATTAGCAGTTCGTAGATTGATAGCCGGAGTGGATCAGAAATTTGTGGCCGGCTGCACGGATTGAAGCGGCAAGAATCGAGCGCCGTAGGCGTGGCGTCAGGATAGCCCAGGACGGAGGCCGCCGTAGCGGCCGGAGTCATGGGTTGGGCAGGAAAGAGTCGCAGTCCCTTAGGGACGTCATATGGTAGCCCAGTGATTAGCGCTGGGTGGGCAAAAGCAAAGAACACCCAGTCCCGTAGGGACGGCAGAAAAGGCGAAAATGGCCAGAACATCACACGTAGCTAAGGCAAACAAGAAGCCCAAATTCTCGACCCGGCAGCACAATCGCTGCAAGATCTGCGGACGTCCGCGCGCGTACCTGCGCAAGTTCGGCATTTGCCGTCTGTGCTTCCGCTCGCTGGCGCTGAAGGGCGAGATTCCTGGAGTTTCGAAGTCGAGCTGGTAAGAAAGCAGTAGCTGGTCACGAGTGGGCTAGCTGAGTACGTCGCGGCGGGTTCTCACGCATGAGTGAGCGAACGGGCGACGATATAGGAGAAGCAAAGCATGAGTTTGACCGATCCGGTCTCGGATTTTCTGACCCGAGTTCGTAACGCCATCAAGGCACGGCAGCAAAAGGTGGACGTCCCGCACTCCAAGCTGAAGGTGGAGATGGCCCGCATTCTGAAGGAAGAGGGCTACATTGCGAACTTCAAGACGACGGACGAAGAAGGACGCAAGGTCCTGCGCGTGTACCTGAAGTACAGCTCGGACAATTCGTCGCCCATCTCGGACCTGAAGCGCGTCTCGCGTCCCGGCTGCCGCGTGTATGTGGGACATACCGACATTCCGCGCGTGCTGGGCGGGCTGGGAATCAACATTCTGACCACGCCGAAGGGCGTGATGACTGGTCGCCAGGCCCGCAAAGAAGGCGTGGGCGGCGAAGTTCTGTGTGAGATTTACTGAAGAAGCACTCAGCCGTCAGCACGCAGCATTCAGTCTGAGTGTGGCTAAGAGCTAGAGGCTAAGAGCTAAGAGCCATAAGCGAAGAGCGAAAGAGTTACTTATGTCGAGAATAGGCAAGAAACCGATCCCGTTGCCCAAAGGCGTGACCTATGCCGTCGAAGGCAACACCGTTCGCGTGAAAGGCCCGAAGGGCGAAGTCGTCACTCACATGCCCGGCGGCGTGAAGCTGGAGCAGAATGACGGCCACCTGGTTGTCGTCCGCGAGGACGACTCGAAGGCCGCCATCCACGGCCTGGTGCGCGCGCTGGTCAACAACTCCGTCGAAGGCGTGACCAAGGGCTGGAGCAAGGAACTTGACATCGTCGGCATCGGCTATCGCGCCGAGATGAAGGGCAAAGGCACGGTGGTGTTCACGCTGGGATATTCGCACCCCATCGAGTACCCGCTCCCGAGCGGCGTCGAGGTGGCGATCGACCCCAAGCAGACGCACCTGACGATTACCGGCATCGACCGGCAGAAGGTCGGGTTCGTCGCCGCGGAAATGCGCGACCTGCGTCCACCCGATCCCTACAAGAACAAGGGCGTGCGCTATACCGGCGAGCGGCTGAAGAAGAAGGTCGGCAAGACCGGAGCCAAGTAGTGGCTAGTGGTCAGTGATTAGTGGCTGGAAGGTGAATTCATTACTGGCTGACGGCTGATAGCTGACGGCTGAGGGCTAAACAGATGCTTTCGAAGACTTCAAAAGATCAGACACGGCAGAAGGTGCACACCCGCATCCGCAAGAAGCTCATGGGCACGACCGAGCGCCCGCGGCTGAATGTGTATCGCTCGGTGAACCACATTTACGCGCAGGTGATCGACGACGAAAAGGGTGTGACCCTGGTATCGGCGGCGTCGGTGAAGAAGGCTGCCAAGGGCGACAAGCGCCCCACCGGCGGCAACGTGAGCTCGGCCAAGGAAGTCGGCAAGCTGATCGCCGAGCGCGCCAAGGGCAAGGGCATCAAGAAGGTCGTCTTTGATCGCGGCGGATACCTGTACCACGGCCGCATCAAAGCGCTGGCGGATGCCGCGCGCGAAGCTGGCCTGGAATTTTAGGTGCAAGAGCGGGCCTTCAGGCCCGCGTTACGAAGAGATTTTCCGTAGGGGGCTTTAGCCCTCGGGAGACACAACGGTAATGCCAACAGTAAAGAAAAAGCTTGACGCCGGTCAGTACCAGCTGAAGGACCAGGTGGTCTCGATCAATCGCGTCACCAAGGTCGTCAAAGGCGGCAAGAACCTGTCGTTCGCCGCGCTGGTCGTGGTCGGCGATCCCGCCTCCGCAGTCGTGGGCTACGGCTCGGGCAAGGCGAAGGAAGTTCCGCAGGCCATCCGCAAGGGCATCGAGTCAGCAAAGAAGAACCTGCTGCGCGTGAACCTGAACCAGACCACGATCCCGCACATGGTGCTTGGCCGCTACGGCTCCGGCCGCGTGCTGCTGAAGCCGGCTCCGGAAGGTACCGGAGTGATTGCCGGCGGCGCGGTACGTGCTGTGATGACCTCGGCTGGAGTTCAGAACGTGCTGACCAAGTCCATCGGCACCACCAATCCGCATAACGTGATCAAGGCCACGTTCAATGCGCTGGGCAAGCTGCGCGACCGTCAGGATGTGGCGGCGCAGCGCGGCAAGGCCGTGGAGGAGTTGTAATCATGGCGCGCGTTCGGAAAAAGACGGAAGCAACGGCAGCCAAGCCGGGCACGAAGATCCAGCTGAAGTGGGTGCGTTCGGCCATCGCCTCGCCGGTAAAGCATAAGCTGGTGGTCAAGGGACTGGGTTTCACGCGCCTCAATCAGGTTGTGGTGCGTGAAGACACGCCCTCGATCCGCGGCATGGTGGCGAAGGTGCCGCACCTGGTAGAGATCGTTAAATAGTTGTCAGTGGCCGGTTGTCAGTTGTCAGTTAGGACGCCGGCAGCAACAGACGAGACTGACAACGGACAACTGGTAACTGACAACTGGGGTTATGAAATGAATCTAAGCACATTACGGGCGCCTCGCAAGGCGTCGGAAAACCGCAAGCGCGTGGGCCGTGGCATGGGCTCGGGCATGGGCAAGACTTCCACCCGCGGCCACAAAGGCCAGGGTTCGCGCAGCGGCTCGCGCCTGATGCGCGGCTTTGAAGGCGGCCAGATGCCGCTGCACCGCCGCCTGCCCAAGCGCGGTTTCGTAAACATCTTCCGCACCGAATATGAGGTGGTAAACCTGGAGAAGCTCGCCGGTTTGGGAGATACTGAGATCACTCCTGAAGTGCTCCGCAAAGCTGGGATGGTGAGCTCGAAGAAATCGCTGGTGAAGGTGCTGGGCCAGGGCGAGCTGTCGAAAGCCCTCACCGTGCATGCGCACAAGTTCTCCAAGTCGGCCCAGGAAAAGATCGAGAAGGCCGGCGGGAAAATACAAGTGGTCAGCGCCTAGTGGCCGGAATATTTGTCGGTTGTCAGTTGTCGGTTGTCCGTTTGCAAGCCGATCCTGAGTTGCCGACTGAAAGTTCAGTAATCATTGCGTGTTGCGTTCCTGTTGTCGTCCGAGCAGTATTCAGTCCCATGAGAACTGACAACTGACCACCGACAACTGACAACTGGGGTTGAAATGCTTGAGAAGTTAGCCAACGTATTCCGCGTTCCCGATCTGCGAAAGCGCATTCTGTTCACGCTTGGGCTGCTGGCGGTGTACCGTCTTGGCGGCCACATTCCGACGCCGGGTATCAACGCCGACAAGCTGGCGCAGTTCTTTGACCAGAATCGTGGCAGCTTCCTGGGCTTCATCGACCTGTTCAGCGGTGGCCAGTTGCGCCGGCTGACGGTGTTTGCGCTGGGCATCATGCCGTACATCACCGCGTCGATCATCCTGCAGTTGATGACTGTGGTGTACGAGCCGCTCGCCAAATTGCAGAAGGAAGGCGAGCTCGGCCGCAAGAAGATCACGCAATGGACGCGTTACCTGACCCTGGGTCTGAGCGCGGTGCAGTCGCTGGGTATCGCATTCACGTTGCAGCGTCAGCCTGACTTCGTCGTCAACCCCGGCATTACCTTCGTCCTGATGACTATGCTAACCCTGACCACGGGCAGCGTCTTCATCATGTGGCTGGGCGAGCAGATCACCGAGCGCGGCATCGGCAACGGCATGTCGCTGCTGATCTTTGCCGGCATCGTCGTCGGCCTGCCGCGCGGCGTCGCTGATCTTTGGGATAAGGCGCAGTCGCAGGCCTGGGGCGCCTTCACCATACCTGCGATGCTGCTGCTGGTTGTGCTGATGATCGCGGTGGTGGCTTTCATCGTCTATGTGGAACGCAGCGAGCGCCGCATCCCAGTGCAGTACGCCAAGCGAGTTGTCGGCCGCAAGATCATGGGCGGCCAGTCCACCCACCTGCCTCTGCGCGTGAACTCCGGCGGCGTTATGCCGGTCATCTTCGCATCGTCAGTGCTGACCTTGCCGCAGACCGCGGGAGCGCTGTTTAAAGACAACCGTTATTTCGGCCCAATGCTCCGCGCGCTGACGTGGGGCGAGCCACTCTACACGTTACTGTACGCGGTGGGGATCATCTTCTTCGCCTACTTCTACGTGTCGATTATCTTCAATCCGACCGAGGTTGCCGACAATATGCGCAAGTACGGCGGGTTCATCCCTGGCATTCGGCCCGGCGCACGTACGGCGAACTACATCAATGACATTCTGACGCGCATCACCCTGGTTGGCGCCCTGTACCTGATCCTGATTTCGTTTATTCCGGAGTGGATGATTGCCGGTATCCGGCTGAATCACCTTCCGGGCGTGATTGGCGGGTTCTTTGAGCGGCTGCCCGCGTGGGTAACGAATGGCCTGGGCGTGAACTTTTACTTCGGCGGGACGTCTCTGTTGATCGTCGTCGGCGTGGCCATGGACACAATCAACCAGGTGGAGTCCCAGCTGGTCATGCGGCACTACGAAGGTTTCACCCCGCGCAGCGGGCGCGTGCGCGGCAGAAGGGCAACGTGGTGAAGAAGGGTTTAGGGATTGGGGGCTAGGGATCAGAGTCATTGATACTGATCCCCAATCCCTAGCCCCAAGTCCCTGTTTTTCGGGGTACCGGGAGCTCCGGGCCCGTCGAGCGGCGGGCAGAAAGTGGGTCGTCCGGCACAATGCGCGGGAGTGGCGCACCACGGACGATGCTCAGGGTAGCAACATGGAAGTACAGGCTTCCGCGGCAGTGGGCGTAAAGGCGAAGGCGCGTGTGGTTGGTCCCATCATCCTGCTGGGACCTCCGGCTGCAGGCAAGGGAACGCAGGCCAAGCTGATCGCTTCAACCTTCGACATCCCGCAGATCTCCACGGGAGACATTCTGCGGGCGAACGTGGCTCGCAAGACCGAGCTCGGCGTGAAGGCGAAGGCGATCATGGAGGGCGGCGGGCTGGTTCCGGACGAGCTGGTTTGCGACATGGTTGCCGACCGGCTGCGCGACGCCGATTGCGTTCGTGGTTTTATCCTGGATGGCTTCCCGCGGACAGTGCGTCAGGCGGAGTGGCTGGACGCGCATCTGGAGAAGATGCGCCTCGAGAAGAAGGGCGATGTGGCTGCGCAGCAGGCATGCGCGGCGCCGGTTGTGATTCGGCTGACAGTAGACTATGATATTCTATTGAAACGGGTTACCGGACGCCGTTCCTGTCCCACCTGCGGGCGGATTTATAACGTCTACTTCCAGCCTCCCAAAGTCCAGGGTATCTGCGATGTTGATGGTACGCCGCTTGTATCGCGCGCGGACGATTCAGAAGAAGTCTTCGCCGAGCGCATGAAGACCTACGATCAGCAGACGCTGCCGTTGGTCGACTATTACCGGGCCAAGGGCCGGCTGGTGGAAGTGGACGGCGAGCAGCCGGTGGAAGAGGTAATGGCGCAGGCGTTTCGCGCGATCGAGAATGTCAATCGTCTGTAAGTCGGCATCGGAGATCGAAAAAATGCGCCGCAGCGGGCGCATCGTGCGGCAGGTGCTGGAAGCAGTCAAGGACACCGTCGCTCCCGGGCGCTCGACGATGGACCTGGAGCGCGTCGCTGAGAAGAAGATTCGCGATCTGGGCGCGAAGCCGGCATTCAAGGGTTATTACGACTACCCTTGCGTGCTCTGTACCTCGCTGAATAACGAGATTGTGCACGGCATTCCGTCGGAAAAGCGGGTGCTGAAAGCAGGCGATATCGTTTCCATCGACTGCGGCGTGGTGCTCGACGGCTATTACGGCGATGCGGCGATCACGGTTGCGGTTGGAGACGGTCTCTCGCCGGAGCTGCAGAAGCTGCTCGACGTGACGCGCGAATCGCTGTCGCAGGGTATTGAAGCAGCGCGCATCGGAAATACGGTTGGCGATGTAGGCTCAGCCGTACAGCGCCACGTGGAAGCCAATGGCTTCAGCGTGGTGCGGGACTTCGTGGGACACGGCATCGGTACGCGGCTTCACGAAGAGCCACAGGTCCCGAATTACGGCACGCCGGGACATGGCCCGAAGCTGCGTGATGGTATGGTGCTGGCGATCGAGCCCATGGTGAACATGGGCAGCCCGCAGACGCGAGTCCTGGACGATAAGTGGACGGCAGTCACCGAAGACGGAAGCTATAGTGCCCATTTCGAGCACTGTATCGCGGTGACAAAGAATGGACCGCTGATTTTGACGGAATAGGAAGAACTTGTTGTCGGTTGTCCGTCAGCAACTAGCAACGAGCGGCTAGCAACTAGTGAAGCTTTGAAGTGGGCCTTGGGCTGATGAGAGAGTTGTCGCGCCAAGGCCGAAACTGACAACCGACAACTGACAACTGACAACCGGGACTGAATGAGCAAGGAAGACGCGATTGAAGTAATGGCAGTGGTGATCGAGCCCCTGCCCAATGCGATGTTTCGAGTGGAGCTGGAGAACAAGCATCAGGTGCTGGCGCACGTCTCCGGCAAGATGCGCAAGAACTTCATCCGCATTCTTCCCGGCGACCGCGTGGCGGTGGAATTATCGCCGTACGACCTGACCCGCGGACGAATTGTGTACAGGTATAAGTAGTCAGGTCAGTATGGCTTTTGAAGTCCCTCCACGCTGAATGTCCAATTTGGCAGCAGAGTGGGATGGGGAAGAACAGAGCGCCGGTAGGCGCGGCGTCAGCCTAGCCCAGGACGGAGCGCAGCGGAGTCCTGGGTGCGCGACCAAAATTGCAATTGAGTCCCGCAGGGACGGCACGGGTTTTGAAGGGAAACAACAGTAATCATGAAAGTCAGGGCATCCGTCAAAAAGATTTGCGACAAATGCAAGGTGATTCGCCGCCACGGCGTAGTCCGCGTGATCTGCGAAAACTCCAAGCACAAACAGAGACAAGGTTAGCTTTAACTGGCCACTGGTCACTGACCACTAGCCACTAGGGGTTATTTATGGCACGTATTGCAGGCGTGGATCTTCCGCGCAACAAGCACATCAGGATCGCGCTGACCTACATCTACGGCATCGGCAACTCGCGCTCGGCAAGCATTCTTGGCTCGGCGAAAGTTGAAGCGAACAAGAAAGTCAGCGACCTGAACGAAGACGAAGTGAACCGCATCCGCCAGGTCATCGAGCAGGAAGGCAACGTCGAAGGCGATCTGCGCAAAGACATTTCGATGCACATCAAGCGCCTGATCGAAATCGGCTCCTATCGCGGCTACCGGCATCGCCGCAGCCTGCCGGTTCGCGGGCAGCGCACGCATACCAATGCCCGGACCCGCAAGGGACCGCGCAAGGGCACGGTTGCGAATAAGAAGAAAGCGACGTCAAAGACATAATCTATGGCTAAAGCAGCAGGTTCGGCCGCCGAAAAAAAAGGCAAGACAAAGAAGTTCAAGAAGAAGGAGCGCAAGCACATCCCGCATGGGCTGGTGCATATTCAGGCGTCCTTCAACAACACCATCGTCACTATCTCTGACACGACCGGTAATACCGTGTCGTGGAAGAGTTCGGGTTCGCTGGGCTTCCGCGGATCGCGCAAGGGAACGCCGTTTGCCGCGCAGCAGGCCGCAATGAACGCTGCCAACCAGGCGCGCGATCACGGCATGCGCAGCGTGGATGTGCGCGTCAGCGGTCCGGGATCGGGACGGGAGTCTGCGGTGCGCGCGCTGGCCGCCGCCGGACTCGACGTCCGCTCCATCAAGGACGTGACGCCGGTTCCGCATAATGGCTGCCGGCCGCCGAAGCGGAGAAGGGTCTAAAGGCAGTGGCTAGTGGTCAGTGCCTAGTTGCTGGAAAAAGCTGACAGCGCTGATCATCAGTCATTATTTTCGGTGGAGTGTCGAAATGGTTGGAGCGACATCTAATCACTAGCCACTGACCACCAACAACTGATTTTCGATCGGGACGAAGGGACGCCAATCCTGTAAACCGATCTGCAAAACGAGCGGACAAGGTCTGCTCCGAGGAGACAAAACTTGGCACGCTACAAAGACGCAGTATGCCGCCTTTGCCGCCGCGAGGGCATGAAGCTGTTCCTCAAAGGCGGAAAATGTTTTACGGACAAATGTCCGATCGAAAAGCGCAACTTCGCCCCGGGCCAGCACGGTAAAGACCGCAAGGCCAAGATCGTAGGCTACGGCCTGCAGCTTCGTGAGAAGCAGAAGGCGAAGCGCATCTACTTCGCGCAGGAAGGCCAATTCCGCAACTACTTCGAACGCGCGGCGCGCAGCAAGGGCGTGACCGGCGAAATGCTGCTGCAGCAGCTGGAGCGCCGGCTCGACAACGTCGTCTATCGCCTGGGCTTCGCGGTAGCGCGGCGTCAGGCGCGCCAGTTGGTGCGTCACGGTCACGTCTCGGTGAATGGCAGGAAGGTTAACATCCCTTCCTTCCAGGTTAAGGCCGGAGACGAGATCTCGGTGCGCGAAGGCAGCCAGAAGCTGACGATGCTGGAAGTGGCGAAGGATTTCGCCAGCCATCAGGCGCCGCCCGCATGGCTGGAAGTCGATCGCGACGGCTATAAGGGCCGCGTGCTCGCCCTGCCGAAGCGCGAAGACATCAATCTGCCGATCAACGAGCAGCTGATCGTCGAGTTGTACAGCAAGTAGCAATTAGCAGCTAGCAACTAGCGAGTTGCATAGGAAGCTTTGTATCAGGGCACGACTTCAGTCGTGCCGAACAGAGCGCCTCTATTGTTAGGGCTTCAGGCCCTGCCAGTAACCCTGGGGACAACTTCATGTCCCCCACAACCTTCGACCAGATCAGCCGGACATTGGGCCGGCAGCACGGGCGAAGAGAAAGAGGAGTCACAAATGCTTTGGAAAGGCTTTCAGAAACCGAAACGACTGGCAACCGACACCGAAGTTTTGACCGATAAGTACGGTCACTTCTGGGCACAGCCGTTCGAGCGCGGATTCGGCACCACCATTGGCAACGCGCTGCGCCGCGTATTGCTTTCTTCGATCGAAGGCGCCGCTGTTACGGCGGTCAAGATCGAAGGTGTGCTGCACGAGTTCCAGTCGATTCCCGGAGTGGTCGAGGACGCCACCGACATCATCCTCAACTTGAAGCAGATTCCCTTCCGCCTGAACGGAGACGCGCCGAAGGCGATCTATCTGCGCGCCGAGCAGCCCGGTGTCGTGACCTCGGGCATGATCGAGGCCGACGCAGACGTCGAGGTCCTCGACAAGGACGTCTACATCGCCACCATCAGCGAGGGCGGTAAGCTCGACATGGAAATGCGCTTGAAGCGCGGCCGCGGCTACGTTTCCGCGGACAAGAATTTCGATGAGGATCTCGGCCTTGGGTTCATTCCGATCGACTCGGTGCACTCGCCGGTGCGCAAGTGCAACTACTCGGTTGAGGCAGCTCGTCTGGGACAGATCACCGACTACGACAAGCTGTCGATCGAGATCTGGACCAACGGATCGGTGACTCCCGCCGACTCGCTGGGCCTTGCGGCGAAGCTGCTGAAGGACCATATGAACATCTTCATCAACTTCGAGGAGGAGCTGGAGGCGCAAGCCGCCGGCGCCGCCGAGAAGCCGGAGATTCGCAATGAGAACCTGAACCGCTCGGTCGAAGAGCTGGAGCTTTCCGTGCGCAGCTACAACTGCCTGAAGAACGCGAATATCCAGACCATCGGCGAGCTGGTGCAGAAGACCGAAGCCGAGATGCTGAAGACGAAGAACTTCGGCCGCAAATCGTTAAACGAGATCAAGGAGATCCTGTCCTCGATGGGCTTGAGCCTTGGCATGAAGATCGATGAGCACGGCAATGCTGTGCCCGGCAGCGCATCGGCAGCGCCGAGCTTGGCGTCAACGACCTACGGGGTCGACCAGTACTAACGAGTTGTCAGTTGCCGGTTGTCAGTTTTCCGTGAATGACGACAATCGGCAGCTGATACTGAAGAAAAACAATTTTCGAGTTGTCGGTTTTACCTGACAACCGACAACTGACAACGGACAACAAGTTCCGAAGGAACGTATCATGCGTCATCGTAGAGCAGGATGGAAGTTAGGACGGAACACCGAGCACCGGCGCGCGCTGCTGCGCAACCTGGTGACATCGCTGATCGTGGAAGAGCGTATCGAAACCACCGTGACCAAGGCCAAGGCGATGCGCCCGCACGTGGAGAAGATGATCACTCTGGGCAAGCGCGGCGACGTAGCCGCTCGACGGCAGGCTGCCTCGTACCTCATGACCCGCGAAGCGGTGAGCAAGCTGTTTGACACGATCTCACCTCGCTACGGCGATCGTGAGGGCGGATACCTGAGAATCATCCATTCCGGATTCCGTCGCGGCGATGGTGGCGATCTGGCGTTCGTCGAGCTGCTGGGCAGCGAGAAGACGCTGGACGAGAAGCGCCAGAAGCGTGCCGAACTCCGCGCCAAGCGCGCCGAAGAGAGCCGAAAGGCCTTGGAAGAGGCGCAGGCTGCCGAAGGCCAGCCCGCGGCAGAACCGGAAGCGGCGGCAGAGAAGCAAGAAGAGAAGTAATTTCTATTTTCCAGGTAAACACACAAACGCACCCGATTTAGGGTGCGTTTTGTCTTTTAGATTATGTTCGATACCTTGCTTATCAGTGCTGGGCTGCGGCTTTATTCTTAGGACGCTGCCAGCGCTCGATTGCAGCTAATACTGACTCCTTCTCCTCTAAGTCCAAACCCATAATCGTTCCACGCACCTGTACTAACGTCGTGTTCGTAAAGTTGTGAAACAGGTCCATGGAAACCGAGAAAAATTCTCCACGCGACACCCAGTAAGCATGGCCTTTGGGATGTATCGTGATTTGCCAGGCTATTTCTCCAGTTGCCACTTCTTCGTAGCGAATCCCCCAAATCTGATATCCGTTAGCGCCACGAACGCCGAGTTTTGTCGGTTTCCACGCTTTGGCGGAGGCAGATCCGCTCTGCCCGGCTTTGAAATCGCGTTTATCCAATCTCCACCAGCTCGGCAATCTTCGCTTGCCACTCGCGCGGGCCGCTCTCGTGCACGGAGTTGCCATTCACATCGACCGCCACCATAACCGGCATGTCTTCAACTTCGAACTCGTAGATCGCTTCCATGCCCAGATCGTGAAAGGCCAACACGCTTGACTTCTTGATCGCTTTCGACACGAGATACGCCGCACCACCGACAGCCATCAGGTAGACAGCCTTGTGGTCGCGAATAGCTTCGATCGCCGCCGGGCCGCGCTCCGATTTTCCGATCATGCCGAGCAGGTTCGTCTCCTTCAGCATCTGGCGGGTGAACTTGTCCATACGCGTGGCGGTGGTTGGACCGGCGGGACCGACCGCTTCATCGCGCACCGGATCGACCGGGCCGACATAATAAATGAAGCGGTTATTAAAATCGACGGGAAGCGCTTCCGCGCGATTCAACATGTCCGTCATGCGTTTGTGAGCGGCGTCGCGGCCGGTGAGCAGCTTGCCCCTCAGCAGCAACACCTCGCCCGGCTTCCAGGTTGCGACTTCCTCACGCGTAATCGTGTCGAGGTTCACGCGCCGTGCGTTCACCGGATTGTAGGTGAGTGTCGGCCAGTCTTCCAGCGAAGGTGGCTCCAGCGCCACCGGACCGCTGCCATCCAGCACAAAATGCGCGTGCCGTGTCGCGGCACAATTGGGAATCATTGCAACCGGCAGATTCGCGGCGTGCGTGGGATAGTCCTTCACCTTCACGTCGAGCACTGTGGTCAGCCCGCCCAGCCCCTGCGCTCCGATACCAAGCTGATTGATCTTCTTGTACAACTCGACACGAAGCTTCTCAGCCGTCGTCTTCGGTCCGCGGTCCATCAGCTCCTGGATATCGATCTCCTCCATCAGAGATTCCTTCGCCATCAGCATCGCCTTCTCCGCCGTACCGCCGATACCGATGCCGATGATTCCAGGCGGGCACCAGCCCGCTCCCATGGTAGGCACAGTCTTCAGCACCCACTCGACGATCGAATCCGACGGATTCAGCATCGCGAACTTCGACTTCGCTTCCGAGCCGCCGCCCTTGGCTGCGATCAATACTTCCAGCTTGTCCCCGGGTACAAGCGTCATATTGATTACCGCGGGCGTGTTGTCCTTGGTGTTCTTGCGCGTTCCGGCAGGATCGGCGAGGATGCTGGCGCGCAGCGTATTGTGCTCGTGCTGATAAGCGCGCCGTACGCCCTCGTTCACCATGTCCTCGACGCTCATGGTCGCGTCCCAGCGGACATTCATCCCGACCTTCAGAAACACAGTCACGATGCCCGTGTCCTGGCAAATCGGCCGGTGCCCTTCGGCGCACATGCGCGAGTTGATCAGAATCTGCGCCATGGCATCGCGCGCGGCGGGCGATTGCTCCTTCTCATAGGCAGCCGCCATGTGCTTGATGAAGTCAACCGGATGGTAATAGGAGATGAACTGTAGCGCGTCAGCTACGCTCTGAATGAGATCGTCCTGTTTGATGATAGTCATGACAACCTGCGCGAAGAGTTATTTCACCACAGAGACACAGAGGGCACAGAGAAGAAAATAAGAACAGAGGAGCCCGCCACCCACTCTGGCATCTGCGGCAACCAACGATTATAACGTCCTGACGAACGTTCGCTTGTGACCGGTGACCGCCAGGAATGGTTACGGCCCAGGCCGTATCTCCGAGACGTGCAAGGCAGCGACGCGCCAGTCCGCCTCCGTCTTGGCGATCACGATAGTAGCGATGGCGCGCAGGTCCCCGCAGTTGGGAGTATCCGCATTGGTGACGACATCGACCTGCGCCAGCGCCACACCGGGTGCCAACAACCGAAAGCGCTTGGTAGAGAGACGCAGCTTCGTGTCATGCAGCCAGCCGGCAAACGCTTCGGCATGGATACGCGCTACCTCATCGCGGCCTTCCAGGAGCGCACCAAAGCGGTTCACGTATCCCACGTCGTCTGCATAAAGGTGGGAATACGAATCCACATCGGCGCGATTCCATGCCTGTTCCATCAGCGAAAACAGCAGGTCGATAGCACTGCGGGCTTCGGCTTCGGGATCCGTACTCATCTCCGGGAGTATGACACAGTCAAGCTGACAACAGGCGCCTTTGCTGGCGGGAAAAGATTTCATCGCCGGTTGATGTGAGATTTGCCGCCCCTCAATAACAGGACGGTATTGTGTCCCTGGGAGAACGGAATACAACGAGGTTGCAGCGGCATCGTACGCCGCAGCGCAGAACGACTCCGATTGCTAACCAGCCTCGGAGTCGTCTGAAGTCGCCGGTCGCAAGAGGCCGGCGTTCTTTTTTGGGGAGTTGCAAATCCGGCGAAGCTGATCAAAATCGTATAGAGTATTGCGAACGAGGTGGAAAATGGGTGTCGCAGCGACAGATCGCACGCATGATTCCCTGCACTTGCCTGCATTGCCGTATGAGTCGTGGAAGGATACGCAAGCGACGCTGCATATGTGGACGCAGGTGGTCGGCAAGGTCCGTCTGGCGCTCACGCCGCTGGTCAATCACTGGTGGAATGTCCCGCTCTATGTCACGGCCTGTGGCCTGAGCACTTCCGTTATGCCCTACGACGGGGGCGATGTTGAAATCTGGTTCGACTTCCTCGATCACAAGCTGAAGATGGAGACGTCGCGCGGGGACCGTAGGGCAATTGCGCTGAAGCCACAGAGCGTGGCCGAATTCTACCGTGCGGTGATGAATGCGCTTGCCGAACTTGGAGTCAACGTAAAGATCTCGACCACGCCCTGTGAACTTCCGCCGGAACGCACGGTCCCGTTCGAGAAAGACGAGCAGCACAAGTCCTACGATGCCGAGGCGGCGCAGAAGTTCTGGCGCATTCTGGTGTGGGTCGATGCTGTGTTCAAGGAATTCCGTTCCCCTTTCCTGGGTAAGGTTAGTCCTGTCCATTTCTTCTGGGGAAGCTTCGATATGGCGGTGACTCGCTTCTCGGGCAGGCGCGCGCCAGAGCGTCCAGGAGCGGATCACATTACCCGGGAGGCCTACTCGCATGAAGTGAGCAGCGCAGGCTTCTGGCCCGGCGGAGGCGACATCAAAGGCCCGGCGTTTTATTCCTATGCTGCGCCTGAGCCAGAGGGGTTCTCGGCCGCGCCGGTCGGGCCGAAGCCGGCCTTCTACCACCCTGAGTTAAGAGAATTCCTGCTGATGTATGACGATGTGCGAGGCGGGGACTCACCCAGAGCCGCCCTGATGGAATTCCTGCAGACCACCTACGAAGCCGCTGCCAATCTGGGCAAGTGGGACCGCAAGGCGCTTGAACGCTGAGGCGGAGAGGAGTGAGAGCGTCCTCCCTCCGCCCCCTGATCACTTTCGTTACGCAAGACGAGCAGAGTAGCTTTGGCCTATGTTGTGCGATGGCACCTCGCGCCACTGCCTCGCTTGCGCGATGCTGAAGATGTGAAGGATGAACAGCAGCGGCACAAAGAATGTGGGAATCAAGCTCAGCGGCAGCACCGTCATGAGCTGAGTTGGAATTCCCCGCGGTTCCAGCAGTCCTGCCGTCGTGCCGAGCGTGACCGCCACAACCAGGTCCAGCATGCCCAGAAGTTGCCAGCGGATAAAGCTCCTCCGATGCGAAGCGTTGACAAGCTTGGCGGCCACAAACGGAGCTGTAATTCCAATGGCCATGTCGCCGAGGCCTGCAGGCAATGCGAAGATGCCGGGCAGCAGTCGCAGAGAGTAGAGGGTTATAAACACGAACCCGCCGACCCTCCAGGTTTGCGCAATAGTCAGAAGCTTGAGATCGAGAGAAAGCGCAAAGCGGCGGAATCCTGAAGAGGCCGCGAACCATACAACGAAGGCCAGAATCGGCAGTATCGCTCCGAGACCCAACGGGAGCGGAGGAGCATCCGTCGCAGTCTTGAAGACGTGCATTGCCGATGCCGCAAGGGCAAAGATGAACCATAAAGCGATAAGCGACGCAGTAAACCTCTTGTACGCGATTTCAGTCATGACAGATCTCCTTCCATCGTTTCCAAACCGGCAATTTTGTTGGTTAAGTCGCAAAGCGAGCGCCACGCGCGATCGCCGAGTTGGTCCGCCACCTTTCGCTGGGCAGATTCCCAGGACGGAAGCGCTCTCTTGAATTGGTTTTGGCCTTCCTTCGACAGGCGCAACAAGCGTTCGCGACGGTCGTCGCCGCGCCGCTCGGTGATCCAGCCACGGCGTCGAATAATCTGCAGCGTTCGCGTCAGGGTCGTGCTGTCGATAGCCAGGATCCGGCCCAGCGTTCCCTGCGAAACCTCCCCGGCCAGGGAAAGCGCCTGCAGGATGGTGAATTGAGTCGCGCGAAGTCCCAGGGGCCGCAGCTCGTCTTCGTACAGCTGCGTGAGCACCCGCGCTGCCCGTCGCAGGCTGGCGCACATGCAAGGCAAGTTGACCGGACTGCCGTTTCTGATCATGAAAGATTTAGATGTATATACATCTAATCTGATTCACGATATTTCTTCTCTGCCCAAGCACCGGCGCCCTGTTTCCTTCCGCCGCGCAAGGACATCTAAGATAAAAATCCAGGGCAAGTCCTGCAACGAGGAAGGAAGGTCAATGGCAGAGAAATGCAGTCATCTCAATTCCATCAAGATCACAAATACTGACACGCATGTCTGCGAAGAATGTGTGAGGATGGGCGATCGCTGGGTCCACTTGCGGCTTTGCCTGGAGTGCGGCCACGTTGGTTGCTGCGATTCCTCCAAGAACAAACACGCGACCAAACATTTCCACAAAGTCCACCATCCGCTGATCCGCTCGATTGAGCCAGGAGAGACCTGGATGTGGTGCTACGTAGACGAAGTTTCTCCGGGCGAGCTTTCCGAGTAAGGAACGAACGGAGATTCGCGGTTACTCTCCCGTGGCCTCGCGATCGGCGAGCAGCAAAGCTTGTGCCTGGCTTACGCGGCCTGCGGGGATCGATGGATCGGCCGCGCGCAACTTCGGAAATGCCGAGACCTTGTCTTTTCCGCTCACCAGCCACAGAATGCGTCGCGCGCGATTGATGACAGGATAAGTCAACGTCATGCGTTGCCGTCCCTGATAGACGCCGGTGAGAGCGACATCTCTGTCGCTCACTTCGCAAACAGGATCGCCGGGAATGAGCGAGGCAGTGTGGCCGTCAGGGCCAAGTCCAAGGTGCGCGAGGTCGAGCACCGGCGGCCTCCCCGCGACTCCCTCCAAAGTGTGCGCATATTCCTTTGCTGCCGCTTCAATATCGGGCGACTCCACCGGCATGGGATAGATTTGATCCGGCGGAATTGGGGCGTGCTCCAGCAGGCTGGCGCGCAGGTGCATGTAGTTGCGATCCGGATCGCCGGCAGGTGCGATACGTTCGTCGATTTGGAAGACATGCACGTTTGGCCAGGGGACGGTCTCATTGGCAAGGTCGGCGAGCATGAGCCACGGACTCTTGCCGCCGCTCACAGCCATAACAAAGCGGCCGCGGGCAGCTACAGCTTGGCGGGCATCGGCTGCGATGACGGCCGCAGCGCGCCTCGCCAGGGAATCGCCGTCAGGAAGGATCTCAACTTTCATGGTTGCTCCTGATTGCAGAGGCGCAGCCTTTCAGCTGCGCCATCGCAAGCAATCACTTCACGCCTGATCGCGCTATTTCCCGGCAGCTTTCTCCAGATGGCCGCCGAATTCGTAGCGCATGGCTGACAGAAGCTTGTCAGCAAAGTCGGCCATGCCGCGTGAACTGAATCTCTCGTACAACGCCGTCGTCAGCACGGGCGTGGGCACAGCTTCGTCGATGCTGGCCTTGATGGTCCAGCGGCCTTCGCCCGAGTCGGAGACGCGACCGGCGAATTTAGACAGCTGCGGATCTTCCAGCAGCGCCGCCGCCGTCAGATCCAGAAGCCACGACGCGATCACGCTGCCGCGCCGCCAGACCTCAGCTACATCGGGAAGATTGAAGTCGTACATGTAATGTTCCGGATCGCGCAGGGGAGTCGTCTCGGCGTCAACTTCGGCCTTGTGCTTGCCCACATTGGCGGATTTCAACACGTTTAAGCCTTCGGCATAGGCGGCCATGATGCCATACTCGATGCCGTTGTGTACCATCTTGACGAAGTGCCCGCCGCCGTTGGGGCCGCAGTGGAGATAGCCCAGCTCCGAGGTGCCGCCGGCCTTCTCGCGGCCAGGCGTGCGGTCGATGTTGCCTATGCCCGGGGCGAGCGTCTTGAAGATTGGGTCGAGGTACTGAACGGCCTTATCAGGACCGCCGATCATCATGCAGTAGCCGCGCTCCAGTCCCCAGACGCCGCCGCTGGTGCCGACGTCGACATAATGAATCCCCTTGGGCGCGAGCTCCTTTGCGCGGCGAATGTCGTCGATGTAATAGGAATTGCCGCCGTCGATCAGGATGTCGCCGGATTCGAGATAGGGGACGATTCCGGCAATCGTCTGGTCCACCACAGCCGCCGGGACCATCAACCACACGGCACGCGGCTTGCCGAGCTTCTTGGCGAAATCCTGAAGGGAAGAGGAGCCTATCGCCTTTTCCTTGGTCAACTCTTCTACCGCTTTCGGGAACATGTCGAACACGACGCATTCGTGTCCGGCCTTCATTGCGCGGCGCACCATGTTGGCGCCCATACGTCCCAGACCTACCATTCCCAGTTGCATTGGTTACTCCTCTTCTTAACAAAAATATTCACCACAGAGACACAGAGGCGCAGAGGGAGATAAAAATTGTTGAACGCGTGTTTGTCGATCTGACTTTGCCTGCGTGGCTGCTGGTCGGAACGACTGCGGGTACTACAAGAAATTCTTCTCTGTGCCTCTGTGTCTCTGTGGTTAAGTTTTTCTCAGGTGCCTTGCGTCAGCACCATGCTCTTGGATTCGATTACCTTCATCAACTCATTCCAGGAATCGGAGAACGCCTTCGCGCCTTCTTTCTGCAGCTGCGCGGCGAGTTCCTTCACGTCGATGCTTTCCTTCGCGAACTCCGCCAGGACTTCCTCGCAATCGCCACCATCCTTCGCAAGGACATCACCGATCTCGCCGTGATCCGCTAGCGCCATCAGCGTGTTTTCCGGCATTGTGTTTACGGTATTGGGGGCGGCAAGCGCTTTGATATACAGAATGTCAGATGCTCGCGGATCTTTGGTTCCCGTACTGGCCCACAGAAGGCGCTGCGGATTGTATCCGGCCTTCACGATGGCTTGCCAGCGCGGCGTGGCGAGCAATTCGACATACGCTTTGTAAGTACGCTGAGCGATGGCGATGCCCAGCTTGTCGCGAAGCCCGTCGGGAACTTTCTTGGAGACTGCCACATCCCAGCGGCTGATGAAGACGGAGGCAACGGAGCCGACATTCGCCGGCAATCCCGCGGCGATGCGGCGCTCGATGCCACGCAGATACGCCTCCGCCGCGGCCAGGTAGTGCTCGCGCGAGAACAGGAGGGTCACGTTTACGGATACGCCGGAGTAGATCGCTTCCTCAATTGCGGGCAAACCTTCCGGCGTGCCGGGAATCTTGATGAACAAATTCGGACGCGCGGCACGAGCGTGCAATTCCTTGGCAGCCTTAATCGTGCTGGCGGTGTCATAGGCTAGCAGCGGTGAAACCTCCAGCGAGACCCAGCCATCGACACGCCTTGTTTGATCGTGGACTTTGCGAAAGAGGTCGGCGGCGCGTGTCAGGTCTTCCAGCGCCAACTCGAAGAAGAGACCCTCACCGGACTTTCCTTCATTGAGCTTTTGCTGGATAGCCGGATCGTACGAAGCGCTCTTCTTGATTGCCTGATCGAAGATGGTTGGATTGGACGTCAGCCCGGTGACGGAGAATTCATCGATGTAGCGCTTCAACGTGCCCGTGTCGAGCAGGTCGCGCGTGATGTTGTCCAGCCAGAGGCTCTGGCCGAGGTCGTGCAGTATCTGCGTAGCTTTCATTGCTCACCTCAAAAAACGACAAACACCGAAAGTATCAGCCCGGCAGAATCGCTTCAACTGGCAAATTTTCCAGTAATTCCTAGGCTGATTTTGGCAGGGGGTGCCCTGGGAACGACAATCGATACTGGCGTCAATATACAACGTTTGCGGGGTTTTTACCGGATATTCATAGTCGAACGCGGGCTTGGCTGACCTTAGAGAGCCCTAATGCGATACATTCCTTCATTGAGGTGGGCGGATGGCGAATGCGACTGTAGCAGAGCTTGATGGTGAGTTTGGAATTGCCGGGGTGGCGCAGATCTCGGAGGGGAACGGTGGACTAACGGCGGTCCGCATCAACACGCCGCTGGCTCGTGGAGAAATGTATTTGCACGGTGCGCATGTCACGTCATGGAAACCTGGCGAAGCGCAGGATGTCTTGTTCCTCAGCCCGCATTCGCTTTGGCAGGATGGCCGCGCAATTCGCGGGGGCGTACCCGTATGCTTCCCCTGGTTCGGGGACAAGGCCGACGATCCGCATGCCCCGGCGCACGGTTTTGTCCGCACGAAAGAGTGGCAGCTTGAATCCATCGCTCAGAGTGACGTGGGGATCACGGTCAGCATGTTCACCGAAAGCGGCGACGATACTCGTAAATGGTGGCCGGCTGACTTTCGCCTGGTTTACCGCGCGACGTTTGGAGCTGAGCTGACGCTTGAATTGGTCATGACCAATGCCGGAGCTGCGCCGTTGCGGTTCGAAGAGGCGCTGCATGCCTACTTCAATGTAGGAGACGTGCGCGAGGCGCAAGTGAGCGGCCTCGATGGTGTTCACTACCTGGACAAGACGGATGGCTTCCGAGAAAAAACGCAGGCGGGCGAGGTTGTCATCACGTCCGAGACGGACCGCGTTTACCTGGATACTGAGCATTCGCTCGAGCTGACGGATGCCGTCCTACAGCGTAAGACAACAGTTGGGAAGGAAAATTCCCGCACGACCGTAGTTTGGAATCCATGGATCGAAAATGCTCGAGCTCTTGCCGACCTCGCCGAGGACCAGTGGACACGCATGCTGTGCATTGAGACCAGCAATGTGGGCGACTACGCAATCGATCTTGCCGCTGGGCAGCAGCACAGCATGAAGGCCACGGTCAGAATGTCCGGCTCGTGAGTGTCAGCCAGCCTGGGCCGGCTGCTGTGCGGTAAGGGTGCTTCGCGCCGGAGAGGCAGACTGGGCCAACATTCGGCGCTTGAGGCTATCGTAAATCGGCTCGCTGCGAAGAAGCATTGTCGCCAGCATTGCCATCAGCGAAGCGCCAAGCAATCCGAGTGTGAGGTCGGCGCGGCCGGTCATCTCCACCGTAAGCACAATTCCAGTGAGGGGAGCGCGCACGCTCGCAGTGAACAACGAGCCCATGCCGACGATGGCGCACGCGATTACATCGAGGTGGGTCGCGGGAAGCAGATAGTTGACGGTGCCCGCGAAAAGCGCGCCCGATGACGCGCCTAAGAGCAGGAGCGGGGCAAAGATGCCTCCCGGAGCGCCAGCGGCATACGACCATGGCCCGAGCAGGAGGCGCAACAGAAATATCGCCAACAGTGTGCGCAGCGCGAACTCGCTGGAAAGAATCGTCTGCGTGAGGTTGTCGCCGCCGCCTACCAACGCGGGCATAAACCATGCAACCAGCCCCACGACGGCGCCGATCAGGGCAGCGCGATGGACGGAAGAGAATTCCGGCAGCCGATCAACAATACGCAGCAGACCCATGATCGATGCGTTGTAGACTGCGCCGAGTAGTCCCACGAGCAGGCCGAGAAGCAGGAAGGGCAAGGCCTGCCAGGGCTGGGTTGGGCTGACCTGTTTAACGGTGAAGTCCAGTGCGTTGCCCAGCATCAGGCGCATAAGCCAGACGGCAACGCTGGCGGCAGCCAACGTCGCCACCAGCAGCCACGGAGTGAAACTGCTGGTCAATTCTTCGAAGACGAAGATCGAGCCGCCGATCGGAGCGTTGAAGGCCACGGCGAGTCCGGCGCCTGCGCTGGCGGCGTCAACCACTCTGCGGTCTTCAGGATCTTTGATCAGGAAGCGCGATACCCAGGAGCCGAAGGACGCTCCCATTTGCACCGTCGGACCTTCGCGGCCGAGAGCGAGACCTGAGCCCATGGCGAGAAGACCGCCGAAGAACTTGACCGGGACGACGCCCGCCGACGCCGGTTCGATTTCGCCACTGAAGACCGCTTCTACACGTTGGACACCGCTGCCTTCGGCGCTGGGCGCGAACTTAACCACCAGCAGGCGTGCGAGCCATGCACCGACCGCAGCCAACGCCACCGGCAGGACCCATCCGGTGTAAGGCCAGTGGTGCGCCCGCGCGATCAGCTCACCGCGCAATGTATCGGATGAAATGAGGAAAAAGCGGAAGGCTCCGCCGACGACTCCGATGAGGACTCCGCCAAGCATGCTGGCGGTGGCGAGACGGATGACACGAGAACTGAGAAGAGTCATCGAATCACCGCGGAGGCACGGAGCGCCATGGACGTCCTTGGCGAAGCCTGTGCTCTGGTGACCAAGGAAGTATGCATGCGGCAGCAGAACTCTACTGCTGGTTCCAGCCGCCACCGAGCGCCTGATAGAGCTGCACGTAATTCTGCATTTCGAAGAACCACGCCTGGGCCAATTGCAGTTCAGAGGCGAAGTAGTCCTGTTCGGTTACCAGCACTTCCAGAAAGCTGGTTACGCCGCCCTGGTATCGCACATTGGCAAGGCGCGCGGTTTCCCTGTAAGTTTGTGTCCGTTCTTCGATCTTCATGCGGAACTTGCGCGAGTCCGTGTAGCCGACGAGGCTGTTGGAAACGTCGCCGAAGGCGTTCAGGACCGTTCGCTTGTAGCTCAATTCGGCTTCGTCGCGTTGCGCCCAGGCCAGGCGATATCCGCTCCTAATGCGGCCGCCTTCGAAGATGGGCTGAACGATCGAGCCGCCCACCGACCAGAAGGTTGCCGGTCCCTGCAGGAAACTGGAGATAGCTGTGCTCTGCGCGCCGAATTGGCCGGTCAGCGAGATCTGAGGGAAGAAAGCAGCCTTAGCCACACCCACATTGGCATTCGCAGCTACCAGGGTTTCTTCGTCGCGACGGACGTCCGGCCTGCGCTGGAGAAGGGCAGAAGGCAAGCCGGCCGGTACTTCCGGCAGGTGCGGCTGGTCCATCAGACTGAATCCGCGGGCAATGGTCGCGGGATTCTTCCCCAGCAAAATGCTGATATTGTTTTCCGTCTGCTCGACCAGTTGCTGGAAGTTGATGGCCTGTGCCTCGGCTTGCTGCACCAGGACCTGCGCCTGGTAGACGTCCGTGATTGCGGCTTCGCCACCTTTGTATTTGATGGTGTTGAGTTGGAGGATCTGCTTGTCCGCCTCGACTGTGTCGTTCGAATACTGAAGCTGAGCATCGTACTGGCGAAGCAGGAAATAATTCTGCGCGACCAGCGAGACCAGTGAGATTTGAACTACATCTCTCGCATATTTGGTGGAGAGCAGCACCGCGCGGGCGGCTTCGGTTGCGCGGCGGTATTGGCCCCAGAAGTCGACAATATAGTTGAGCTGCAGCCCGGCCGTATCGAAGGTTGGCGCACCGAGGAAGAAATTATTTCGCACATTGTCAATGGCGAATGAACCCTGGACATTGGGAAACTGATTGGCGCGCGTGATGCCCAGGTTCGCGCTGGCTTGCAGAATGCGCGTAGCGGCGATGCGCATGTCGTAGTTGTTAGCGAGGGCTTGCTTGATGAGCGCCTGCAGGGTCTCATCCTGGAAGACCATTTGCCACTTCATCACGGCGAAATCTTCCGTGGGCTGCTGCTGGGTGGTCGGCTGCTGCTGAGTAGTGGCGTCGGGAGCGACTCCGCGGTATTGGTCGGGAACGGTCAGCGGCGGACGCTGATAATTCGGCCCTACCTTGCAGGCGGGAAGCGCAAGCAGCGCCACAACGATCGTGAAGATTCGTGCTTTAGTCATGCGCTGCTCCTTCGGTCACAGTCGCGGGCTTGGCGATCTTTGGTTCTTCTTTCTTGCCGCCAATCCATATGCCGAAGCGCTCGACGACGTCGAACGAAACAGGGATGAAAAAGATTGCCAGGATTGACGCCGCCAGCATGCCACCGATTACGACGGTTCCCAGCACCTGACGCGAAACCGCGCCAGCACCAGTCGCCGTCCACAAGGGAACGCAACCCAGGATGAAGGCGAATGCGGTCATGAGAATAGGTCGCAGGCGCAGCCGGGCGCCCGTCAGCGAGGCGTCG
>DATFSK010000094.1:0-2467 GCA_035262645.1 Terriglobales bacterium
GCTGCTCGAAGCAATCGCGGGTCCCGACGGACTTGATCCGAGGCAAAGCGGCGGACCGCAGCCGCAGCCGTACTCCAGGCTGATCGACGCCGATGTTCGCGGGCTGCGGTTGGGACTCGTGAACGAAGGCTTCGAGTTCGACCAGCCGGAGCAAGACGTGATCGACGCGGTGCGCGAATCGGCGCACGCCTTTGCGCGGCTGGGATGCGAAGTGCGCCCAGCGGCGATTCCCTTCCATCGTGACGGCGCGGCAATCCTGTTCGGAATCATCCTGGGCGGCATGACCTCGCTGGTGCTCGACGGCAACGGCCTGGGTAATAACTGGAAAGGCCATTACGTCACCAGCATGCTCGACGCGTTCGCGCGCGGACGGCTGACGCGGGCCGACGATCTACCCGAGTCGGTAAAGCTGTTGGGGATGGCCGGCAAGTATCTTCAGCAGGCCTACCACGGCCGCTATTACGCCAAGGCCCAGAACTTGGCGCGTGCGCTGCGCGCGGCTTACGACCGCGCCCTGGGCGAATTCGACCTGCTGGTGATGCCGACGACGCCGATCAAGGCGGCGTCCGTCACCCCGGCAGATTTGCCACTCGAGGCATGGTCCGTGCAGGGCCGTGAAATCGCACGCAATACCGGCGTCTTCAATGTTACCGGCCATCCCGCTCTCAACGTCCCCTGCGCAATGTCGGCGGGACTACCGGTCGGGATGATGCTAATCGGGCGCTGCGGCGAGGATGCGACCGTCCTGCGCGCCGCGCGCGCGTTTGGCGATCGCATCTTCGCCCCGCCATCTCCGGAGAACAGAGAAAAGAGAACCTGAACGGACATTGGCTGAATTTCCAATGTTTCCCTCTGCACTCTCATTGAGTGACCGGAGACAGCTTCAAGCCCACCACTTTAGACGGCCGGGATGGGTAGCACCTTTGCTGCAGCGAAGAAGTCGCCCTTACAGGTGTAGTATTATCGGCAAATTAACACTTTAGGCTGTTAGGAAATGCCTGTTGTCCTGGTTCACTACTCCGCTGCCTTCCCATGCTGGTACGCGCCATTTACAGGAAGCGTGAATGTGAACGTGGCTCCGGCATCTGAATTTGGTTTACCAAATATCTTTCCGCCGTGGTTCTCGACAATGGACCGTGTTATGACCAGCCCCATCCCCATTCCCTGCGGCTTGCTCGTAACAAAGGGGTCGAACAATTTGTCCTGCACTGACGGATCGATTCCACGGCCGGTATCGCGGACGCTGATGGCCACCCATTCAGGCCCTTCCTGTACCGCTTGCACCAGCACTTCGCGGCGCTCGTGCTCTGCTGCCGCAATCGACTCGAAAGCGTTGAGTGCCAGGTTGAGAATGCACTGCTGCAGTTGGATTCTGTCGCCCGTTACCGGCGGCAGAGACGGTGCAGCTTCAACACGCAGCGATACCTTGCGCAGCATCGCTTCGCTGCGCAGCAGACCCTCGATTTCTGCCAGCAGAGTGTCAAGTTCGACCATCTCCCTCGGGGAGTAGTTGTCTTTGAACAAGGCTCTGACTCGCCGGATGATCTCGCCCGCCCGTTTGGTGTCCTCGGCAATGTCGTCGAGCGCAGCCATGGCTTCCTGAGGATTCGGCCTTTCGGCGCCAAGCATGCGCCGCGCGGCATTGACGTTACTGAGTATCGCGCCCAACGGCTGGTTCAGTTCGTGCGCGATTGAAGCCGCCAGCTGACCCATCATGGAGCGGCGCGCCGCGAGCGTCACTTCGTCCTGCAGCTTGCTAACCCGCAGATCCGTCCGCTTGCGATCGAGCGCGCCCGCGATTAGCTGCCCGACAACTCGCAGCCGCCGCACCACGCTCGGCGGCCATTCCCGCGGTCCGCGGAACTTACCAAAGCTCATTGCGCCCACGACGCTGCCACCGATTTCAAGCGGCAACGTCACATTCGCGGTAGGTCCATAGGTCTCGACGAATCGCCTTATTTCAGGCTCTTTGGGAAGTTCCTCCGCGCTGGACCACATGACCGGTTCACCGGACAGAATTTTGGCCGTTGCCCACGGCGAGACTCTCGTCCCCGTTGCGCCGCCCGGCATCTTTGCCACGCCTGGACGGCCCCACCAATGCGTGGCTAGGAAGTCGATGTCAGATACCCGCTCCCAAACGGTGCTTCGATCGATGTCAAGCGCAAGCACGATTTCACGCAGCCACTGCTCAATCTGCTGATCAACTTTATGCGCCGGCACACGCGCCATCTCGGCCGACACGTCATCCAGTAGGGCTTCGAACTTTTCATTCGAGCCGCGGACAAGGTGGCGCTGTTGTCTCAGCGGGTGCGCTTTGCGTCTCGGCACGGCGGATCAACGTTTCGCTCATTGTTATTCGCGCACGTTAGACTGGTGCGCCTCTCTGCAAAAACCGACGCGCCATTGTCCATTTGTGCTGCATCGTGCGCAAGCCTAAAAAAGCGACTCTCATGGAACTGAGGCGTCG
>DATFSK010000095.1:0-16522 GCA_035262645.1 Terriglobales bacterium
TGGCAAGCGATCAAGGGCGCGGAGATGCAGCTCAACATTCCTCGCCAGGAAGTTTGCGCGAACTGTCACGGTCAGGGATATCTCGAGAGCCCAGGCCAATGTCCCGGGTGCCACGGCAAAGGCCAGGTCACGCAGAAGAGCGGCAGCATGAAATTCAATGTCGCCTGCCCGCGCTGCGGCGGCAGCGGCAAGAACCGCACGGTCTGCCCGGTTTGTCACGGCGAAGGCCGCGTGGAGCGCAGCGAGTCGCTGAAGGTGCGTATCAAGCCGGGGACACGCGATGGACAACGCATTCGCCTGCAAGGTCGCGGCAACGCGGGCACGATGGGCGCGACGGCCGGCGATCTCTACATCATCGTGCGCACGGGCGAGCATCCGGTGTTCAAGCGCGAAGGCGATGACATTTATCTGACGGTTCCGGTGACGCTGGCGGAAGCGGCACTGGGAACGAAGGTCGAGGTGCCGACGATTGATGGCCGCGCCCTGCTGCGCATTCCTCCGGGAACGCAGTCGGGACAGAAGCTGCGGTTGCGCGAGAAAGGTGTTCCCTCGGCGATAAATGAAGGCCAGCGTGGTGACGAGATCGTCGAAATCCAGACCCTGACGCCGAAGGTTGCAGATGAGCGGTCGAAAGAGATCCTGCGTGAGTTGTCGAAGCTGAACCCGGAAGACCCGCGGGAAGAGTTGTGGAAGCAGGTTTGAATGGTGAGCGAAATCTTGAATTGTCATCACGAGCGAGCTTCAGCTCGCGAGGGATCTGCTGTTTGGAGCTAAAAGCAGATCCCTCGCCCGCCGCGGTGGGCTCGTGATGACAATCTTCTCGAACGGTCGGCGTTGGGGCCGCGAACGGCTAATTGCTGGTTGCTAATTGCTTCTTATGGCGAAACGTAAAAAACAAGGCGCGTACATGATCAGCTCGGTGGCGGAGATGTATGGCATCCACCCGCAGACGCTGCGTCTCTACGAGCGCGAAGGACTGCTGAAGCCGTCGCGCACCGAAGGGAACACGCGTCTCTACACCGACGAGGACCTGGAGCGGCTGGAGCTGGTGCTTTCGCTGGCGCGCGATCTGGGGGTGAACATCTCCGGCATCGCCATCATCCTGCAAATGCGCGAGCGCATGGAAGAAATGCAGCGCCAGATGTCGGAGTTCGTCAGCTACGTGCGCAACGAGGTCATGACCCGCGCGCAGCTTGCCAATGTCGATGCCAGCCGCGGCGCAATCGTGCCCCTGCGGCAGTCGATCGTAGTCAAGAAAAAACAGTAAGGCGATTCAGCTCTCTGCCCGCAGTTAGAATATTTGACCTCCCGACCCTTTCACGACTCTCTTCAGCTCTGATTCCGCATCTAATGCCATCTAAGGTGTGACCGCGAGGGGTTTCGTCCGTCAGAGCGTAGAGGCGCACCTTGACGCCTTGGAACTTTACAGCGTGTTCAGCGGAGGGCGCTCATGAATGTACATCGAAACGAGTCCCGGGGCGCGGAGTTTCGAATGGCAGTCATCGCGCTGCTGGCAGGCTTCGCGGTATTCGCACTTCTGGTCATTGCAGACCAGGTTTCAATGCACTACGGCCTTGAGGAATCGCAACGCGTGCTGGACGATTTGTGTGGAGGACTGGTGGCCGCATTCCTGGTGTTTCGCTACGAGCGCTTCCGCCTGCGACAGCTGACGCAACAATTGCAAACAATTGCCGCGATGAATCACCACGTCCGCAACGCATTGCAGGTCGTCATGTACTCGGCCTCTGTCCCGGACGAGGAACAATTGAATCGCATTCGAAGCGCGGTGCAACGAATTGAGTGGGCATTGCAGGAGGTCCTGCCCGGCTACGCACTTGATCTCGACACGGACTGGCAGAACGCGATGAAGAAATCGTGCCAGCGCTCAGAATCGGCGTAAGCCCACTGCGTTACTCGACAGAATTCAAGAAGAAGCGCTGTAGGGCCAGCGGCCCTGGCCTCTGACATCGACATACGACGAGTTCAGCTCCTTCACATCTCCGCAGCCTAAGAGTCTCATCGTTCTATCAACATCTTCGCGCAGGATTTCGATTGCCCGTCTGACTCCGGGCTCACCGGCTGCCGCAAGGCCGTAAGCATAACCGCGGCCGATGAGCACCGCCCGCGCTCCCAGGCAAAGCGCCTTGACGATATCGCTGCCGCGCCGAATGCCGCCGTCCATCAAGACTTCCGTCTGCGAGCCGACTGCGGCGACGACCTCGGGGAGGGCCTTGATGGTTGCTGAAACACTGTCCAGCTGCCGGCCTCCGTGATTCGAGACGACGATCGCCGCCGCTCCATGATCTACGGCACGGCGTGCGTCATCTGCGATCAAGAGGCCTTTGATCACGATGGGCCCGCTCCAATGCTCGCGGATCCACTTCAGGTCGTTCCATGTGACTACGGAACGCTTCAGCGCCGCAGCCACATCGGTGAGCGGCATCGGCCCACGACCGGGAATGACCACGTTATAGAGCGGGGGCAGGCCGCCGTCGAGAAGGTACGCGGTCAGCCATCCTGGGTGGGCCAATATGTTCGGAAGGAATGGCAGCTTCGCGAAAACATTTTCGCCCAGCACCTGCGCCATGCCGTTACGCCAGTCGCGCTCGCGCAAACCTGAGACCGCAGTGTCTACGGTCACGACAAGTGCTGAGAAGCCTGCGCGCTGCGCGCGCTCCAGCGCTTCTTCCGCGGCCTCTCGTCCTCCGAGGAGATAGAGCTGAAAGCACGCCAGTCCGGCCGTTGCAGCTCTTACGTCCTCCAGACGATGACTGGAGATGGTGGAGAGAATATACCCCGTGCCGGCAGCTCCTGCTGCGCGCGCAGCAACGACCTCGCCGCCGGGATGCATGAGGCGGCTGTAGCCGACGGGCGCCAAAAGAAAGGGCAGCGAGACATCTGTGCCGAGCACACGAGTGCTGAGGTTGCACTGTTCAAACGCCACTGCCTGGCGGGGCCGGAATATCAGGTCGCGAAAGGCGCGGCAGTTCTCTTCCAGCGTGACTTCAGCGTCCGCTCCGCCGTCGAGGTAGTCAAAGACCACCTTCGGCACACGCCGCCGCGCCATTCGGCGGAGGTCTTCGATGTTCACCACACGCGGTGGATAGAGATGGCGGGACATTGCGCGTTCATTCTACGCAATGGCAGCAATTCCGCGGCAAGTTAAAGCATTTTCAGATTGGGGGAAGCCTGTTGCGCGCCGCGTGTCCCGCTTTTGTGGGAGCGGCGTGGCCGCCGGCCTGAAGGCCAGATCTACCGGATCGTCACTGCTTGGCGGCATTCTGCGCCGGATTTTCCTTGAGCTTATTCAGCGCTTCCCTGGCCTTATTGGCGTGCGGTCCATTGGGTAGGATCTTCAGGTAAGCTTCGTAGTTTTCCTTCGCGCCCGCTGTGTCGTCGGTCTTGGCCAGGGCCTCAGCAAGCTTAAAGGTCGCTTCCGCGTCGTGAGGTTTGTACTCGAGCGCCTCGCGGTAACGGCTGATGGCCGCGCCGTAGTTTTCCTTCTTGAAGTAGAAGTCTCCGACCTCGACGTCTTTCATCGCCTTCATCGGGTTATAGGGCGTGAACTCATCGGCGTCACCGGCGCCGAGCCCCGCTTCGGGATGTGCCTTCTCGTCATTCGCAGGCGAAGCAACGTCGATCTCCGTCTGCTTGCTGGAACTCTCATCGGGCGAGACCTTATCGGAGCGAGGCGGATTCTTGGCGTTGTCTTTTGGCGCCGGTGCTGACTTGTCGACGGGAACCTGCTCTACCGGGGGGCTGTCCTGCGCCACAGCCGGGAAGGCGAAGAAGAGTATTGCGAGAAGAAGATACAAATACCGCACAGCCCTATTGTAAGCCGTCGGCCTTTTGCCGTCAGCTCTCGGCATGAATCCTGGCCGCTCCTCGCCATTTGCTGATTGGGTTTCGTGTCGCAACAAATGTGCCGTCGAAAAAATACGTTGATTCACGCAAAATCTCTTCCTTGCAGTCGCTCAAACCAGTATGATGTCGGCAACCTCTTCTTCGTCTGGATGCAGTTCTCCCGCGAACTGCCGCCCTTTGTCCCAGCAAGACGCCACAATTACAGGTGCCGCATTCGTCACTTTGCAGATGTTTTTATCCTGCTATTGTGCAGGGAGAACATTGCTGCTGGGGGTATAGATGACCGAGCATAAGGACGTGACGATCGGGCAGGCTTTTCAGTTTGCGGTGGAGAAAGAGGCCCGCAAGCGGGAGATCATCTTTGAGTACGTGGAACGCTCGAATGAGCAGTTGCGCGTCGAATTCAACGATGGCATCCCCTACATTGTCGCCAATCGCGCCGGCATGCTGGCCTTGGCAAAACTCCTCGTGACGATCAGCGCGAGCGGCAAACTGGAGGACCTCTACCTCCATCTGCGGCAGGATTTTGACGGCGACCGGGATGAGGTCTTGCGCATAAGGTTGGACGAAGGAAAGTCCGACAACGGACAACCCACCAACGAGCCGGAGGTTGAAGCCGCCTGAATTGTGTGCCACCGCCTAGCCGGCGGTTTGAGAGGTGCCCTTTCGCCGCCGGATATGGAGCACCTTCTGCACTTCGGCCACGACCTCGCCGGCTTCGTCTTTCACCTGAACCATAAACGTCGGCTCGTACTTCTCCTGCATTGTGAGCGTGCTACGAATCTCATCAAGCTGTTCGTCACTCAGACGAAATTCCGCTTTCACGCTTCCCTTCCCCGGCTTACGGAAACGAATGCTCGCGGCTTTGTCCCAAACGATGTAATCCGGGCCTAGATTCTGCATCAGCATCAGCATGTAGAAGGGATCGGTCATGGAATACAACGAGCCGCCGTAGTGCGTGCCGACGTAGTTGCGGTTCCACGTGCGAAGCTTCATGGTGACGTCGGTGGCTTTGTAATCGCGGCTCCATTTGACGCGAATCCCGGCGCCCAGAAGCGGCGGATAGATGTTGATGAATCGCAGCATCAGACGTTGCAAGGTCGGGCTCATGGGTGGCGAAGTTCAGTGTACGTTACTGTCCGACCTGACGCAGAATAGAGTCATACCCCGGCGTCATGCAGCAACGGAGCCTGTTAGAGCGGTAAGCAGCCTGCGCAAGGCAAAGCGTACCGCTGAGCTGCCATGCTTTGAGTGAAGGTCTTTGTACCAGTGCTCAGACAGAAAAGCCGCCCATTTCTGGGCGGCTTTTCATCCAATGGGCCTGCTGGCCATTGGCTCCGGGCTGAGGGAGCTTGCTAAGAGAATGTGTGCGGCCCGAACGTGCGGGCCGCATTGTATTACTGCTGCTGTTGTTGCTGGTTGAGGGAGCTGGTTTGCGCCGACTCGGCCAGGCTGTTGCCCATCAGGCGGACATCGACGCGACGATTCTTGGCTCGTCCCGCGGACGTCGTGTTCTGCGCGACAGGGTTGTCCTTGCCCAAGCCGATCAGGAAAATCTTGTACGCCGGAACGTTGTACTTCTGCGCCAAATACTGAATGACAGAATCGGCGCGGTGACGGCTGAGCTGATAGTTATAGTCGGCCGGGCCGGTCGAATCCGTGTACCCTTCCACCTGAACGATGTAGTGCTTCTGGTTCTGGATCTGGCTGCCCAATTCGTCGAGCGTTTCTTTGTCTTTGCGCGTGAGCTGCGACTTATCGAACCCGAACAGGACGGTGCTCTCGGTGATGGGCTTATAGTTGTCGAGGTTCTCGACGGTTCCGGCGAGGCTGGTCACGCGATTACTGGCCTGCGTCGCGCTCTGGCTCGCCTGGTCGGCGGACTGACCGGCTGCGAGCGCCTTCTGATCGGCAGCCGCGGCCTTGTCGTTCACCTGCGCAATGCCCTGCTGGGCGCGCGTGTCGACGTCTTTGATGTCGCGAGTATTCTTAGCCGTTTGATCATCTAATTCATTAACGTTGTTGATGATCGGCGTTGTCTGATTGCGAACGTACTTCTTTGTCGTGCAACCGACAATCAAAGGCAGGCTGCCGGCGACCAGCACTGCGATGAGGGAATAGCGGTTCATCGGAAATGACTCCTTCAGCTCTCGGCTGCGCCTTTGGCATTCAGCCGTCGGCTTGATCTTGGAAGAGCAAATCGTTTGCCAGAGTGGGTTGTCGAAGGCCGCTGAAAGTTAGGCTGTGTTTTCAAGCGCTTATAGCCGCCGTCGAAGCTGTGCAGGCGATGTTTGTCGGTGCACCGGATAATCCTGACGCGAAGAGTAGAATTTTTACAAGCATGCGAGATGAATGAAAATGCAGCGACTCAACCGTCGGTCCGCTCTGGATCTCCTTTTTCGGAGCGCCGACGATGACTCCCTTTACTCAGAACGCTTATGGCTTTATTTGAACCGGCACTGGCAGTGGATACAAGCCGAGTGTCTAAACGCACTGAGTGCACATACTCCGACGATGCGTAAAGGAGCATTGTTCGGCCTGGAATGCCTTGCTCGCCAAGGTAAGCTTCAGCCGGAAACTGTTATCCCTGTACTTAAACGGCTGGACGCTGGGGAGGAACCTGCTGCCACGCGAGTGCTGAATGCGATTTATGACAGTTTCCCCGCCTTCCGACCAAGCGATTGGAAAGAGCCGACGGTATTCGTCCCGACGGACAGGGGCCGAGACGAACTTCAGCAGATGTTCGAAAGCCCCGATGAACGAACAGTTTGCGTCGCCCTCTGGGATGCTGCCAACTATGAAGAGGATTGGCGCTGGGTGCAAGCGGAGTGTCTGAAGCGGCTGAAATCCTCAAAGGAACTTCAGTACGGGGCGCTCGTTGGTCTGAACTATCTCGCACTGCGCGGTGATCTTGAACCGGATGTCGTGCTCTCAGCCTTGCAAGAAATAGAAGATGAGTGGACCGCATACATTCGCGAGAACATCTATCGCTTCTGGAAACCTCAATGAACGCGCCCACTGACAGATGCTGCCCTGGGCGCTGATCGCTAGTTGCTAGTTGCTAATTGCTAATTGCTGAAATGGACCTTCACCAGAAAATTCGGACGCTGCCGACCTCGCCCGGTGTGTATCTCTACAAGAACGCCGAGGGGCAGATCATCTACGTGGGCAAGGCGAACAACCTTCGCTCGCGCGTGCGGTCGTATTTCCTGGAAGGCAAACTGGCCGATGCGAAGACGGGCTCCCTGCTGCGCGAGGCGGTCGATGTCGACTATGTGGTGGTCGATAACGAGAAGGAAGCGCTCGCGCTCGAGAACAACCTGATCAAGCAGAAGAAGCCGCGGTACAACATTCTTCTGCGTGATGACAAAACCTATCCGTATATCAAGCTGACGATTACGGAACGCTATCCGCGGGTATTTCCGACGCGTCGTCTGCGGAAAGATGGATCATTGTACTTCGGGCCGTACTTCCCTACCAGCCTGGCGTATCGGTTGGTTGATCTGATTCATCGACACTTTCTAATCCCCTCGTGCAAGCTGGACCTGACTCGTTACTATCCGAGGCCGTGCCTGCAGTATTACATCGGGCGATGCCTGGGACCGTGCGTCCAGGGACTGACAACGCCGAAGCGATACGCCGAAGCCGTGCACGATGTGCGCTTGTTCCTGGAAGGACGCGGTGCTGACCTCTCGCGCTCGCTGCATCAGCGCATGGCGGCTGCGGCGGAGCGCGAGCAGTACGAACTGGCGGCGAAGTATCGCGATCTAATCTCGACCATCGACTTGCTGGAGCAGAAGCAGCGCATTGCCGCAGTCGAGGGGGACGACGCTGACGTCTTTGGGTACCACTATGAGAACGAGATGCTGGCGGTGAACCTTTTTCATATGCGCGGCGGCAAGATCGTCGACAAGCGTGAATTCTTTTGGGAGGATTTGAGCGAGAGCGTTGGTGGCGCCGGCTTTCAACCTGGAGAATTCTTCTCTTCCCTGCTGAAGCAGGTTTATCTGGATCAGCAGTATGTGCCGCACGCGATCTATGTGCCGGTTAACTTCGAAGATCGCTCGACGCTGGAAGAGATGTTATCGGAGGGCCAGAAGCGGCGAGTGCAGATTCACGTTCCCCAGCGCGGCGAGAAGCGGTCACTGGTGGACCTGGTTGGGCAGAACGCGAAGCAGGCCTTCGACCAGCGCTTCCGGGTGATGAAGCCTGCAGCGAAGGCCATCCAGGAGGCGGTGCAGGATGTGTTCATGCTGCCCGACCTGCCGAAGCGCATCGAGTGTTTCGATATTTCGCACATCCAGGGTGCGGAGACGGTTGCATCGATGGTGGTTTGGGAAGACGGCAAGATGAAGAAGTCGGACTACCGCAAGTTCATCATCCGGGGAGTGGAGGGGGTGGATGATTTCGCCTCCATGCGCGAGGTGGTGACGCGGCGCTACAAACGCGTGCAGGAGGAGAAGCAGAAGATGCCAAGTGTCGTGCTGATCGACGGCGGCATCGGGCAACTGCACGCGGCGGCCGGAGCGCTGGAGGAGCTGGGGATCGTAAATCAGCCGCTGGCTTCCATCGCAAAGCGCGAAGAGATCATCTATATCCAGGGGCAGGAGGATGAGCCGGTAATGCTTGACCGGCATTCACCCGTGCTGCACCTGGTGCAGATGGTGCGAGACGAGGCCCATCGCTTCGCGGTGACATTTCACCGCAAGCGGCGACAAATCAGGGATCGTCAAACAGAGCTGCTGGAGATTCCCGGCATAGGAGAACGGACCGGGAAGCGCCTGTTGCAGCACTTCGGCAGCTTGCAGGCGGTAAAAGAAGCCGATGCCGCGGCATTAACTTCTGTGGTTAGCCGCTCACAAGCGGAGGCCATCCTGCGGCATTTTCGCAAAGACGAAATGCCCAGCGATGCGTCTGTAAAGACAGGGGCAGAACAGGTTAGCTGACGCATGGATCTGAGTCGAGACTCGAGAACACGGCTGCTCGTTCTTTGTGTGTGTGTCGTGCTGCTGGTCTGGATCGTGGGATTCGGATTCGACCGCCTCCTGGCCAGAGATGGCGTCACCCGCACCGATATTCTGGTCGTCTCCAATGCTCTCACCGGCATCGTGGCAGGCTTCCTGTTTTTTACTCTCACCAACAACGAGCGCCTGCGCCGAAAAGCCATTCAGCAACGGCTGCGCACAATCGCCGAGATGAACCACCATATCCGCAATTCGCTGCAGGTGATTACGTATGCGGTTGCAGCGGACAGTGCCGAATCGCTGGCGCTGATTCGCAGCTCGGTCGAACGGATCGAGTGGGCCTTGCGCGAAGTGCTGCCCGGACACGCGAGCGCACCAGCTGCCCCACCGCAGATGCCCGCGGAAGATCATCGTGTGACGCTGCACGCTCCTGAATCCTCCTTGCGATAAAGTGTTCCACCCCGGAACAGCGGCGGCTCCTGTTTTCTGAGGTTTGCGATTTCCGCGCCTCATATCAACCAATCTGCATCCTGCCCCACGTTCACAATTTGTTAACGGAACCTTTTGCGGGTTCGTCCGTATATCGCTGTAGAAGTTGATCCGGTGACGGCAAAGGCATTCCCGGCGCAACCCCCGCTTCTGAAGGAGAACAGTATGGACGCGAAATTTAACTGGCTCATTGACAACGGAGCGATCCGCGTCACCCTGAACACAGTGGCCCTTGCGCTTTGGATTGCCATGGCTGTGGGACTGCTGGAATTGGCGGCAAGAGCTTAGAGGAGTTGTAAGCCGCGCGAGTGCAGATCGCGCGAAACGAGGACCCGGTCTCCTCCGGCCGGGTGGATACGAAGCCCCGCCACCCCTCGCGGGGTTTCGTATTTTGCAGCTCAGACATTGACGCGCGGGATTTCTTCGCGGATGCTAACCAGATCATGGGACGCGAGATTCTCTGCACCGTCCGAACAAACGGAAAGACAGGCCGCGGTAAAGCGTTGCTGGAGACAAGCGAGATCGTCTTTCGCGGTGAACCTCGGCTGAGGATCTCGCTTGCGTCATTGCAGTCGGTGTCGGCGCGTGATGGGGAACTTCATCTGAAATGGGCAGACGGGTCGGCCGTTTTCGAGATTGGTGAACAAGCGGAGAAGTGGGCGCACAAGATCCTTCATCCCAAAAGCACTAGCGAGAAGCTTGGGATCAAGCCGGGCTTGGTGATTTCGTCTGTGGCGATGGGCAATGGCGATTTCGTGAAGGAGCTTCGCGCGACGGCAAAGAACTTTTCGGATTCGAAGCCGCTGAAGGATTCGGATCTGATCTTTGTCGGTGCGGAGAAAGCTCCGGAACTCGCTCGGACCGCGAAGTTGGCTGGATCCCTGGACGCCGCCGGTGCGCTGTGGATTGTCTACCCGAAGGGCGTACAGGAGATCAAGGAACAGCAAGTGCTTGAGGCGGGCAAGCGGGCCGGACTGGTGGACGTGAAGGTGGTCGCCTTTTCCCCAACGCACACCGCGCTGAAGTTTGTGCGACCGAAGGCGAAGCGGCAGGTCTGATTCGAGGGACGGTAACCGCAGATCCTTCGATTCCGCCTCCGCCCGGCTCGCGAACAGCGAGCCGGAAAAGCGTGCGGAGGCTCCGCTCAGGATGACAATTCAAGTAGCCCGGTGAAGCCTACCCGCGGGCAGTTTCCACTTCGCGCAGGCGAGCGGCCTTTCCACGGAGGCCACGCAGATAGTACAGCTTGGCGCGGCGGACGTGGGCGGAGCGCAGCACATCGACCTTGTCGATCACCTTCGAGTTTAGCGGGAAGATACGCTCTACACCCTGGCCGAAGCTCATCTTGCGAACCGTAAAGCTGGGCTGCGCGCCTTTCGTCTTGGCGATCACGAGCCCTTCAAAAGCCTGCAGGCGCTCTTTGTCGCCTTCCTTGATCCTCACGTGCACGCGGACGGTGTCGCCGGGTTTGAAGTCGGGGAGATCGGTGCGCCGTGTTTTGGCGAGCAGGCGGTCAATGATTGGAGAATTCGACATTAGTTTTTTCCTTCCGAAACAGCTGAAATTTGCAATCGGCACTTAGCTTTTGGCTCTGGGCTTTTAGCAAGCAGCCCTCGCGCCAACTTTCGATTGCTAAGAGCTAACAGCTTTCTTTTTCTATCTCGGCCAGGAGCTTGCGGTCCTCCTGGCTCAGTTGTACGCCGCGCAACAGATCGGGGCGATTTCGCAACGTTTTACGTAGCGCGCTACGACGACGCCACCTGCGAATCTCATCGTGGTTGCCGTTCACGAGCACCTCGGGCACCTGCATTCCACGAAACTCCGCGGGCCGCGTGTAGTGCGGGTAATCCAGCAATCCACCCGATGCGCATGTCGAACTCGGCGGCTCGCCCGGCAATCTCGGCTCGACAACTCCTGCCGCCGTGAACGACTCCAGCTGCGATGACGCCGCATTGCCCAATGCGCCCGGAACCAACCGTGTCATCGTGTCCACGATGATCGCAGCGCCCAGTTCACCGCCGCTGAGCACAAAATCACCGACCGAGATCTCGCGATCGGCTAGATGCTCGCTCACACGCTCATCCACGCCTTCATAACGGCCGCAGATAAGGACGATGCGCTCGTGCGTCATCATCTGCTGCGCCACGGCCTGGGTGAACAGCTGCCCTTGCGGCGACAAAAGTACGACCGATTCGCCCGTTCTCGCGCCTTGTGGCGCGATCTTCAGCGACTCAAGGCACTCGAAGATCGGCTCCGGCTTGAGCACCATGCCTTCGCCGCCTCCGAATGGCCTGTCGTCGACGGTGCGATGACGGTCGTGCGTGAAGGCGCGAAGATCGTGAATTCCGATTTCAATGAGCCCGGCATCACGCGCGCGGCGAACGATGCCATAATCCAGCGGCCCGCGAAAAAAGTCCGGAAAAATCGTCAGGATTTCGAACTTCATTTCCGCATGCCGCGAGTGCTGCCGCCCCTAAGCGGGCTACCACAAGTTAGTTTGGCCATCGTGCCCAGAGCTTCCGCGCCGGCCTAATTACTTTTCTGCGCCCTCAGCGCCAGGGCAATCGCCCTATTTGCGTCTGCGGGCGCTCGCCCGCCGATCGCGTTTCGTCAGCTTCGCCCTTCTGGCGCTGCTTCTCTTCCTGGCTCAGCGGCGCATCCACATCCAGCAAACCTTCGGGCAACTGCATGTCGATCCGACGGCCTTCGAGGTCCAGCTTGGTTACAAACTCTTCAGCGAACGGAACGAGTAACTCCGTCGTTTTCCCTTCTCTACCCATCGGCCGCGCGGCGCAAACGGGGAGCGTTACAACTAACAGCGGCGCTTCGCCTGCTCCGAACTGCACATCACTTACGCGACCTAGAAAGCGCTGGCCATCCCACACGTCGCAGCCAACCAGATCGCTAACGTACGCGGCGCCAACTTCCAATGCCGAGCGCTGCTCCTGCGGTACCTGCAATTCCAACCCAGCGAGCTGCTCAGCAGCGCTGATGTCGTTCACGCCGGCAAATTTCAGCACCACTCCGCCCTTGTGAAACCAGTGCTCTTCCACCTGCAACTCGCGCCGGCTGCCATCGGGCGACAATCCCCACAATTGCCGGCGCTCGGCGAAGCGCTCGGGAAAGTCGGTGTGCAACTCCGCCAGGACCTCGCCGTGGCGTCCCTGCGGCTTCAGCACGCGCGCGACGGTGATGAAGTCGGCGGCTATTCCAAGATCTCCAGCTGGTAGCGTTTGCGCGTACGCAACGCGGCCGCGTTCATAATGGTACGCAAGCTGCGCGCGGTACGTCCGTGGCGGCCAATCATGCGTCCCACGTCCTCTTCGGCGACAACCAGTTCCAGCACGGTCTGGCCGTTTTCTTCAAAGGGCTCGACGGTGACTTCCTCCGGCGCTTCAACGATCGCCTTCGCGAGCTGTTCCATCAGCGCAACCACATCGGGTTTGCCGTCCGGCATTGAAGTCTCCTAGGCCGCCGTGGGCGCCGGCGCGTTCGCCGGGGTCTTCTCCACCAGCTTGCGGACGCGATCGGACAACTGCGCGCCCTTCGACGTCCAGTAGTCGATACGCTCACGTTTCAGCTCGACACTGGCGGGATTGGTGCGCGGGTTATAGGTGCCAACCACTTCTACCGAGCGGCCATCGCGTGCCCGGTCCTTCTCAATGACTACGATGCGGTAATACGGCTGCTTACGGGCGCCGCGGCGTGACAGACGAATCATCAACACAGAGAATGGTTTCCTTTCCTGAAATATGCGACCGCACAGGCGAAGACGCTGGGCGTTCGGTGCGGCAGCAATTTTTTCCTCAGGTGAGATGACAAAACCGCCCGGCGTTCGAAGGCCTTGCGGATGGGTGCTCCAGCGATCGGCTAACCCGTCGCTACCACACCCCAACGGACGCAGCTCAGGCGCCCATCGGACCTCACATTGCTTGAGGCAACAACCTTCTAATTATTGCGGATGAGGCCCGGTTTTGGCAAGGCGGAGCAACCATGGGCGCGGGCCCGGGGCACAACCCGGATTGCTCGGATCTCCGGCCACGACGTGAGATGCTGTTCAGAAAGATCAAACTTTGGCGTGGGGCATCGAAAGTACTTATGCGCAAACTTCTCTGTATAACTGCTCATCCGGACGACGAAGCAGGCGCGTTCGGCGGGACATTGCTGCTTTGTCACGAGCGCGGGGCTGAGACGTACATCGTCTGCATGACCGCGGGAACGGCGGCGCGCAACCGTGGCATGGCCCGTAGCAATGAGGAGCTTGCCGAGCTGCGACGGAAGGAGTTTGCCGCATCCTGCAAGCTTCTGGGCGCGCGCGGAGAGGTCCTCAATTATCCCGATGGCAAGCTCGATCGGGTGGAGTTGTACCGAGCCGTGGGTGAGCTCGTCCTACGGATTCGGCAGATTCGCCCGCAGGTTGTCGTAACCTTCGGACCCGACGGCGGACTGACAGGGCATGTCGACCACGCGATGGCAGGCACGTTCGCGACGCTCGCATTCGAGTGGGCGGGACGCAGTGATCGTTACGCGGAACAACTGGAGTCGGGGCTGACGCCGCATCGTTCGCAAAAGCTGTACTACCATGCTGCGGATTTTGCCTTGCCGGACCGTCAGCCAATCGCGCAGCCGACGGTGACCGCGCGCATTGAAATCGGCAAAGAGCGTTTCGAGAAGAAGGTGGAGGCATTCCGCCAGCACACTACCCAGGCGCCGCTGTTTGAGCGTGTGAGACAGAACCTTGGGCAGGCGCTGGGGACGCTTGAGATGTTTCATCTGGCGGCGAGGCGCGATCCCGGTGACGTCAGGCCGGAAACAGATTTGTTCGACGGGGTAAACGACGACTGATCACTGAACAGCCGGCGGTGGCATTCACGGGTTCGTGCGCAGCTCCGGGGATCGGCGCTAGCAACGAGCGAACCGCAATGCCTGGCACTTTATAATCAGCCCTCATGCCTGAGGAGAATCCATCCCTCACTCCTGCTCAAGAAGCGCTCTTTCGCGAGATGCGCGGGCGAGTGCGCGACATGTTCGAGCATGCGCTGGCCGAATGCGACATCGCGCGCGCCTTCAGCCGCAACCTGCAGTGCCAGGGCCGATATCTGCAGCTTGAGGACACGGTCTATGACCTCGGAGCGTTTCAACGTGCATTGGTGATTTCGATTGGCAAGGCCGGGCACAGCATGGCGGAGGCGTTTGCCGGCCTGATTGGCGGTGGAACCACAGGCATTGTCGCCGCGCCAGTCGCTCCCCCTGCACAACTCTTCGGATTTCGATACTTCCTCGGCGGACATCCACTGCCCAATGACGATTCTCTTCGCGCGGGCGATGCCATACTGCGCCTGGTGCAGGGGCTGACTCCGGAGACACTGGCGGTTTTCCTTATCAGCGGCGGAGCTTCGGCCATTGCGGAGAAACCGATCAATGCAGCAATTTCGCTCAGCGACATCGTACGGACCTACAAAGGCCTGGTGCATTCGGGCGCGACGATTGCGGAGATCAACGCCATCCGCAAGCATCTTTCGGCATTGAAGGGCGGCCGGGTGGCGCGCGCCGCAGCGCCCGCTCATCAGCTCTCGATCCTGGTGTCGGACGTGCCGGAGAACTCCCTCGACGCATTGGCATCGGGCCCGACCATGCCGGACAGCACAACCGTCTCCGACTGCTACGCAATCGCCGAGGGTTACCAACTTGTCGGGCAGTTCCCTCCACCGGTGCGCTCGCTTTTCTCCGGACGACAGTTACTGGAGACACCCAAAGCCGGAGACTTTGCCTTTGCGCGCTCGCGCTATCTGACGGTTCTATCGAACGCGACGGCGGTGAATGCGGCTGTGGAGAGCGGAGCGGTGGCGGGATTCGCCGTAGAGGTCGACAACAGCTGCGATGACTGGGATTACCGGCGGGCTGCGGACCATCTGCTTGAGCGCTTGCTGGAATTGCGCCGCGGGGTGTCGCGGGCCTGCCTAATCTCCGGTGGCGAGGTCACCGTAAAGGTCGAAGGGCGATCGGGAGTCGGAGGGCGCAATCAACAGTTCGCGTTATATTGCGCGCAAAAGATCGCAGGAATGAACATCACAGTGCTCAGCGCGGGCACGGACGGAGTTGATGGCAACAGCGCGGCGGCAGGCGCGGTGGCCGATGGCTCAACCGTGGAGCGGGCGAGGCGGGCCGGACTCCATCCTGAAAAGTCGCTGGCGACCTTTGACAGCTTTCGATTTTTTGAAGAGCTGGGCGATACGCTTATGACGGGGCCGACCGGGAACAACGTGCGCGACCTCCGCATCATGCTGACCTATTAAGCCGCAACTTGAAGCCGGGCGGAGGGTTAACACCAGAGGGCACAGAGTGCATCCGCGCCCCCTGATTAGCGCCGCCAGGAGAAGGGAAAAGGCGGCAGCGATTTGAGCGCACCGTGATTAGAGCACGCTCATAGTCGAATGTGGAAACTTTCAGCGCCGACAGGGATAGGAACCGCGATTCAAAGATCGGCGGATGAAAACATGCTAGGAGTCACTCGTCCTGTTCGACCTAACTTCATCCGCCGATCGAGCGCCAATGCACCGAGGCTATTGCATCCACCGTTGGCAGATGTCAAAGGAATGTCAAGCAAATGTCCCATTTTCGTGAAACGGGACGAATTGCACTGTGGAACATTCCGATCGCAAAAACTGCGGCCCATAAGACATTTGTGTCGGTTCACGATCCGTTAACGCTCAAAATCGAGTTCTGCCGGTATCATAAGAATTAGGAGTAACGGACAAAATCAGGGCTGCCGAGCCACCGGTTTGTCACTCTCGTTGTCTAATCCAGTACGAAAGTCCGCAGGTGCACTAAGCCGGGCGGGCTGATGGGCAAATGCGGCACTTCCAGAAGATCCTAGTTGCGGTTTGCATCCTCACGGCAGCCCGCCTGCCTCTGCACGCCGATATCGGTTTGCTGCTGAACGCCAAGCCTAACGTCCATCCAGAATTAGTGAAGTCCGAGATCATCGGCGCGGGACACGCGGCGGTCTATCTGTCGCGAGTTTGTCCGGAATCACCGGTGAAGCTGCGGCTGTGCAATCCGGGCGAGATGGGCTCCGTGATCCAGAATTACGAGGACTACATGGAGATCCAGCCTTACGAGTGGAACGTCGTGCCCTTGAGCCTTTATCTGTACGGCGTCGAGGACATGAGCCAGCGGCCGCTGTTCGGTTCTCCGCAGTTACG
>DATFSK010000096.1:0-15697 GCA_035262645.1 Terriglobales bacterium
GGGAACGCGCCCTACTAGTAACCGATCATTGTGGCCTCCATTTTTGGGTTAGGACACCGGCCCCTTTCATAGCAACACTCCTACACCAACCCAGGGCAATTGTCTGTGACATCCGTGATAACAGCAGGGACAATCAATTACTGCCACTTGTCATCACCTTCTGCCGTTAGCATTCAATTCACGCCACTGACTGGGCCGTGCTGAATCGCTCGCCCAAGGAATAGCCAACGATCACATACGGGGCGGATCCCGTCGTTGTCTTAAGGCAATCAGGAATGTGCTCTGGAGCAATGGATGGCGCGTGCCAGATGTACGTCAGCGCAGCGAAGCAAGGATCATAGGGCCCAAAAGCTATTAATGACCGCATCTGTATCATCGCCGGGGACACTGATTGCTGATGGGCGGTGGATTGGCTGCCATCGCGGACCTCAAATTCCTGAGCTGACACTCGGCACAAGGCTGTCCGTTTACTGTCCGTGAACTGCAGCCGAAAGCAGCCAAAGCGTGGCAACTTCGGCGAGGGTATTGTGCTGTGTAATCAGGGTCGTGTTGCTTGGGGCCTGTACGTGGCTGGGCCATTTTTTCCCTACGAACGAGAGGGTGTGGACCCTCGAAGAAGCACCGGTGTGGCTTGTCAGCCTAGGATCCCAGGGATGCTTCGAACGCCGGCAGACCTTCATCACCAAACCGAAGAAAGCGCGCTCTATCTGCGCTCTGTTTCCTCGATTACTACAGCTTTTCATGGCCTTAGGTGTCATCCGCTGACCTGCATGTTGTTGAACTTACGTTCAAGCGCGGATTCGATTCCTTCCGCGCTCACCACTTAACCCCGTTCAGGGAAGCAGTTAACGGTAGTCTGGGTAAAATTCTGCCCGCGCCGACCAGAACACGGATTTAGAGCTGCGTCGTCCCCGGGTCAGGCGGCGTTCTGGGAGATGCTGGGATGCGAGGGCCTGTACGCGCTCCGACATCCTTACGGCACGGCACTACCGGCCAAGCGGGTCAGGGAACTGTACTAGTCGACGGGCACTCCCCGCGCCTTGTTCGGCGAAGGCAGAATCAACTCTCCATTCTCTTTTACGTTTTCCATATAGACGCGGTCTCCGTATTGGTACCGCACGAGAAGATTTTTCGGCTTTCCAGGCGCAGGGTCGACTCCCATGCTCTTGCTGTTGACTACGAGTTGCAGGTGGTTATCCTTCGCCATCGACTGCAAGTGCTGAGTTACGTCCTTGCAACCCTTTGTGCCAGCGGGGCAATACTCTGCGTGCAGGATACGCAACCCAGAGTTGTCGGCGACAATGCCGGTAGCAGCTCCCTTGCCGCCGAACATCTTTGTATCGACGGTCTGACGTTCGTTATAGGTGAAGGTCCGAACGGTGCCTTTCGGATCGCGTGCGACGATGCGCAACGTTTTGTCCTGACCGGGCGCCGGATCGATTCCCAGATCTTTATTGCTCACCTGGAAATTAGGACCCTTAACCAATTGCCGTACCGTGGCGGTGACATCCTGCTGCTTTTTTCCTATGCCGTAGTCGGCACTCTGTACCGACCATATCTGCGCGACCCCCGATGCGACCGACAACAGAAGAACGGCGACGGCTGCAAACAGCGTTCTTGTAATCCGCATGTGAATCCTCCCATCCTCTGAATCACGGAATGACATCACCGGGTGAATTGATGCTGCGGAGAGCAGCAAGGGTAAAACAGGCATCGACACGAGGGATTTTAGCGCGAAAGAGGCGTGCGATGTTGACCGCAAGGCCGATGCCAGCGATGGGAAGTCCTTCCCGCCGATTATCAACATAGGCCTTGGGTCACCGGCGGCAGTCCGTCAGCGCGTGAACGGTTGCATATGGGATCCCGAGAACGCCAGCCTACGCTCCAAATCAGTGTTTCCTTCGTGCTGATAAAGCTGGATTTAGCAGGCTTTCCCGCGCGGGTCCTCAAGTCACTTTCGCCGCTCGCTGATGACCTTTGACGATCACTGCTCGCAAGTGTGGGTGGCCGCGTGACCTGTTTCGGGTTACGATATTGGCGACTCACGGCAAACAACCTGCGACGCGCCGCACGTTCGGAGGACCTGATGGGAACGCTATCCCGCAGTTGGGACCTTCTCAAGCAAAGCCTGGCCGTATTGATGTCCGACAAGGAGCTGATGTGGCTGCCGGTGATCTCAGGCATTTTCTGCCTGCTCGCCATGGTGACTATTTGTGGCAGCGGCTTTCTTTATGTGCTGCCTCCGGGGCCGATTCCGCACGATGCAGTCCAGCAGAAGGAACTGACGCGACAGATGGCGCCGTTCATGTTCCTCTTCTACGTGGTCTCCTACAGTGTGACGACGTATTTCAATGTGGCGCTGGTCGCTATCGCAGCGGATCGCCTGGCCGGTGGTAATGCGAGGTTGAATGACGGATTGCAGCTTGCGTGGCAGCGCAAGTGGGCCATCCTGCAATGGGCGCTGCTCGCCGCAACCGTGGGCATGCTGCTGCAGATGCTCGATGAGCGCCGACTCGGCTTCATTGGCCGGATGATCACCTGGTTCACCGGAGTGGTCTGGACGATTGCGAGCTTTTTTGTGATTCCGATCATTGCCGCCGAGGGTTTGGGACCTATCGACGCGCTTGGCAAATCCGCGAAGCTGTTTCACAAGACGTGGGGAGAGCGGGCGGTCGCGGCGTTCAGCTTTGGCGCAATATTTCTGCTTCTTGCCCTGCCGGGCATGGCCCTTCCGATCGTAGGTCCCATGTACATCGGTAAGAGTGGAGCGCTTGCCGGTCTTGCTCTGGCGCTGATCTACTTCCTCATCCTCGCAATCCTCAGTTCAGCTGCGCGGGGGATTTTCCTGGCGGCGGTTTATCGCTATGCCACCACGCAGCAAGTTTCTGGGGGATTTCAGCTCGAAGATCTTGCCGGAGGCTGGCGTCCAAAGAGCGGATTTTCAAGTTACTAGGGGTTACGACCGGCGCCTTGGCAACCGGGATTTCGATTGACATTCGACGGTGAATTTGTTGTGATCAAGCGGTTTAGGTGTGTGGAGGATCCGGCCATGAGGACAGCTTTCATCGCGCTCGCGGCGACTCTCGCGTTAGGGCAGGGGCTCTGCGCCCAGAGTCTGGGCGGGTCGGCGTCGATGGGGAACTATTCGGCTGGAAGCTACTCCGCAGGAAGCTTTTCGCCAGGGAGCTACTCGGCCGGGAGCTTCGGTTCAGGCGGTTACACGAGCGGCTCCGGCGTACCGTCGAGCCCGATACCTGCTACTCCCGTACCCAACTCCTCCATACCGCAGAACCCGATACCAGCATCCACCATACCTACGAATCCGATACCGAACTCGCCCATTCCGGCATCGCCAATTCCCTCAGCTGCGATCCCCAGAGTTGATATTCCTCGCTCGCCGGTGCCTGCTTTCTCTCTGACAGGAGGCTCGGCCGGCACGCCTATGATGAGCGAGGCGGCGACCCCTCCGGCGCCCGGCACTCCGGCTGGTCCGACCGCGGGTGTTGGCAAGAAGTCCGACGCCGGCACAGGTTCGAATGCGGGGAATGATAACGGCGCAAACCCGGGCGATAATGCTGCCGCAAGCACAAATCCGGCCTCCGGAGATAATGCAGGTGGCACGGCTGCCGCCGCCGCAGGGGCGACGGGCAAGGCTGGCGCGGGAACTCCGGCCCAGACGCAGGAGGCGCCCAACAATCCGCCTTCGCCACGGGTATACGCGCCCCAGCAGTAGTCCCGGCCCGGCCGAAATCCAACCTTCATGTTTAATCCCGCCTTCCGGCGCCCATTAATTTTTGCGGCTCCTTTGCGGCCGGTGTTACAGTCTTCGGCATAGTCTTATCCAAAAAGAGTCGCAGTGCCGCTTCCTGGCCCAGTCGTTGAACGAAGCTGCACGCGGCGACCTTGGAGGCGCCACATGAGATTAAACCGCGCGGTCCCGGCCGGACCTGCCATCGCTCTGCTGCTTCTGCTTCTGAACGCCTGTACTGATCCCACGCCTACTAAGTACGCGATGCATACGCCCTTTGGCTTCGGCAACACGCAGATTACCGTGGATAGCACCGAAGCGACGGAAGACATGAATAAGAAGTCGATCCTGGTTCATCTCCGAATGACGAATCTGGATGGCGCCTCGCAGGCGCGCGTGGCCTCGCAGAGCTGGGACCAATGGTTCAAGTTGACGGATCGAAACGGCAAGAAATACAAGTGCTTTCGGTTCCAGCCGACTGATTACTACTACCAGAACTTCCACTACGCAGGACGCGGCGGCGAGCAGGCCTGGAGCAGTCAGGATAAAGAAGACATTTTCTCCACCGTACCTTCGGACTGGATTATGCACTTTGACGTGCCGAGTGATGCGGAAGGTTTCACCCTGCTGCTCAACAACATGACCTTCCATCAGGGTAGCCAGCCGATAGCTATTGCCGTGCCGCTGGACCGGTAGATTTAATCCTGAACCTTCTCCCAGGTGACAAACACGGAAGGCAGCTCGCCATTTTCGGCGGGAGGAACTTCTACATGCTTTTCGTAGTGGCAGCTTTTGCTTCCCATCGGAGCCTTAGTCCAGTCGCAGTCGCTCGGCTTCTCATCCGCGTGGACATGTGCTGTATTGGTGCCGTAAGCCAAGGCATAGCGGTCTTCGTCAGACATCCAGGGCGCCGCGACCATTACATAGACGAGCAAGGCCACGAGCGCGAGCCCGCCCAGCCAGGTGAGTGCCGTATTGAATGGCTTCCTCAAAGCTCTACACCTGCACGAACATTGTGTGGATGCACAAGGCTAGACCCTCCCAAGAAGTGCGTCAAATATATCCTCATCGCCAGAAAGCATTCCGATGATGACCGGTACCTGAAAGCGGTCGTGGGCAATTGCTGCAACGCGGGCGAACCACCGATACCTCCGCTCGGACTGAAGTCCCTCGGTCGGGATGACAATTCTTCCAGTTACGTCCGGCGATGATGGCGAAACATCAAACCTGCTGATAATCCAGCGCTCATAGCTCGCTCAGTTGGCCACCGTTCTAAAATAGAGTCCGGCAGTCCCAGCTCACTCGAAACTGGAAACTCGAAACTTGAAACTGATCGTCGCGTTCATTCTCCTTATGACTACTGCAACCCTCGCACAGCAGCCGCTTGCGGCGCCGCAGGCTACTACTGATCCCACAAAGCTCCAGAGCAAGAACGTGCCCGATATGCAGACGTTCTCCATCGAGAAGCTTTACATGACGCGCCAGATCGGCGATTCCACCTGGTCGCCTGATGGAAAGCAAGTCGCGTTCATTACGAACATCAGCGGGCGGCACAATCTTTGGGTGGTGCCTGCGACCGGTGGTTGGCCGACGCAGTTGACCGTCAGCGACCAGCGCCAGGCGCAGCCGGCGTGGTCGCCGGACGGCACATGGATCGCATACATCTCCGACCACGACGGTGATGAGCAATGGGACATCTTTCTCGTCTCGCCCAAGACGGGCGACGTGGTGAATGTGACGATGTCGCCGGAGTCGGCCGAGGTTGATCCGGCATGGTCGCCCGATGGGCGGAAGCTGGCTTATGCGACGAAGCCGAAGACCGGCTCAAGCTATGAGATTGAATTGATGGATGTCGCGACACGCCATGTCGACCATCTGACGAAGAATACGCCGAAGGAGCTGAGCAACCAGCATCCGATCTTTTCGCGCGACGGCAAGTTCATTGTCTATACGCAGTCGCACGCGACGGGGAAGGATTCGAATGTCTTTCTAATCGACCTGGCGAGCGGGCAGAGTACAAATCTGACACCGCATGATGGCCGGCACAATTTCGAAGCTGCGGACATTTCGCCCGATGGCAGGAGCGTGCTCATTACCTCGGACGCGCATAACGGGTACGACAATGTGGGACTCCTCGACATCGCAACGAAGAAGATCGACTGGCTGACGGACGAGAAGTGGGAGGTGCACGCGGGATCGTTCGCGCCTGATGGCAAATCGCTGACCTGGACGGCGAACATTGACGGCACCACCGGCATTTACTCGTACGATATCGGGAGCCGTCACGCTGACGCGTTGCCCATCGCGCGTGGTGTGAACGATCTGGGCGGCGATCCCAGCGCCTATACTCGCGACGGATCCAAGCTGCTCTGCTATCACAACGGGGCGAATGCTCCGAACGACCTTTGGGTCTACGAGGTCGCGTCGAAGCAGGCACAACAGATTACACACGCGCTGGTGGGCGGCCTGCGCAGCGCCGATATGGTGGAGCCGTACCTGGTGCACTACCCGAGCCGGGACGGCAAGTGGACCATTTCAGCGTTTGCGTACGTTCCGAACAACATTCAGCCCAACGGCAAGTTTCCCGCGATTATCTACATCCACGGCGGGCCGGCGGCGCAGTCGGAGGACGCGTTCACGCGCATCGTTCAGTACATGGTGAACCAGGGATATCTCGTGATCGCGCCAAATTATCGGGGATCGACCGGCTACGGCAAGGAGTTCACCGACGCGAATATGGGCGATGGCGGCGGGCAGGAGTTGAACGACGTGCTCGATGCGGCCGAGTGGATCAAGAAGAGTCCGTTCGTTGATCCCAAAAAGCTGATCGTGATGGGCGGCAGCTATGGCGGGTATCTCACGATGATGGCGGTGACCAAGGCGCCGGATATGTGGGCCGCGGGCGTGGCAATCGTGCCTTTCGTGAACTGGTTCACCGAGATTGAGCATGAAGATCCGCAGCTGCGCGAGTATGACCTGGCGACGATGGGCGATCCGGTAAAGAACAAGGCGCTGTATGAAGATCGATCACCGATCAACTTTGTGGACAAGATCAAGGCGCCGTTGCTGCTGCTGGCGGGCGGCAACGATCCGCGCTGCCCGGCGGAAGAGGCGCAGCAGGTGGCGGATGCGGTGAAGAAGCACGGCGGAGTCGCGCAGCTGAAGATCTATCCGGATGAAGGGCACGGATTCGCGCGGGTGAGCAACCAGATCGACGCCTATCAGAAAGTATCGGATTTCCTGAAGGTGCACGTGCCGTCGCCGGGGTGCGGGTGCTCGGTGTATGAGTGAGCTATCGGCTTTTAGCTTTTAGCAACCGGAGTAGCGCCGATCGCCAGAACCTGCCCTGAGCGGAGTCGAAGGGTCGCCTGTAGCGCGAGTCTCCAGACTCGCACTTCCTTCTTGCGAAAAAGAACGAATCTATGACGATATTGAGTCGTGGGCCTGGCGGCCCACGCTACAGCCGATCTGGAGACTGGCGCTACAGCACGACGTGCTCGACGTTATCGACCTGGCGGCCGAGGAAGCGGGTGGCCAGACGCTTGAATTTCTCGACTGAATCCGTCACGTAGAAGCGGAAGGTGCGGTGGTCGGCAATGTTTCCCGCGGTCGCAACCCTTGGCTCGTTGCCTTCCGCTCGTGGCTCGCAGTTCGTGGCTCGCAGCTCCGGCCAGTCCTCAATCATCTTCCTCACAACCCGTGCCGTAGATTCGGCGGAGTCTACGATCTTCATCGAGTCTGGAGCGATGCGGCGGAGGAGCGGAGCGATAAGCGGGTAGTGAGTGCAGGCAAGGACGAGAACGTCAGCGCCGTCGGCTTCGGCGGCCGCTTCGCCCATGTAGATTCTCGCAACCTGCTCTGTGACCGGATGCTCGATCCAGCCTTCTTCGACCAGCGGAACGAATAGCGGGCAGGCCTTTTCCAGCGACGACAGACCGTGACGTTCGAGCGCATCGCGATAAGCGTGGCTGCTGACGGTGGCTTCTGTTGCGATAACGATCGCCGCGCGCTTCCTGCTGACCTCCGCGGCCATGGCTGCGCCCGGCTCGACGACGCCGACGACTGGCACCGTCGCCGCCTCTTTGATCTGCGGCAGTGCCAGAGCTGTTGCCGTGTTGCAGGCGATGACCAGCAGGTCAATGCTCTGCGATTCGAGGAAGCGGGTTGCGCCGATGGCGTAGCGTGCCACCGTCTCTGCAGACTTGGTGCCGTAGGGCAGGCGAGCGGTGTCCCCGAAGTAGAGATAGTGCGCGGGTAGCTGTTCGGCCATGGCTTTGAGCACGGTCAGTCCGCCGACGCCTGAGTCGAACACGCCGATGCGAGGGAGTGTCATCGCACACTCTCCGGCGCGGTAGCGGCGCGGGCTGAGGACTGTGGCTCCGGCCCATGCTGGGTGATTGCGGCGCGGCTCGGGGGCGACGTTGTATCTGCTACCTGGCTCAGGTCGGCGGCCTGGTAGAAGCATCGCAGATCAGCATGGCCGGCGAGGGTCTCACGTTCCTGTCCATTGACGAGAATCTTCACACGTCCAATCTTATTGTCATTCGCGTTCAAGGTGAGCACGACCGACGCAACGGTCAACTCTTCCGCCAACACTCCCGAGGGGTGCGAGTCGGCGAAGGAGGAGTTGGTGTCGACGATAGCGGTGTCGTTGCCCATAAGGTAGACCTGGCGAATGTCGGCGCCGGAGCCGATGGGATGCTCCGAGGCCTGCTTGAGATATTGGCCGAGCAGCGCCTGCAGGACGGCGCGGGCGCGCTCACTACGCTCGGCGGGAAGCGGCACGGTGATCTGCGTTTTATGCAGCGTACCGTCACTGTCGTTCGCCACGTAGAGGGTCACCGCCTCGGGCGGACCGTTAGCGGGTAGCGTCGCCTTCATCTGCTGCTCGGCCGCAGTTTGCTCGTCGCGCGTGACCCGGCGCTTCAGGTGCAGCGCGTAAAGACCGAGTGCAACAGCAGCCACCGCGAGCGCGGCGAGCACGATCACGATGCGGCGGGTCACGGGCGCGCCTCCGGCAGCTTGGAGCGCACGGCGGCGACGCCAGCGGCAATCGATTGCGCAACTTCTTCCTGATATTCCGCGCTGGCGATGTTCTCCACCTTGTCGTCGGGAGGGGCGATCTCAACTGCGACGGCAGGGGCGGCGATGTTGTTCATCGGCCGCAACGGCGCGACCAGCGTGGTGTTGGGCAGCTTACGGTTCTCCAATTCGGCGGCGACAGAGCCGGCGACCGTACCGCTCAGGTCAAGATAGGCGGCCTGGGCGGTGTCCCACGGAAGGAATGTATTGCGCTGAAGATTAGCCGCGGGCAGCAGCGAGGTGAAGACGTGGACGCCGCGGCCGGTGTTGGCGGCATGCAGCGAGATGTAGAGCGCCGCGCGCGCTGCGTTGACCGACGTCGCGCGCTGATCGAGTGTGATGGCAACGTCCGAGTTGCGCAGCAGCCCGGCGGCGATGCCATGGCTCTGGAGCTCGCGCTGCACGCGCCGCGCGAGAGCGAGGACGACATCCTTCTCCACCAGCGATGGAGTGATGGATGCGCCGCTGTCGGGACCGCCGTGCGCGGGATCGATGAGTACGAGAAAGCGCGGCCCAGCGGGAGGCTTGGGCGTGGGCGTCATGATTTGCGCCGGGATTTGCAGCTGCGGCGCCGGAACCGTCGCGACTTGCGGCGGTGGAGGAATGGGCGCGAGGATGATCGTCTTGTTGCCGTCCGCGAAGCTGGTGATCAGCGGGGCCGTAGACTTCACGTCCAGCTCAGCCATGCCATCGCGCTCGGAGAACGTCGCGCCGGTGATGGTCGGGTCTTCGAAGGTATAGGTGTCCTGGTTCGAGACTACGGGCTCACGCTTGAAGGTGAAGCGGACGTGGCCGGGTTCGCTTGCGACCGAAGGATTAACGGCAGCAGGGAAGCTCGCGACGAGCTTGCCTTTGTCGAGGTCGAGGGTGAAGTGCATGGGGACGTCGCCGATGAACAGGCGGCGCGCCGTGGGATGCAGCTGGATTGGCTTGGCCAGAAGCTTGGTCAGGACCTCGCCCGCGGAGCTGAGAGGGATGTAACCGCGGCCGTTCTGGATGAAGAAGTTCGATGCCAGCTTGTAGTTTTCCCCGAGGACCTTGGCTTTGTCTTTACCGTCGTTGAATTGCGCTTCGACGGCGCGGCCACCGGGAGGCGTAAAGCGAAGCTTGTACTTCTTACCGTCGGGCCGGGCGTCGACAGAGCCGAGAGGCTCGAGCACGTCAACCAGGCCTATGTAGCGTTTGGTTTGAACATCGAGCAGAGGGATGGAATAGGTTGTCTGTGGCGAGTAGACGGTGATCTGGTCTGAGTTCTGGGCGTGGACGGTCGCGTAGTGCGCGAGGGTGGCAAGCGCGGCGATCGGCAGCGCGAGCGCGAGCCAGCGAGTTCTGCGCAGAGGGAACCTGGAGGGCATCGTTTAGCTAACGATAAATGCAATGCGGAGGGGATGGAAAGTGGCGCGACCTAACCACCCCGCCCTAGCCAATGGACGGCTAGAACGGGGCACCCAAGTTCTGTACACGGGTTTGTAATGGATTACGCAATGGCTGGGTCGATCTTTTCGGCATCTACGCCCAGGTCTTCGAAGGATTTCTGGGCTCGCGGGGCGTCGAATTTGCCTTCGCGCGCGAGACGCGACAGGGCTGCCACCGTGATCGACTCAGCGTTGACTTCGAAGTGTCGGCGCAGATGCTCGCGGTTGTCACTGCGGCCGAAGCCGTCGGTGCCAAGGCTGACCAGCCGATTCGGCAGCCACGGCGCCAGTTGATCGGGCACGGCCTTCATGTAATCGGTCGCCGCGATGATCGGGCCAGCTGCTTCGCCCAGCGTAGTGTGGATGTAGGGCTGCTTCGCCGGCTCGGACGGATGCAGGCGGTTCCAGCGCTCGATGGCGAGGGCATCGCGACGCAGCTCGTTGTAGCTGGTCACGCTCCAGACGTCGGCAGCAACACCGTATTTCTCAGCAAGGATCGTCTGCGCCCGCAGGGCTTCGTTGAGAATCGGCCCGCTGCCGAAGAGCTGCACTACGGCTTTGCCTTCCGCTGCCGGGCGATACTTGTAGATGCCACGCAGGATGCCTTCTTCCGCGCCCTTCGGCATCTCCGGCATGGCATAATCTTCGTTGTAAACGGTGAGGTAGTAGAAGCGCGCTTCGTCCTCCTGATACATGCGGCGCATGCCGTCTTGCACGATTACGGCGATCTCGTAGACATACGCTGGATCGTAGCTGTGACACGTCGGTACAGTGCTGGTGAGGACGTGGCTGTGACCGTCGAGATGCTGCAAGCCTTCGCCGGCGAGGGTTGTCCTTCCCGCTGTGCCGCCTACCAGGAAGCCGCGCCCGCGTGCGTCGGCAAAGGCCCACACCAGATCGCCAATGCGCTGGAAGCCGAACATCGAGTAGTAGGTGAAGAACGGGATCATCGTCACTTTGTAGTTCGAGTACGCCGTGCCCGCCGCGGTGAACGAGGCCATCGAACCCGCTTCGGTGATGCCCTCTTCGAGAATCTGGCCGTCCTTCTCCTCGCGGTAATAGAGCAGCATGTCCTGATCGTGCGGGCGGTAGAGCTGTCCCTGGCTGGCGTAGATGCCCACCTGCCGGATGATGGATTCCATGCCGAAGGTGCGGCCCTCGTCGGGGACGATCGGCACGATGAGCTTGCCAATCTTGGGATGCTTCATCAACTGCCGCAGCATGCTGACGTAGCCCATCGTCGTTGACACCGCGCGGCCTTTGGAGCCGGCGAGCGATTCGGCGAAGTGCTCGAGCGGCGGAGTTTCGATGGCCGATCTCGGTACGTCTCGGTCGGGCATGAAGCCGCCCAGCTCCTTGCGGCGCTGGCGCATGTAGGTGATCTCGGGACTATCGTCTGGCGGGCGATAGAGCCAACCTTCGCGCGCGGCCTCCTCGGGAACCGGAATCTCAAAACGCGAGCGGAAAGCGATGAGCGCCTGGTCGGCGAGCTTCTTCTCCTGGTGGGTGGCATTGCGCGCCTCGGCTGAACCCAGGCCGTAGCCCTTCACGGTGTGCGCGAGGATCACCGTCGGGCTGCCGTGATTCTCCACCGCGCGCTTGTACGCGTTGTAGACCTTCTGCGGATCGTGGCCGCCGCGCGTGAGATGATGCAGCTCGTCATCGCTCATGTCGGAGACCATCTCCAGCAGCTCGGGATACTTGCCGAAGAACTCCTTGCGAATGTAGTCGCCGCCTTTCGCCTTGTAAGCCTGGTAGTCGCCGTCGACGCACTCCTCCATGCGCTTCAGCAGGATGCCGTTTTTGTCGCGGGCGAAGAGCTTGTCCCAATCGGAGCCCCAGACGACCTTGATGACCTTCCATCCGGCGCCGCGGAAAGCGGCTTCGAGCTCGTTGATGATTTTGCCGTTGCCGCGCACCGGACCGTCAAGGCGCTGCAGGTTGCAGTTAATAACGAAGATCAGGTTGTCCAGCTTCTCGCGCGAAGCGAGCGTGAGCGAGCCCATGGACTCGGGCTCGTCGGTTTCGCCGTCGCCCACGAAGGCCCACACTTTGCGCGGGGTTGCAGGAATGATGCCGCGGTTTTCGAGATAGCGCATGAAGCGCGCCTGGTAGATCGCGTTCAGCGGGCCGAGACCCATCGATACGGTCGGGAAGCGCCAGAAGTCGGGCAGCAGCCACGGATGCGGATATGACGGCAACGCGGGCGCGCCACGCAGCTCGTGGCGGAAATTCTTGACCTGCTCTTCGCTGAGGCGGCCTTCAAGATAGGCTCGCGCATAGACTCCTGGAGAGGAGTGACCCTGAAAGTATATGAAATCGCCGGGCTGGTCGCCGTAGCGCGCCTGAAAGAAATGATTGAAGCCGACTTCAAGCAGGGTCGCCAGCGAAGAATAGGTCGAGATGTGGCCACCGATGCCGGGATCCTTCTTATTCTGGCGATGCACCATGGCCATCGCGTTCCAGCGGATCAGGCTTTTGATGCGGCGTTCCAGATGCCGATCGCCCGGATAGGGCACTTCCTCTTCGACCGGGATGGTGTTGACGTACGCCGTGTTCAGTTGGACAGGCACGTTGACTCCCGATTCGCGCGCGCGGTCCATGAGCGCGCTGAGGACTTCACGGCCGCGCTGGGCGCCTTCGGCGTCGATGATCTCGTCAAAGGCCTCGAGCCACTCGCCGACTTCTTCTTTGCGGTCCATATCGGGGTTCGTCGGAAATGTGATTACGGGATGGAGTTCGTGTATGGCCACTTTTGCCTCAACAATCTGTAGGAAATGGCGGCTCCACAACTCGGAGTCGGTTGGAATGAAATTTCGGGCTGTTCTAAGTAGTACTGATGCATATGAACATGGCGCGCTTCTCTTTCTGGATCAACCAAATCCAGACGCGCGGTCCTATCTGCCTATCGGCAGGTCCGCAGCTTCAAAGCAGTGGAGGACGACAGGCAGCAGGGAAGGTGAACACGCTTACGTCGCCAGCCTCTTGAGTATGAAACGATTTTAGCAGGTGATCGAGGCAGACCGGCGAAAGCGAGGGTTAATAATTGGGTGCTGGCCGGAGGAGGATGAACAGCAAGTAACAGCGCGGGTCGGGTGACCCGCGCTACAGCCGATCCGGAGATCGGCGCTACACCTAAAATCGCGCTGAGGAGATCAGCCTGCCAGCGCTACGAGAAAGTTAGTATCCCGCGTTCATGCGCTGCCAGACTGCCATGCCCGCGATGACAAGGATCAGCACCGCGGACGCTGCGCCGAGGATGCGTACCCACGGCGTGACCTTATTCATCCGAGCCAGCACCTGCTCCTGTTCTTCCCGCAGGTTCTTACTGGACTCGTCCAGGAACAATTGATCGTCCTCATGCATACTGAGAGTGCTGCGGTAGATGAGCAGAAGAATCAGCACAACGGTCAGTACGCCCCAGACAATCAGCAACATCGTCAGAGTCGGCATTCGCCACCTCGGTCCAGGAATGAACCAGTCCCAGCCGGTGGAATCGGGTCTTTCCACCACACCTGGGGCCTCTCGCGAAGCTATTATAGACTCGCGAAAGCTGGGCGGGCCAACAATCTTTGCCGTTTGGCCAAAGTGGGAGAACGGCCATGGTTGCGACCCCGTGTAGAAGTGTCGCATCTAACCAGGAGCGGGAAGGGCTACTCCAGGCAATTGCTTGCGGAGGGTTTGCTATAATCCCGTAATCAACTGGAGGAGACAGAATGGCAACCACAACGACCACACCAAACACCGTTACACCGACCACGGAGAAGCCGCTCAATTTCACCGATACAGCGATTTCCAAGGTGAAGGAGATCATGGCGCAACAGAATCCCGTGCCCGCCGGACTGCGCGTGGGTGTGGTGGGCGGAGGCTGCTCCGGCTTTTCCTATTCGATGTCGTTTGAGAACGGCGCCGGCATGATGGACAAGACCTTCGACTTCAATGGGCTGAAGGTGTTCGTCGACGCGACGTCGCTGATGTACCTGAAGGGCGTCAGCGTGGATTATGTAGAGACCCTGGAAGCGGCCGGCTTCAAGTTCGACAATCCGAACGTGAAGAGCACCTGCGGCTGCGGGTCATCGTTTAACGTGTAACGCGTTTTGAGCGCAAGATTTGAAAGGCCCCGTCGGCTGACGGGGCTTTTGTGCTTGTAGCTACGGGTTACGAAGAGGAGCGTTCGCGCTCCAGCAGCTTTTTCTTCCGGTCCACACCCCAGCGGTATCCGGCGAGGTCTCCGCTACTGCGGACGACTCGGTGGCACGGCACTGCCAGCGCGACCGGATTGGAGGCGCAGGCTCGGGCGACGGCTCGGACCGCGGCGGGCTTGCCGATGCTGCGGGCGATCTCACCGTAGCTGCGGGTTTCGCCACGCGGGATCTGGCGGAGCATATCCCAGACCTTCATCTGGAAGGCGGTTGCGCGAACGTCGAGCGGTAGGTCAACTGTTGTATTTTCGCCCCGAATGACGGCCTGCAGCGGCTCGATATACTTCTTCAACGCCTCGTCGTTGCGAAGCAGTTCGGCGGCGTGGAATTCGTTGCGCAGATCGCGCTCGAGTTCGGTGGTGTTCTCCCCGAAGCGCACCGCACAGAGGCCGCGCTCGGTTGCCGCAACCAGCAGGCGCCCGAGCGGCGTGGGAGCGATCGCGTAGGTGATGACGGCGCCCGCGCCGCCACGGCGATAAGTGCCGGGCGTCATGCCGAGCTGCTGTGGCGCCTTTTCGTAGAGACGGCTGGGTGAGCCGAATCCCGCTTCGTAGAGCGCGGTGGTCACGTCGTCCCCCTGGCGAAGACCGCTCTTGACGTGCTGCATGCGGCGGGCCGCCTGGTACTCGCGCGGGCTCAGGCCGGTGGCGCGCTTGAATATGCGCTGCAGATGAAATGGGCTGAGGCCCACCCCCTTGCTGAGTTTGGGAAGAGTGACTGGTGCGTCGGCGCGGTCGAGAATCTGACGGGCGCGCGCGACGTATTGGGCCTGCTCGGAAGCCTGTGTTGGCTTACAGCGCAGGCAGGCGCGATAACCGGCGCGCTCGGCGTCATTGGGGGAGGTAAAGAATTCGACCGAGTCGCGACGCGGGCGGCGGCTGGGGCACGAAGGCCGGCAGTAAACGCCGGTGGTGCGCACCGCGAAGACAAAGCGGCCGTCCTGACGCGCGTCGCGCGCCATTACTTGTTGCCAGCGGTTGTGCAGTTCGGTTTGCATGGTCACAGCTTAGCGCCGCCTCTGGAAGCAGAATATCCGGTCATTGCGGGCAAAAGAAAATGGGGCCAGGGATTAGGGGCTGGGGATTAGGGCCAGTACGCCTTAACAAACAAGCCACTATTCACCAGCAACGACAGCCATCGACTTCCCGCAACTTGTCCAGCCCCTCACGGCAAAGTCCCTTTCTTCGATTCAGGACTCGCGGCGTGCGATTCGAGATCACCAGTCGCTAGCCCCTAGTCCCCAGCCCCTA
>DATFSK010000097.1:0-4071 GCA_035262645.1 Terriglobales bacterium
CCTGGGTCGCTACATTCCTCCCTACGATTCGACTGCGGTTGCACGCATGGAGGCTGCGGGCGCGGTGATTCTTGGCAAGTTGAATTGCGACGAATTCGCGATGGGATCGTCGAACGAGAATTCCGCTTTTTGTCCGGTGCACAATCCCCACGATCTGAGCCGCGTGCCGGGAGGCTCTTCGGGAGGATCTGCCGCCGCAGTGGCCGCCGGCATGGCGGTGGCGGCGCTGGGATCAGATACCGGCGGATCCATTCGTCAGCCGGCATCGTTTTGCGGAGTGGTTGGCCTGATGCCGACTTATGGGCGTGTATCGCGCTACGGGTTAATTGCATTTGCTTCGTCGCTCGATCATGTCGGGCCACTTACCAGGTCGGTGAACGACGCCGCACTGGTGCTGCGCACCATCGCCGGACGGGATCCCATGGATCCGACCTCCGCCGATGTGCCTGTACCTGATTACGTCGCCGAACTGGAAAAGCCGGTGAAAGGCCTGCGCCTGGGAATAGCAAGGGAATATTTTGGCGAGGGCTTGGAGCCCGAAGTCCGCGCGGCAGTGGAAGCCGCGATCGAGAAGCTGGCCGGCCTTGGTTGCGAGATCGTCAAAGTTTCCCTGCCGCATACCGAGTACGCGATTCCCACTTACTATATCGTTGCGACTGCGGAAGCATCATCGAACCTGGCGCGCTTCGATGGAGTCCGGTATGGAGTGCGGGCGAAGGATGCACGCACCCTCTCCGAGATGTACCGGCGAACGCGCGATCGCGGATTTGGCAGCGAAGTGAAGCGCCGCATCATGCTGGGGACTTATGCCCTCAGCGCCGGTTACTATGATGCTTACTACCTCAAGGCGCAGAAAGTCAGAACGTTGGTGACGCGCGACTTCGAACAGGCATTCGGGAAGGTGGATGCGATCCTGACGCCCACCAGTCCGACGGCGGCGTTCCCGCTCGGTGAGAAAGTGGACGATCCGCTGGCCATGTATCTCGCCGACATCTACACGGTGACGGCGGATCTGGCGGGGATCCCGGGCATCTCCGTGCCCTGCGGCGAGACGCGGGAGAAGCTGCCCATCGGGTTGCAGATTCTGGGAAAGCATTTTGACGAGGCGACGGTGTTGCGCGTGGCGCACGCTTATGAGGAGACATCGGGCTAGCGGCGCCGGGCAGGTGCGGACACCTGCCCCTGCCTGAGTCGGGCTTACCAGACGCGGCAACGCTTCTCGCGGACCATGGCTGAGCTCGGCTTGCATTGGAAGGCTTGCTGGAACTCGGGCATGTTCGCGACCACACCGTTGGCGCGGTACTTGTCCGGCGAGTGCGGGTCGACGGTGGCGCGCAGCCGTTTGGTTTCTTCACGGATGTTGCCACACCAATCCTGCGCATAGCCGATGAAGAAGCGCTGTTCGGGGGTGAAGCCTTCGAGCGGCTGGAGCTTCTGATCTTTCGTCTGTTCCTTCCAGGCCATGTAAGCGAGGATAGTTCCGCCCAGGTCGGCGACGTCTTCGCCCAGCGTCAGCTTGCCGTTGATCCTGATGTCATCGACGATGACATATTGTGAGTACTGATCGGAGATGCAGGCCGCGCGCTCGGTGAACTGCCTGGCGTCTTCCGCAGTCCACCAGTCGCGCAGATTGCCCTGCGCATCAAACTGGCGGCCTTCATCGTCGAAGCCGTGCGTAAGTTCGTGACCGATTGTCGCACCCGTATCCCCGTAGTTCGGCGCGTCGTCAGACTTGGGATCGAAAAACGGAGGCTGCAGAATGCCAGCAGGGAAGTTGATGTCGTTCTTCTGCGGATCGTAATAGGCGTTGACGGTGGGCGGGGTCATCTGCCATTCGCCGCGGTCCACCGGCTTGCCGATCTTCCCCAGTTGGCGGTTGAATTCGAAAACCCGCGCCCGCAGCACGTTGCCCATTTCGTCGTCTGGAGAGATCGTTACTGAGCTGTAGTCCCGCCACTTGTCGGGATAGCCGATCTTGTTCGCCACGGCATGCAGCTTTTCCAGAGCATGCTGCTTGGTCACGGGCGTCATCCAGGAGAGAGAATTGATGTCTTGCTGCATGGCGGCTTCGATCTGCTTCACCATCACCAGGGCGCTCTGCTTGCCTTCGGGGCCGAAGGTGCGGTCGACGAAGGCCTTGCCCAGCGCCTCTCCCAGGTCGTTGTCCACGTAGCCGACGCATCGCTTCCAGCGCGGTTCGAGCTGCTCCTGACCGCGCAGCGTCTTTCCGTAAAAAGCAAAATCTTCATTGACAAACGGGGTGGAGAGAAATTCCGCGTTGGCGTTCGCCAGGTGCCAGCGCAGGTAGGCTTGCCAGCTGGCGACGCTTTCCTCCTCGATGGCGGCGTTCATTCCCTTGAAGAACTCGGGCGTGGCCACATTGAGCGATTCGACCGACGGCAGTCCAACCTTGGTCATGTAGATCCTCCATGGGAAGGCCGGGCTTAAGGTCTGCAACTGCGCGCTGGTCATGCGATGGTAAAGCCGCTGCGGGTCGCGCCGCTCCACGCGGGTGAGGGAGGCTTTCGCCAGCGAGGTTTCAATGCGCAGAACAGCGTCGGCTTCCGACCGGGCAACGTCCGGCTTGTCGCCCAGCAACTCGAACATCTTCTCCACGTGCGCGACGTAGGCATGGCGCAGCTCGACGGACTTGGAGTCGTCTTTCAGGTAATAGTCGCGATCGGGAAGGCCGAGCCCGCCCTGGTCGGCTTCGGCAATGACCTCGCTCGAATTCTTGAAATCCTGGTCGGAAGAGAAGCTGAAGAGCACGCCCGTGTTGACCATCGAAGCGGCAAGGTCGGCGAGTTCGGTCTTGGAACGCAACCCGGCAATGCGATCCAACGCCGTTTGCAGTGGTTTCGCACCGGTTGCGTCGATGGTTTTCTCATCCATGCAAGCCGCGTAATAGTCGCCGATTTTCTGGTTCGTGGTGTCACGCTTCGGGTTGGGCTTGGCCGCGGTCTCGAGAATGTCGCGCAGAATCAGCTTGTTGTCATCTTCCAGTTTGGAAGACACCGTCCAGCTGGTCTGATCGGGAGGAATCGGGTTTCGCTTCATCCATCCGCCGCACGAGTAGGTGTAAAAGTCGGTGCAGGGATCGACACTGGTGTCCATCGAAGTCACGTCCAGCACCGGCAGGCGGCGCGGCGAGTCTTGGGCCACGGTGGGCGGCAAGATGGCAAGCAGGAGCGAGAGGGTTAACAAGGGGCGCATAGTTTATAGTCCTGAGCAGCCTAAAACTGGTCTCATCCATGATTCAGATGCGGGAAGGCGGCCGATGTCATGCCTCCCCGGAACGGTGTGAGTGAGAAACTTCTCTTCCCCGACGGGCTCGATTATTAACGGTGTCTTACGCATGGCTTACGCCATGGGCTTCACGTCCGGGATTCGGAGGGGGCTCACCGTCTCCAGGAATCTCTCGCAGCCTCATAGTCGTGCCCTTCCCAACCCTTGTACAAGACACCTTCGAATAAGCGTACTACAACTACACGAAGAGACGAATGCGGGCGCGCGGAGACTAACGCCAGGCCGCTTCCAGAGGCGGTTGCCTAGGCAGATCTGCTACGATTTTTCCAGCCGGATGGAGCCGTCGCCTGTGTGGATGCGTAACATGTTTCCGCCGCCGTTCAGTTTGCCATGAATATTCTTTTCACCCATCTTGCCTTCGACGGTCAGCGGCAGGTCAAGCCTAATGCCGCCGTCGCCGGTGTGCAGGTCCACATCGGCGGACAGCCTCTCCGGCACCTGCAGCTGGACGCTGCCGTCGCCGGTGTGCAACTCCCAGTCTGAGGCGACGGCCGAGCCGTCGAGCGCCCGCGCCTGGATGCGGCCATCGCCGGCGCTCAGGTCGAGCCGGTCGAAGCGGCCGCTGGCCTCGATGTGGCCGTCGCCCGAGTGGGCGCGCAGCGAGCCATCGACGCCGTCAATTTCCTGCGAGCCATCACTGGTGTCCAGATCCATATCGCCTTTGAAATTGCTCAGCCGGATGCGCCCGTCGCCGGTATGCAGATTAACGTTCCCTTCGCGCGGCATATGGATCACGATCTCCACGTGTCGGGTGCCGATGTCCAC
>DATFSK010000098.1:0-100802 GCA_035262645.1 Terriglobales bacterium
CAGTTGTTGTCCGGCAGATATATCGCCTCTCTTGCCACGAACAATCCGGACTCCTCCATCCACATGGTTGCGGTCTGGTATTGGTTCGATGGCTCCGACATCTTTGTCGCCACCGCTTCCAGCAGCCGTAAAGCCCGAAACGTGCAGGTCAGTCCGCGCGCATCGCTGATGATCGACTCTCGCGACGCTGCTGCGTCCTATGGAGTCACCGTGGCGGGCACGGTCCAGAACCTCACCGGCGAGTCATCTAAGAAATACAATGCGGAGATTCATCGCAAATACCTGAGCGACGCGGCGCTGGCAGATCCAAGGGTCGGCCCGGTTTTCGCCGCATGGGATGACATCACGCTCCAGCTAAGGCCAAATTCCGTGATCGCGTGGGACATGCGCCAGGTGGACGAGCAAGCGTTTGGCTCCGCGTTCAGGAACAACCCTGCATATCTGTTGCCCCTAGAGCGCTGATCGGCCACTTCGCTTACCTACCGGATGCAATCGACGACCAGCCTGGGCGATTGGGCGCACTGGCTACGGACTGGCGTCTCAATCTACCTCTGGCCCCATTTCAGCTTATTGCGCAGCACTTCGAAGAACGTACGCCGTACGCGCATGAGCTTTACCGTGTGTGCCGCACGCTTGCACAATATGCGATCGCCCTGTGCGACGGGTACTCCGACCTGACCGTCGATGCTGAGGTAGGCCTCTTCCGCGCCGGTTTCTACGCGCAATTCAATCTGCGCCTTATCGGTAACCACCAGCGGACGATGGGTGAGCGCATGCGGGCAAACCGGTGTCACCACGAAGGAAGTGACGCTGGGCATCAGCACGGGACCGCCGGCAGCAAGTGAATATGCTGTCGATCCCGTCGGCGTGGCAACGATCACGCCATCAGCCTTGTAATTAAAAACAAACGCGCCGTCGATCAGCAAATCGAAATCCACCAGGCGCGAGATGGCGCTCTTGTTCACCACCACGTCATTCAATGCGAAGTGGTGGGCGAGAATGTCATTGCCGCGATACGCTGTGCAGTCCAGGACGGCACGCTCCTCCACCGGGCAGTCGCCTGCGTCGACCGCTTCCAGCGTGGAATACATCTCGTTGAGAGGCACTTCGGTCAGGAATCCGAGCGAACCCAAATTCACCGCCAGGATGGGAACGCCTTCATGCGCGACGGCGCGGGCAGCTGACAGCAACGTTCCATCGCCGCCCAGCACAAGAGCGAAGTCCGGATGCTTCTCGCCCATGTTGCTGCGTGCAACCACTTGCTCACCATCGACGTACTGCGCCGTTTCCTGATCGAGGTAGAGCTTGTATTCACGCTGCCGGAACCACTGCAGCAACTCCGGCAACATGCCGGCTAACTCAGGCTTCGAGGGTTTCGAGATAATGGCGGCCGATTTCATGAGATGACGAACAATTAGTGTAACGCGGCGATCATTGCTGTGGCTGTAGAGGCGAAAAGTGGGCGCGCAGCAGGAATTCGCGATTGCCTTCTGTGCCGAGGATCGGCGATTCGGTGACCTCGATTTCGGAGCCTCCCAGCTGCTCGACTGCACGGAGGACTTTCGTGACTGCTTGCTGCTGTAGCGCTTGATCTCGCACGATGCCGCCTTTGCCCACATGCTCGCGGCCGACTTCGAATTGAGGCTTTACAAGCACGACAAGCTCGAAGTCATCCGATGACGCGCGAACCGCGTCCAGGACCGCAGGCAGGACGATGGTCGCCGAGATAAACGAGACATCCATTGCCACAAAACTAATCGGCGCGGGCGTTGTACCCGCCCACATCTGCTCAGCAGTGAGATAGCGCGCGTTGGTTTTTTCCAGCAGGCGCACGCGAGGATCATTACGGAGCTTCGCGTCGATCTGGCCGTAGCCGGTATCGATCGCGATTACCTGCGCAGCGCCGGCCTGCAAGAGGCAGTCGGTAAATCCGCCCGTCGACGCGCCGATGTCGAGACAGGTTGTGCCGTCCACATGGATCTTCCAATGTTTCAGAGCGTGCGCCAGTTTGAGGCCGCCTCGGCTGACGAAGGGTAGATCATCGCCGAGAATGCGGACGCTGGCGTCGCTGTCGATGGGTGCGCCGGATTTTGCTTGTTTCTGCTCGTTGACCAGGACGCGGCCGGCGAGGATCAGCGCTTGGGCGCGCTCGCGAGAGGGCACCAGTTCGCGCTCAACGAGCAGTTTGTCCAAGCGAATCTTCACCGCGTCAGACTAGCACGACACTCGCAGGCGAGATCGGCAACTAGTACACGCCGCCGTGGCCGGTGGCGTGATCGGCGTTCACGCGCGAGGTGATCTCGTTGCGCACGTCCCATAGCGCGCGATAGAGCGGAAATTCCATGCGCTGCTTGAGGACCTCGACGGGGGTGCCCATCGTCCCAACTACGCCGCCGCCAATGATGCGTTGGGCGAGCTTCAAATGGGCATAACGAAAGAGCTGAACCTGCTCATCGTAGTCGAGCAGCTCTTCGGCAATCTCATGCAGTTCGAAGAATTCTTTATGACGACGGTATAGATCTTCAAGGCTAAGGCCGGCCTTGCTGACTTGGTCAAAAAAGGCTTCGCCCAGCCGCGGCGAGATGTGCAAGAGCGCGAGGAACCCCGGAGAATCCAAGCCGCTGCCGTGTCCCAGTCCCGCGCGGATGACGTGATACTCGTAGGGCGTGATCGTCTCCAAGATCGACAGCATACGCAGCGGATGCACCAGCATCTTGTTTGCTCGTCGCAGCAGGCGCGCAGCATTCTTGAAATCGCCCTCGATGATGCATTGCCGTGCGCGATCCAGCTCCCATGCCGCGCCTTTCATCAGCAGCTCGGAAGCCTGATGTGTCACCTGAAACGTCAGCTCGTCGGGATGCAGCATTTCTTCCGGCGGCTTCTGCAAAGCGAGCAACTCGTCTGTGCGCAGATAGCGCTCGTAATCGGATGCGCCCTTGCCGGGCAGAATCGGCGTGCGCATGTCTTCAGTCATGAGCGTGGCTCCATTGCGGGTCCTTTTCCGGAGGCACGATCGACCCATCGCGCATGTGGATGATGCGGTCGCCGTATGTGGCCGCCTCGGGATTGTGGGTAATCATCAGCACCGTCTGACCCAGCTCTTTGTTGGACTGGCGAAGCATGTTCAGGACGATCTCCGAATTCTCCGAGTCGAGATTGCCGGTAGGCTCATCGGCCAGCACGATGGCAGGCTGATTGATGAGGGCGCGGGCGAGGGCCACTCGCTGCTGCTCGCCGCCGCTCAATTCGGCCGGGCGGTGCTCCAGACGCTTATTGATCCCCAGCAGACTCGTGACGCGCTCGATGCGCTCACGATCGGCGCCGCCGTCGCGATGTCCGGAAATGTCCCGTGCAATCTCGATGTTACCTTCGGCCGAAAGCGTCGGCAGGAGATTAAACTTCTGGAAGACAAAACCGATTTTGCTGCGGCGCAGGCGGGTACGATCGGAATCCGCCATCGCCGTAAAGTTGACCCCATCAATGATCACACTGCCCGAATCGGCGTGCGTAAGGCCGCCCAGGATGTAGAAGAGCGTCGACTTGCCGCTCCCGGAGGGGCCGACGATGGTGACGAACTCTCCTTTGCCTACTTGAAGGGATACACCGCGGAGCGCCTGCACGTCGACTTTGCCGATGCGGTAGGTCTTGCGGACGTTCTCAGCCTCGATCATCCATCCCATGCGAATCTTCGATATTACACGAAATGCTGGGGCGGCCACTCCTCAGGCACTCCCGCCGGCGATGATTTCGAGTTACAACCAAATCGTGCCGCCAATTTCTTCGGAGAAAAAACATGCTCAGCTGGTCGCTCGTGCTGCCGAATGGCTGCGCCACAAGTATGGATGCGGCATCGTTCTCTCCGAGCAGTATTGCGCGACTGGGGAAGTGCCCGACGTAATTGGCTGGAAGGCATCTTGCCAGTCGGTGCTGGTGGAGTGCAAAGTCTCGCGTGCCGATTTCCTGACCGACGCCAATAAACCCTGTCGCCTCCGGCCGCAGGAAGGCCTGGGGAGCAAGCGGCTGTACATGGCGCCTGCGGGGATGATTTCAGCCGACGAACTGCCGAAGCATTGGGGCTTGTTGGAATGCAGAGGCCGCGAGGTGCAGCTCATTGTGAAGCCGGGAAGAGCTGATCTCCGGACGGGTCTCGGCCTGATGAAAGAGATGAACCTGCTACTCGCCAGCCTGCGACGCGTCGAGGTGAGGATTGAGCCTCAGACCATCACCGAATTTCTGAAGTGGAAGAACCGCATGGCTGACTACAATGGCGGCCGGTTGCCGGAAGGAATCAGCGCTCGCGAGAAAGAGCCAAACTCCTACCTGCGGCTTTGACGCAGCTGTATCTGTTCGAGGCGTGCTGACTGCACGCAACGATCAATACAACCTGCCACGCCAGGCTTACGCCGCCTTGCTCAACAACTCTCCTCCCCCGTCCTCCCGAAGATAAATGCTTGCTCCGGGAATAGGGGAACGGCCGATCCAGGCGGTCGCCAGAGTCAGAAACGCGGCGATGGCACTGTATTCATGGCGCATATGGCTCGGTATGTCAGTAACCGGACCAAACCCGGCGAAAAGCAAAATGGTGATCAGAGCACCCGCAAAGATCAGCATTCTACGTAACGCAGAGCCTTTCGCTATGCCGCAGGAAAAATGCTTGGTTTCCCCGGGATAGAGATCTACAGCGATGTTTTGACTGTAACCGAAAGGGCGGACCAGGCTGGTGCTGTTGCGCGCGTAAGCTCGCACGTAAATCGCGTGCGTCCCTGGCGAGACGCTGCAGGTTCTACGTGAGTGATAGCCGTTCAGGACGCCGATTCTCTGGTCGTCCACAAAGATCTCGTATTCCTGTGCATTCAAAAGCGCTGATGCAAAGGACGTGATCCCATCTTGAGTGACTACAATTGATGCTGTTCCGAAGTGGCTCGTCGACATTAGGGCCCTACAACTGAGAGACCGAAAGATGATAGCTCAATTCGCAGCCGGTATGCACTAACTTTTCACTAATTGTTCCATTTCTTTTTCGCCGACCACGCTGACGCCGAGTTCGCGCGCCTTGTCCAGCTTGGAGCCGGCCTCGGCTCCTGCAACGACGTAGTCCGTCTTCTTGCTGACCGAGCCGGCGACTTTTCCTCCCGCGTCCTCGATCAGTTTCTTGGCTTCGTCGCGCGTGTAGTTTGCCAAAGTTCCGGTGAGCACGAAGGTCTTACCGGCGAGCGTGGTACCGCGCTGTCGCTTCTCGCCGGTGAACTGCAGCTTTGCTTCCTTCAGCCGCTTTACAAGCGCGACATTCTTGGGCTCGTCAAAGAATTCGCGGATGGCCGCCGAGACGCGCGGACCGATCTCGTTTACCTCTTGCAGCTCCGTCTCGCTGGCCTTCATGAGGGCGTCGATAGAGCCGAAGTGCTCGGCGAGAAATTGTGCGGTTCGCTCGCCGACGAAGCGAATCCCAAGGCCGTAGATCACGCGGTCCAGCGGAGCGGTCTTAGACCTTGCGATCTCATTGAGGACGTTGTCGGCCGACTTCTTGCCCATGCGCTCGAGCTTCAGCAGCTTTTCTTCCGTGAGGCCGTAGATGTCGGCGACATCTTTGACCATGCCAGTCTCGACCAGCTGGTTGACCAGCGAGTCGCCCATGCCTTCGATGTCGAGCACGCCGCGCGAGGCGAAGTGGCGAATCGTTTCGCGCAGCTTCGCAGGACAATTCGCATTGACGCAGCGGTGATCGGCCTCGCCCTCGGCGCGGACGACGTGGCCGCCACAGACGGGACAGCGCTCGGGCATGTGGAACTCCCGAGTATTGCGCGGCCGGCGGTCCTTCAACACCTCTACAACTTTGGGGATGACGTCGCCGCCTCGTTCCACCAGCACCCAGTCGCCGATGCGGACACCTAGACGCTCGATCTCGTCCATGTTGTGCAGCGTGGCCCGGCTGACGGTGGTGCCGCCGATGGGCACGGGCTTGAGCCAGGCGACGGGGGTGAGCTTGCCGGTGCGGCCGACCTGCACCTGGATGTCTTCGATCTGCGTCTCGGCGGAGTGAGCGGCATACTTGAAGGCGATGGCCCAGCGCGGGGCTTTGCCGGTGAAGCCGAGTTCCTGCTGCAAGGCGATACGGTCGACTTTGACGACGATGCCGTCTGTCTCGTAAGGCAGCGAGTCGCGCTCGGCTTCCCACTCGGAGATGAACTTCCAGACTTCGTCGATGCTGTGCACCAGCCGGTGATTGGGATTGACCTTGAAGCCGGCGGCTTCGAGCGTCTTCAGCGCGGCGGAGTGGCGGTCGAAGATGGTGTGGCCGCCGACGAGCAGGCCATAGGCAAAGAAGTCAAGGCGACGCGAGGCGGTGATGCGCGGGTCGAGTTGCCTGACGGTGCCGGCGGTGGCGTTGCGCGGATTGGCAAACTTGGCAAGGCCCTTCTGCTCCTGCTCGTCGTTCATGCGCGCGAACGATGTGGTAGGCATCAGCAGTTCGCCGCGCACTTCGAAGGCCTTTGGAAGGCCCGCGCTTTTCAGCTTCTGCGCGGAGATGTTGAGGGGAATGCTGCGGATGGTGCGGACGTTGGCGGTGACATCCTCGCCTTCCGTGCCGTTGCCGCGGGTGATGCCCAGCGAGAGCTGTCCGGCGTCGAAGCGCAGGGCCATCGACATGCCGTCGAGCTTGAGCTCGCAGACGTAATCGACCTTGGTCTCGCCGGTAAGAGTATGGATGCGGCGTTCCCAGTCGCGAAGCTCGGCTTCGCTGGTGGTCTTGGCGAGCGAGAGCATGGCAGTCGAATGGCGCACGCTGGCGAACTGGCCGCTGACCTGACCGCCAACGCGCTGGGTGGGAGAGTCGGGCGTGATCAGCTCGGGGTGCTTCGACTCCAGCTCGATCAGCTCGTCCATCAGGCGATCGAATTCGGCATCGCTGATCTCGGGATCGTCTAGAACGTAGTAGCGGTGCTCGTGATGGCGGATTTTTTCGCGCAGGGCTTCGATTTTGTGGGGCAAGTCTTTGCTGCCGGAAGGCATGGAACAATTATGCAAGTGGCTAGTGGCCAGTGGCTAGTGGCTAGTGGCTAGCAGAGACGGCTCGCATCGAAGGGAAACCCCTGCCTGACAGCTGAGCATCTCCTCGCCCGTCGCATCTCGCGTACAATCATGAGTTGCCATCACACGAATGGGACTGGCCACTAGCCACTAATCACTAGCCACTGCTTGAAACATCTCCTCAACAAATGGAGTCTGCTGATACTCGGGGTGCTGAAGCCGCTCGGCGTCTGGGGCGTGATGGCATTTGCCGCTGTGGACGCGGCATTCCTGGGCATGCCGCTGGACGCCATTGTCGCGGGCTATTCCTACAGCCAGCCCAAGTGGTTTCTTTTATATGCGGCGATGGGAGCTGCGGGCTCGGCCCTGGGTAGCATCGTGATCTACGTCATCGGCTACAAGGGCGGAGAGGTGCTGGTCGTCAAGAGGATCGGGGAGAAGCGCTTTAACAAGATCAAAGCATCGTTCGAGCGCCACGAATTCTGGGCGGTCATGCTTCCTTCCATGCTGCCGCCGCCGACGCCGTTTAAGCTTTTTGTGCTCTCGGCCGGCGTGGCAGAGATGAACTTCTGGCATTTTCTGGGCGCGATCTTCTTAGGCAGGCTGCTGCGGTTCAGCGTTGTGTCGCTGATCGTGATCCGCTACGGTCCGCAAATTATCGGCTTCGCCGGCGGCCTCATTCACCATCACATCCGCTATGTGATCGCGTCAGTTGCCGCAGCCGCGCTGATCGGCTGGTGGATATGGCGGCTACGCGCAAAACGCTCAAGCCGGAGATCCGTATCGCCGGCATAGGTAAAACAAAGCTCAAGGGCGCTACGTTTCCGACTCGATCCCGTCGTCTTTCCACTGATGGCCGCAAGCATCGCAACTCCAGGTGAACTTTGGCGCTGTTGCAGACCCCTCAACCGGCTCGTCGAGCCCCTGGAGGACGATCTCTGTCGAGTGGCATTTTGGACAGTGCCCACTGTAGTCGGGTATCTCTACGTCATCGTCCTCAGGTTCAGGGGAGCAGTTTTTCATGACGGCGCGAGCGCGGTTCAAGTCGACCTCTCTGACCTTCACCTGCAGCGAACCTTGGAAGGACGAAGGCAGCAGCCGGACGTCGTCCACAAGGTCGGGTCCGAAATACGAGGGGATGCCGGCTTCATCGAAGCATTCTTTGATCTTGCGCGCCCGCTCTGGGTCATTCACGTATGAGAAGTTGGTCAGGCCCCAGTCCTCGGGATTGAATCCTGGCGGATATCCCTCCGGCGGCTTTTCTTCTTCTTCCGCTTCCGGCGCCCGCTGCTGCAATTCAATCTTCAAATGACGGCGGGAGATTTCCGCTTGCAGGGCCTGTTTCGCAACGTCGGTCAGATCGTAGCTGTCGTCGGCGATAGTCTGCAGCTCCTCATCGCTCATTGCAGAGTAAGACTCCTGCAGTTCGCGCCACTGCTGGTTTAGGTCGATCTCCGTCATGATTGGCAACGATGATACGCAGACAGCCATCGAGCGCCAAGCTCAAAAAAGGCGAGCCTAGCGCCTGCCGAAGGCATCTTGCATCCGCCGCACCGCAGCTGAGCGGCTGGAGTTCATACCTTGTTCGAGAATGCGCAGCTCGTCGTTGAGCAGGACAAAGCCGCTGAGTGGTGGCTTCCCTACGGTCGAGGGATACGTGTAGCGAAGGTCCTGAAACTCCTCCAGGTAGCCAGCGGGATCGCTTGTCAGATTTTGCTGGCGGACAAACGGGAATGCCGCCCAGTCGAGATACACACGTCCGAGATAGGACGCCTTTGCCGCGCTGATCGCTGGCGTCTCTACAGGCTTGTAGTACAGAATGCCGTGCTCGGAGTCTACATCGGGAGTGAGTGAGTTCACGGGAACGCTCTCGAAGAAGTCCCGCGTCTCGACCACGCCATGCCAGCGAAATGGATTGATCATGTAGGGGTAGGCGGCGAGACGAATCGGGTCGGTGTTGTTGTAGAGGAAAGAGTTCATCGCATTCAGCGCGCGGCGATGCTGGTAATCGCGCACACCCCAGATCACCGCCACCATGATCAGCGCAATGATGGCGGCAGCGCGACCACGTGGCCCCTTGCTGCGCGCCCCAACCTCGCGGCTGATCAGGCCCAGGAAGGCCGGCACCGTCAAACCTCCGATCAGGGCCAGCAACATTAACGGCTCGATGATCGAGACGATGTCCCATGAATACCAGCGGTAGTCAAACGGCTCGAAGAGGCGGATGCCGTACGCAGTGGTGTAATCGAGGAGAAGATGGCTGAGGGCGGCCAGCAGCGCGCAGAAGTATAGAAAGCCCCAACGAATCGGGGGGTCCCCCGGAGAGCTGACCGATTTCGCGCTTCGGTGCCAGCGAATACGGTGTCCCAGATATACAGCTCCCACTATCGCGGCCGCTATGAACGGCACGCCAACGAAGCTGTGAGTAATACCGCGATGATGCTGCAGCGCCGGGATGGAGCCTTTCAGTCCCCAGACAACGTCAATGTCCGCAGCCTCGGCGGCAAGCACCATGGTCACGGTGGCCAGCGCACTTTTGCGGTTGAATCCGGCGCGCCCCATGCACGCGCCGGTCAGCAGATGAGTGACGGGATCCAAGTGGCTATCGTAAATGATTGGGAGCTGGGCGAGCGGTTAGTTTCGACATCGCGCTGTTACAACAAGTGAGTATTCAGGGGGCTTGGGAAGCATGTGGCGTCGTCGAAAGGAGGTCAGTTCGTTCATCGCTTTCTTTGGCCCCGAATTGAAGCAGGTCAATCTTCCAAAGCCCAGCTTGTTTGTGCGCCTCAACGTACAGGGTGCCACTTCCTTTTGGTCCAGATACAGGGATTGCCAATTCGGCGTGTCCGGAGGCTGGTGTTGTTTCAACGCTTCCAGACAACAACCAGCCTTTATGCAACGGTGACCCAAGCCGATCTGAAAGCAGTGGATTTCGCTCTGCTGTTGCAAGTGCCTTGCTGGTTATTTCGGAACTACTCGACTCGAAGAACGCAACGGCGAATCCTAAGACTGCGCCGGAGGCACATACTGCGAGCCAAATAACGAGTGCTGGCTTCCAATTCTTTCGCAACCAGCTTCTCTGCGCTTTCACCTGTGTATCTGCTTCATTCATCGGGACTTCGGCCATAATCTACCAGCATTCACTAGAGAAGTCTGTGATTACCGTTGTGAACAGACGTGAACATAACTAATCCGGACAGTTTTAAGCCCTTCCCTTAATCTCCATGCTCGGTCTTGCCCGCGAGGAGTTCCAACGCGTGGGGCAGGACATCGATGACGGCCTGCAAGGATTCGACCGCGGCACTAGGGCTGCCAGGGAGATTCAGGATGAGCGTGCCGCCTCGCACGCCGCAGACGCCGCGGCTTAGAAGAGAAAAGCGGGTGTACGCCAGACCAGCAGAGCGCATTCGTTCGGGTATGCCATCGATCAGTTTCGAGCAGACAGCGCGCGTTGCTTCCGGTGTCACATCGCGCTCGGCGAGGCCGGTGCCGCCGGTTGTGACTACCAGCCGCACTTGTCCTGCGATGCGGACTAGTGCCGACTCGATCGTTGATTGATCGTCGGGAACAATCTCCTGGTGCTTCACGTCAAAGCCGTACTGGCGCAGCAGTTCGGCGGTGGCCGGGCCGGAGCGGTCGACGCGCTCGCCGCGCGAGGAGGAATCGCTGATGGTGAGGACTGCCGCAGTTTTCATCGCTGCGGCCTTTTGTAATCGCCGCTCTTGCCACCGGATTTGCTGAGCAAAACAACTTCCCGGATCTCGATAGCTTTATCGAGCGCTTTGCACATGTCATACACCGTGAGAGCTGCGACGGAAGCCGCCACGAGGGCTTCCATCTCCACTCCGGTAGGCGCCGTGGTTCGCGCCAGCGTACGGATGGCCACTCCATCCTTTTGCACTTCGGCTTCGACCTCAACTTTGCTAAGCGGAATGGGATGGCACATCGGGATGATCTCGGCCGTGCGCTTCGCCGCCAAGATTCCCGCTACCCGCGCAACCTCCAATGGATCGCCTTTTGGATTTTGCGGCAGGGCCCGGATGACCTCACCGCGCATAGCTACGAAAGCGCTCGCGCGAGCTTCGCGCACCGTCGGCTGCTTGGCAGAGATGTCAACCATGGAAGCGCGTCCCGCGCTGTCGTAGTGGGAAAGCTTATTCGGCTTGCGTTTCGATGTTCGCATCAAGAGAAGACAACGACGATCATCATAAGAGAACTGTCCTGAATATACGAGAGTCGCGCGTCGCCGTAGCTTCAAGGATCTTAGGGTGAACCGTTACTATTTGCACGCGCGAAGAGTAGCGTGCTCTGTTTAAACAAAGTTCCGACACTTTAACAACCGGTAAGCTCAGCCAGGGCCGCGATATCCGGAACTTCCAGATCCGGATGCGTGTCGGCCAACCTGCTCGCGGCCGCGGCTTTTCCTTGCCTCCGATTCACCCATGCTGTTGCGATGCCCAGGGAGCGGGCGGGCGCTACATCGTGGTACAAGCTTTCGGCGACATGAAGAAGGCGATCCTGCGACGCCCCGACGCGCTCCAGCAGCAGTTCGAAATTCCGCAGCGAAGGCTTATAGCTCCTCGCCTGCTGTGCAGTCACGACACAATCGAAGGTCAACTGTAGCCTGGCCGCTGAGTACGCGAACAGGTCGTCGTCAATATTCGACAGGATCGCCAGCTTGTATTTCGAATGCAGGCGGCGCAAGCCCGAGACAGTGTCGGCAAAGGGCAGCCAGTTGCGAATGGAGTCAGCCAGTCCACCTGCCTCGGAAGCGGTTACATCGAAACGCAGCTCGCGCGCGAAATCCCGGACCACGCTCGCGAGAACATCGCGATAGGCACGATAGTTCCCGGCCTGCTCCTGTGGTTCGAACTCCGAGTAGAGCCGGAGAACGTCGGTGTCACTAAGTTTCCGACCCTTAGCATGTAGAAGCGGCAGAAGATAGCTGACAATGCCGGATTCCCAATCGATGAGCGTGCCGTAACAGTCGAAAGACAACCACTCAAATTTCGTCGCATCGAGCATGAGACGATTGTGTCAGAGTACGTCGGCCAGCGTCCTGCTGTGGCTATAGAGATGTCCTGGAGGAGACCTCGTTTGCCGGAAGCGAATGTTGACGCCCTGCTGGAGAGCGAGATCTAGTGCGGCTTGTCAGCGATGGGCGTGACCTTGTGCGACTCGAATTTGCGCTGCAGAGCTTCAAACGGGGAGGATACGGATTTCTCGTCGGCGCCCGAAGCCTGGGGCTGCTCCGGCGAGAGGTCGCCGTTGCTCGAGTCTTCGCCAGGTTGATCTTCCGTTTGCGGTGGCGCTGAGGAACTCGCGGCGGCGACGGCGGCTGTAGCCTTGCTCACCTCTACGAGTCGCGACCCCGCCAGCCCCTTCTCCAGAAACTTTTTGGTGTTCAGCAGCGGCCGCGCGAGTGAGGCATTGTAGCTGGTCCACGGAGTATCCAGCTCAGCTTCGCGCTCGAACTGCGCGCGCATGCTTTCCATCTTGGAGTCGAGATCGTCGAGATAGTGCAGCATCAGCGCCTCGGGGAACATTGGCAGCTTGGGCGAACCGAACTCATACTCGCCGTGATGGCTGATGATGAGGTGTTCAAGCAGGACCTTCAGCTCCTCCGGAAAGCCAGGTACGAGTTTGATCTTGTCGTGCAACATCTCCAGCTCGATGATCATGTGGCCAAGAAGCTGTCCCTTGGTCGTATAGGCAATAGAGCGCTGATACGTAAGCTCGTGCAGCTTGCCGATGTCGTGCAGAAACGCGCCCGTGAGCAGCAGATCGCGATTGACCTGTGGGTAGTTTCGCGAAGCCAGATCGCACACCGTGAACAGCGACACTACGTGGTCCAGCAAACCGCCGACGAAGGCATGATGCAGCGTCTTGGCCGCGGGCGCTTTCTTATATGCCGAGACCAGCTTTTCGTCCGCGCAAAACTCCTTCAGCAGCGACTTCAACCAGGGATTCTCAAGGTTATCGATGTAACCACACAGGGTCTGCCAGAGCTGCTCAACGTCCTTGGGAGTTTTAGGGAGGTAGTCGGAGTAGTCGATCTCCGACTCACCCAGCTTGCGCATTTTGTGGACGGTAAGTTGCCAACGTCCGTTGTACTTGTGCACGACGCCTTTAACTTTGACAAAGTCATCCTGCTCGAAGGCGGAGATGGCATCGTTCACGTTGTCCCACATGTTGGCCTGAAGCTGGCCGCTGCGATCGGCAAGTACAAGGGACAGATACAGTTCGCCGCTTTTCTTCGACTTCACCTGCTTGACGGCGACGACAAAGAAAGAGGTGATGGTCTGGTTCTCGACGCGCGCGCAATCGCAAATGTAGAAATCCTTCATCGGGCCCTGGTGAGCCGCATCGGAGCGCCACAATGCAGGCTGAGCGCCTATGGTATCGCACTCGCAGCGGAATTGCCGAAGAAACAGCAACCAGGAAGCTTATCGGCGCCTCCAGCTTTATCGTAATTCGGCACAAAAATACCTTGTCTTGCCATGGCCACTATTGACTTACAGTTTTGTGCAAGAGAACAATCGTGCTATCCCAAGTTCCATTGCTGATTCAGCATAGCTTTGTCAGTGTTCTGCAATTAAGCGTATCTTGGAACAAGGAACTACCGGAACACTGCGCCGTCGCTCCCCGGCTGAAAGTCGAACTGCGAGCTGCGGATTGTCCCCGAAGCTCAACAGCACTGTTGTTCCACGGGTGTAGTCACTGACAGGGTTGGTGACTTGAGTTATGGTATTTTGGCTCCTTCATCGGACGCTTTTGCACTGCATCCGGAAGGGGCAAGGAAAGCGAAGGAGAGTATGAGAAAAGTTGGGGAGATAGGCACGCTCGTAGTATTTATTCTGCTAACCATGGCAGTGTGTCTTGCTCAAGGCACGGCGCCTTCCACGCAAATGAGTTCGCCCGCAGCGTCAGCTTCGACCCAGGGTGCCAGCGCATCCGCGGCGGAACCGGAGATTCGCGGCTCCTTCGGCGTCTCGCTGATCAAACCTCTGGACAGTAAGAAGATGAAGGATGGCGACCAGGTGATCTGCCAGACCAGCGGCACCATGCGCTCGCGTAGCGGTTTGCTGATTACCAGCGGCACCAAAGTCATTGGACATATCACGCAGGCCAAAGCCCGCTCTAAGGGTGATTCCGATTCGACCCTCGGTATCGTGTTCGACAAGATCGAAGTATCGAAGGAAAAAGAAATTCCCTTCAAGGGCGTACTGCAGGCGGTGGGTCCGAGCCTGGGAAGCTCGGGACCGGAAACCAGCGTTGGAGGCGGCGCCGGAATGATGGCAGGTCACGGCGGATCGTCCACCATGGGTGCGCCAGCGTCGGGGCCGGGCATGCAGATTGGCGATACGGGGAGTCATCCCATGCTGAACTCCCAATCCGTGGGAGTGCTCGGCATCCGCAACCTGCAAATGGACAAAGACTCAGTGCTGACCAGCACCGGAAAAGAAGTCAAGCTGGACCTCGGAACGCAAATGATGATTCGCGCTGAGATCGCGATTCCGGTGCAATAAGGCTCCGTTCTCTCGAGCGCCGCAAAGCCCGCAGCTTCTGCGGGCTTTCCTTTACCGCGATTCCTTCGTAAACTTCTCGCGCATTGCAGCGTTCACCTGCTCGCTCTGGCCCTTGGGAATGCTCAACGACTTCCACTCTTCGCCTTTCCAGTGTTTAGCCAGGAAGGTGATCTGCCCGACGTGATAAGCGCAGTGCCCGGCTGCGCGGTTCAGCGCCTGCAACACCGAATGCGGCTGCGCGCGGATGGTAATGGTCCGCTCGAGGTCCTCAGGCCGAAGCGACTGGAGTGTATCGAACAGCAGCTGCCAATTCTGCTCCCACCAGCCAAGCAGCTCGCTCCGCGTGCTCTGCGGCGTCAGCTCGAACTCCTGGTCGCGATGACGGTCGGGCTTCTCGCCGTCGGTGGTGAGGAAGTCCGTGAAGCGCGAGCGGAAGTTGCCGGCCAAGTGCTTCACAATCACGGCGACGCTATTCGACTCCGGGTCGGGTTGGGCGAAGAACTGCTCGTCCGTAAGCTGCGCGATGGCGTCGTCCGCCAGTCGCTTGTGCCCGCGCATCCCACGGAAGACTTCGTCAAGGTATGGAGCGCCAAAATCGGACAGAGTATTGCTCATACTGATCCAAGGCTACCAGTGATCTCTGGAGGCTTCTAGTTCACGCCGATGTTGTAGTGTTGCGATGCAATCCCGTTTACTACGACCTCAAGATAACTCTGCCCGCTTTCCATGTTTGCCGGGATGTCAACGTGGGTGTAGGTCGGCCCGGAATATCCGACCGCCATGGTGCTGTGATCGTGCGTGCGGCTATAGAAGACATGTCCCGTCGCGACGTTAGTAATGCGCACGATGGGATAGTTGGTCGCGGCCTGCGCGTCGTCACCGTAGGCGTTGGCCTGTGAAGCGCCGTTGAACTTGAAGCCGAAGAGCACGATGGAGCTGCCGCGCGTGATTACGGCATTGGTCAGCATGGCCGTGGGAGTCAGCCCAGGGTACGGGCTTCCGGTGGGCGTATAGATCTCGACGTCATTGCTCCCGTCGGTGTAGAGCACCTGGCCCGTCGGCAACACCAGCATGCGACCATACCAGGACGAGTTATTGGGCGAATTCGGCGTGCGAGGAACTGAGGTCAGCTGGCTGCCGTCCCACTCGAAGAAGAACGTGTTGTTCTGAAAGATGCCCGGGCTGGCGCTGAGAAGCACATTCCCGTCCGGAAGCAGCGCAGCAGGACCGTCGGCGATGTCGAGACCATTGGGAAAATCCGGACCTGGCGTCCAGGTGCCCGTGCTCGGGGTGTAGGTCGCCGTGTGACCGGCGCCCGCGCCGTTCGCTCCCGTGGCAAACACGGTGCCGTCAGGCCGCAACATGGCTGGTCCTACTTCGTAGGAGCCGTGCGAATCCCACAGCTGAACGATGGTGCTGCCGGCGCTCGACCACGAGCCGCTGGCGGGATCGTAGAGTTCGGAGTTGGTCCCGTTGGGATTATTCATGTCGACGTAGGCGTCTACGGTCAGCACTTTGCCGCTGGGCAGCAGCGTCCAGCCCTCCTCGTCGTTAGAGTCGAATTTGTTCGTGCCGGTCGAGCTCCACGTCAGCGTCGTGGGATCGAGAATAGCCTGCTGGCGGGTGCAGCAATTGGCCAGCATGAATTTTTTGTTGAAAAACACCACGCTCGACGCATCGCCGATCCTGCTCCATCCCGCCGGCGGAGTCATACTGGTCCAGGTGTTGGCGATGGGATCGTAGAGGGCGCCCATGTTCGTCCACACGTACTGGCTGAAGTTCTGCTCGCCGCCTTCGACGATGACGCGGCCATCGGCCAGCACCGCCGAGCCGAAGAACAGCGGGCCGTAGTTCGACGCCAATGAGGCCACTTGCGACCAGGTGCCGTTCACGTAGCTGCCATTGATGTCTGGCGTAAGTTTCCACCAGTCGGAGAAGCCGTCGTTCGGGTCCTCGTGATGCACCAGGACGGTGCCGTCAGTGAGCAGCATGGCGTGACCGGCGGTGAAGCTGGGCTGGTGTGTCAACGGCTGCCAGGATTGCGCGCTAGCCAGGGTTGCCGCGGCGCACAAAGCCGCGAAAGCGAAGGTTCGCAGAAACTTCATCGTTCTCCTCGTGAAATGCTCGGACGGAGGGCGGGCTACGACATCAGGAAGGTGGAACTGGCCGCGTACTCCCGAGTCAAAAGTCGAAACATTATAGACCGGAGAAGAAATCTTGCAGGATGGTGAAATTGGCTTGCAACAAAGTTTTGACAATTATTGACTACGCCCCGGCGGACGAGTTCCTGGCGGGCGATGAATCCTCCAGCGGGTTGGCAGCATCAATCACCAGCGCCTCCGGTTTGCCGCGATAGCGTGCAATCCGGTAAGATAAGGGCTTGCAATTAACGAGTTAGGAGTCTCCGTGAAGGCAGCGATCCATCCCGCTTACGATGAAGTGCGCGTGCATTGCGCGTGCGGCAATACGTTTCTCACCCGTTCCACCCACAAGGGCGACATCAACGTGGAAATCTGCTCCGCTTGTCACCCGTTCTTTACTGGTAAGCAGAAGCTGGTGGATACGGCCGGACGTGTCGAGCGCTTCCGCCGCAAGTACGCGAAAGCCGAGACGGCGAAGAAGTAACTTCGCCGCGGAAGAATCTTAAGCCTCCGCTGACGGCGGAGGCTTTTTATTGCTTGGACCCGCTGAGGGCGTGATCGACCGAGAGCGCGCCCGCGCCCCGAATCAGGATCACCACGCACATGGCAAGCGCCAGCAGGTGATACTCGAAGCCCTCGCCTTTCTGCTGGCCAGTCCAATTCATGAAGAGGCCGTTGAAACGGTGGACGGTGGCGATCGCGACTACCATGTTGCACATGATGCCGAACGCCGCAATCCGGCTGAGCAGGCCGACTAACAGGCCTAGCCCGCCGAAGAACTCCGCGCAAATGGCCAGGAACGCCAGCGGAGCAGGAATGTGCATGAATTGGGTGAATGCATTCATGGTGCCGTGAAAGCCGTAGCCGCCGAACCAGCCCAGCATCTTCTGCGCGCCGTGGGCGAAGAAAACCGCGCCCAGCACCAGCCTTACCAGCGTGAGCAGGAAATCGTTTGGAGTGGAAAGTATCTTGCGCAACGCGTGCCTCCTGAGCGGCCGGCGGTCGCCGCCCCGCTCGGCTACAATGGATGCGTGTTGTAACACGTAAGTTGCGAAATATTCTTCGACGGCTTTGTGGCGCCGCGTTACTGCTTATCCCCGGACTTGAAGCCGGTCCAGGGGTTGCCTTTCATGTCGACAAGGATGGGCCGCTGCCAGTCGTATTCCGGATGCTGCTTGAGGAAAGTATCGGCGATGAAGTCCTCGCCGCAGGGATGTCCCGCTCGCGCCTGGAGCATCATGTTCTTCGCCATGGTGCTATCGGCGGCCTGCGCGGTGACCGCTCCGCCGGGGTTGTATGGCGGATCGTCCCACACTCGCTCGCTGAATGGCGAGGTGTCGCCGTGCCCGCACAGCGTACGACGGTCCGGCGTTTCTTTGCTTTCGTACGTGTCCCAATGATCGGCAAGAAACGTCTCGCCCAGCGCGACGTCGATCCGCCCCTTGTTAGCAGGCATCAGCTGCTTCCAGCGGTTATGCCGCGCGTTCGGTGAACTGGACATGTCCGCGGGATCGAAGTCGGTCTCGCTTTTGGTCAGCTCCGGATCGCTGGGAAAGTTCGCGCCCACGTAGTAGCCGTCTTCGGTTCGCCACACGCGATGCACCTTGAGCCCGTCCTCGAAGCGCGCAACCTCTCCCGTCTTATTGTCAGCCAGCAGCCAATCGTTGGCATAGCCGCCGTTGTCGGCTTCGCTCATGATCTTGACGTACTGATCGATCGAGTTCGCATACTGAATCGCCTTGCGCGCACGCACGAACTCGGGCTTGCCGTTGGGATCGAAGCCATAGAAGCCGGCGATCGTGGTCTCTGTCACCATCAGGCCCGCCGAGTTTATGGCGAAATCATCATCGCTGACGATGATTCCCGGAAAGCCGTCGGTCAGCATGTGATAGCCGTGGGTGGGAACGATGTCGAAGATGATGGTCCAGCGCTTGCCAGTCGCGTAGTCGGTCCAGTTACTGTGCGCGATGACAGGCTTGTGATCTTTGGTCCACGATCCTGTAGCCACGAAGGCGCTGCAATTGCCCGGAGGTTTCAGGTTGGGAGCGCTCGCGCTCTTCTGCTGCTTGTCAAGCATGGGAACGTAATAGTCGGGAACTTCCTCCATCGCGTTGAGCGCGACCACGTCCCACACGTCTATCGAGGAGCCGCGTGCCTTCAGGCCGTCGGCGATGCCTTGCAGTTCCTGCTGATATTCCTGATCGATATGCGGCCAGAGGACGTTTTGCGCAGTTGCGCGATAGAAGGCCCAGTCGCGCTGTGTGCGATGGACGTCTTTGAACTGCACCACGCGGAAGCCCTCTTCGATCTCCGGCGCGAGCAGGTAGCCGTGCTGATAGCCGATGTCGGCAGGCGCTCCTTCCAGGTGCACGTACACCCATCCGCCCCGCGCGAAGCGATACGCGCCCTTCAACCGCGCCTCGTCGCCCTTCGCCGCCTCCTGCTTGGCGGAAGCAAGAACAGACAACGCGCAGAAGACCACCAGGCAGAACGCGAGAAGACGAGCAGACCGCGACATTACGACCTCCGAGGGCTCGGACAACTAGGCAGCAGCTTATCCACTTAGCGCTGTAATAGCAATGCAGCGACGATCTGGAAGTCGGCGCTACACAACAAGACTTTGCCCCGGGGTTCGGCCATCTTTTGGACTGACCCGGATCCACGCGTGCCCGCACTCTCGCCTTTTTTGCGACCTGGAGGCGACGCATTGCCCCGCCCGAACGAGTCCATTATGATCAGGCATCTGGGGAGCTCATGTCGACGATTCTTAGTGCTGCGCGAAATCTGCGCCGCATAGTCATTCCAGCAGTCATCCTCATCCTCTCGATATCGGCGATCGCAGGCGAGAAACCCTCATCTCCGGGCGGCACATGGAAGTTTGCCATCTCCGGAGACTCACGCAACTGCGGCGATATCGTCATGCCCGCCATCGCCGCCGGCGTTCGTGCGGACGACGCGGAGTTCTACTGGCATCTGGGCGACTATCGTGCCATGTCCAACTTCGATGAGGACTATCGCAAGACTCATCCGCAAGCCAGCATCACACGCTATTACACCGACGCCTGGCCCGACTTCATCCAGCATCAGCTTGTGCCCTTTGGCGATCTTCCGGTTTTTCTGGCAATCGGTAATCACGAACTGGTGAAGCCCATGACTCGCCGGCGCTACATCGCGCAATTTGCCGACTGGCTCGACCAGCCCGTCCTGCACCGCCAGCGTCTTGCAGATAATCCCGCCGATCACGAGTTGAAAACCTATTCTCACTGGATCCAGCACGGCGTCGACTTCATCAGCATGGATAATGCTTCGGCCGACATGTTCGACGACGCGCAAATGTCCTGGTTCAAGAAGGTTCTGGCGGATGACGCGAAGAATGATGCAGTCAAGGCCGTCGTTCTCGGCATGCACGCCGCGCTGCCCGACAGCTCCTCCGCCGGACACAGCATGAACGATTCGGCGCAAGAACAACTCACCGGGCGCAAGGTCTACGCGCAGTTCTCCGCCTTCCGTAAGAACACTGGGAAGAAGGTTTATGTGCTCGCCAGCCATTCGCATTTCGTGATGAGCAACGTGTACAACACCGCCTGCCACAAAGACGATCTCCTCGACGGCTGGATCATGGGCAGCGCAGGCGCCGTGCGCTATCGGTTGCCGTTGAATCTTGATCAATCAAGAATTGCGAGAACCGACGTCTATGGCTATCTGCTGGCGACAGTCGAACCCGATGGCACGGTTACTTTCCAGTTCAAAGACATCAAGGAATCGGATGTTGCGCCCAGCGTGGTGAATGAATTCTCGCGCGAACTGGTGAACTGGTGTTTCCAGCAGAACAAGTCCAACTACACGCCCGCAGGCCCGACGTGCAGTGCGACGCCCCTGGTGGACGCACAGCACTAGCTGGAATCAAATTGCCATCACAGCGGACACAACCATGACTAGAATGACATTTTCATTCCGAAGGGACGGCCTTGTTGTGGGGCCGGAACCGAGGGATCTGCGGTTCGCCACGAGCATGCTGAAGATCGCGTTTTCCGATTACGACGCTCTACGCCGCCACGGGGAAGAGTCCTATCCGCACGAATGCTGCGGCATCCTGCTCGGTAGGGTCGAAGGCGACAGCCGCTTCGTTCACGCGGTCATCCGGTGCACAAACGCTCGCGAGGACGCGCCGCAAACCCATTACGAAATCGATCCTCGCGAACTGATACGCGCCCAACGCGACGCCCGTGAGCGTGACCTCGAGGTGGTCGGCTTCTACCACTCGCATCCTGACCACGCCGCGGTTTGGTCGCGCACAGATCTCGAAGAAGCCCACTGGATCGGCTGCTCGTACGTAATCACCGCGGTCGAGAACGGCAAGGCCATGCAGACGAATTCGTTCGCACTCGCCGGCACGATGGAAGAAGATAAAGCGTTTGCCGAGGAGCGCCTGGTGGTCGAACCAGGCAACCAGCGTTAAAACGAGGCGCATTCCCGTGCCGGGGCCCAATTGCTAATTGCTAATTGCTAATCACTCTATCTACAATCTCCCTTCCTCATGCTTCGCTTTTCCACAGCCGGTGAGTCACACGGTGAGGCGCTCATAGCAACGCTCTCGGGCATGCCTGCTGGTGTGGCCGTCGACATCGAGTTCGTCAATCGCGAGCTCTGGCGACGCCAGCAAGGCTACGGCCGCGGCGGGCGCATGAAGATCGAACGCGACACGGCCCACATTCTCAGCGGGGTGCGTCATGGCAAGACGATCGGTTCGCCGATTGCGTTGCTGCTGGCCAACAAAGATTGGCAGAACTGGACCGAAGCGCTTCCCGTCGAAGAGGGCGATCCAACGAAGCACAAGCGCGTCGCTTCACCACGCCCTGGCCACGCCGATCTCGCCGGAGCGGTGAAGTACAACTTCCCCGAAGCGCGCTACGTGTTGGAGCGGGCCTCAGCGCGCGAGTCTGCAGCACGGGTTGCAGCCGGCGCGATCGCAAAGCTGCTGCTGCGCGAGCTCGGGATCGAAGTCCTCAGCCATGTTATCGCCGTCGGCAATGCGCGCCTGGACAAGCAGGTCGACTGGGACGCGATCAAAGCCGTGTCCGCGAAGGATGAAGTTCTCCTCAGTTGTGCGGATCCCGACAGTGAAGCGCGCATGAAGGAGCAGGTGGATCTCGCTCTGCGCACGGGCGACTCGGTCGGAGGCATCTTCGAGGTCATCGCGCATAACGTCCCGCCCGGACTCGGCACCTATGCCAATTGGGATGAGCGATTGGACGCGCAGCTGGCGGCAGCGGTGATGTCGTTGCAGGCGGTGAAGGCTGTCGAAATCGGCGACGCGGTGCAAGCTGCAGCTTCACTCGGCTCGACAGTGCATGATGAAATAGGATACGAGCGGGACAGCACGAATTCGTTCACCGGATTCACGCGTCGCTCGAATCATGCCGGGGGCCTGGAAGGTGGTGTCTCTAACGGCGAGGACATCCGCGTGCGCGGTTACCTGAAGCCTATCTCGACGCTGCGGCGTCCGCTGGGATCGGTCGACTTCGCCACTCGCGAGCCGGTGAAGGCAGCTTACGAGCGCTCCGATGTCTGCGTGGTTCCGGCGGCGGGCGTGGCGGCTGAAGCCATGGTCGCGCTCACCATAGCGCGCTGTGCGCTGGAGAAGTTTGGAGGCGATTCTCTGCTGGAAGTGCGGCGGAACTTCGAGGGCTACTGCCAACAACTGCGAAGCTTCTAAATGATCTATCCCATCGTGAAGTACGGCGACCCGGTGTTGGAGAAGCCGGCCGCCGCCATTACCAACTTCGACGGCGAGTTGCGCAAACTGGTCGACGACATGTTCGAGAGCATGTACGCCGCGCACGGCGTCGGCCTGGCCGCGCCGCAGATTGGCATCAGCAAGCGCATCGCGGTCATCGACGTCACGTTCAAAGAAGACCCCGACGCGAAGATCGTGCTGATAAACCCCGAGATCGTCCACACCGAGGGCAAACAGACCTCCACGGAAGGCTGCCTGAGCCTGCCGGAATTCCGCGAAAACGTGACGCGCCCGATGAAAGCGACCGCGCGCGCACAAGATGTCACGGGCAAGACGATCGAGGTCACCGGCGAAGAGCTGCTTGCCCGCGCCCTGGTACACGAGACCGACCACCTCAACGGCAGACTCTACATCAGTCATATCAGCGCGCTAAAGCGCGACATGATCAAGCGCAAAGTCCGCAAGTTGATGAAGCAAGGGGAGTGGTAGAACGATAACAATTAGCAACTGGCAATTAGCAATTAGCTTGGGTTTCAAATAGGTACTGGTTGTGGAGTTCACCAGGCGTTGTCTGACACGGTTCCTGAATTAAGCGCTTTGGCCAAGAGGGCCTCGAATGGGTTCGGCTAATTGCTAGTTGCTAATCGCTAATCGCTTATGTTCGACCTCGTCTTTTGCGGCACTCCGGCGTTTGCAGTTCCCACGCTCGAAAAGCTGGTCGCCGCCGGCTTTGGAGTCAAGCTGGTTGTGACGCAGCCGGATCGCCCCAGCGGCCGCGGCATGGAACTCGCCGCGTCTCCCGTGAAGCAGTCTGCCCTCGCTCTCGACCTCCCCCTCATGCAGCCCGACAAGATCAAGAACAACGAGGAGTTCCGCAGCCGGCTGCAACAGATCGCGCCAGAGGCGATCATCGTCGTCGGCTACGGCCGCATCATCCCGCAATGGATGATCGACCTGCCGCCGTTTGGCAATATCAACCTGCACGCTTCGCTGTTGCCGAAATACCGCGGGGCCGCGCCGATTCAGTGGGCAATCGCCAATGGCGAGCAAGTCACAGGTGTTACAACGATGAGGATCGATGCCGGTCTCGACACCGGTGACATCCTGCTACAGGCCGAAGAACGCATCAAACCGGAAGACACTGCGCTTACGCTGGCGCCGCGTCTGGCGCAGAGCGGCGCGGAACTGATGATTGCGACACTCGCCGGCCTGAAGAACAGCACCATCTCTCCACGTCCGCAGGACAACTCACAAGCTACGCTCGCGCCCATCCTGAAACGTGAAGACGGGCAGATCGACTTCTCGCGTACAGCCACCGACGCATGGAACCGGCTACGCGGATTCCAGCCCTGGCCCGGCGCTTTCACCAAATTTCGAGGAAGGGCGCTGCAAATTCATGAAGCAATGCCGGCTCCGCAGGATGCGGCTCCTGCCGCGCATTTTGCCATCGAAAATGATTGCTTACTGCTGGGGTTTGCGCACGAGACGGCGCTCGAAGTTCACGAGCTGCAGATGGAAGGCAAGAAGCGCATGAGCGCGCGTGACTTCATCAACGGATACCGTCCAACGGGTGACGAACCGGTTGGGTAGAGCTGGGTGCAAGAGTTTCTTCAGGTCTGAGCTGAACTCGCGCGTTGCGCCTCGGTCGCAAAATCTCCTTCGCTGCCTCACCATTCTGCGTCTCAGCCGTCATTTTGATTAACGGGAGGCACCATGCGACGCTCTCGGCCCGCACTCTTCGCATCCGCTCTGATCTTGATCTCCCTTCCAACTCTCGTAAGTACGCACCCCGCTTCCAGAGCCGACGGCAACCCAGGTGAAGTGAAGCCTGCTGGGAAGCTCTTGGTGCGGCGTTTCTCGCAGACTGCGACGTTGTTGCCGGGTGGCAAGGTGCTGATCACCGGAGGTATGGAGCGCAACGGGAAGTACGACGCATCCGCTGAGATCTATGATCCACGAAACTCGACATTCGTCACTGCCGGCAACATGAGTACCGCCCGCTCCTGCCATACCGCAACCCTCCTGCCGAATGGAACTGTCCTCATGGCCGGCGGATCAGCGGATGCCGACGAGCATCTTTCCACTGCCGAACTCTACGATCCCTCGACCGGAACTTTCCGCCGCACCGGCAACATGAGCGGGCCGCGATGCGGTGCTACGGCAGTGCTCTTGAAAAGTGGAAAGGTCCTGATAGCCGGTGGCGATGGGGCGCATGAAGACCAACGTCTGAGCTCAGCCGAGTTGTACGATCCGGCCACTGGCCTCTTCACCTCGACCGGTACCATGCATGTGCCGCGCACTATGCACACAGCTGTCCTCTTGAAGGACGGCCGTGTGTTGGTAATTGGTGGCTCCAGCGCGGGCAGTTATCCCAACTCGCATATCGAGGCGAGCGCGGAGATCTATGATCCGCCGACCGGTCGCTTTACGCTGACCGGCAGCATGCACTCGTCGCGTTACAAGCTGGCTGCTGTGCTCCTCGAAGATGGGCGAGTGTTGGTGGTGGGCGGTTCGGACAATCGCGACTGGCGCGGTCAATACGCCTCGGCGGAAGTCTACGATCCGGCCGCAGGATCTTTCAACGGCATCGCCGACATGAGCTTTAAGCGCTTCAAGCTCATGCACGCCGCGGTACGACTGCCTGACGGCCGAGTACTGATTGCCGGCGGCGCTGAGCGCCCGGAGATCTATAATCCCGCGACGAAAACCTTCCGGCCGGTAAAGGGCACGGTCGGTGAGGGACGATATTTCTCTACTGCCACCGTGCTCAACGATGGCCGCGTCCTGATTACTGGAGGGTACGGCGACGATCCCATGGCCGGGGCCGTCGCCAACGTGTGGTTATATCAGCCTTGAGCCGCCCGCTCGAGTGGTGGGCAACCTTCTACTTCTTTGCGACCGCCTTCCTGAGCTCAAGGCCGGGAGTGAACTTGGCTGCGCGCCGCCCGGCAATCTTGATAACGCCACCGGTCTGCGGATTGCGCCCGTTGCGCGGTTTGCGCTGGTAAACGGAAAACGTGCCGAAGCCAACCAGCGTCACGCGGCCACCCTTCTTTAACGTCGTAGTCACCGAATCGATAATCGTGTCGATAGCGCCCCCAGCTGCGGTCTTGCTGACACCGTGAGCGGCCGCAATCTTCTCGATCAAGTCTGCTTTGTTCATACTCGCTCCTCGCCAGCCTGTTTTGTTGGATGTGAAGCGAGTATTTACTTGTGAAGCAGGGCGTCTGTCAAGAAATAAGTGAGTAGAGGCGCTGTGGAAAAAACAGGGGCCCCGGGAAACGGGCGTCCCGGCTGGTTTCCAGGCCGCGATCGGAACTTCGAGCGAGCGGTTTACGTATCACCAACCAGGTTAGATTTATGCTCAGTTTCCTGCTGTGGTGTGTGCTGCTGATCTTCTGTTGGCCTTTGGCTCTGGCCTTCCTGGTGCTTTATCCCATTGTCTGGCTGTTGCTGTTGCCGTTCCGCATTCTGGGTATCGCCGTGGAAGGCGTGCTGGAGCTACTGCGCGCCATCATCCTGCTTCCGGCGCGACTGTTGCGCGGACCGACCCGCGCCTGGTGAAAGCTTCCTAAAAAGAAGAAGAGCGGACCCGAGGGCCCGCTCTCTGAGAGTTGTCGTGGCCGGCTTAGCCTACCTTCACCTCTGATCTCGACTCTTTCTGCTTCACCGGATACTTCCGATGATCGATGCCGGTGTAGATCTGGCGTGGACGGGCAATCTTCTGCTCGGGATCCTGCACCATTTCGTTCCACTGTGCCAGCCAGCCGGCTGCTCGCGGAATTGCGAACAGCACGGTGAACATGTCAGGCTGGAAGCCCATGGCCTGGTAGATGATGCCCGAGTAGAAGTCGACATTGGGATAGAGCTTGCGAGTGACGAAGTAATCGTCCTGCAGCGCGATGCGTTCCAACTCCAGCGCGATGTCGAGCTTGTCGTTGCGGCCCGTCACCTCGAAGACCTCGTTGGCGACCGCCTTGATGATGCGGGCGCGCGGATCGTAGTTCTTGTAGACACGATGGCCGAAGCCCATCAGCTTGATCTCGCCTGCCTTCACGCGCTTAATGTAGGCGGGAATGTTCTTCACGGAGCCGATCTCATCCAGCATGCGCAGCACTTCTTCGTTCGCGCCGCCATGCAGAGGACCGGCCAGCGCCGCCGCGGCACCTGCCATCGAGAGATAAGGATCAGTCTGTGCGCTGCCGATGACTCGCATCGTGGTCGAGCTGCAGTTCTGCTCGTGGTCGGCGTGCAGGATGAACAGGACATCCAACGCACGGGCGATGACCGGGCTGGCTACGTATTTCGGCTCGGTCATGCGCCACAGCATATTCATGAAATTCTCGGGGTAGCTGAGATCGTTGTCCGGATAGACGTAGGGATGGCCGCGGCGGTGGCGATAGGAGTACGCCGCCAGCGTTGCCATCTTCGCGATGAGACGAACGATCTGCTTCTGGCGGTTTACCGGGTCGTGAATATTCTTCGCCTCGGGATAAACCGTTGACAGCGCCGCCAGTGTGCTCACGAGGATGCCCATGGGGTGGGCGTCATAGCGGAAGCCGTCGATGAACTGCTTCGTGGTCTCATGCAGCATCGTGTGATGTGTGATTTCCCACGTCCAGTCCTTGTCCTGCTGCGCGTTCGGCAGCTCGCCGAACAGCAGCATATACGCAACTTGCAGGTAAGTGCAGTGCTCGGCCAGGGTCTCGATGTCGTAGCCGCGATAGCGAAGGATGCCTTTGTCGCCGTCGATATAAGTGATACTGCTCTTGCACGATGCCGTATTCATAAATGCGGGATCGTAGGTCATAAGACCGAAATCGTCGGGAGAGGTCTTGATCTTCCGCAGATCCATCGCGCGGATCGTGCCGAGCTCGACCGGTGTTTCGTATGTCTTATCGTTGCGTTGGTCGGTGATTGTCAAAGCATCCTTCGACATGACCGGTACCTCCTGTCAGAAACTGAGGGTATGAATTCGAAAAGAGCCTATATACGAACGAATGTTCGAATGAAGTTTATTCTAATTCTCGCTGCCGGCGAATCCTAGCCTCAACACAGGCATAAGCGACAGAAATCACATGCATCTGTGACGGTTGAACATGGCTGTGGGATACCCGCCAGGCGGCCCTCACGTTACTTTTTGTCCGCGGACTTGTCGGAGCCGGACTTGGTCTTCTCTGTTGTACTCGATCCGGCACTTTTGCCCTCCCCTTCCGAGGAGGATGCCGAGACCGACCCGTTACCGTCCTTACTCTTGCCCTTCGACGATCCCCTGGCGTAATCGGTGACATACCACCCGGAGCCCTTGAACTGCACCGCGGGCGCCGAAAGCAATTGCTCCAGTTCGCCGCCGCAGTGCGGGCAGGTAGTCAATGGCGGATCGGAAAACTTCTGGATTCGTTCCGTCAGGCTATGGCACTTTTTGCACTGGTATTCGTAGAGAGGCACGGCCAGTTCCCCACAATCTGTCTAACTTATTGATTCTATTTTTCGTGATTAGTTGCGGTCAAACGAGGGCACTGTTCGCCTTTCGCTCTTCGCTGCTTTTTGATCGAACCACAGTTCCTTTGAATTGAGGTGTCATCCCGACCGAGGCTTTAGCCCGAGCGGAGGGACCTGCTGTTTGAGTTGTTGCCAGTGTCGCTTTTTCCGTTGAAACTAATCCGATGAAAGCCATCGCTATCATCCCGGCGCGTCTGGGCTCGACTCGCCTGCCTGGCAAGGTGCTGCGCAAAATCGCGGGCCGGCCGATGCTCGCCTACGTCTACGAGGCCGCGCGCGCTTGTGCCACGCTTGACGATGTCGTTGTCGCGACCGACTCGGAAAGCGTGGCCGCCGTGTGCGAGGAGAGCGGATGGAATTACCGTATGACGTCCCCCGATCTCCGCAGCGGGACGGACCGTGTTAATGAAGTCGCGCAGACGATCGAAGCCGATGTCTACGTCAACATCCAGGGCGACGAGCCGCTCGCTCGCCGCGAACACGTCGATACCCTGCTCAAGCTGATGCAGGATGAAGCCGTTGAAGTCGGCACGCTGAAGACCTTGTGCGCGGTGGAGGAAGTCGACAATCCAAACTCCGTCAAGGTAATCACGGCTTTGGATGGCCGCGCCCTATACTTTTCGCGCGCGACTATTCCCTTCGATCGCGACCGCGCCGGGACCGTGCCGTACTACAAGCACCTCGGCTTCTATGCTTATCGCAAGAGCGCTCTGGAAAGATTCTGCAAGTGGCCGGAGTCACGCCTCGAACGAACCGAGCGTTTGGAGCAGTTGCGTTTTCTGGCGAACGGTGTCGCGATTCACGTGATTGAGACGCTGTATGACACTGTGGGAGTGGATACCGAAGAGGATTTGAGACGAGTGGAAGAGATTCTGCAGCGAAAAGCCTAAGTAATCGAGCTCTCCACGAAGCTACCCGTTTTATTCCGCATGACGCTTGCAATGTAGCGCCGCTCTCCAGACCGGCTGTAGCGGGGACGTGGACGTCCCCGCCGTTTATAGCCGCATGGAGATGATTGGAGCTTGGGAAAAGCGCGGGTCGGGAGACCCGCACTACAGCCGATCTGGAAATCGGCGCTACAGCGTCGGCGGGCTGGCTGCTTCTATGCCGTCTGCTCAACCTGGCGCTTACTGGCCCACGCCTCCGCAGCCGACACTCGCTTCCCGATCGATGGATGCGAATGGAACAGCCATTCAATGACTTTGTTCGGCTGCCGCTCGGCGAGGTTCTGATCGGCGAGCTTCTGCATGGATGTAATGAAAGGCTCGATCGCCGGTGTGTTCTCCCACGCGTAACGGTCGGCCTGGCGCTCATGATGGCGCGAGATCGCATTCAGCGCCGGCATTAGAAGAAAGCCGAGCACCGTCGCCACCAGCACGATCAGCGGCAGGTTGGCAAAATCGTACAGTCGCGGGTCGAGTACCGGAAACCAGTTCTTCGCAATCACGAACCGCAGCACGAAATTGATCAGCCAGAATGCGAAGAACGTAATCCCCACCTGCGTCAGGATGCTCTTCAGGATGTGCTTGTGCACATGATGCCCGAGCTCGTGCGCCAGGATGGCTTCAATCTCGTCATCGCTGTAGTGCTGCAGCAAGGTGTCGGAGAGGATGATGCGCCGTGTCGATCCGATGCCGGCGAGCGCCGCGTTCGCCTTGTTCGACTTCTCCGACAGCTTCCACTCGTACACGCCGCGCACGCGCGTGCCCGCCCGCTCGCCCAGTTTCGTGAGCCGCTCGCGCAGCGCATCGTTATTCAGCGGTTCGAACTTGTAGAAGATCGGCATCAGGACGACAGGTGCGAGCTGCGCCATCAGCAGGAACAATCCAATGAACACCGCCCAGGCGATGATCCACCAGCGCTGCGGCGCGATGCGGATGATGCCGTAGACCAGCTCGACCATGATCGTGCCCAGTACCAGCGAGACCAGCCAGCCCTTGCACTCGTCCCACAGCCAGCTGCGCACCTTCTGGTTGGAAAGGTGGTACTGATGCTCCAGCCGAAAGCCGAAGACATCAAAGGGAGCGCTGAGCGCCTTAGCAATGATTGAGAACATCAGCACATACAGGAAAACCGCGAAGAAGTAGTACTGATGCGCCCCGAGATAAGACCAATCACGCAGCTTGCCCGTCCAGCCGGTCGCCAGCAGGACAATCAGCAGCACGAAGCCAATAACGGTATCGGCCATGCTCAACCAGCGATGCATGCGGTTATAGCGACGTACTTCGGGCGAGTCGGCGGGTTGAGGGCTAGTCGTTGCCATCCCTGTGGAGTTGAACGGCTGAGCAGCCGTTCGCAGTGATCTCAGTATAAAACAGCGATCACGCAGAAAGCCCCACGCAAGCAATCAACTTGAGTGGGGCACCCTCGATAGACGAGTACATCTCCCGGCGCTGCCTGACGCTATCCCCCGTTACTGCGGAGCAGGCAGCTTCTGTCGAGTCGATGATGTCGCCGTATCCGAGCTCGGTGTCTGATTCGTCGTGGCCGCGGCGTTCGCGGCGGCGTTCGCGTTGGCGTTCTGCATGGACGCCAACTCCGACTGCCGGTACTTCGGCGCGCTCACGTAGCCATGGATGTGATCTTTGCTGATGGCGTTGATCACCAGCTCCACGGGTTGGGGATTGTCAGGGGTATAGAACATTACCGGCTGGTAAAGGTTGACGTGCTTCTGTGTAAGGTTGCGATCGTCGACCATCAACTCGAGATCGGCATACTGATGCTTGGTGTTGGCCTTCCGCAGACGTACGCCAAAGGGACCGTCGTGCTGGAACTGTTTCGACTTATCGATATCGAACTCGTAGTAATTGCGCTCGCCCTTCTTTTGCAGGAGCACCAGCTCATCATGGGTGCGGGCGATTGATCCGGTCAGCTCAGTGCGCGTATTGCTCAGGTCGCCCTGCGTCGTTGCCAGACCGGCTTGCGTCGCCTCAATGGCTTTGCCCTGCGCGTCTAGTTGCGCTTGCATCTTCTTCCAGCGGGCGCTGTCCGCGCGATGAGCTGTCGTTGTTACGCGCCGAGCCGACTGGGCGCTTGCCTGCGTGGGCTGAGCTGCCTGGGCCTGCGCTTGTGCCTGTTGCGCCGCCATTGCATTCACCTTTGCAGTGAGGTCGCTGACCTGGTTGCGCGTTGCGTCGAGTGCGGCATCGGTCTGCTGGTTCTGCACCGCGAGATTGCGCGCCATCGAATGTTCATGCACTGCATAACCGCCCAGCGCTCCGCCAGCGATAATGACGCCGGCAACATACGCCACCGCGCGCTTTGAAATACGCGAGATTGGGGATGCCTCGTTGCTGTACTCCATGATGTCTCCTGAATTTCGTGAGGGCGTGACGTCCGCTTTCTAATGAGCAAGCATCATTCCAATGCGCGGCGAAAGGTAAATGCTTGTAGCAGCGTGGGTTGTCGGCCAGGGGCGACAAACGTGGTGTGACGGTATTTTCCAGAATTGTGCAAATTGTTCCGGGTGGAATCGGCTGCGTAGCTCAATCCGGACTCGGCACGATTGGAAAAAAGACGAACTCGTCCGGCGATGTAATTACTCAGAATCGCCTCGTAGCCACCGCGAGCACAGTTAGTAACCAGCGCACAGCCACCTCTGATCACCACACGCGGCACGCAGGCGTATGCACCATCGGCTGCCCTTGCTTGCAGCCGAACGCCTGTTGGAACTCCGGCATATTCGAGAGCGGCCGATTCACGCGGAAGTGCGGCAACGAGTGCGGATTGCTCAGCACCAGCGTCCGCGCAGCCTCGGGCCGCACGTCGCGACACCAACTGAAGGCGTAGGCGAGGAAGAATCGCTGGCGCGCCGTCAATCCGTCTTCTTCGGGAGTGTCGAGCGTCTTGCCCTGCTCCTTATAGCTGGCCTCCAGGGCCAACATGGCCAGGTGAATGCCTCCGTTGTCGGCCGTGTCCTCGCCGGCGGTGAGGTTTCCATTCTGCTTCACGTTGTATTCGGGAATCTCCTGCGAATATTGTTCGACGATGCACTTGTCTTTTTCGTCGGCTCGTTTGGCGTCTTCGGCGGTCCACCAATCGCGCAGATTCCCCTGCGCATCGAACTTGCGGCCCTGATCGTCGAAGCCGTGAATGGCTTCATGTCCCATGATCATTCCCACCGCGCCGAAATTGCGAGACTGGTCTTGCTGCAGGTTGAACATCGGCAACTGGAGAATTCCCGCAGGAAAGTTGATGGTGTTCATCTGCGGATCTTCGTAGGCGTCCACGGTGGCCGGTGTCATGGTCCGCCCCAGGCGGTTCACTGGCTTACCGATCTTGTTCAGTTGCCGATGCATCTCGAACGCCGTTGCTGCGTTCAGGTTCGCCAGGTAATTGTCGGAGACGATCTTCACCGAGCTGTATTCGCGCCAGGCGTCCGGATATCCGATCTTCTGCAAGGTCGCCGCCTGCTTAACCAGCGCCTGCTGCTTGGTGCCTTCGCTCATCCAGTCCAGCTGCTTGATCTCACCCACGAGTGACTGCCGGATCTGCATCACCAGCGCGTTCGCCTGTTGCTTCGCCTCAGGAGAGAATGCGGCGTTTACATACGCCTGTCCCAACGCTTCGCCTAACTTCTGATCTGTGGTAGCGACACAGCGCCGCCATGACGGCAGCATCTGCGGTACTCCGAACAACGTTGTTCCGAAGAAGTTGAAGTTCTCCTGCTCGAAGTCACTGCTCATGTAAGCCGCACCGCGATGAATAGCCCACCAGCGTAAGTAAGCCTGCCACTCCTGCGGTGTGCGCGTTTTGATCTGCTGCTCCACGGCGGCAACAAACCCAGGCGAGCTGACAATGTAGAACGGCACCGAGGGCGCGCCCACGCGCTGCAGATATTCATCCCAGCCGAAGCCGGGGACAACCGCCTTCACTTGCGCTAGTGTCATCTTGTTGTAGATCTTCTTCGGATCGCGGCGGCTGACGTTGTCCATGGAAGCTTTGGCCAGTACAGTCTCGATCTCCATCACCGTGGCGGCTTCAGAGGCAGATTTGGCGGGGGGATCGCCCGCCAGCTCGAACATTTTCTGAATGTGCTGCACGTATTTGCCGCGGATCTCCTTGAAGTGATCCGAGCCGTCAAGATAGTAGTCGAGGGAGGGCAGTGCCATGCCACCTTGATCGATTCCGGCCACAATCAAGCTCGCGTCCGCCAAGTCCTGCGCCTGGCCGAATCCGAACAGTGGCGCCTTGGCGAAGTTATCGTCGTCGTTCCACATCGCCCATGCCGATGGAAAATTGAGATGTAGGTAGGCAATGACACGTGGCAGTCCTGGCTCGACTTAAGAGAGGCGATCGTCGACATACTGGGCTGAAGCCAGCTCTTGCCGTTAGCGTCGCGGACCTTCACGTCCATGCAGCTCTGCCAATAATCGCCGATCTGCCGCTCGCTGCCGGTTGCCTGTTTATCGGCCGCTGCCGCCTCCAGCGTATTGCGGAGAATCGTCTGGTTGTAGAGGAACAGAGGCAGCGCTGTGCCGGTAGTCGGCAGGTCGGGTGAAATTGGATGCGCCGTCAGCCACTTTGAGCAGGTGTATTCGTAGAAATCGACGCAGGCGTCCTTCGACTTGTCGATCCACACGGGGTCGAACTTCTCCAGCTTCGGCAGGTCCCCGCCGGTGCCGCTGGAAGCGCTCTTTTCGGGAGACTGGGCGATCGATAACGGAGCTACCAGGAACAGCGCGACTGCGGCGAATATTTGTCGATGCATTCAGCACCTCAATGCGCAGTAAGAGACGAAGCCGGATAGTAACACCGCTTTCATCTTGCGAGGAAGCTGGAGGGTGACGGTTGACCTTCGTTTTCGAGCGATTCAGCACAAAGCTGTATAGTGGCCAGTACTCGACATGGCGACGGCCGCAAACTTCACGATGAATGACTCACGGCATGCGTGTGCGAAAATCGAGATTCACAATCTTCATGGAGGAAGCATGCGCGAGGTCATCAGCACTGATGCAGGCCCGAAGGCGATCGGACCATACTCACAGGCCATCAAGGCGAACGGATTCGTATTTGTCTCGGGACAGGTGCCCTTCGACCCGGCGACGCAAGAGCTCGTGGTGGGGGACATCGCCGCGCAAACGGAGCGCGTCCTTCAGAACTTGTCGGGCATTCTCAAGGCCGCGGGAAGTTCGCTCGACAAGGCCGTAAAGGTCGGCGTTTTCTTGAAGAACATCTCCGACTTCGCAGCCATGAACGAGGTGTACGGGCGCTACTTCACGCAGGCGCCGCCTGCGCGTGCCACAGTCGAGGTCGCTCGCCTGCCAAAGGATGTGCTGGTGGAAATTGACGTAATTGCCTTGGCGTAGGCGCCGGATGAGGCAAAACGCTGCATGTTAAACTTGTCTGTTTGCCACCGTTTCCCGTTCATATTGGGCGACACTCGCCCCATTCAAGCGGCGAGCGCCCCGTTCTAGCCGACGATTGGCGAGACCGGGGGATAAAGAGCCATCCTCATGCCTGATACCATGCTTGCTGTTGTAAAGCCGGAGCCCGCGCCGGGCACAGAAATCCGCGAAGTTCCCAAGCCAAAGTTCGGACCTACAGACGTCCTGGTCAAAGTCAAAGTCGCATCCATCTGCGGCACCGACCTGCACATTTACCAATGGGACCAGTGGGCGCAGCGCCGCATTCATCCGCCGCTGATCCCCGGCCACGAGTTCTGCGGCACAGTGGAGGCCGTCGGCGATGAGGTCACCAGCGTGAAGGAAGGCGACTTCGTCTCTGCCGAGATGCACGTGGCTTGTGGCAAGTGCCTGCAGTGCCGCACCGCCGAAGCTCACATCTGCCAGAACGTAAAGATCATCGGTGTCGACGCCAACGGCGCATTCGCCGAATATGTTGTCATCCCCGAATCGAACATCTGGAAGCTCGACGCCTCCATCCCGCAGGAGTACGCGTCCATCCTCGACCCGCTCGGCAATGCGGTGCATACCGTACTCGCCGGAGACATCGCGGCCAAGAGCGTTGCCATCACCGGTTGCGGACCGATCGGGCTCTTCTCCATTGCCGTTGCGCGCGCTTGCGGCGCGACACAGATCTTTGCGCTGGAGGTCAACGAGCATCGCCGTAAGATCGCCAAGCAGATGGGCCCGGACTTCGTGCTCGATCCGACGAAGGACGACGTCTACGGCATCGTGATGGATAACACGGGCGGGACAGGCGTGGACGTCGTGCTGGAGATGGCAGGCCGCACCGAGGCCATCCGCCTGGGCTTTAAGATCCTGCGCCTCGGCGGACGCATGTCGCTGCTGGGAATTCCTTCGAAGCTGATCGAACTCAACCTCGCCGAAGAAGTCATCTTCAAGGGCGCGACGGTGCAAGGCATCAACGGCCGACGCATGTACCAGACCTGGTATCAGATGACCGCGCTGCTCAAGGCCGGCAAGCTTGACCTGCATCCGGTGATCACCGACCGAATCGCGATGAGCGATTTCGCCTCCGGCATGGAGCGCTTGAAAACGGGAGAAGCCAGCAAGATCCTGGTGTATCCCAACGGAACGCGGTAGCAACCTCATTTATTTCCGTCGTCTTGAGCATGGGTGGTGACTCACCTGTGGGTAATCCCCTTGCCTGCTCAAAAGCGAATCTGCTCGCGCCGCGCTAGAATGTTGAGTCGCATTTGGAGATACTGATTCATGGCTACATCTGCTACTCGCACCGATCCGCTTTCCTTCCTTACCGACCAGCTCAACGACCTGAAGCAGAAGGGCACCTACTTCAAGCTGCGCGTGCTGGACGACGAGCAGGCGCCGGTCTGCACCTTCGACGGCAAGAAGGTCATCAACCTCGCGTCCAACAATTATCTCGGGCTGACCACCCATCCGAAGCTGCGCGAAGCGGCGTTGAAGGCCACGAAGGAATACGGCGTGGGATCGGGGGCGGTGCGAACCATCGCCGGCACCATGAAGATCCACATGGAGCTGGAGGAAAAGATCGCGCGCTTCAAAAACGTCGAAGCCTGTGTCGTCTTCCAATCGGGCTTCACGGCCAACGCCGGCACCGTGTCGGCGATCCTCGGCAAAGAAGATTTCATCATCTCCGTCGAGCTGAACCATGCCTCGATCATCGACGGCGCACGCCTCTCGCGTGCCAAGATCAAGGTCTTCCGCCACAAGGACGCCGCGCACGCCGAAGAGCTGCTGAACGAAGTAAAGAACGAGCCTGGCCACAAGCTGGTCATCACCGACGGCGTCTTCTCCATGGATGGCGACATCGGCGCGTTGCCCCAACTGACTGAGCTGGCCGAGAAGTACGGCGCAATCATGATGGTCGATGACGCGCACTCCTCCGGCGTACTGGGCCGCAACGGGCGCGGCACCATCGACCACTTCAATCTGCACGGGCGCGTCGACGTCCAGGTCGGCACACTGTCGAAGGCAATCGGCGCGCTCGGAGGCTACGTTTGTGGCACCCGCGACCTCATCGAGTTCCTCTACCATCGCGGGCGTCCGTTCCTCTTCTCGACCTCACATCCGCCGTCCGTCGCGGCCACCTGCATCGCGGCCTTCGATGTGCTGGAGCAGGAGCCCGAGCGCATCGAGAAGCTCTGGGAAAACACGCGCTACTGGAAGAAAGAACTCGGCGGGCTGGGTTTCAACATCGGTGGCGTAAACACGCCCGCCAGCGAGACGCCGATCACGCCCATCATCATCGGTGATGGCGCACTGACGATGAACCTCTCGCGCGAGCTGTTCAAGGAAGGCGTGATGGGCACCGGCATCGCGTTTCCAACAGTACCGGAAGGCAAGGCCCGCATCCGCACCATCATGACCGCGACGCACACCAAAGACGAGTTGGACCAGGCGCTCGAAACGCTGAAACGAGTTGGAAAGAGGATGGGGATCCTGGCATGAAGCGCCGCGGGGGAGCACACTGCGTTAATTTTTGAGATATGGATGCCCAGTTCTAGCCTTCGTTTGGCTAGGGGTCGCACGTAGATTAGCGTGATAAGCCTTCGCCACAGCTCGCCTTTCCATGCTGGTGCCTGGACGTTCCTTCCTCTGGCGTTGCTCGCCTCAGCCGTCATTGTTCCTTATTGCTTCATGCACGGGCCTATGCTGGTTGCCTTCGCGCTGCAACGCGGATTCTCGCTTGTCTGCCACCAACACCCCGATCGTTGCTTTTGGCTCTTCGGTGCGCCTGTAGCGGTCTGCGCCAGATGCCTTGGAATCTACCTCGGAGCGGCGGTCAGTTTATTGCTGCACACGTCGCGTCAGATTGCGTTACGTCTGTTGATCGGGGCTGCGGCGCTCAATGCGCTCGACGCAGCAACCGAGCTCGCCGGGGTACACGGCAATTGGCTGGATGTCCGTTTTGTACTGGGATTACTCCTGGGAAGTGCGGGAGCGTTGCTGATTTCGTCGTCCTGCCCTCAACCTCAAGCCCACCCGACCCCTTAAGATGCCGCGGATCAGAACCGCTCACCCGCGCCTCGCGCGGAAGTCATTACCCATGAGAAGAGCGCTAAATCACGACTCGTAGACTACTTTCCCACCGACAATCGTCATCACTGCGCATCCTGTGAAACTCCACCCGTCGAACGGCGTGTTCCTCGACTTTGACCGCGATTTCGATGCATCGAAGGTCCACTTCTTTTTGGGATCGAAGATTGTCACATCGGCGTGAGCGCCTTTCGCGAGGGTGCCGCGACCGGTCAGGCCAAAGATCTTCGCCGGATTTGTCGCCAGCAGTTCAACGAGCCGCCACAGTGGCAGCTTGAAATGATGATGCAATACCGTGAGCGCAATCGGCAGCGTGGTTTCCAGTCCGGTGATGCCGAAGGCCGCGCGCTCGAACTCAACTTGCTTCTCGTGGAAAGCATGCGGCGCGTGATCGCTGGCAATCGCGTCAATGGTTCCGTCGAGAATGCCGGCAATGAGCGCTTCGCGGTCTGCCGCCGAGCGCAGGGGTGGATTCATCTTGTAATGCGTATTGAACTCACCTACGTTCTCATCGATCAGCGCGAAGTGATGCGGCGTGACTTCAGCGGTGACGCGCAGTTTGGCTTTCTTCGCAGCACGTACTGCTTCGAGGGCTTCTCGTGTTGAAAGGTGAGCCACGTGGAGATGGGCGCGGGTCTCACGGCACCCCGCGATGTCTCGCTCCACTACGCTGGACTCAGCAGAGTTCGGCATTCCGTGCACGCCCAGGCGAAACGAGGTCGGGCCGTAGTTCATCGAACAGCCGACCGTAACGCGCGTGTCTTCTGCGTGCTGCACCACCGGAATACGAAGCCGCGCCGCGGTACGGAGCGCCTCGCGCATGACGCGATCCTCGAGGATCGGCTTGCCATCATCGGTTACGGCTACAGCGCCTGCTTTCTTGAGAGCAGCGAAGTTCGTCAGCTTCTCGCCTGCGCTGCCAATCGTCGCTGCGGCGATGGGAAACACATTCACCAGAGCCCCGCGCTGCAGCGACTGCATCCAGCGCGTGATTTCAGCTGAGTGGTTTACCGGCACTGTGTTCGGCATCGCGCAGACCGACGTAAAGCCCCCGGCCGCGGCCGCCGCTGTTCCAGTGGCGATGGTCTCCTTGTGCTGCTGCCCGGGCTCACGGAGGTGCACGTGCAGATCGATGAGACCCGGCGCAACGATCGCGCCATGTGCGTCCAGTGTCTGCTTGGCTTGGCCGCGCAGCTTGCCCGGCGAGGCAACCGCGGCCACGCGCCCTTCACGCAGGAGCACATCCATCTCGCCATCGACACCGCTGGCTGGATCGATTACATGTCCGCGTTGGATGAGCAATGAGTCCATGTCAGTTTTGTAAGAATCGCAGTGTCGCAAGCGAAAACTTGCTCTGCTGCAACTAAAGCCACCAAGCCGCTGGCTTAAAGGCCAGCTCTACCCGCCAGCACCATCGCCAGAATCGCCATGCGCGTCTTCACGCCATTCCGCACCTGCTCGTGAATACAGGACTGCGGCCCGTCGGCGACTTCGCTTGCCAACTCCATCCCGCGAATCACCGGCCCGGGATGCATCAGGATAGCGTCCGGCTTGGCCAGCATCATGCGCTGCGGCGTCACTTGATAGTGCAAAATGTAGTCCTCGACGCTGTGATGCCGCCCCTGCAGCCGCTCTTTCTGAACGCGCAGAGCCATGACCACGTCGGCACCCTGCAGCGCGGCGTTCAGGTCGTGGTTGACGGTGACTCCCGGCGCCAGCGTTGCGGCAACCTCGGGCACAAAATCTCGCGGTCCGCAGAAGACTACATCGGCGCCAAATCGCGACAGCAATTCCGCATTCGAGCGCGCCACACGGCTGTGGTACACATCTCCTACGATCACCACGCGTAGCCCGCGCAGCCGTTTCTTGTGATTCAGAATCGTCACCGCATCGAGCAGCGCTTGCGAGGGGTGTTGATGCATGCCATCGCCGGCATTCACGATGGGCACTGACATGTAGCGCGCGAGCAGGTGCGCCGAGCCGCTGTTGGGATGGCGCATCACGATCACATCAGCGCCGATGCACTGCACGGTCCAGCCTGTGTCGATCAGCGACTCACCCTTCTCGATGCTGGAGGAAGTCGCCGTGACAAGTGTCGTCACCGCACCCAGGGCTTTGGCGGCGAATTCAAACGACGCCCGCGTGCGGGTGGAAGCCTCGTAGAACAGCAACACCACGCGCTTGCCATGCAGCAATCGTGTGGGACGGTCCGGATTCATGCGCCGGGCCAGCGACAGGATGGCTTCAATCTGCTCGGTCGTAAGCTGGTTGATGCTTAGCAGCGAACCCAGTGGCGTCATTGTCCTTGCGACACCTGCTCCATTAGCAGCACCTTGTCGGCGTCGTCGCTCTCCTGCAGCCGGACTTCAATCGTCTCATTGGGTGTGGTCTGGATTTTGCGACCCACGAAGCTGGCCTCGATGGGGAGCTCGCGATGGCCGCGGTCGATCAGCACACAGAGCTGAATGCGCTGCGGGCGCCCGTGATCGAAAAGCGCGTCCAGCGCGGCGCGCGCCGTGCGGCCGGTGTAGAGAACATCATCGACCAGGACAATGTCTCTGTCCTGAATGTCGAACTCCATCTTGCTCTTCTTCACCTCGGGACGATGCCCGACGGTCGAGAGGTCGTCGCGATACAGCGTGATGTCGAGCGTCCCGACCGGCACTTGTGTCTTCTCGATGCGTCCCAGGATCTTCGCCAGTCGTTGGGCAAGAGGCACCCCGCGCCGCATGATCCCGACTAATCCCAGGTTGGCGACGCCATTGTTCTTCTCAACGATCTCGTGCGCCAGCCGCACCAGCGTGCGCTCAATTTCAGATCCGGAAAGAATTTGCGATTTCTCGCGCAGGTTAGGAGCGTGCGTGGAGGCTTTCACCATTCCGCTCGAATGATACGCAATGGGAGAGGGATGGAGCAAATGAGAAGGGAACCAATTAGCACTCAGCGCTCAGCCATCCGCAGTCAGCCATCCGCATTTTGGAAGCGAGTGTTCAATCTTTCAGGGCACGAATCGCAGGTTCTTAGTTGGTGCCCACCGGGCATGCGGTCAGTGTTTTTTGCTAATTGCTTACCTCAGCGAAACTCTCGCCGGCGGCCAAACATCGACGCTCCGAGCGCGCCGCCTGCGGCGCAGAACAGAACAAACATCGCCGCCAGGACCAGCAGCGAAGCGACGATCAGGGTCGCCGTCCCCTGGGGCGTTCCCATCCACTCGACCAAACGCTGCATCATCTCCTGCACTTTGGGATCGTTATTACTGGACATCTGCCGCTGCATCTGCTCTTCCATGGCCTGACGGAAGTCGCCGCGCGCGCGAAAAGCAATGAAGGAAGCAGTTGTTAAGACAGCATTGACCGCAAAGCCAATCAGACCGGCGAGCGCGCCAATCTTCATTCCCATCCCTGGAGTGATCAGCGTCCCGGGCACACGCTTCTGATACATCGAAACAGAAAGTGCTCCCGCGCCGAGCATCCATAAGCAGCAGCCAACCGAGATGATCGGAGTGGCAGTGAGAAGCGCCGCGGCAATTCCCGATAACAACACTCCTTTCCACACCAGATCCCAGTGAATGGCAGCAGGCGGCGGTGGATATGTGCCGGAAGCCTGCGGCCAACCCGGCGTTGGGGGAGCAACCTGGTGGGGAGGTGTAACCATGTTGCTCACAGCTTCGGGAACTCCGGATTGGGCAGGCTCCGCAGGATTCTCAGGCGGGGCGACGCGTATCTGTGGGGCGCCGCAGTGTGGGCAGAAGGCCACACCTTCCTGGATTTCGGTTTGACATCGATAGCAGGGATGATCCACGTGCGAACGTTACAGGAAGAAAGCAGCAATTAGCAACTAGCTGCGAGCCGCGACTAGAGGGCATTGCGTGCGCAGGGTGATCGCCAGTGAGCGACTTGTCGGATGTCACGCGATAGTCAAAGGCTCAAAGCAGCAACTCGAAGCCAACAGCTTACAGGGTGTCGTGATCGCTACCGCGAGTCTGCACCAGCACCGTACCGAATCGCGTGCCAGCACCGTTTGGCTCAATAGAAACCAAGTGCTGATTGTCGTCGGTGCCGGTCTTGATTTCCCAACCGTCACCGTGCGTATCGCTACAGCTGAGCTTCTTGTCCTTGTCTTTATCGTCGCCATGCATCGACATGTGCACGTCTGATCCACCGCTGTGCCCGTTGCACACCAGGACGTTTCCAAAGCGCTTCATCTTGTCTTCGTAAAAGGCCTTCACCTTTTCCGGCGAGTCATTCGTCTCGTATTCCGCGGCAATGACCTTCAGCCCAAATCCCATCGCGCCTATGTTGATGTTGGCGGAGTGATTGTCTCCATCCTTCTCCGCAGGCCGCAGGTGGGCGCCCGGATAGACCGGGATGCCGTTTTCGGCGGCCTTCTCGCTGCTGTCGACCTTGAGATTGGCGAAGGGTGTCTTGATGTCGACCTTCTCGTTCTTCTTGTCCTTGTCGTTCACGTCGATGCTGCATCCTGCAAGACTCAGCACCAGACCTGCAATCAAAAGTGCAAACAATCGTCTTTTCGCCACCATGCTCATTGTGGACCTCTCGAATTCAATGCTTGCGCTCCATCGGCACGTCGCGCGCCCAGGCCGCTGCCGCGACTCGCGATATTCGGAATCGTCACCGGCAAACGGCCCGACATTGGAATCTCCCCAAAAGCCGCCTTCACCGCGCTCAGCTCAGAAACTTCTGCGTCCGAAAAGGTGCAAACATAGGTCTGCACTTCTGGAAGTTGTGCAGCAACGTACGGGTTACCCATCGCGATAACCACCGTCTTCTCCGGCGCGTTCTGTACAACCGTACGCAACAGCTGAGCCTGCTCGTTCTGCAGAACGGCCGTGTTGGTGGGCGATCCAGCTTGCGGAGCCAGGTAAGCGGCGGCGATCACAGTTCTTGCCCGCTCTACCGCATCCAACACCGGCTGCTTCCAGGCCTCCGCGTTGTGCGGATCGATGTAAATCACCTTCACCCATGGGCTTCTTGCCCGAAACTCCTTCTCGAATGTCAATCCCGCATCGGTACGGACGTCGGGAGTAAAGATTAAAACCAGGGGCGAATCGCGGTTCTCCGCTATCGATGGATACGAATTCTGGGGCGGACTGGTTCCCTTAGGTATCGCCTTCATCGGGAGAATACGATGGTTGTCGCGGACAAGGACAACGGCGTCGTCCGCAATTTCCTGGGCACTGGCCTGGCTGGCGGGAGAAGCGACGATGTGATTGACCGCGTTAATGTCGACTAGCGTCGCCTTGTTCAAGCCGACAGACGCCTTTGCGCACAAGATCTTAAAGACCGACTGATCAATGCGCGATTCCGGAATCTCACCCGAACGGACCGCCTGCAGCAGCCCATTGTAAGCGCCATCCAGGTCCGGGGGCAGAATCAGCACGTCGTCGCCTGCCTTCACCGCCGCTACAGCAATGCGGCTGGAGACAGACGCGGCACTGGCGCCTTGCATCGGTGGCATGGCGGCACCGCTCGCCGGCTGAGAAAACAAGTTCGTCAGTCCGCGCATGTTCATGGCGTCGGTGACGACTAGCCCGTTGAAACCCATTTGCTGCTTCAGCAACCCGTTCACGATCGCCGGCGAGATCGTCGCAACGTGATTGGGATCCGGATCGAGCGCCGTAACCGATACGTGCGCCACCATCACCGCGTCCACTCCCGCCTGAATGGCCGCACGAAACGGTGTCAGCTCAACGCTCTCCAGATGCTCCTTATCCCCCCTGACCGAAGGCACGGCAAGATGCGAATCGGTATCCGTGTCGCCGTGTCCAGGGAAATGCTTGGCCGTAGTCAGCATGCCGAACGTATGCGCGCCCCGAATATAAGCCGTCACCATCGCGCTCACGGCCCTTGGATCCTCGCCAAAAGAACGGGTATTGATCACCGGATTTTCCGGATTGGAGTTGACGTCGCTATCCGGAAACCAGTTCCACTGCACACCGATGGCGCGCGCCTCCAGCGCTGTGATCTCTCCTGACTTGCGGGCGAAATCAGGATCGCCCGTCGCGCCGAATGCCATAGCATGAGGAAAATTCGTCACCTCGCCCAGCCGGAATGCGAGCCCGCGCTCGAAATCGGCGGCAAACAGCAGCGGAAACTCAGAATCGCGCTGTAGCTGATTGGTCAGCATAGCGGTTTCGAGCGGCGGAGTCTTCGACAGAAGTCCATTCTCGAAAGAAACCGTTACCCCGAATCCTCCAAGGTGATACTTGCGCATGGTGTCGCGGAGGATGGCGTATTCCGGGCTGTTGATGTTCATGAACTGCGCCTGCGCCCAGATCATGAACATCTGCCCGATCTTCTGCTCCAGAGACATTCTCTTCAGCGACTCACGTGCCCATTTCTCGCCTTTCTTGTCGAGGCGCACCGGGGCGGGTCGCTGGTACCGCTCTTTTGCGGAAACGGGCTGAGATGCGACGACCATAGCGACACATACCAGGAGTACGGACAGGCGAGTCATTCGAATCGACGATATCAGAACCGCGTAGAAGAAATGTGCGCGGCCAGGTGCGAGGAAACCAGTTCGCCAGCCTGCTGAACGATGTCGGGATCGTGCCCGAGGCCTTCGAGCCAGGTGACGTCGGGCTCACGGCGAAACCAGGTCATCTGCCGTTTTGCGTAATTCCGATGCCCCTGCTGCGCCGCGGCGATAGCTTGCTCCCACGTCATCTCCGAGCGAAGAAATGCCGCGGCCTGCTTGTATCCCAGTGACTCAAGGGGCGTCACAGCTCCGGCATTGCCGTAGCGGCTGAGCAGCGACTTCGCCTCCTCTACTAAGCCGTGCTCGAACATCTGCTGTGCGCGGAGGTTGATGCGCGCGTACAGCTTCTCACGTGCCGGCTTCAGCCCAATTCGCAGGATGCGAAAACCACGCAGCGGATCGCGGCCACGCTGTTGCCACAACTCGCTCATCCGTGCGCGCGTGGCCAGACATATTTCGATCGCGCGAATCAACTTCGGTGCGTCGTTTGCATGGATCTTGCCCGCGGCGGCAGGGTCCAACCTTCGCAGGATCTGGTGCAGATACTCTGAACCGCGCTCGGCCGCTCGCTCCCGCAGCCGCATGCGCAGTTCTTCTGAGCGCTTTGGGCCGGGGAACAGCCCCTCCAGCAGCGCGCGCAGATACAAGCCCGTCCCGCCCACCACGATCGGCAGATGCCCGCGAACTGCGATGTTATTGATCGCGGCCCGCGCTCGTCGTGAGTAGTCGCCCGCTGTGAATGGCTCGCCGGGTTCGACAACATCGATCAGATGATGAGGAACGATCGCCCGCTCCTCGCGAGTGGGTTTGGCTGTGCCGATTTCGAAATGCCGGTAAACGGCGACCGAATCGCAGCTAACGATCTCCCCCGACGAGCGCTGCGCGAGCGCGATTGCCAAGGCGGACTTTCCCGATGCCGTCGGCCCCAGAATGACGACAAGAAGCGGCTCAGTCTGCGCAGATTGGGTCATTGCCGAAAGGAACGTTTCATCGCGCGCCCCAGGGAATATGGCTGCCAAACCGGAAGAAAGCCAGTGCGAGAATAAGCAATGCGATGATCAGAAGCCCAATCACCTTGCGCTGATCGCGAGCACGCTGACGCTCCTGCAATTCAAGCTCGCGATCTTTGGAGCGCAAAGCCTCGGCGCGCTGCGGTGATTCGTTCACAACCACATTCTACGACGTGAACACAGCTACGTACCCCCGAGCTCCAGCGCACCTGTCTATAGGCGCAGGTTAGTGCTTGCTCAGGAAAGGCCACGCAAACGTCCGGTCCAAAGGATCGCGGTTACAACAGTCTCAAGCCTGGATGTGAAACAAGCGTGGATCTCACAGTGGTTGGAAGCTAAGTGCTAATTGCTTGCTTACTCGATATCGCCCTTGCCCGGGTTGTAATAGAAGTGGAACCGCAGCGCTAGATACGGCCCATGGAACTCGCTGGGCAGCGGCGCAAACGGTACGGACGCGGTGATGCCTCCCCACGCCGCGCGATCCAGCGGCACATCTCCTGACGGCCCGACGATCCTCATACCCGCGACCTTGCCGTCCTTCAGAATCACGAACTCGATCGAGACCTTGCCCTTCTTCAGCAGCGGTGGCCGGGCTTCTTCAGGAATCAGGTTGTACCAGTTCATTCGCACCGCTTGCAGAACGCGCGACAGGTAGGGGCCGAAGTCGACGCCTTGGGTATCGCTCAGAACTTCCAGATTCCCCTGCACGCGAGCGGCAGTGCCACCTGGACCGACACCGTAATCGCCGCCGGTACCATAGGTGCCCCCACCGCGACGTGAGGCGACAGCCCGGGCCGCCTGCTCAATTGACGATCCCGGCGACATCATGCCGCCAAGATTAGGGAACTTCGGGGTACCTTGCTGCTGCTGGGACGGCAGACGCGGATTGTTCTGGGGAAGGGCCGGCTGCAGCTGCGCCATCTGCTGGTTCTGCGACTGATTCTGCTGTTGCTGTGGGGCCGCCTGTTGCGCAGGCTGCGGAGGTGGCGCAACTTGCGCCTGCTGTGCAGGAGCCGCGGGAATCTTCGGCGGGCCCGCGCGCTTCAACTCCTCCAGCGTCTTTTTGTCGAGCGTGGGATGCCGGCTCTCGGCGGTGCGGTTCTTGTCCGACAGCACGTCCGTCTTCGGCGCGACCTTCGGCTCCTTCTGCATATCCGGCGGCAGATCCAGATAAGTCATCTGCTGGTTCCGCATCAGGTCCTGCGGCGAGATCAGCACCACGCCCTTCGTCCAGGGAAACATCTTCGGCGAGAAGAACAGGAACAGCACCACCATGAGGTGGACGACAACTGAAATCCAAAAGGCCTCGCGCATCCGCGCGCGTTCCAGATCATCTTCCAGCTGAATCAGCAGGTGCGGTGTCAGTTCTGCATCAAGCTGACCTTGCGTATCCCAAAGCGCAAGCTGGCTGTCGCGAGAAGGGCTGGCTGCCGGTCTGTCTGGTGGTGTAAGGATTGAAGACATCTGCTATGGATCAAGTACGCCTGGACTTTACATACATTAGACGCCTCTCGACCCATGGGAAGCAAAACTTCCGTAAAGGGATGGCGCAACCGTTAGTTAACCCGGGAGCCTCTGGCTAGTTTCTGCCTTCTATTTTCGCATAGGCGTTCCCTTAAGTCATTCCTCCCCAGTCGGCGCGGAGTTCCATTAAGTCTTGGGTAAACTGATGTGCATGAAGGCCGTTATTGTGGGCACGGCGGGTCATATCGATCACGGCAAGAGTGCGCTTGTACGCGCGCTGACCGGCACCGATCCCGACCGCCTGGCTGAAGAAAAACGGCGCGGTATCACCATCGATCTCGGCTTTGCCAATCTCGATCTGACCGGCCCCGCAGGTGAGCCCATTCGCCTCGGCTTCGTCGACGTTCCCGGCCACGAGCGTTTTGTGCGCAACATGCTCGCCGGGGTCGGAGGTATCGACCTGCTGCTCCTCATCATTGCGGCTGACGAATCCATCAAGCCGCAAACCCGCGAGCACTTTGACATCTGCCGCCTGCTTGGCTTACAGCGTGGGATAACGGTTCTGACCAAGTCGGATCTTGTCGACGCCGAAACGCTCGACGTCGTGACGCTGGAAGTGGCCGACTTCCTCAAAGGGTCGTTTCTAGATCCTGGGCATTCACCCATTGTCGCCGTAAGTTCGCGAACCGGCGCAGGACTCAATCAGCTGCAAAGCGAGCTCGCGAGACTTGCCGCTGAGATTCCAGCAAAAGATTCGAGCGCAGTTTTTCGGTTGCCTGTCGACCGCGTCTTCAGCATGAAAGGCTTTGGCACTGTCGTGACCGGCACCCTGATCTCCGGGACGGTGCATAAAGATCAGGAGCTCGAGGTTCATCCCGGCGGCAAGCGCGTACGCGTTCGAGGCGTGCAAGTCCACGGTGCTGCCGCCGCCGAAGCTATCGCTGGACAGCGCACCGCCCTGAACCTCGCTGCGGTCGAGACCGCGGAGCTGACACGCGGCATGATGCTCACGCCTGCGCAGATGTTCCGCCCCACGCGCCGGACCAGCGTTGTGCTGGAACTCCTGCGCTCGGCCAAGCCGTTGCGCGACCGCACGCGCGTGCACTTCCACGCCTTCACGGCAGAGACCATCGCGGAGATCACGTTCCTCGACGGGAAGCAGTTGCGGCCGGGTGAATCCGGCCTGGCGCGTCTGAAGCTCGACCATCCGCAGCTGCTTCTGCCCGGCGACCGCTTCATCATTCGCCAGTTCTCGCCTGTGATTACGATCGGTGGCGGCCGAGTGCTCGATGCTACCGAGCCGCCTCGCCGTGCAAGGGCCGAGGAGCGCCTGCAGTTTTTGCGTTCCATCGCGAACGCGATTCCTGAACAAGCTTTGCTGTCGCGGATCGCACGCCGCCGTGAGGACGGACTCTCGCTCACCGATGCAGTGTCCGAAAGCGGATGGCTGCCCGTCCGCGTGGACGAGCTGGCGAAGTGCCTCGCCGCTTCGCATCAGGTTGCACGCTTCGACGACATCCTCGTCTCGTCTTCTGTCGTCGAGTCGCTGCGTGCAGCAATGTCCGCATCCGTTGATGAATTTCACAAAAAGAATCCATTGGTTCAGGGGATCAGTAAAGAGGAGCTGCGCGAAACGCTCGGCCTAAACGCCGTTGTGTTTCGTGCCGTGCTGGAGTCGCTCGTTCGAGACAAGAAGCTGCTCATCAGCGGCGAGCTTGTGCACGCGGCGGGCAAGGGTGTGGTTCTCCGCGACGAGGAAGCCGAATCGAAGGCGCTGATCGAGCGCACCTTTGCTCAAGCCGGCCTGAAGGTTCCACTGCTGAAGGAAGTGCTGAGTTCGTTGCCGGTCGACCGACCTCGTGCGCAGAAGATCGTCACTCTCCTCCTGCGCGACCGTGTGCTCGTCAAGCTTGCCGACGAGCTGGTCTTTCACCGCGACGCTTTGGAATCCCTGCGCCGCCAGGTGTCCGCGCAGAAGGCCAGGACGCCTAAGCTGAACGTCGGCAATTTCAAAAACCTCTTCGGCATTACTAGAAAGTATGCGATCCCGCTACTTGAGTACCTTGATCGCGAGCGAATCACCCGGCGCGTCGGCGACGAACGTGTAATTCTCTGAGGGTGCCGGTTAATTCCGCTAAAATGTTCTCCTGTGGGTGACAGGCAAGTATATGCAAATAAATGGCTTGCGAATAAAAGTAGTACCACACCGAAATACTATGTCACCTAGTAGACGACTACCGAAGTCTAATCTCGACAAAGGCACGAAGAAACTGGCCGTCCATTGCTAGACGGGGGCGGGCGGCCAGTTTTGTTGCAGTCTAATTCAGCGCGTGGAACAGAAGACAGGACTGCAATGGGCCGCCATGGACAGAAGCAGTCAGGCGCGTTACTTGCCCGTCATGCAGGTCCGGCCCGTCGTTGATTGCTCAAGTCTCCTGCGGAGGAAATTCCAGCTCCACGCCCAATGGATCGGTCAAGCGGTTCGTCAGGTTAATCAATCCGACCAGCACGTCCAAATCCAAAATCTGCTCTTGCGAGAAATGCTGCTTCAACCCCTCAATGTCTCCGTCCTTGATGTTGTGCAGCTCACGCGTCAGCTTATCCGCGAAATTAAGTGCTGCCTGCTCCTTCGCGTTGAAACCGCTGTAGTCCCCGGTCTTCAGTGACTGCCAATCTTGCGCCGTCAACCCGGCTCGCTTCGACGAAGCGATGTGATGCTGCATTCAATAATGGCAGCGGTTCAGCATCGACACTCGTATATACACCAGCTCGTACAACCGCCGGTCCAGAGCGCGCCCTACGCTTCCATAGAACGCGATGAAATTCTTCAAGACCTCCGGCCGGTGTGCCAGCAGCTTCTGCACGTTTCTCGGCTTGCCGCCAAGCGTCTTCTCATATACCTCGCCCATCTCGGGCGGGGCCGTGTCCATTTCCACGTATGACAGTCTTGCCATCGGACTCTCCTCTCGCAGAACCGTATAATAGTTGTGGTTTCTGGTCGCATTCTTCCCATGCACAAACGGATTCGCATCATCGGCGCCGGCCTCTCCGGTTCGGAAGCCGCATGGCAATGCGTCCGGCGCGGGGTTCCCGTGCAGCTGTTCGAGATGCGCCCGGTGCACTCAACCCCCGCGCATCAGACCGCAAACTTCGCCGAGCTTGTCTGCTCCAATTCGCTAAAATCGGACACGGAAAACACCGCACCCTGGCTGCTGAAAGAAGAGATGCGTCGAGCAGGTTCTCTGCTGATGCAGATTGCGCGCGAGACGGCCGTTCCTGCCGGACACGCGCTTGCCGTCGATCGCCACTACTTTTCCCAGGCCGTAACCGCCGCCATTGAACGCCAACCGCTCATCGAGGTCGTCCGCGAAGAAGTTACGCAGATCGACGAAAGCGGCGCAATCACCATCGTCGCCACTGGTCCGCTGACTTCCGACCGCCTCTCGCGCGAAGTCCTCCGCCTGGGCGGCAGCGATCAACTGTATTTCTACGACTCCATCAGCCCCATCGTAGAAGCGGACTCCATCGACATGTCCCGCGTCTACATGGCCGCGCGTTACGACAAGGGCAGCGCCGACTATATCAACTGCCCTATGACGAACGAGGAATACGATCGCTTTCTCGATGCGTTACTGGAAGCTCAATCGGTTGACGGCAAAGATTGGGAGAACCTGAACTACTTCGAAGCGTGCCTGCCCATCGAGGAAATTGCCCGCCGTGGCCGCGACACCTTGCGCTTCGGCCCCATGAAGCCGGTCGGGTTACGAAATCCCCATACCGGACAAATACCCTACGCTGTGGTACAGCTACGGCAAGAGAACCTACGTGCAGACTCCTACAATGTGGTAGGGTTCCAAAACCACCTTAAATTCGGCGAGCAGGCGCGAATTTTGCGGCTCATCCCGGGCCTGGAAAATGCCAGATTTCTGCGCTACGGCCAGATCCATCGCAATACGTACATCAACGGTCCCGCGCTCTTAACTGAAACCCTGCAGATGAAACACCATTCCAATGTTCTGTTTGCAGGACAAATCTCCGGGGTGGAAGGCTACGTGGAATCCATCGCCACCGGCTTGCTCGCCGGAATGAACGCTGCCGGATTAGCTTGCAGCGCCGAGCCGACGCCTCCGCCACGTGCGACAGCCTTGGGAGCGCTAATCAACTACATCTGCCACGCTGATGCCAGGAACTTCCAGCCGGCGAATATCACCTTCGACCTTCTCCAGCCGCTGGATGAGGAAGACCGCCGCCGCATCCGGGACAAAAAACAGCGTCACGCCCTTGTCTGCCAACGGGCGCTGGCGGCACTGGACACGTGGCTTGCAACAGTAGTTGTTCCGGCTTGTGCCAGATGCTGAGAAGTCAGGCTAGCTACGATCGCTGGGTATTAGTTCGCGACCGCGGGTTGTGGCTCCGTCGGCCTTGGATCTCCAATGCCATCGATTAGCTGATCGAGGCCACCCCGGTCCATCCAATCGGCGTCGGGCCTCTTGGCGCGGACCATGTCACGCAGCATCGCGGCGTGATGATCGGCATTGGCCAGGCTGGTGGAGACCTGTTGATCATTGAAGTCCAATGCCGCTCGCAAGCAGTCCAGTTGCGACTGCAAGGCCTCAATACTGCTGTCAAGATTGGCCAACGCGGACGAGAAATCGGAAGACATGAAGGTTCCTTTCACCGAGTCGCCGCCTTCATCGTGGTGGTGGCGGCGTTTACGCGATCCACGCTTGGAAGCCGTTTTCAGTGCGGACAAGGCGAGTCTTCGAACCGATACACCGAAAAACCGCCCAAGAGCGGCAGCAGGCTCGCGCATAATCGTTCCTCCCGGCGCTGAGGCCGTTACCCTGAGCTCGATTGTGATTGCTTCCAAAGCTGCTTCAAAGAAGAATCGCAGGTGGGGGAGGTAACTGTCTTGGCACGCGCGCAACTCTGCGCGGGTGCGGTGAGGGTGCAAAGTCAGCAAAGTCTAATGCCAGTCCTTACGTCTCAGAGGACCGGGCTCACTCAGCCTTGCACGCTGCCTGCGGGGTCAGTTCACGTCGCAGCCGCCGGTCATGCGGCAGCAGTTGGCCTGTCCGCAGCCCATCTCCGGCGCCGCCGCACCGCGCTTGCTGACGGCAAATGTCGAGAGCTGCTTCTCCAGCTTTTCCGTGTGGCACTTGGGACACTCCGGCGACTGGTCACCGAACAGGATCGCTTCGAATTTGTGACCGCAGGACTCACAGCGATATTCAAAAATTGGCATCGACTACTCCGAATCCGATCGTGGCGCGATCTAGCGCCGCCGAAGATGGATGACTGAAGTCTTATTATAGATGCAGGAGCGCGCTACCATCCTCCCAAAGCCTCAACCGCAGCCTGACCTCGACCGTGCTTTCGAGGGTACGGACGTTCGTGAGTTCATGGGCGAGCCTTTCCACCCGCGACGTCCGTTCATCAGCGGACATGCGCAGACGATCGCCGGCAACTTTCTGCCTCGCCGGAACTTGCTTCCTCAGCCCGAGGAGCGCCTCTTCCAGGTCGAACCTGAAGTCCAGGTGCTGTGCCACTGTCATTGGCAGCGCGAGCGGAAGACGGCGATGACGGTGATTATCGTCCATGGATTGGAGGGTTCAAGCGAATCGCAGTACGTCATCGGCACCGGCAGCAAGGCATGGGCCTCCGGCATGAATGTGGTTCGTATGAACATGCGCAACTGCGGCAACACCGAACACCTCGGTCCTACGCTTTACAACTCCAGCATGTCAGGAGATGTCGGCGCGATCGCCGAGACTCTGATCGCCCGAGACCGGCTGGAGAAGCTCGCCTTTGTGGGTTACTCCATGGGCGGCAACCTTGTACTGAAGCTGCTTGGCGAATGGGGGAAGGGCGCGCCGCCGCAGGTCAAGGCGGGCGTCGGCGTCTCGCCGGCGATGGATTTGGCGCCGTCCGCTGACGCGCTGCACAATCGCGCCAATCGTGTTTACGAATGGAAGTTCCTGCTCGGGCTGCGGCGTCGCATGTTGCGCAAGGCCATCCTCTATCCCGATCGCTTCGATGTCCGCTATCTCCGTGGGATGCGCAGCCTGCGTGATTTCGACGACCAAATCACGGCCCGATACTCCGAATTTCTCAACGCCGATGATTACTACAGTCGTGCCGCTGCGGCACGCGTGATCGATCGAATCTCCATACCCACATTAGTTGTGCATGCTTTGGATGACCCCTTTATTCGCGTTCTCCCCGATACTCGCGAGAAGCTCCTGCACAACCCGCACATTAGATATGTTGAAACGAAGCATGGCGGCCACTGCGCATTCCTCGCCGCAGCACGGGGATACGACGGGCGCTGGGCGGAGCGGCAGGCGATTGCTTTCCTGGCACGCGTAGACCGCGGCGAGCCCGTCCTAATTCCCGGTTCCCAAGTCCCGCCTCACACAGCATAAGTCCCCGCATTGTTTGCTTATTAATCGGTTTGCGTTAGAATGTGCCCCACTTCGTTTCTGCGCCGTTTTTTACTGCTCCAACGATCTCTCCGGACGGCACAACAAGGTCGCTCTGCATTCACCGCCGCAACAAGGCGGAGCGTAACAATTGAAAGAAGCTTCATAGAATTGAGGTCCCGCCATGATTCCCCAAGAGGCGATTGAAGTTTCCGCCAGCGAACTCGATCAGCTGGCCGTCAACACGATTCGCACGCTCGCCATCGACGGTGTGCAAAAAGCCAATTCAGGACATCCCGGAACGCCGCTGGGTGCCGCACCCACGGCCTACGCGCTGTGGCAGCGCGTGCTTCGCTACGATCCCGCGAATCCCTGGTGGCCCAATCGCGATCGCTTCGTGCTCTCCGCGGGACACGCCTCGATGCTGCTGTATACGCTGATTCATCTGGCGGGCATTAAGGCTTCGAACGCCAGTTACGAAAAGCTGGACCGTCCAGCGGTCACGATTGACGACCTTAAGACCTTTCGCCAGGCAGGCAGCCGCTGTCCCGGACATCCTGAATACGGTTGGACCACGGGAGTGGAAGCTACCACTGGCCCGCTCGGGCAAGGCGTCTCGGACAGTGTTGGAATGGCCATCGCCCGCTCGTGGCTGGCGGCAACCTACAACCGCCCAGGCTACGAGTTGTTCGACTTCAACGTGTACGCGCTCTGTGGCGACGGCTGCCTCATGGAAGGAGTTGCGAGTGAGGCCGCGTCAGTTGCCGGCCATCTTAAACTGTCGAACCTTTGCTGGATCTACGACTGCAATCACGTCACGATCGAAGGGCATACCGACCTCGCTTTCACGGAAGATGTGGCCACGCGCTTCATGGGCTACGGCTGGGAGGTCGTCCGGGTCAGCGATCCCAATGACATCGAACTGGTTGAGCGAGCATTGAAGAAATTTCAGGCGACGAAGGACCGTCCGACGCTGATCATCGTGCATAGCCACATCGGCTACGGCGCGCCCCATAAGCAGGACACGGCGGCGGCTCACGGAGAGCCCCTCGGTCCCGAAGAGGTCCGTCTGACGAAGGAGTTCTTTGGCTTCTCGCCCGACGAATCCTTTGTGGTTCCCGACGGCGTGCGCGAGCACTTCGCAGCGAACATGGGCGCGCGCGGCGCAAAACTTCGTGCCGGATGGGATGACCTGTTCGCACGCTACAAAGCGCAATATCCCGACCTGGCGGACAACATCGAGCGCATGAACCAACGCGATCTTCCGCCGGATTGGCAGAAGGCCCTGCCTACGTTCGCGCCGAGCGCGAGTGGCATGTCCACGCGCGACGCTTCCGGCAAGGTGCTGAACGCGATTGCGCAGAAGGTTCCGTGGCTGCTGGGCGGTGCGGCGGACCTGTATCCGAGCACCAAAACGCGCCTGGAGTTCGAATTCGCCGGCGACTTCCAGAGCAATGACCTTGGAAATCACAAAGGCCGCAACTTCCACTTCGGCATTCGCGAGCACGCCATGTGCGCCATCGTGAATGGCATGGTCTTGACAGGGTTGCGCGCCTTTGGTTCCGGCTTCCTTATCTTCACCGACTATGCGCGCGGCTCTATCCGCTTGTCGTCGCTCATGGACATTCCCGCGCTGCACATCTGGACGCACGACACGATCAGCCTGGGCGAGGATGGCCCCACGCATCAGCCGATCGAGCAACTGGTCTCGCTACGCGCCATACCCGGCATGATCGTCATCCGTCCGGCCGATGCGAATGAGATGGTGGAAGCTTATCGCGTAGCGTTGTCAATCAAGGACCATCCTTGCGAAATCATCTGCAGCCGTCAGGCCTTGCCCATCTACGATCGCGCGAAATTCGCACCGGCAAATGGACTGGCGAAGGGCGCATACATAATGCTCGACGCTCCCGACGGCAAGCCCGACGTGATCCTGATCGGCTGCGGTAGCGAGGTCGCGCTCTGCGTGCAGGCAGCGGAGAAACTCACGGCTGAAGGCATCAAGACCCGCGTCGTCAGCATGCCGAGCTGGGCGCTATTCGATCATCAGGATCAGGCATATCGTGACAGCGTGTTGCCCCCGGCCATTGCAGCGCGCGTAACGGTGGAGGAAGCTTCGCCGATCGGTTGGGACCGCTACGCCGGCCGGACGGGAGTTGTGCTGGGTATGCGGACATTCGGAATGTCTGCTCCTATGAAGGTTGTCATGGAGCATTTCGGATTCACAGTCGAGCACGTTGTTGCGGCGGCGAAGGAAGCGATCGCGAACTCCAAGCAGCGGTGAACGCTTTTCGCTCTTTGCCGTTCGTTCTGGACCAGCGATTCTGTGGACCGGGCCGGGTATACGCCAACAGACAGGCGTTCAAGCCGCGGAGCCGGCGTCATTTGAGTTCGCCGTCGGCGTAAAGCCGCGGCTTCAATTCTGAAGAGTGAGCAGGCCGCGGAGCGGCGGCACCAAAAGAGGCCAATATGGCAAATGGGATGTCGGATGCTTTTGTCTTTTTCGGAGCGACAGGCGATCTTGCCTATAAGCAGATCTTCCCCTCGCTACAGGATCTCATTCGCGATGAGGGGTTCAATCTCCCCATCATCGGCGTAGCGAAAGCCGGCTGGAACCTCGATCAACTGAAGGAACGCGCCAAGGACAGTCTCGAAAACCACGGCGGCCTCGAGCAGGCGCCCTTCGAGAAGATGTGCAGCCTTCTGCGCTACGTCGACGGCGACTATGCCGACGACAAGACCTTTACCGAACTGCGCAAGCAATTGGGCAACGCCAAGGCTCAGCTGCACTATCTCGCCGTTCCGCCGAGCCTTTTCGAAGCGGTTGCAGCTGGACTCGCGAAGTCAGGCTGCGCTACGAATGCGCGCGTAGTGATCGAGAAGCCCTTCGGTCACAACCTCCCTACCGCGCAGGAGCTGAATCGTACGCTGCACAAGTATTTTCCCGAAGAGAATATCTACCGCATCGATCACTATCTCGGCAAAGAGCCGGTGCAGAACATTCTCTACACGCGGTTTGCAAATCCTATCTTCGAACCCATCTGGAACCGCGAATACGTTCGCAGTATTCAGATCACCATGGCAGAGAGCTTCGGCGTGAGCGACCGCGGCAAGTTCTACGACGAGACCGGCGCGCTGCGCGACGTCGTGCAGAATCACATGCTGCAGGTGCTCGGCAATCTCACCATGGATCCGCCCACGGGCGAAGACCATGAAGCCGAGCGCGACTCCAAAGCCGCGCTGCTGAAAGCAGTGGTCCCGCTCAAGCCCGAGAACGTGGTTCGCGGTCAATACAGCGGCTACAAGAAAGTACCCGGCGTCGCGCCGGGCTCTACGGTCGAAACCTTCATCGCCATCAAGCTCTACATCGATAGCTGGCGCTGGGCGGGTGTGCCAATCTACATCCGTGCCGGCAAATTAATGCCGGTCACCTGCATGGAAGCGATCGTCGAGTTTAAGCGTCCTCCGCGGGAAACCTTCCAAGAAGTTGTGCCATTGCGCTCTTCGCACATGAGGATGCGCGTCAGTCCCGACATCAGCATCGGACTGGGGGTTCGCATTAAGGTTCCCGGCGAGCGCATGGTCGGGCAGGACTTGGAACTCAATCTCAAGAGCCATGCCACGGATGAGATGCCGCCCTACCAGCGGCTTTTGGGAGATGCAATGCGCGGCAATGGCGAACTCTTCGCCCGTCAGGACCTGGTGGAAGCGCAGTGGCGCGTGGTGCAGCCGATCCTAGATAACGTTACGCCGGTCTACGTTTACGAGCCAGGGACATGGGGGCCTGATGAGGCCATGCAATTGATTGGTGTTGACGGTCCCTGGATCGATCCCAAGCCGGCACAGGAAGATTTCCGGTCCCAAGCAGCGAGTAAGACGTAAATGAGCGCAGAAAGAGGCTCACCTACGAAAGCAGGGCGCGCTGCTTCTCGAAGCCGCATGAAGGAACTGGTGTTCCTGTTTGATGTGGATAACACCCTGCTCGACAATGATCGATTGCAGAATGAGCTGTTTCGTCACATGCAGCGCGAATTCGGCAAAGCTGCGCGTGACCGTTACCTGGCCATCTTCGAGCAGCTGCGCGACGAGTTAGGATACGCGGATTATCTGGGTGCGCTGGAGCGCTATCGTGTCGAAAACTTGCACGATCCTCGGTTGCTCCGAGTCGCCAACTGGCTGGTCGATTATCCTTTCGCGGCGCGACTGTATCCTGGCGCACTCGACGTCATCCAACGAATAAAGCGATGGGGACAGGTCGCAATCCTCTCCGACGGCGACGCGGTCTTCCAGCCGCGCAAGGTGGAACGTTCGGGGCTATGGAGGGCATTCGGTGGGCACGTGCTCATCTTCATTCACAAAGAGCAGGAGCTGGCGGCGGTGGAGCGCTTTTATCCGGCAAAGCATTACGTGATGGTGGATGACAAGCTGCGCCTCCTGCAGGCAATCAAGGACGTGTGGCAGCATCGCGTCACCACGGTATTTGTGCGGCAGGGCCACTATGCCCGCGATAAGAAGGCGATTGCGAACTACCGCCCGGCCGACATCAGCGTCCGGAGGATCGGCGACCTGCTCCAGATGCAGCGCACGGTCTTTCCCGGTGCGTAAGGAGAGATTCCGATGAAAGCGACACAGCAATTGCATGACATCGGCCAGAGCCTCTGGCTCGATAACATCACGCGCGAGATGCTGAACAGCGGCACCCTGAAGCGCTACATCGACGAGCTGTCTGTGACTGGGCTGACCTCGAACCCGACGATCTTCGATCATGCGATGACCCACGGTAGGGCCTACGACGACCAGATTGGCAAGCTGATGTCGAGCGGCCTGTCCGCGGAAGACGCGTTCTTCGAGATGGCCATCGACGACCTTCGTCGCGCCGCCGACCTGTTTGCGCCCATTCACGATCGAACCGCGAACGTGGATGGATGGGTCTCACTGGAGGTCTCGCCGCTGCTGGCCTACGATGCCAAGACAACGGTGCAGGTGGCGAAGGCGCTGCATGAGAAGGCGGCGCGTCCCAACCTGTTCATCAAGATTCCCGGCACGCCGGAAGGCAGGGCGGCAATTGAGGAGGCAATTTTCTCCGGCGTATCGGTAAACGTGACGCTGCTCTTTGATCGCGACCATTACGTTGGCGCGGCGGAGGCTTATATGCGCGGCCTGGAGCGCCGTGTGCAGGCCGGCTTGAGCCCGGATGTCCGCTCGGTGGCGTCGCTCTTTGTCAGCCGCTGGGATAAGGCGACTATGGACAAAGTCCCGGGCGAATTGCGGGACAAGCTCGGCCCAGCAATCGGTCAGCAGGCCTACAAGGCATACCGCGACGTGTTGGACTCCGACCGCTGGCAGCGGCTGGTGAACGTGGGTGCACGCGCGCAGCGACTGCTCTTTGCCAGCACGGGAACGAAAGACCCGAAGGCTTCCGACGTGCTTTACATCGCCGCGCTGGCTGCTCCCAATACGATCGACACCATGCCGGAGGAGACACTGCTCGCATTCGGCGAGCACGGCAAGGTGGGCAAGGTACTTCCGCGCGACGGCGGCGACTGCGAGCAGACGTTAGCGGCCTTTACCAAGGCCGGCGTGGACTTGAAAAAGCTCGCCGCGGATCTCCAGTCGGAGGGCGCGCAGTCGTTCGACGAGTCGTGGAAGGACCTGCTGGACTCGATTGAGAACAAGAGCAAGGCATTGAAGTAGCGCGCTGCGAGCAAAGAGACTAGGAGTTCCTCATTTACAAGCAGCTTTCACCGGCAGCATAGGAGCGATTCATGGCAGAGCCAAAGATGACTGCACAGAAACCAATCGATACGCCAGCATGGAAAGCTCTTCAGGCGCATTACGAGAAGATCAAGAACATACAGCTGCGGCAGATGTTCGCCGACGATCCACAACGTGGAACCCGTTTCACGACAGAGGGCGCCGGTCTCTACCTGGACTATTCCAAAAACCGAATTACTCAAGAGACTGTAAGTCTGCTGCTGCAACTGGCTCGGGAGCGTGGAGTCGAAGCTCGCCGCGATGCCATGTTCCGTGGGGAAAAAATTAACATTACAGAGAAGCGCGCCGTCTTGCACGTAGCCTTGCGCGCTCCCAGGGGCACGAAGATCGAAGTGGACGGAAAGGACGTTGTCGGCGATGTCCATGCCGTGCTGGACAAGATGGCGGCGTTTTCCAAGCGCCTTCGCAGTGGCGAGTGGAAGGGTCACACGGGCAAACCGATCAAGAACGTCATCAACATCGGCATCGGCGGCTCCTACCTGGGGCCGGAGATGGCCTACGACGCGTTGCGCGATTTCACCGACCCATCCATGAAATTTCGCTTCGTCGCCAATGTCGACGGGGCCGCATTTACGGATGCAACGCACGATCTCAACGCGGAAGAGACGCTCTTCGTTCTCTCCTCAAAGACCTTCACCACTCTGGAAACGATGACCAACGCGGCGACCGCGCGCAAGTGGATCGTCGATTCGCTGAAGAGCGAATCTGCTGTGGCCAAGCATTTCGTGGCGGTCTCGACGAATGCCGAAGGGGTATCGAAGTTCGGCATCGACACCGCCAACATGTTCGGTTTCTGGGACTGGGTTGGCGGCCGCTACTCGATGGATTCGGCGATCGGTCTGTCAACCATGATCGCCGTCGGTCCGGAAGGTTTCTCAGAGCTGCTGGCCGGCTTCCACGACATGGACGAGCACTTCCGCACGACTCCGCTGGAGAAGAACCTGCCGGCGCTGATGGGACTTCTTACCGTGTGGTACAACAACTTTTTCGGGTCGCAAACCATCGGCATCATGCCGTACTCGGACAACATGAAGCGCTTCCCCGCTTACTTGCAGCAATTGCAGATGGAGAGCAACGGCAAACATGTCGACCTTGATGGCAATCACGTTGACTGGCAGACCGGACCGATCATCTGGGGCGAGCCGGGGACCGACGGACAGCATTCGTTCTATCAGCTGATTCACCAGGGGACGAAGCTCATCCCATGCGACTTCATCGCTTTTCTCCAGCCGCTGAGCCCGCTGACGGTGCAACACGATTATCTGATCGCGAATGTCTTCGCTCAGGCGGAAGCGCTGGCGTTCGGAAAGACTGCCGAAGAACTGAAAGCCGAAGGCTCGCCGGATTTTCAGACACCGTTTCGGGTGTGCGAAGGGAATCGTCCGACAAACATGATCCTTGTAGACAAGCTCACGCCACGCGCGTTGGGAACGTTGGTTGCGCTCTACGAGCACAATGTCTTCACCCAGGGTGCGGTGTGGAACATCGATTCCTTCGATCAGTGGGGAGTCGAACTGGGCAAAGTGCTGGCCAAGCGGATCATTCCAGAGTTGGAGAGTTCATCGGCGCCGCAGCTGAAGCATGACAGCTCGACCAACAATCTGATCACCCGCTACCGCAAGGCGCTGGGAAGGAAGAATTGAACGCAGCGACCGGATCCACCGACCCACATGCCGCACTGAAGAAAGCGGCGGCGGAGCATGCTCTGCGCTACGTCGAATCGGGCATGACGGTGGGTCTGGGCACTGGATCGACAGCGATCTTTGCCATTCGCCACATCGGCGCAATGCTGCAAAGCGGGGAGCTCAAGAACATCGTTTGCTTTGCCACCTCGCGGGCGTCGTGGGACGCAGCGGTGGAGCTGCGCATTCCCATGCTCACGGAAGATCTGCCTAAGAACATCGACGTGACAATCGATGGCGCTGACGAAGTCGACCCCCAGCTTAACCTGATTAAGGGCGGCGGCGGCGCCCTGCTGCGGGAAAAACTTGTGGCCCAAGCCTCGGCGCGCGAGATCATTGTCGTCGATGAGAGCAAATTGTCCGAACGGCTCGGAACGTTGCACGTTCTGCCGATCGAGGTTCTTCCCTTCGGCTGGCGCTCGCAGGCGCGTTTTCTGGAATCGTTGGGCGCAAAGTACAAAATTCGCCAAACGGCTGACGGTAGGGAGTACCGCACCGATCAGGGCAATTTGATACTGGACTGCGACTTTGGCCCGATCGCAGATGCCGCCGCGCTTGCGCGAAAGCTAGAGTCACGTGCGGGAATCGTGGAGCACGGATTGTTTCTCGGCCTGACCAGCGTATTAGTAGTCAGCGGCGCGAGTGGGGTTCGCGAGGTCAAACCCAGGTAAGGATCTGCTTTCTCCTGTCTGTTTAAATTAAGTTCTCCGACGAACGATGCCACCGTCCACGCAAGCGAGCAAGACGAAGCCACCCACAAGCGCGGAGCAGAATCGCCTGAATGAGGCGGCCCAGCGTACCAAACTATGGCGCCGGTGGGGCACGTACCTCAGCGAGCGGCAATGGGGAACGGTTCGCGAGGATTACAGCGCCGACGGCTCAGCCTGGGACTACTTCTCGCACGATCATGCGCGCAGCCGCGCGTATCGCTGGGGCGAAGACGGCATCGCCGGCTTCTGCGACGAAAAAGAAACGCTCTGCCTCGCAGTCGCGCTGTGGAACGGTAAAGATCCCATTCTCAAAGAGCGGCTCTTCGGCTTGACCAACGGCCAGGGAAATCATGGTGAAGACGTTAAAGAGCTCTATTACTACCTCGATGCGACGCCGACTTGCTCGTACGCGCGCATGCTCTACAAGTACCCGCAAGCCGAATTCCCGTACCAGCAACTTATCGAGGAGAATCGCCACCGTGGACTGAACGATCCTGAGTATGAGCTGATTGACACAGGCATTTTTGACGGCGACCGTTACTTCGATATGTTCGTCGAGTACGCGAAGGCGGATGTTGACGATGTGCTCATGCGTATCACGCTCTACAATCGCGGACCTGAAACCGCTGGGCTGGCGCTCCTCCCACAGGTTTGGTTTCGCAATACGTGGAGCTGGGGGCGCGATCCGCTGAAGCCGCGGTTGTCGCAAGCCGGTGCCACGCTGCTTTTGGCGTCACATCCCACACTGGGGGAGTACCACCTTAACCTTGACCCTCCGGAGCGGCTTCTCTTTACCGAAAATGAAACCAATGCCTCGCGGGTCTTCGGATCCGGCGACGGCAAGGGTTTCTTCAAGGACGCATTCCACGAATACGTGGTCCAAGGGGCAAAGGACGTAGTCAATCCCCAGCAGCAAGGAACAAAAGCTGGGGCGCTGTACCGGCTCAAGCTCGCGCCAGGCGCGAGCGCGACCATACGCCTGCGATTACAACCGGCGGTGGTCAAAAGCGACCCGTGGGCCGACTACGACCAGGTTTTTACCGATCGCATTCGGGAAGCCGACGAGTTCTACTCCGACGTTCACTCCGGCATCGATGATGAAGACGCCCGGCTCGTCCAGCGTCAGGCGCTGGCCGGAATGTTATGGAATCGCCAGTGTTATCACTACAACATATTTGATTGGCTCCAGGGCGATCCAGGCCAGCCTCCTCCTCCCGATCAGCGATTACAAGGTCGAAACCAGGACTGGCAGCACCTGAACGGCGACGAGGTGCTGACTATGCCAGACAAGTGGGAGTATCCCTGGTTTGCCGCGTGGGACCTGGGCTTTCACTGCGTTACCTCATCGCTAATTGATCCTGAATCTGCCAAACACCAGCTGGTGCTGCTCGGGCGCGAGTGGTACATGCATCCCAACGGGCAGTACCCGGCGTATGAGTGGAACTTTGGCGATGTGAATCCGCCGGTGCACGCGATCGCGGCGTGGCTCATTTATCGGCTAGAGCAACTTCGCACGGGCAAGGGCGACCGCACCTTCCTGGAGCGCATGTTTCACAAGCTCATCATTAACTTTGCATGGTGGGTCAACCGTGAAGATGAGCAGGGCAGGAACATATTCCAGGGCGGGTTCCTCGGGCTGGACAACATCGGTGTCTTCGACCGCTCAGAGCCGCTGCCAACCGGCGGCACGGTCAACCAGTCCGACGGTACGGCTTGGATGGCAATGTACGCACTCAACCTGATGCGCATCGCGCTGGAGCTGGCGCGGGAGGACTACATCTATGAAGATGTCGCCAGCAAGTTCTTCGAGCACTTCCTCTATATCGCGCGGGCAATGTCCGACATTGCGGGACAGGGAATCGGACTATGGGACGAAGAGGACAACTTCTATTACAGCGTTCTCAGTTTGCCTAACGGCCAGGGCGTTCCATTACGCGTGCGGTCCATGGTGGGGTTGATCCCTCTGTTTGCGGTAGAGGTGATCGAGCAGGAACTGCTGGACGCAATGCCGCATTTCAAAGAGCGCCTGAAGTGGTTCCTGAAGAAGAGGCCCGACCTGGCAGCGCTTGTTTCGCGCTGGCACGAGCCGGGATCAAAAAGTCGGCGCCTGCTGTCGTTGGCCCGCGCATTCCGAATGAAGGCCATCCTGGCGCGGATGTTGGACGAAAACGAATTCCTCTCGCCATACGGCATTCGCTCCGTCTCCCGATATCACCTGGAACATCCTTACGTCATCGACATTCATGATAAGAACTATGAGGTTCACTACGACCCGGCGGACTCGACGTCGCGCATGTACGGTGGCAATTCCAACTGGCGTGGACCGATCTGGATGCCGGCGAATTACATCATTGTCGAGAGCCTGCGCCGCTTCTATGACTACTATGGGGACGGTTTCAAGGTGGAATGCCCTACGGGCTCGGGTAAATATCTGACATTGTGGGATGTGTCGGAAGAGATCGCGGGGCGGCTTATGAAGCTATGCCTGCGAGACGAGAATGGCCGCCGACCGTCGCTGGGTGCCAACCCGAAAGTGCAAAGTGACGCCAATTTTCGTGATCACCTGCAGTTTTATGAGTATTTCGATGGCGACACCGGTCGCGGATTAGGCGCCAATCATCAGACCGGCTGGACGGGCTTGATTGCGAACCTGATCGCCGAGCACGGGCGAGCGCGAGCGGTCGATCCCGTGAAATAAGGCGATCAGTTCTCGCGGAAGAGGTCGGCCCAGGAGTCGTCGAGATTGTCCCAACGATCGCGCTCCAGCCAATTCGCCTGCGAATCGGGCAGATAGAGGACGCCATGCCCATCGGGACAGACCATCTCCGTGCCTGACCAATCCAGCAAGACGTAACCTGGAGCGCCAATCTGGATGGGGGTCCCGAGACGCTGGAGGCAGACACGACAGCGCCTCTGTTGATCGTAGATGGCCCACGACAAGGGCGCGACGGAGATCGCCAGAAAAAGCCAAAGTGCTATGGCATTTGTCATGGGATGAATCGACCCAACCAGGTAGATCGAGCCCCAGCGAACGGCGGTCCAAGCCAGCACACCGGTAAGCATTAGGAGCAGCACAGCCTTGGTAATGAAAAACGACCACCAGCGCATACGGTCGCGAAGCGACAGGGGAGCACGACCGAAGGAAGATCCGGAGCGGGCGTAGACGATGAGTGTGGCAGAGGCGACGGCCACCAAGACCGCGAGCCAATAGAAAAGCACGTAGCGGTGCATTTCCACCGCTCCTGACGTGACCATCAGCATCGAGGCGGGAAAGACATAACCCGCGTTCTCAGTGAGGTCGGCAAGGTCGGCTTCGAGCTTCCGCTCGGTCGCCGCCGGCCTCATTCGAGCCACCGCGCCAATCCGCTCGACGAAGTTGCTGAAGGGGGGCGAGCGCGAGTCGAGCAGAGTCCACACTCCGATATCGGGTGAAAAAAGATGGAAATTGCGAGGCAGGATGCCGATGACCGTATGTTCGACGCCGTCCAGCACAACGGGCTGGCCAACAAGGGAAGGGTTGGAGCGGAACTGCAGCCGCCAAATATCATTGCTGAGAACGACGCAGGTGCTACAAGGGCCGGCGTCCCCGGGTTGCAGGATTCGTCCACTGGCTGCGTGTAGTCCCAGCACCTGAAAGAACTCCGGAGCAACGCGCGCGGACAGAATCGGAATGCTACGCCGCGAACTGTCGAGGGTCGCAGGGCCCCAGGAGTAGGGCGCAACGTCTTCCAGCAGCTTGCTGCTCTTCCAGGCCGAAGCGAGATCAAAGAGCGTTTCCGATCGAACGCGGCGGAACTTCCCGTTCAGGCTGATTACACAGACGCGGTCGGGTTGTGGAATAGGAGAAGAAATGAAGGACCGCATTACAGGAATGGTTCCGCTGAATAGTGTGACCAGGATGAGCACGAGGCCGATGGCGCCGAGGCATCCCGAAGGCGAACGGCGCACCTGCTCGCAACCCGATAGAAATCGGTCGCGATCGAAGCGCAGCCAGAAGGCGGCGGGGAATGCGCTCCAGCAGAAACGGGCAAGTTGAAGCTTCTTATCCCTGGTGAACTGGCGCGATTCCGCAAGAAACTGACACCAGTGCCACACCTGCCTCGTCCAGTTGTCCCGCCAGCGTCGGCGGTTCTGGGAAGGCGCCAGCCCGCTCGCCAGCCATATCAGCGCCCGGCAGGTGAGAAATATCCTCCGTGATGGATCGGGAAAGCGCATCGCCGCCACGTAGTGAGATGTGCAAAACGGTAGCGCGTAGCGGTGAAATGTGCAAAAGATTTCTGGACCTGTTTGCGCTATTCAACAGGGGGTTGCGTACCAGGTTAAACTCGCCTTCTCTTCGGTCTTCTTGTCTAGCAAAATAGCGCTAATCAGCGGTATTTCTGCACCACACTTGAAGGGCGCTCGCAATCGTAAGTTTGCTAGTGTACCGGCAAATTTGTTTATAAGAGTTCTGACCACCACGACCGACGCAATCGATATTGCAAAACTCTCCATTTGCAGGTATAAAGCGAGACATTCTCTCTGGTCGCTTTCTGGCACTGACGAACAAGAAATTTAGGGCCTGCCTGCTTGCCGTGGATTTTACCCGAAAGGCGTAATGATCTGCGGTGGTGCAGATGGCGAACTCCGCTGAAGCATCTGCAGGCACGCTCGGGAATAAAAACCTAATTACTTTTAGCCTTCGATACGTTGCCGGTGTCATGTACCCGCGATCCGCGAATTGCGAAAGCAACAGTTCGATGCCATGCGAAGGCCGAGCCAGGCGCTCATCGCGCCAGGTCGCACGATTAGCATTGCTCTTTTTGGCGTGCGGAAGTTCCGCCGCGGCCGCCACCTTCGGACCCTCTCCTGTCCCATCTCTGTTCAGCCCGGATTCCACACCAGCGCACGATATCTATCACCTGTCGCTCTTCGTGCTGGCGATCTGCCTGGCGATCTTCATCGTGGTATTCAGCCTGATCGTGTATGCGGTGGTGAAGTTTCGCAGGCGAGATCAAGACGACGGCCACGAGCCACCGCAGATTTACGGCAGCAACCAGGTTGAGCTGGCGTGGACGGTCATTCCAATCCTGATTGTGGTGGTGCTGTTTCTGGCCGCCGCGCGTGTGATCCATGCTATCGAAGACGCGACGTTTCCTCCCGATGCGATCGAGGTGACGGCCACCGGCCATCAGTTCTGGTGGGAGTTCCAGTACCCGGCATATGGGTTTGTTACCGCGAACGAGTTGCACGCTCCCATAGACAAACCCATGCATATCACGCTGCTGTCCGCCGACACCGATCACAGCTTCTGGGTGCCGCAGCTGGCGGGGAAGACGGACCTGATTCCCAATCGCAGAAACGAAATGTGGATCGAACCGCATGCATTAGGACACTACGTCGGGCAGTGCGCGCAGTACTGCGGAATCCAGCACGCAAAGATGCTGCTGAATGTCATGGTCGATTCGCAAGCCGATTTCCAAAAATGGGTGCAGGATCAGGAAGCGCCGGCGGTGACGTCCGAGCAGGTGGCGGCCGGACGCAAGGTGTTCGAAGCGAATGCCTGCATGAACTGCCACACCATCGCAGGCACACCTCTTGCGAATGGGAGGTTTGGCCCCGACCTGACGCACCTGATGAGTCGCACGACGATTGCCGCGGGTGCGGCGCCGAATACGGAAGAGAACCTGACCTTGTGGATCAAAGGCCCGGATGCGATCAAGCCCGGCTGCCTGATGCCGGCGATGCAACTGGATGATCAGGACGTGAAGTCGCTGGTGGCTTACCTGATGAGCCTGCACTGACGGAGAAGCTGATGGCTGAAGCCCAACCAATTGTTCCCCCGCTGGTGATCACGCCGGAGCGCGAGGGCTCGCGCCCCATCGTGCAGGTACTGCACGACTGGATCGTCACCGTCGATCACAAGCGGCTCGGGATAATGTACTTCTGCTACGGCATTCTCGCCCTGGTGATCGGCGGCATTGAAGCTTCCATCATGCGGGCGCAACTTGCGGTCGCGAACAATCACCTGGTTTCGCCCGAGACATTTAACCAGATGTTCACGATGCATGGCACCACGATGATCTTCTTCGCTGCCATGCCCATCGTATTCGGTATTGCCAATTACCTGACTCCGCTAATGATCGGCGCGCGCGACATGGCGTTCCCCCGCCTGAATGCCTGGGGCTTCTGGATGACCGCGCTGGGCGGTATCATCCTGTACTTCAGTTTTGTGGGCGGTTTTGGACTTTATGGCGCCGGCAGTGCTCCGGATGTCGGCTGGTTCGCCTATGCGCCGCTTACGTCACCCGCTTTTTCGGTCGGACACAGCACAGACTATTGGACCATCGGACTACTAATCAGCGGGTTTGGCAGCATAGCCACCGGCTTGAACATCATGACCACGGTTCTGTGCATGCGCGGCCCCGGCATGAAGTTGGGCCGCATGCCGATGCTGGTTTGGCTGAACTCCGTGATGGCATTTCTGGTGTTGGTGGCGATCGGACCATTGACCGCTGCGCAGCTGATGCTTTTGATCGACCGCTACCTGGGTGGGCATTTCTTCGACACGCAGGCCGGTGGCTCAGCTGTCATCTGGATGCACTTCTTCTGGATATTCGGTCATCCTGAGGTCTATATCCTCGTGCTGCCCGCTTTCGGAATCCTCTCCGAAGTGATTCCGGTCTTTTCGCGCAAGCCGATCTTCGGCTACAACATCATGGTTGCAGCCACGATCGCCATCGGCTTCATCAGCTTGAGCGTCTGGGCCCACCACATGTTTACCGTGGGCATGACGTCCTATGCCAACGCGTTTTTCGTTGCCTCCACCGCAGCCATCGCGGTGCCCACGGGAATCAAGATCTTTAATTGGATCGGCACGATGTGGGGAGGGAAGATCACCTTCACAACCCCGATGCTATTCAGCGTGGCGGCTGTTGCCCAAATGCTGATTGCGGGTTTGACGGGCATCATGTTGGCCTCCGCACCGTTCGATTGGCAGCTTGGCAACTCTTATTTTGTAATCGCACATTTCCACTATGTGATTCTGGGTGTGATCGTCTTTGGCGTGTTTGCCGCCTCTTACTACTGGTATCCAAAAGTGACCGGGCGGATGATGAGCGAAACGCTCGGCAAGTGCCATTTCTGGCTGTTCCTGATCGGCTTTCATGTGACGTTCGACTTCATGCATGTTCCCGGACTGCTGGGAATGCCGCGCCGCATTTATACCTATGAGGCCAGCCGAGGATGGGAAGGCTGGAACCTGATTGTCTCTATTGGCGTGATCTTCCAGGCGCTGGGCGTGCTGTTCTGGGTGTTCAACGTGCTGAAGTCGTATTTCAAGGGCAAGATCGCGGGTAACGATCCGTGGGACGCCTGGACTCTGGAGTGGTCGACCACCTCGCCGCCTCCGGATTACAACTATGCGGAGCTGCCGGTAGTGAGGAGCAGGCGGCCCTTATGGGATTTGAAACATCCCGAAGATCCGGATTGGAAATACGAGTAAAGGAGAGCAGGTTTGGCTGCAGCATCGGTAACCGTGCCACAAGCTGAGATGCCGTTGTCGCCGGCGATGCGCGGTAAAGTCGGCATGTGGTGCCTGATCGTCGCTGAGTCGTCGATCTTCTGCATCTTCGTCGTTGCTTACCTGTACTACGCGGGCAAGAGTGTCAGCGGCCCCACTCCAGCGCAGGTGCTGCACGTCCCTATCTTCGCTTCGATTTGCCTGTTCTCCAGCAGCCTCACGATCGTGCTGTCGGAGAAGGCGATCCATCGCGGGAACATCAAGCAGTTCGGGATCTTCTGGTTTCTGACGCTGGCGCTGGGCGTGATCTTCCTGGTGGAAACCGGGATTGAGTGGCACCGGTTGATCTATAACGAAGGGCTGACGATCAGCACCAACCTGTTTGGGACGACGTACTATTCGCTGGTTGGGCTGCATGCGTTTCACGTGACCGTGGGCGCGATTGGGTTGACGATCATTTTGCTGTTCACGCTATTCGGTGCGGTGAAGATGGAACACGCGGGGCGCATCGGCGTGTTTGCAATGTATTGGCACTTTGTGGACGCGATTTGGGTGGTGGTGCTTTCGGTGGTGTATTTCATCGCGCGGTAATGTGTCGTCGGCTAAAGCCGACCTGGGATGTGGGCTGTCATTAGCGTCGACCTGAAGGCCGGCTTTTCCAGCGAAGAGATTGATGAGTGAAGAGACACAAGTCGGAACGGGCCCTGGTAAGCCGAAGAGCGTGCTGATGCCGGCGCCGACGGCGTGGCCGTTCTGCATGGCGATGGGAACGGCGCTGATGTTAACCGGCCTGTTGACGGATGTGTCGGTCAGCATCCTGGGAGCGATCTTCTGGATCAGCGGCGCGGTGGGATGGTTCCGGCAGGTGTTGCCGCATGAAGTGGAGGAGGCGCTGCCCGTCCAGGCAGAAGCACCACCACCCGTGCTGCCCACGCGCGAGGTCAAGCGGCTGCCGTCCGCCGCCCAGGTGGAGCGCGCGTGGCTGCCGCTGCGGATCTATCCGGTGTCAGCGGGAGTGAAGGGCGGACTGGCCGGCGGAGTCGCGATGGCCATCTTCGCTGTCATCTATGGCATCGTTGCGCAGCACAGTGTCTGGTATCCCATCAATCTGTTGGCGGGAAGCTTATATGCGCCATCAGCGACACCCTCAATCGAAGAGATGCGGCAATTCCACATGGGATGGCTGCTGTTTGCGACGGCCATGCACGTGACCATGTGCCTGCTTGTAGGACTTCTGTACGGAGCAATGCTTCCTTTGCTGCCGCGGCGGCCGATTGTGCTGGGTGGAATTATCGGACCGTTGCTGTGGACAGGGCTGCTCTATCACGTCATTGGATATGTCAACCCACTGCTGGACCAGCGCATTAACTGGTGGTGGTTTGCGGTGTCGCAGGCCGCCTTCGGAATCGTGGCGGGACTGGTGGTGAGCCGGCATCACCAGGTTTGGACCGCGGAGAACATACCTTTGGCTATGCGGGCCGGCATTGAGGCGCCAGGACTGATGGAAGAACGCGACGACGAGGGTAAGCGATGAAGCTTTCTCTCGCGCTGGGGACAATGTCGATGGGCGCAATGTTGGCCCTCGCCGGCTGCAATAGCCTGCCCGGAAAGCCCACTCCAGCCAGTGTTGTGAAGCGGCCTACCGACATTCTGGATCCCGTCGTGCTCTACAACCAGAACTGTGCCGGATGTCATGGAGCCGACGGCAAGTTAGGGCCGGCGCCACCGATCGGTGATCCGGTGTATCTTGCAATCGTCGACGATGACACGCTGCGGAACACGATCTCGAAGGGCAGGCCGGGGACGGCGATGTCGGCGTTCGCGCAGAGTGAAGGCGGGATGCTGACCGCCCAGCAGGTGGACGCGATCGTGAAGGGGATTCGCCAGCGCTGGGGCCAGGCGCAAGTTCTACAGGGGGTGACAGCGCCTCCTTACGCTGCGAATGCGCTGGGCAATGCGCAGCAGGGAGCCGCGGTGTTCGATACGTTCTGCTCGTCGTGTCATGGTTCGGATGGAAAAGGGACGTCGAAGGTCGGCTCCATCGTCGATCCTTTCTATCTCAGCCTCATTACGGACCAGGGGCTGCGGACGATCGTGATTATCGGGCGGCCGGATTTCAACGCGCCGGATTGGCGGAATAATGTGCCAGGGCGGCCGATGAGCGATCAGCAGATCTCTGACGTTGTGGCATGGCTGGCAGCGCAGCGGCCGGCGGAAGCGGCGACTTCCTCGCACGGAGGACAGCAATGAGCGAGCGCGATGTCTCGAGACGGCAGTTCTTCGTGAAGCTGGGAATGCTGTTCAACGGTGTGGCCGCGGTTGTGCTGGCGACGCCGGTGGTGGGCTATCTGCTAGCGCCGATTCTTCGCGGCCAGGACAACCGCTACTTCAAATGGATCGATCTGGGCGAGCTCGACGAATTTCCCGAGGAGCAGACGCGGCTGGCGAAGTACAAGAACCCGATCTCCAACGCCTGGGACGGCGAGACGGACGATATCCCGTGCTGGGTGCGGCGCATGCGGGGAGAGCAGTTCCAGGTCTTCGCCATCAATTGCGCGCATCTGGGATGCCCGGTGCGTTGGTTCCCGCAGTCGGGGCTGTTCATGTGCCCCTGCCACGGAGGCGTATATTACCGCGACGGCTCGCGTGCCTCGGGACCGCCACCTCGCGGGTTGTTCGAATATCCCTACAAGGTTGAACGCGGTCACTTGTTTATTGAAGCCGGACAGCTACCGACGCTGTCCACCAGCGCCAGCCTTTACAAGAGGAGCAAGGGATGTCAGGGCTGAAGAAGATCGGCGACTGGTTCGACCAGCGGCTGAAGATCGGCGTCGCGCTCCGCGACACAATGGAGCACCCGGTACCGCGGAAGTCGGCTAGCTGGTTCTACGTCTTCGGGAGCGCAGCGCTCACCGTCTTTGCGCTGCAGATCTTCACCGGCATCATGCTGGCGCTGATCTATGTGCCCTCTGCCGGCGAAGCCTGGAATAGCCTGCAATATCTGAATCACGGCGTCACCCTGGGATGGTTCTTGCGCGCGGTGCACGGATGGGGATCGAACTTCATGGTCGCCATCGTGCTCATCCACATGGTGCAGGTGGCGCTCTTCGGGGCGTACAAGTTTCCGCGCGAGCTGACGTGGATCATCGGCGTCTTTCTGCTGCTGATGACGCTGGGCATGGCCTTCACGGGGCAGGTGCTGCGCTTCGACCAGGACGCCTACTGGGGGTTGGGCATCGGGGCGTCGATCTGCGGGCGCGTGCCGTTCATTGGTGCTTGGGTCGTACATTTGCTGCTCGGCGGGCCGATCATTGCGGGGGACACGCTGTCGCGCTTCTTCGCATTTCACGTGTTCGTGATTCCCGGGCTGCTGATCGGATTCGTGTCGGTGCATCTGCTGATGGTGCTGAAGCTCGGGGTCAACGAATGGCCAATGCCCGGGCGCCTGGTTCGCCGCTCCACGTACATACAACAGTACGAGGAGATGGTGCACAAGGACGGGCTGCCATTTGTTCCGGCGGCGGTCTGGAAGGATATGATCTTCGCCTCCGTCGTCATCGGGCTGATACTGTTGTGCGCGGCGATCTCCGGGCCATATGGGCCGAGCGGGCAGCCCGATCCGACGATCGTGCAGACCGTGCCCAAGCCGGACTTTTTCTTCCAGTGGCTGTACGCGTTGCTGGCGCTTCTGCCGCCGCAGATGGAGACCCCGGGGCTGCTGATTGGGCCGGTGGTGATTCTGGGCTGGCTGATCCTGCTGCCATTTTTCGCCGGCGAGGGGGAGAAGAGCTGGAAGCGACGTCCGATTGCCGTCGTCATCATGACCGTGACGGCGATTGCGCTCGGGACATTGACGCACTACGCTAGCTACACGCCATGGAGCCCGCTCATGGATGCGTGGAGCGGCGATCCCGTGCCGGTGCGGTATCTGAATGGCCGCACGCCGCTGGAGCGGCAAGGGGCAGCGATCTTCCAGGAGAAGCAGTGCCGGAATTGCCACTCTATCGGGGGATCGGGCGGCCTGCGCGGGCCGGAGCTCGACAGCGTGGCGGTGCGCAAGACACACGCGCAGCTGGTTCGGCAGGTGGTGCAGGGCGGCGGCAACATGCCCGCGTATGGCAAGAACCTGAGTCCGGCGGAGGTCGCGGCGCTGGTGTCGTTCCTCGACACGTTGCATCCGGCGAATCAACCGCGTGCGCGTGATGCGGCAGCGCAGGTTTCGGACACCACGCAGCATTTTGCCACGGGGACGGGGAAGCAGTAGCGAACACCCCTGCAACTCGCGCCCACCTCCGGATTCGTTTAGAATTTCCTGTCCTGTAGTTCTCGGGCCCAGCCGCTCTCGGCAGGACTGCACTTCAATCCTTAATCTTTCAAGCGGGCGATCTGCCCGTGGAGGTTCTACCGTGAAACTGACTCCTGGAAAAATCGCGGGCATGAAGGCCGTTTCCAATGATCGTGGCGTTATCGCCGCTGCCGCCATGGACCAGCGCGGGTCGCTGAAGAAAGCTTTGGGCGCCAATGCTGGCGACGCGCAATTGGAAGAGTTCAAGATCTATGTGACGGAAGTCCTGACACAGCACGCCAGCGCAATTTTGCTCGATCCTGAGTGGGGCCTGCCGGCGGCGAAGCGTCGCGCGAAGAACTCGGGCTTGCTCCTCGCGTACGAGAAGACCGGCTATGACAAGCAGCTTCCGGGCCGACTGCCCGACCTGCTCGACCTATGGTCCGCAAAGCGGCTGAAGGAAGCCGGGGCCGATTGCGTGAAGATCCTGCTCTACTACACGCCTTACGACGATCCGAAGATCAACGAACTCAAGCACGCCTGGGCCGAGCGCATTGGCGACGAGTGCCGCGCCAATGACATCCCGTTCTTCCTGGAGCTGGTCGGCTACAAGGAAGGCATGGACGAGAAAGGGCCGGAGTTCGCCAAGCTGAAGCCCGAAGTGGTTACGAAATCGATGGAGGAGTTCTCCAAGGACCGCTACGGCGTGGATGTGCTGAAAGTCGAAATTCCTATCAACATGCAGTTCGTCGAGGGGTCCCGTTCGTTCAAGGGAACGAAGGTCTACAGCAAGAAGGAAGCGCTGGACCATTACCGCGCTGCCGCGGGGACGACCAATAAGCCGTTCATCTACCTGTCGGCGGGCGTCAGCAATCCCGAGTTCATCGAGGACCTGGAGTTCGCCGCCGAGGCGGGTGTGAAGTTTAACGGGGTGCTGTGTGGGCGCGCTACCTGGAAGGACGGCATCCCGGTCTATGCGCAGCAGGGCGGCAAAGCCTTTGAGGCATGGTTACGGGACGAAGGCGTAAAGAACATCAACAACGTGAACAATGCGCTGAAGGCGGCGACGCCGTGGTACAGCATCTATGGGGTGGGTGAGACGGTTGGGGCGCGGTAAGTGCTCCTGGGCAGAAAAACGCAGGCGCGCAGATGAGCTCTGCGCGCTTTTCATTGGATCGAGTGCATGACGTGATCACGCAAGGAAGCGGCGTGGACGCCACCCCTACAGCCGGTCTGGAGACCGGCGCCACGGCTTTTTAAGGCGACACGTGGCAGCGGGTCTGCTAAAAGCTAAGAGCTAACAGCTAAAAGCCATTTCATGATCTTCCGCTCCGATAATCGCTCGCCTGAACAGATGCGGCCGGTGAACATCGTTCCCGACTTCATCTCCACTGCCGAAGGCTCGTGCCTCATCGAGCTGGGTAACACCCGCGTTATCTGCACTGCAACTATCGAGGACACGGTGCCGCCATTCCTGCGCAACAGCGGCAAGGGCTGGGTGACGAGCGAATATGGCATGCTGCCCCGCTCGACGCTGACGCGCACGCCGCGCGAGGTGACGAAGGGCCGCGCCGGCGGACGGACGCACGAGATCCAGCGGCTGATCGGCCGCTCGCTGCGGGCGGTTACCGACATGCAGAAGCTCGGTGAGCGCACGATCTTTCTCGACTGCGATGTGATCCAGGCCGACGGCGGCACGCGCACGGCTTCGATCACGGGCGCCTTCGTTGCCATGGGGCTGGCGATGCGGCGCATGGTCGAGGCTGGTTCCCTCACCGTTGCGCCCATTCGCGATTACGTTGCCGCCACCAGCATTGGCATTGTTGACGGCGAAATCGTGCTCGACCTGAACTACGAGGAAGATTCGCGCGCCGACGTTGACATGAACGTGGTCGGTACCGGCAGCAAGAAGCTGATTGAGGTGCAGGCCACTGCCGAGCGCCGCCCATTCGACGACGCGCAGCTGGCGAAGATGATGGCACTTGCTCGCCAGGGGATTGAGGCGCTCGTATTGCGCCAGCAAGTCATCCTCAGCGGCCTGCCACTGAGGCAGTAGCCCTCGATCGACTGTAATCGCCATCCTCACGCAGCTCACATACGGAACCGTCAGCTTCCGCTAAGATAGGTATGCTGTGTCGCAGCTATCATCCAGGACCGAACCAGGGAGATGACTATGTCGGAACCAACTTACGACGAGCTGAAGGCCCGAGTGGCGCAGTTGGAAAAGCAGGCCAAGGGCAGTGGGCGAGGCGGAGTGCAGTACAAAGTCAGCGAAAAGGGCGGCGTCAGTGTTTACGGGCTGGGACGCTTCCCGGTCACGCTGTATTACGAGCAGTGGATACGCCTGCTCGATCAGGCGGACCAGATCCGCGAGTTTTTGGAAGTGAACAAGAGCCAGCTGAAGATGAAGAATCCCGAAGGGTAGCACCGCGCCGATTCCAGCGCGAACGTCGACAGCTCATCCGAGATTGGGAGCTTTCCCGGCTGCTGCCCCCACTAGCAGCAGCTTGTCGCGGCCGGCTGGAACGGACGTCGAGCCGCCAGCGCTGCATTTACTGCGAACTATCTTCCGCCTGCCGCGAGGCCTCCTGAATCCTGGCAATATCGCTGCGCACATGATCGGCGCGCGGTCCCTTCGGCTCCTCCTGCAAGAACAACTGGAACTCCGAAAGCGCTTGCGCCTGTTGGCCTTTCTGCTGATAGGCGCGCGCGGCGATGTAGTGCACAAAGGACGGATGCTCCTGCCCTCCCTCGTGTGCGCGATCTGCGTTGCTGATGGCGACGTCAAAGTGCCGGTCCATATAAGCGGCATCAGCCAACAGCAGCAGGATTTCGGCATTGCCGGGGTCAACGTTGATGGCCTTTTGCAGGGAATCTTCGGCCTGTGGAAAGTTCTTCTGCCGCAGACATAACTTTCCGTAGTTCAACAACGCAGGAGCGAAGTGATCGTCAAACTTAATCGCCTTCTTCAGCGCCTCTTCCTCGTGCGGTACGTCATTCATCTTCGCGTAGAGGACGCCGAGGTTGTTGTAAGCCGTTGCCCATTGCGGCGCGAGTTGAATCGCCTGGTTCAGGTGCTCCAGCGATTTCTTCCAATTCTGCATGGCCATCTCTTCGTTGGCCTTGTCCAGCTCCTTTCGCGCCTTCTGCGGGACGTTCAGGTCGGTGGTCGAGACCATGCGCGAATTGGCTGACACCGGCTTCGGACCAGCGTCATCAGCCGGTCGGACAGTCACATACTTCGCCTGTGTGCCCTTGCGCTCGTCCACTTCAAAGGTGTCGCTCGTGGTGGTTTGAATACCGGGGCCGCTAATTTCGACGTGATAGTTGCCAACGGGAACACCAATGAACTCCGCTTGCCCAACATCGTTGGTATAGCTGGTGCGGACCACGCCATCGCTGGATCCTTCCATCAGACGGACGAGCAAGTAAGGACCAGCGCCGCGATCGTTCGCAAACACGACTCGGACATGCACGTTACCAACATTGCTGGGGATTCCAACCCCGGAGCGTCCACGAATCTGCGCCTGCAAGTTTACGGCAAGGAGAGAAGCGAAGAGAGGAGCGAGCCAAGCGTGCCGCATAGTAGCCTCCCGGGGAGTCGCAGCCCAAAATTACGATCTCCCATGCGCCGGGCGGAGTTGCCCAACAAAAGGCCGGAACGGGTCGGGGTGGCCGGCGAGCGCCAGGTCCGTACACGACCGAGTGTAGAGGTCTTCGCCCCACATACACTGTAGTGGCGCGATTTTACACCTTCGGGGAGAGGTCGCTACCGAAAAGTTTTGTCAACATTCTGTCACGGGTGGAAGAGGTCCGAAAACGGCCAGAGGGCGAGAAAGCCCCGGCCGAAGCCGGGGCCCTGGTCGTTAGGACTTGCGTGCCAGCTGAAGGCTTCTAGGCTCCAGTTTGCGGACGTTCGCACATCTTGCCGCCGCAGCAGCTCTTCCCGTCTTTGCCTTTCGACATCATCGGGCATTTGCCGTCAGCGCAGCAGCTCATCTTGCCGTCCTTGTCTTTCGACATCATGGCACACTGCTTGCCGTCCTTACCCTGGCAGCAGGAGCCGTCTTTGCAGCAAGCCGCGTCTTTGCCGCAGCAGGATCCGTCCTTGCCGGAGCACTGCATCTTGCCTGCCTGGTCATGATTGCAGCAGGCGCAAGCTTTGGCGGCATTGTCTGCTGGGGCAGGCGTAGTTGGAGTTGCGCTCTGGGCCATCAGGGCCAGAGCCAAAGCGAGTGTGCTGAATAATACAAGAGCTTTCGATTTCATATGTTTCCTCAGAATTCTCGTAATGCAGACGCGGAGTCTGCGCAGCCATTCGTACGACGGCCACGAAAACCGTCAGTTGGAAGCGTAAGGCACTCCGCGCGGTCTAGATCCTGAGGTCAGCTTTCTTGGCGAAGACGGACTGAGTATACGTCGGAGAGTCCGCGAAGGCAGGCGATAACGCCGGTCGCGAGCGGTCTATTTTGGGTAGGGTGATGACCTGCGCATTCAACTCCAACGCTCTACTGGAAGCGATGAGGTATGCCCGGGGCTGGGCCGGCGCCTCGCTGATCGAGCAGCAATTTGGCCGCGCAGCGGGAATAACTGCTGCCGCCGTACGCGATGCGTGCTCATGACTGGCATTGGCATGGCCCGGGCAACAGGTCTTCGGACCGGCTGCAGCACGATGTTGACGGGCATGCATGACCCGCACATGACACTGCGTCGGGCTTTCTGGCAGCATCGCAACCGCGGTCCCGCTCCACAGCAGCAAGGTCATCGCGAGCGATATGGATGATGCCGTCCGAAACGTGTGCCGTGAACTCATCCTCTACTCTATTGTTACGAAGGGCAGCCCTGGAGTCTGTGACGGATGTCACTCGGCGCAGATTAGACGAGCGAGCAACGAAAGAGTCATGGCTCGCACCAAGAAATGCCGGCTTCCGCCGGCTGGTTGACCTTCTGCGCTCAGAATGCGGATACTGTTGCGCGATGACAGCCCTGGGAGATAAGGATCATGATGCGGCCGGCGTTACTGTTCACATTTTTTCTAAGCGGAGTACTACTTAATTCGCTGCCACAGAGTGGGTCAGGTGCTCCGGAGGGGAGCGGTGCGCCATCCGATGGAAAAATTACCGCATCAGCCGTGTGGCAGACACCACAGGACTTCATCACCAAGGCTCATCTGGCCTGTGACAAGTCGATGAACCCCGCAAGTTTCACGGAATGCTTCATCAATCAGATGTCGTCTGCCGGCGCTCCCGCGGATGCTGTGCGTTTTACGCGAATGCTTTATCAGCACAACGGTGGCCTGGTGGGCATCATGACTGCATTCAAGGTGTATGGGCCGGTCGATGCCGCACAGGTGTTGTATCCTCAGCGCGCCAACGACAACTATGCTTTGCTGCTGGTCAATGGCGATCCCAAGCTCATCGATGTCGACGATCTTCAGAAGCTTGACCAGCACGCCATGGAAGACGACCCGATGTTTCAGCTGGCCAAAAAGCAGTATCCCCAGATCGACATGTGGCCCGGAGATCGCAGCGGCAGTTCGCCATGGCCGCGCGTGCAACCGCTTTCCGGCGGAGGCGCGGAGTTTATCGTGAATTATCCCGTGCTCAACGGCTGCCATGCGTGCCAGCGCGTTGGCCAGGCCCGCTATGGATGGGAGTTCGATTCCACGGGCAAATTCCTGCGCACGGTCTACGTTTCGGCGCCGCTGGCACCGCGGTCGCTCACGCATCAGCATAATCCACCGCCGCAATCCGCGCCGCAACAATGACGGGCGCTCCGGCGAAGTGCGGCCCGGCCGACCCGGTCCTTCTGGGGGTTTCTGCTAAACTCCATTCACATCCAGGCAGACTATTTGGGGGATAGATGCGGCGGCTTTGGTTGTCTTTGGCTCTAATCTCAATCACCAGCATCGCGTTAGCTCAGTCACCGACCCAGAGCATTGGTCCATCTGCGGTGTGGAAGCCGAACAGTGATTTTCTTACCAGCGCACACGCTGCATGTGACAAGGTGACGCCGTCACTAAAGTTCTCAGCGTGTGTTATTGACCAGATGTCGAAGGCGGGAGCTCCGGCCGATGCGGTCAGCTTCACGCGCGATGTTTACAAGCAGAGCTCCGGCGAAGTTGGCATCATGGCTGGGTTTCATAAGGTCGGGCCGGTGGATATCGCCTGGGTCAATTATCCCCTCCGTGGAACCAACGGATTGATGCTCATCAACGGCACGCCAAGGATAGTCAACGCCGAAGACCTGAAACTCCTCGATCAGAAAGGCATGCAGCAGAGCTTTCAGTTCCAGGACCTGCAAAACCAATTTCCGCGTGTCAATGTTTGGCCGGGCGATAGGGATGGACAGACCTGGCCGAACTCGCAGACGGGCGCGAAGGGCGGACTACAGTTCATCATTGGCTATCCACTGCGGAATGGTTGCCAGACCTGCGCCCACGCCGGACACGTCCTCTTTACGTGGAATTTCAGCTCGAGTGGGCGGTTCCTGGGTACCTCGTTCCTGGGGATGACGCCTGCCCCGATCGGCCAGTCCGGTGAGAGCAGTTCGCAACAGTAGCTAATCACCTCCAGGGCAACACCCCGCCGCCGACAAGTCTCCAGCGCTGTCCGGACACCTTGCCAGTTTCATCCCCTTCTAATTAAGAAGGTGGGTCAGGTATGAATGGCAATGAGAGGCTGTGGGCTGCGAGCCGCGGGCCGGAAGATATCTTTCATGGCTTAATGGCAGCCGGCTACTTGTTTCTGAGTTATCCGTTGATATTCCCCAAGGAAAGCGCCTGGTCCTTCCTTTATCAGCGCGATTAGGCGAGGCCGGCCAGAGCCACCCTCGATCGTTTGCGCCATGCGCGCGCCTACCCGATACCATAGCCGCTCGCCCGATGACATACGCGAGATCACGGCCCACGCATCGGCGTCGGCCGGCGCATCGCCGCGCTGCTCAAGGTAGTTGAGATCGGCAAAGTATTGTTCCTCGTCGCGTTGCATGCGCTTCTCATCCTGCAAGGCAACGTAGTCCGGATCGCCGTCCAGGGCCCTTTCCTCGCGACGACGTTCATAGGCGGCCAAGACCGCCATTCCTTCCATCTGCGTAGAGTATTCGACGAGGCCGAGCAGATCGTGGCATGTCTTAAGCTCGGAGAGGCGCGGGGGAGGCTGGTACGACATGAAGCCTACATGATGCAGTTCGTGTACGGCGTAATAGACCAGCTCTCGCGGGTGACTGAAACTGGAATGGCCACAGTTCAGGGATGCCGATGAGCCGAATGCCACGCCGATATCATAGCCATAGGTCAAAAACAGGCTGCCGTGATAGCGGAAGTCTCCTGGAAGATATCGGAGGCTGTCGTTGAGCCAGTGCGGTTCGGCGAGCATTTGTGATGTGAAGTATTCCAGGCTGCCCTTGCAAATCTCGAGGTTCGCCAGGCGCTCGCTCTTTAAGGCGAGCAAATGAGATACGAGCGTTTGCGTGGAATCTTTGGGGACGTCATAGTCGAAGTTGCGCGCGTGGTCGAGAAGGTGAAATGCGCCAGGGGAGTTCGCGAGCTTCGTCAGAATGCTGGTGTCAGAGACATGCAGATACTCAATGGACAACTGAGCAAAGCTGGAGTCGAAGGTCAGGTCCTGATCAACGAGTGGATCCTGGGCTGATGCTACTTCCCGTAGAGTAGTCGATTTCGCCGGCAATTGCTGAGAACATGCCAAGCTACACGCACTGAGTAGCAGGCACGCGGTTTGAGGAAAGATTCGCACGTTGGTTGTCCAAGGCAAGGCTAACCAGAGAAGGATTGTGTTGTCTGTGGCTGTTGTCACGCGGGGTGTGTGATGGGAGGTCGACTGTCGTATACCCAATATCCGAATACTGCGGACAGAGTCGCGCGCTGCGCGGCTTTGTGCTATCCACTCTAATCCGCACGCAGATGTTTACAACTGACTCGCTTCCTCTTGGATCCTCTTCCATGCCTGCTCGACGTGGCGGTCACTTGTGTTCGTTTGCCCGATACAGAAGCGCAACGTGAACCTGCCATTTAGCCGAGTGTGGGTCAGATAGAGATCGCCGCTGCGGTTCAGGCGGTTCATCAACTCTTCATTCTGCCCGTCATTTCCACGATAGCGAAAGCAGACTAGATTCAATGGCGCGGGGGCGGCGAGTTCGAATCGTTTGTCCTGTTTCACCCACCCGGCAAACCGTTGCGCAAGAGCTACGTGGCTTCGCACGTGGAATTGCAGCCCTTCGCTGCCATAGTGCCTGATGACAAACCACAACTTCAGTGAGCGAAAACGCCGGCCGAGCGGAATGTGCCAATCGCGATAATCGAAGACAGCGCCTGACTCGGTTGCCTGGTTGCGCAAATACTCCGGCAGGATGCTTAAAGTGTCGATTAGGGCCTTGCGATCGGATACATAGAAACAGTTACAGTCGAAGTTTGTAAACATCCATTTATGAGGGTTGAAGGTGTAGCTATCGGCGAAGTCGACTCCATCCTGGATGTAACGAAATTCAGGACACAGGGCGGCGGTTCCTGACATAGCAGCATCGACATGGAACCAGAGATTGTTTTCCCGGCAAATTGACCCGATCGCAGCAAGCGGATCTAGGGCATTCGATGAAGTTGTTCCCACGGTCGCCGATACGAAGAAAGGGACCAAACGGGCGTCGCGGTCGCGCGCAATCTGCTGCGCCAATGCATCAGGGCGCATCGCAAAGCAATCGTCCACATCGATCAGTCGTAGGTTCTCTACTCCTATGCCAGCCACCATCGCAGATTTTTCGATGGACGAGTGCGCCTGATTGGACGTGTAAGCAATGAGACGTCCATTGCAACCCTGGCGGTTACTTTGATAGCTTGTGGCGCGCTCGCGCGCAGCCAGCATGGCACATAGCGAGGAACTGGAAGCCGTATCCTGGATGACTCCGCCGCCCGTACTGGTTGACAAGAATTTCTCCGGCAGCCCCAGCATCGGCACCAGCCAATCCAAAACGTGCGTCTCCAGTTCGGTACACGCCGGACTGGTAGCCCAAAGCATCCCTTGAACGCCCAGTGCAGAGGAAAGCATGTCGCCTAGAATCGCGGGCCCTGACGCATTCGCGGGAAAGTAGGCAAAGAAGTTGGGAGACTGCCAGTGAGTTACTCCCGGAAGGATGACCCGGCTCATGTCATCGAGTATGGAAAGGAAGTCCTCCGGCGCCGCCGGGGCTTGGTGCGGCAGCTTGCGGCGGATATCGCCGGGCTCCACTTGCGACAACACCGGCAACTCCTCGATATGTTCGTAGTAGTCCGCAATCCAATCCACCACCGCACGCCCATACTCGCGGAACTGCTGCGGCGTCATATGATAACTTTCCTCGGGCACGATTACTCCTCTTTCTATATTCGACCGGCATGGCTCGAACGACATCCGCAACTCTGTGCTGCAGGATCTTCCTATAACAGGCCAAAAAATCGAGTATGTTTCTGCTGTAACTTATGTGCCAAAGCTCCATACCACCCGCTACTCGATTCACAAATTACTTCCGCTGGATACGAAAATTCTCGGCACCTTTATAAACGTACTGTTACACTAATCAACAGCTTTGAAACCAGGTTGAAAGGAGAAGCATGGATATTCAGAATATACTTAATGATCTCAGGAGAGAGCGCGCTCGCCTGGACCAGGCCATCGCCGCCCTGGAAGGATCGGGCGGAGGCCCTCGCCGCCGTGGCCGGCCCGCAGGCGGCGGAGGTAGCCGACGTCCGCGTCGTCATATGAGTGCAGCCGCTCGCAAGCGCATCTCCGAGATGATGAAACAACGCTGGGCAGAGCGGAAGAAGAAGTCGAGGTCTTAAGAGAAGGATTACGCAGTCCGGGCCATCCTTACGTTCCCCTTTAAATGCCACTCGCGAATGAGTGGCATTTTACTTTTTCCTCTCTGTTCCGATTTTGCTCTATAAATCGGGAACGATACTAGGGCGTTCTATGGGTGAAATCGGACTCCTGCACTATAACCACGGCAAACTACACTGTGCGCCCCCGAACGTGAAGCGTAAAACACAGAGCGCATAGTTGTTTGTAAGATTGCTGAAGGTCGCAGTGCTCTTTTTCAGGCGCTCAATCCTTGCCTGGAACTTTTTCTGCATCGTCGCGCTCGTCTACTGGCCGCAAGCCGGCGAGATGAAACATGCGCGGCTGTGATTCCGCAAAACGGACCATCTGCGCGGTACGATAAGCACGTCAGATGTGGAGGTCTGGTGTCATGCCCGACGCAATCGGACAATTCGCCAAGGCGAAGTATCTGAGCCTGGAGACGTTCCGCAAGAGTGGAGTGGGCGTGCGAACGCCGGTGTGGTTTGCACAGGGGACCTCGACAGGGGTGGGCGCGCCGGACGAATTCGTCTTCTACATCTACTCTGAGGCAGAAGCGGGTAAGGTGAAGCGTATTCGCAACAATTCGAAGGTCAGAGTGGCGCCATGCAGTATGCGTGGCGAAGTGCGCGGCGCCTGGGTGGGCGGACGTGCGCGAATCTGCACAGACGAGGAGGCGAAGCACGGTCAGCACTTACTGCGGCGCAGGTATGGCTGGCTGAAGATCATGGGGGACTTCTTCAGCCGGCTAATGGGACATAAACAGACGGTCATTGAGATCGCTTTGGAATGATTGCAGTCCCAGTCCAGGCCGCTGGACAGCGATGCCAGCGGGGAGGCGGCACGCTCTGGAGACTCATGCATTCAAGCTTCCAGGGGTGTCTGCCGATTGCGTAGTTGAAAGTTCTTGGTGAACCGTGCCTGGGCCTCGTTCCCCCATGGAAGACGTTGTACGTGAATGCGACACAGCAGTCCCAGAGCTGCCGCCGGCCTTTGATCGCCGACGGCGCGAGCGGCTTCCGCTGAACATACCGCTGCGGATTGTGAGCTATGGGATGCTGGTGGACAAGGCGAGCGAAGGGACCTGTACCGACCTTAGCGAAGGCGGGGTGTCGTTCGACTGCAAGTCTGAGTTAAACGTGGGCGACGTAGTCATCCTGGAGTTCCATCAAAAGGGCGAGGCTGCGTACCGCTGTCACGCGCGGCTGGCCTATCGTCTGGGCGTCCGCTACGGGGCATACTTCCTTACCGGCGCGTAATTCCACCTGCCAAGTGCTTTCAGATTGTCGCCAATGACGGGATTTGTGCGGACCCCGCGACGTGACGGTGCCGCTTTGGTATTCTGACCAGTTTCCACTCCGGTACTGAGAGGCGGCATTGACGGCTGATCCAGTGATTCTGGTCCACGGTGGGGCGTGGGCCATTCCCGAAGACATGATTGAGGCCCATCTGAACGGCGTAAAGGCGGCAGCCGATCAGGGTTGGCAAGTGCTGCGGCGCGGCGGCAGCTCGCTGGATGCGATCGAGGCGGCAGTGGTGGCCATGGAGGAAGATGAGACCTTCGATGCCGGCCGCGGATCGTTTCTGAACATGGATGGCCGTGTTCAGCTTGATGCGCTGATCATGGATGGAGCGACACTGCGCGCCGGTGGCGTTGGATGCGTGGAACATATTCGTAATCCGATTCGCGCGGCAAAGAAGATCCTCACCGAGAGTCCGCACGTGTATTTTGTCGGCACAGGCGCCGAACGCTTCGCGCAGGAGCATGGCATTGAACTGTGCGCGAACGAGGAACTGGTGATCGAGCGCGAGGTGGTTCGTCTACGTGAGGCCAAAAAGCAAGGCTACCTGAAGATGCCGGAGGAGTTTGGCCCTACGCGCTCGCATGACACGGTGGGCGCAGTGGCGCTGGATGCGGACGGCAATATTGCGGGTGCGACTTCGACCGGAGGCACGCTGAACAAGGCGCCGGGGCGAGTGGGGGACTCGTCGCTGATCGGATGCGGATGCTATGCGGACAACCGCAGCGCGGCGGTATCGACCACGGGATGGGGCGAACCGATGATGAAGCTGGTGCTGGCGAAGTGGACTGCCGATCGCGTCGAAAGCGGGCAGGCCCCACAGGAGGCGGCGCAGCATGCGCTCTACTACCTGAAGACGCGTCTCGATGGGCACGGGGGAATCATCATTGTGGACCGCCGCGGCAGGATCGGCATGGCGCATAATACGCCGCGAATGGCGTGGGCGTTGTCCACCAAGCAGGGGACGAAAGCGGGGATTGTAGTGGAGGGGTAAAAGCTCCTATGGGAAAGGACAAGGAAAAACATCGATACGCTGACGCTACGCGCTGCATTCATTCGGGTGAGGAGCGGCACGGGCAGGCGGCGCCCCTGACGACTCCGATTGCGCAGACTTCCGTGTTTATTGTGCCGGGAGTGGAAGGGCTACGGCAATTTGCGGCAGGCAACAGCGGCATGTATCTGTACTCGCGTTACGGCAATCCCACCATTACCGCGGCTGAAGAGAAGGTTGCTGCGCTGGAGGGAGCGGAGGCCGCGATTGCCACGTCCAGCGGCATGGCGGCGGAACTGGTGGCGGTGCTGGCGGCCTGTAAAGCGGGCGATGAGATCGTCTCCATGCTCGATGTGTATGGCGGGACGATGAAACTGTTCGAACAGGTGCTGCCACGTTGTGGGATCAAGACGCGATTCGTTCCTTACCGCGATATCAGGAACGCAGCGCGCTATTTCACTTCCAGGACGCGGATGCTGTTCTTGGAGTCGCCGACGAATCCTACATTGCGCTGTGTTGACCTGGCGGCGCTATGCGAGCTGGGGCGCAAGCGCAAGGTATGTGTCGTAGTGGACAACACCTTCGCGACGCCGGTGTTACAGAAGCCACTCGAGCTGGGCGCTGATATCGTCATTCATTCTGCGACAAAGTATCTGGGCGGACACAGCGATCTGACCGCGGGCGTGCTGGCGGGTCCAAAAAGGTGGATGGATGCGGCGCGGCCGATGATGATCCTGACGGGCGGGTGTGTCGACCCTGGTTGCGCCTATCTCTTGTTGCGTGGATTGAAGACCCTGGATGTGCGAGTGGAGCGAGCCTGCCGCAATGCCGCGCGAATAGCGGAGATGCTGCGGCGGCATGGGAAAGTGGCGCGGGTATATTATCCCGGGCTCGAAGACAACGATTCGCACGAGATCGCGCGCACTCAGATGAAGGACTTCGGCATGATGGTATCGTTCGATCTGCGCGGCGGTGGAGCGGCGGCGGAGCGCTTCATCGATAGCCTGAAGCTTTGGTATCTGGCAGCCAGCCTCGGCGGGGTGGAGTCGACGGTATCGTATCCCGTGCTCACGTCGCACATTGGCCTGGGCGCGAAGGAGCTGGAGCTGTTGGGCGTATCGGCGGCGACCGTGCGGTTGTCGGTTGGTATTGAGGACAGCGACGACTTGATCGCGGATTTACAGCAGGCGTTGAAGCGGGCGTAGGTCGCCATGAACTCGCGGGAGCGAAGGAATCTTCGAGTTTAGAGCTGCGTCAGGGTTTAGCCGCCTTGTGAATGTCGACGGTGCTCCAGGTCTTGTCGGCGGCGTGGCAGAGGTTCTCCAGCGGACAGTCGGCGCACTTTGGATTGCGCGCAATGCATAGGGCGCGGCCGTGGTGGATGATCTGGTGGGCGAAGACGATCCACCTGTCGCGCGGGATTACCTTCATCAGGTCCTGTTCGATCTTCTGCGGATCTTCATTCTTCGTCAGCTCAAGACGGCGTGAGATGCGTTGCACGTGCGTGTCGACGACGACTCCATCGGCGATGTTGTACCAGGTGCCGAGCAAGACGTTGGCGGTTTTGCGCGCGACACCGGGGATTTGCAGCAGCTCGTCCATGGTGCGCGGGACGTCGCCGCCGAACTCGGCGATGATCTTGCGCGCCGCGCCTACCAGCGACTTCGACTTGTTACGGAAGAAGCCGGTGGAACGAATGTCGTCTTCCAGATCTTCCGGCTGGAGTGCGGCGAAAGCGTCGGGCGTCGGATACTTATCGAACAAAGTCGGCGTCACCATGTTCACACGCACGTCTGTACATTGTGCCGAGAGAATCGTCGCGACGAGCAGTTCCCAGGCGCTGCTGTGATGTAGAGCGCAGGTTGCGGCGGGATAGCGCTGGTCCAGGCGCTTGAGGATTTCCGAAATGCGCTCTGGTGCCAGCGGATTGTAGCCCTTCGAGACGACCGCGGCCTTGCGGGATCTCGTGGATGCCTTTACAGGCTTTGCGATTGGCGGTTTCGGCAAAGTCTTTTTCGCGAGGGGCGACGGTTTCGCGATCCGAGCCTTCGCGCGAGCTGCCGAACTGACCTTGTCCTGACGCCCACTGCGCGATGGCCTGCGAGGCATGATGCCGCGTGGCATAGCTGAATCTCCCAACTGCCGAGAGGAGATTATAACGGGATCGCGGTGCACGCGCCGTAGCGCAAGTGAGGCCGTTCCGGCGGCGTCCACGCCGGCAGAACTCGTTTGAATTGCGGGACGGTTTGCGCGGACCTGAAGGTCCGCGCGACAGCCGCTCTTGAGAGCGGCGCTACTCCCGCGCAGCAATGGATCCTTCCTCCTCCAGTACAATTTGAAGAGCCATTTCATCATCCGGAGTTTCCGATGCCTACTTCCAATCCTGCTGTCCAGACTGCGTCAACAGAACTACATGCTGTGCCGCTCACCATCGAAGGCCTGAGCGTGTTGCACCAAATGTTTCGCTTTCGCTGGCCGGAGTGGCGCAAGGTAAGTTCGTCTCGGCAGGAGGAAATCGCGCGCGAGGCTTCGGAAATCCTCGCCAAACCAGAAGAAGCCGGGCGGACTGCTGTTTATTCGATGCTGGGACACAAGGGCGATCTTATGCTCGTGCATTTTCGCGATTCGTTTGAAGAGCTGAGCGCGGCGGAGTTGGAGTTGAATCGTACAGCGCTACAGGAATACCTGGAACCGATGCACTCCTACCTGTCAGTGATCGAGCTTGGGCTATACGACTCCAGCGTGAAGCTTTACCGGCAATTGACCGAGCGTGGGGTGCCACCGCTGTCGGAAGAGTGGAACAAGGAAGTGGAGGAGACGATGGAGCGGCAGCGGCAGGCGATGCGGCCGCGCCTCTATCCGAAGATTCCCGACACGAAGTATCTCTGCTTCTACCCTATGGACCGCAAACGCGGCGAGGAGAAGAACTGGTACATGTTACCCATCGAAGAGCGCCAGCGGCAGATGGAAGAGCATGGCATGGTCGGACGTCGCTACGCCGGGAAGGTACAGCAGATCATCACTGGATCGATCGGCTTTGACGACTGGGAATGGGGAGTAGACTTGTTCGCGCCCGAGCCGCTGATTTTCAAGAAACTGATTTACGAAATGCGGTTTGATGAAGTCAGCGCGGTGTACGCGGCGTTCGGCCAGTTCTTTGTTGGCGTACGCTGCCCGGTGGCCAGGATCGATCAGTGGTTGGGAATTTCGTAAGATACCTACAGATACACAACCTCCGGGGTGGGGCTTTGGATGGAACGCTGTACGGCGTGCGGGTCGGACGTTGAAAACAAACCATTCTGTTCCGAATGTGGCAGCCCTCTGAGGAGAGCTTCTTCCGCGCCTTCTCGCGCCGAGGCTCCCACCGTCGCCGTCGAAGTTACCGCTGACATGGGCACGCCTGCGCCACTGGTGCGTCCCCCCTCCCGGCCATCCTCGCATTCTTCCCGCGACGAAGGACGCTTTGCGCCCGGCATGCTGGTCGCGGGACGCTACCGCATCATTGCCCTGCTGGGACGAGGAGGCATGGGCGAAGTGTTTCGTGCCGACGACCTCAGCCTCGGGCAACCGGTCGCGCTAAAGTTCCTGCCCCAGGCGATGACCGACGAGTACATGCTGGAGCGCTTCCGCAATGAGGTACGGATCGCGCGCCGCATCTCTCACCCCAACGTCTGCCGGGTTTACGACATTGGCCAAACCGAAGACCATGTCTTCCTCTCGATGGAATATGTCGATGGCGAAGATCTATCGTCGCTGCTGCGGCGTATCGGCCGCCTGCCATCGGACAAGGCAATAGAAATCGCGCGCAAGATTTGTGCCGGTCTGGCGGCGGCGCACGACAAGGGCGTGCTACACCGTGACCTGAAGCCGTCGAACGTCATGCTGGATGGGCGCGGCGAAGCGCTGGTGATGGATTTCGGTCTGGCCGGACTGGCGCACGAAATCGAAGACGTACGCAGCGGCACTCCGGCATATATGGCGCCCGAGCAGCTTGCCGGCAAGGAGGTTACGGCGCGCAGCGACATCTACGCGCTCGGCCTGGTGCTCTATGAGCTGTTCACGGGTAGGCCCGCGTTCCAGGGCAAGTCACGCGACGAGATCCTGCGCAGCCGCCGGGACAGCGCGATCAGCCGGCCCTCGTCGCTGGTTCGCGATCTCGATCCCGCCGTCGAACGCGCGATCCTGCGCTGTCTGGAGACTGAGCCGGAGAATCGTCCTTCGTCGGCGCTGATGGTTTCGGCTGCGCTGCCGGGAGGCGACCCCCTGGCCGCCGCACTCGCAGCCGGCGAGACGCCTTCGCCACAGGTTGTGGCGGCTGCGGGCGAGATCGCGGGACTGCCGGCGCGGGTCGCACTCTCAACCTTGGCCGCCGTGATTGTGGGCATGATTGTATTTTTTGTGATGGCGTCGCGGACCAGCCTGACGGCAAAGATGGAGCTCCCCTATCCGCTGGAAGTGCTGGCGCAACGAGCGCGCGACGTAGTGCACCAGCTGGGATATTCGACTCCACCGGTGGACACGGCCACTGGAATGGATTACGACAACGACTATCTTGAGCACCTGGACCATGCCGGCGGCGAGCATCCCGATTGGAACGCGGTGCTGCGACATCGTCCATCGATCTTGAACTTTTGGCGGCGGCAGAGTCCCGATGATCTGGTGGCAACCGAGATCCACGACAGCCTCTTGACGCCGGGGCTGGTTTCGCCCGACGATCCGTCGCCGATTCTGTCCGGCATGTCGGACGTGGTGCTGGATCCGCAAGGGCACCTGGTGCGCTTTTCGGCAATCCCGCCGCAGAAGGACGAGGCGGCGCCTTCAGCGCAGCCGCAGCCCTATGACTGGAAGCAGCTGTTCGACTTGGCGGGTCTCGACATCTCGCAATTTCACCCGACCGAGCCGATCTGGAATTCGCTCGGAGCTTCTGATGAACGCGCCGCGTGGACCGGCGTGTGGCCGGGGACGGCGGAACCCCTGCGCGTCGAGGCGGCAAGCTGGCGCGGCAAGCCGGTGTTCTTCCGGTTGATCGGCGAGTGGACGCAAGCGGATCGCATGCCGTCGAACGACAGCTCGAGATCAAAAACGCCAGAGGTCCTACTGGTACTTTTTCTTCTGGTTTTGCTGGCCGGAGCGGTGTGGCTGGCGCGACACAACTATCTCCGGCAGAAGAGCGATCCGCAAGCGGCCCTGCGAATCGGACTGCTGGTCTTCGGTTTGGAGATGGTGGTGTGGCTTTTCACCGCCCACCTGGTACCAAGCCTTGGCTCGTTTCATCTCTTCGTGCTGGGCGCTAGCGGAGCGGTGTTCCTGGCAGCGGTGTTCTATGTCGTCTATCTCGCGATCGAGCCGTTCGTACGCCGGCATTGGCCGCACGCCATCATTTCATGGTCGCGATTGATGAGCGGGCGCATTCGCGATGCCCTGGTTGGGCGCGATGTTCTCTATGGCGTGGTGCTGGGCGTCAGCTGGTTGCTGATCTTCCAGGGCATGCGCGTTGCCTTGGCACATATTGGCGCCGAGCCTGACTTGTTCTCGTACTCCTTCCTCTTCGGCCCGCGGCGTGTCGTGGGCGAGCTTTTCCGCGAAGTAGTCGTGTCGGCGCAGGCAACACTGGGATTTTTCTTCCTGATGTTCGTGTTCCGCGTAATTCTCCGCAAACCCTGGCTCGCAGCGCTAGCCTTCGTGGCTTTCTGGACGACCATCAAGTGTTACGGCGAGCACCATCTGCTTCTGATCGGTCTGGCATATGCCCTGGTGTATGGGATCGCGGCGTTTGTGATTCTGCGCTTTGGATTTATTGCTTTGGCCGTTGGCATCTTCACTGTCGACCTGTTGGGGAGCGTACCCATCAGCATGGACTTGTCCAGCTGGTATATCGGCGGCACGTTAGTCGTCTTCTTTTTGATTGCGGCGATGGCGGTCTGGGGCTGCTACACGGCCCTGGGCGGACAGAAGGTAATGAAGGAGAATCTGTTCGACTGAGGAGAGCGCAAAATCGTGTGACGGATTTGTTAAAAAGTGAGCTACTATCGTGACTCGTAGTTGAATTTAGCCGATAATGTCATGAATCAGCTTAAGAGCAAATCTGACGCTGGTGTTGAGGGGTGCCGCAGTCGGGGGCTGGGCACCCCGTTTCTTTGCGCTATAGCAACGCAGGTTCTACGCTAAATGGCGTAACCCCAAATAGCGTAGAAAAGGCTCATGACGTCCGCTTCCGGATCCAGTAGGGCAGCAACGGATCAAGGAAGAAGTACTCTCCTTTGTAGCGATCGATCACATCGCGCGAATCCAGCGACTGAAGTGATTTCTGGACGGTCGAAGCCGGGCCCAGCCGGAACTCCTCGCGCACCGTCTGCGAGTAGATCTGCGCAGGACCGCGCGTTGCCAGCGCCTGTAACGTGGCACGTTGGCGAGCAGAAACCTGCTCCCACAAGAGTTCGTAGTAAGTCGACTGGCCGGCAACGAGGAAATCGATCACCCGCGCTACATCGCCTTCATCGAGCCGCCGCTTGTCCTTCAGCTCGGCATAATCCCAGAGCTCGTGCGCGATGCGCTGCACGTCGTAAGGGATGAGGTCAGCGCCCTTGAGCAGCGCGTCCAATCCGTCCTCGCTGAGCGCGCGGCCGCGACGGCGGAACTGGCGATGGATGAATTCCTTCCAAGCATCTGCCGGAATCTTGTCGAGAAATATCTGCGGCCCGGCTTTGTGGAAGGGGCGTCTGACTGAGAGCATTTCTTTCATGATCGACGGCTGCGATCCTGCGAAGATGTAGCCGACGCCGCGCTGCTCCTGCACCTGGTTGCGCAGCGCGTTTTCCACCGAGCCACCGTTGAATTGCGAGATCTGCTGGAACTCGTCGAGGCAGATCGCCATACGGAAACCCGCATTGCGCGTGAGCTCGCCGGGAAGAGCGAACACTTCGGGCGCGATCGGGGCAGGATCGAAGCCGGCGCCTTTGCTGAGCGAGACGCTGATTTCGCCGGTAGTCATGTTGAAGTTGATGTCGGGTTTGACCTGGCGCCCGAAGCGCGTGACCCAGTCCTTTACACGGTCCCACGGCCCGGCGGCGCGCAGCACCTTCTCGGCGAATTTCTCCAGAAATTGCGCGTAGCTGGCATAGCTGCTTACTGTGAGGTTCACGGTATGGATGTGCCTCTTCTTGAGCTGGAGAAGAACAACGGCAACGAGCGAACTCTTGCCGAAGCGCCTCGGCGAGAGGAGGAATACTTTCTGTCCGTCGCTGAGATCGCGCAAGAGCTGGTCGCTCTCTTCAACACGGTCGACGAAGTTAGCGTCGTCGACGATCTCGCCAAAGACAAAGGGGTTTTCGACGTCGAGCATGTTACGCTAACTAGCGTAACGCTAAATGGCGTAGAGCGCAAGTAGGAAATGTTGCGAGCGGATGCCAGAGATATCCGCTGCTGCGTACGAGCTTTCCTTACCCGAGGGCCATGACCAACAACTTACGCTCGGTCATATCTTCGATGGAGTAGCGGAGGCCTTCGCGGCCGAGGCCCGAATCTTTGATGCCACCGTATGGCATCTGGTCGACACGGAAACTGGGAATGTCGCCCACGATGAGGCTGCCGACCTGAAGCTCCTCAAACGCGGTCTGGATCAGGAGAGCATTTTGCGTCAGCAGTCCCGCCTGCAATCCATAGGCGGAGTTGTTGATGTTACTGAGCGCCTCTTCAAACGTCTCATACGGCTCAACCGTGACCACCGGGCCAAAGACCTCGGCGCAGTTCACCCGCATGTTAGCCGTCGTACCGGTGAGCACGGCGGGTTCAACCATCGCACCGTTCCGCTTGCCGCCGCAGAGCAGCTTGGCTCCTGCCTCGACAGCTTCGTCGATCCATTCGGCTACGCGCACCGCATCCTGCTCGCGAATGAGCGGGGGAACGTCGGTCGTTTCCAGGGCTGGATCGCCACACTTCAGCTTGCCGACGCCTTCAATCAGCATCGCCGTGAATCTATCGAAGACTGGCTGATGAACAAGGATCCGCTGCACTGAAATGCAAGTCTGGCCACCGTATGAGAATCCGCCGGCTAGACAGCGGTGAACGGCATAGGTGATGTCGGCATCGCTATGCACGATGACGCCCGCGTTGCCGCCAAGCTCCAGCGTCACGCGCTTCTTGCCGGCACGGCTTTTGAGCTGCCAGCCGACAGCAGCGCTGCCGGTGAAGGTCAGCAGCTTGATGCGCTCGTCGGCAACCAGCACACCGGCATCGTCGTTCGACATCGGCATGACTGCCAGCCCGCCCTCCGGCCAGCCGGACTCCTGCACGACCTCAGCCAGCAGGAAGGACGAGATCGGCGTCTGCGGCGCAGGCTTCAGAATGATGGGACAGCCCGCAGCAATCGCCGGTGCGACCTTGTGCGCCACGAGATTCAGCGGGAAATTAAAGGGGGTGATCGCGAACACCGGTCCAAGCGGAAAGCGGCGCACCAGGCCCCAGCGTCCGGGGGTGGATTCGATGGTGTCAAGAGGAATGTACTCGCCGTAAATGCGCATGCTCTCTTCGGCTGCAATCTGGAACGTGTTGATGGCGCGATCGACCTCGACGCGGGCGGTCTTGATGGGCTTGGCCGCCTCCTGGCAGATGGTGCGGGCAAACTCGTCGCGCCGCGCAACAATGCCGTCGACAATCTTGCGCAGGACGCTCGCGCGCTGGTACGACGACATCTTGCGCGTGATGGCGAACGCCTGCACTGCCGACTCAATTGCGTTCTCGATGTCGTCGCGGCCGGCTTCGCTCACCACGCCGAGGACGCTGCGATCGTAAGGCGAAGTGATCACAGCCTCGCGACCATGTGCGACCCAGTTGCCGTTAACGAAGAACCCATAACTGCGGATGGTGGAGGTGGTCTGGCTCATAACTACCCTCACGGTCCCCTGAAGATTAGGATGCTGCAAAGCCGCTGTTAGAACAGGCACAGACTACGCAACTAGGCGGCGGATTTCAACGCGTTTTCTGACTCGGCGATGGCGGCGCGGAATCTAAAGCTGGCAGAGGAGCTATGGCCGATTCTGAAACCCAATACATAGTCGAATTGCAGCCCAGGATTGCGGAGCGGCTGGGCGCGCTCGGTTTTGGCGATAATGCCCACGCGGCTATCCTGGCGCATAGTTTGGCTGAGATCGTCGCTCGAGGACGCACGCTCGAGCAGCAGGCGCTGCCGTTGTTCCTGACGCTGGATGCCCGCCACCGCCGTGAGATGGCCGAGGTGGCCATCGCATTGAAGAACCATCTGGATGGTATGCAGGATGCGATCACCGACGTGCGGTCGTCGTTGGCCGCGCTGAGCGATTTCCTTGTGCGGGAGAGCGCAAAAGAGCAGATCGAGTGACCGGTGGTCGGAAGAGTGTCACGAGCCCATTACCGTGATGCTAATGAGGATCCGGGGGCGCCGATCTGAAGATCGGCGCTACGGGAAGCCTCCCGTTCCAGCTCTGCAACCCTTGCCTACTTCGTCAGTTAACAAACGTGTATCTCTCGGTCAGCCGCGACAGCTTCATCACTTTGTAGATCTCCACGTTGACACCGCGAAGTATGACCTTGATTCTCTTTTCTTCTGCGGCACTCGCCAGGTCTTCGAGGGCACGCAGTCCGCCCTGGTCTATGTCCTGCACAAAGAAGAAGTCCAAAAGGGCTTCCGGGCCGGCGCCCTCGAGGTTCTTCGCGACGGCCAGCAGGCCTTCCGTGACGCGCTCACCATCGACAACAAAGCTGAATGGTGTAACCGTGGTACTCATGCGCATACCTCTTTTTCAAGTGGCGGTTCCTGGGTTGCGGTTTCTTTTTGTGGACTACGGCGGCCGCGATAGGCACTCCAGTACAGCTCGACGATTTCGTTGACCAGCGGCATGCGCGGATTGGAGCGCCAGGAAGGATCGTCGAAGGCATTCTTGGCCAGCTCGGGCATGGCCTTCTCGAATTCTTCCTTCGAGATGCCTATCTCGGCAATTGACCGCGGCACCCCCAGGCGGTCCAGCAGTTGCTCGGTTGCGGTCACCAGCCGGGCTACTTTTTCCTCAATGGTCTGCCCGCCCAGGCCGAGCAGGTCGGCAATCGTGGCGTACTTCTTGTGGGCGACATAGGCCCGCTGATTCGGCGAGGGCATGAACTTCGTCGGCACGGACGCGTTGTACGCGATGACGTGCGGAAGCATGACTGCGTTCGCACGGCCGTGGGCGATGCCAAAGCGCGCGCCGAAGGCATGGGCCAATGCGTGATTCACGCCGACCGAGGCATTGGAGAAGGCAATGGCCGCAATGCAGGCGGCATTGTGCATCATCGTGCGCGCCTCTTCGTCACGCGGATTCTCATAGGCGTCGGGCAGGTATTTGAAGACCAGCCGGATCGCCTGCATCGCGTTGGAATCGGTGTAGGGCGAGGCGTAGATCGAGACCGCGGCTTCGAGCGCGTGCGTCAGGCAGTCGACGCCGGTGTCGACCGTGAGCCCTTTTGGCATCGACATCACAAACTGCGGGTCGACGATGGCCACGTCCGGCGTGAGGGAGTAATCGGCAAGGGTGACCTTGATGCCGCGCTCTTTGTCGGTCATTACCGCGAATGGCGTTACCTCGCTACCGGTGCCGCTGGTGGTGGAGATCGCGATCAGGCGCGAGTGATTTATCTTCTCAGTCGGATACTGCACCACGCGTTTGCGGATGTCGAGGAAGGGTGCCGCCAGCTCTTCCAGATCGGCCTCGGGCGATTCGTACTTCAGCTTCATGATCTTCGCCGCGTCGATGACCGAACCGCCGCCCAGCGCGATGATCTGGTCGGCCTTGTAGAAGTTCAGCGCCTCAACGCCCTGCTTGATGATCTTGATGTCGGGCTCGGCGTCGGGAATGATGGTGACGCGTACGGGTGTTTCCGGCGGAATGCAGCGGCGCACGATGTCCACGTGGCCGATCTGCTCGAGCGCTGGATTAGTGATGATAAGCGTGGAGCGCGACGGAAAGCTACGCAGGTTCTCCACGGCGTTCATGTTGAAGTAGATTTGATTGGGGACTCGGAACCACATATGGGCCTGCGTCCTTCGCGCCATCCGCTTGATGTTGAGATAGTGATAGACGTTGACGTTGTCGGTGGTGCTGTTGCCGCCGCCGGTGCCGCAGCCGAAGGAGAAGGTCGGCACCATATCGTTGTAGACCCCGCCCAGCGCGCCGATCGACCCCGGAGAGTTCACGATGATCCGGCCGGCATTGATCATATTGCCGAAGCGGCGGATGATCGCGTCGTTGTTGGAGAAGATGACGGCCGTGTGTCCAAGACCTCCGGCGTGGTTCACGTCGACGCAGACCTTCAGGGCTTCGTCGGTTGACGTCGCACGGTACACCGCAAGCACCGGGAAAAGCTTCTCGACTGAGAGCGGATGCTCGCGGCCGACGCCCTGAATGGGTGCGATCAACAGCTTGGTGTTGGGCTTGACCTTGATGCCAACGAAACGCGCGATATCACTCGCTTTCTGTCCAACTGCCATGGGCTGCATGAACCCGGTATTCGGGTCGATCACCGTGCGGCCCAGTAGCTTCGCTTCCTTCTCATCGCAGATATGCGAGCCCAGATCTTCAAATTTCTTCAGCGTGCGCTCATAGATCTCGTCATCGATCACGACGGTTTGTTCTGACGCGCAGATAGTACCGTTGTCGAAGGTCTTCGAGGTGATGATGTCGACAACAGCCATGTCGAGGTCCGCCGTCTTCTCCAGATACACGGGCGTATTACCGGGTCCGACACCCAGCGCGGGTTTGCCGGAGCTGTACGCCGCCTTTACCGCGCCTGGCCCGCCGGTGGCGTCGATCAGGCCGACGTCCTTGTGGTGCATGAGGTAGGCATTGTCCTCGAGTGTGTGCGACTCCAGGCAGCTGAAGACGCCTTCTGGGGAGCCGTTCTTGACGGCGGTTTCGTACATGATCTTCACGGCTTCAGAGCAGCAACGCCACGCGCTCGGGTGTGGGCTGAAGATCACCGCATTGCGCGTCTTGATCGCCATGATGCACTTGAAGAGGACGGTCGACGTGGGGTTCGTAATGGGGGTCAGCGAAAAGATCACGCCGATCGGCTCTGCCAGCTCGACAAGGCCTCGCTCCGGATATTCGCGGATTACGCCGACGGTGGGCTTGTCTTTGACGTAGTTGTAGACGAACTCTGTGGCCACCATGTTCTTGATGGCCTTGTCCTCGAGCACGCCGATCTTGGTCTCTTCAATCGCGAGGCGCGCCAGGTACTGCGCCTTCTCCAGGCCGGCGATGACCATTGGCTTGACGATTCGGTCCACATCTTCTTGCGTGCATTGCGAGAAGAGGGCAGCAGCAGTTCTGGCCTGGCGCACCAATCCGTCAAGGTAGGCAATCCGTTCTTCGCTGAGCTGTGCGATATTGTCGGGCATAATTCCTTCCTTCACATGTTCCCGTTGTCGAGCGAAAGCCGAGCGTGCGGCCGGCGGTCAAGCGGCTCCCGACCAACTGGATAGCAATCTGGCATCTTTACTGGCGAGGGTCGGGAAGTTGTCGCGCGCCCATCAGGACACCAATTTCAAGTATGGACGGGGACGAACAGAGTGGCAGTGAGCGTTGTCACGCGGGGGTGTGAGGGTCGGGCGCGCATCGGGAAGCAGCTTCCGGCAGACGGTGTCCCGGCTCTCAAGCAAGAAAAGGGAACAACGGCCGGCGCTGTTCCCTTTCCAGCTTCTAAGTTTCGGCATCTGTCCGCGCGGGCGTTCTCAGGATGCAAGCTGATGCGGCATTACGACAGCGCGCTTCGGCCCGCGCTTGCGTATCAGCAGCACACGAATGCGCTCCAGCAGTTCCATGGGAGCGAACTCGCCCTTGGGCAACCAGGCATCGGCCAGATGGTCCTCGTTACAGCAGTTGACGGAACCGGAAAACAGCAGGGCTGGAGTTCCCGGAGAGATGGCTTTGAGTTGGTCAATCAGTTTGGCGCCACTGATTTTCGGCATCATCAGATCGGAGAGGATCAGGTCGATACCGCCGGACTTCATCGCTTCAATGGCGCAGTCAGGGTCGGAGCAGGTGAGCACGCGATAGCCGCGTGTCTCCAGCAGGACTTTGCGAACGGAGAGAGAGCGTTCGTCATCGTCGATGCAAAGGATCGTACGTTTGGGTTTCATTTACCTCCAACGGGCCTTCTCTGACGTGCTGCCCAGCAGGATCCGGGCAAACCAGGAAAGCCGGAGGCCTGCGTAGCCAGTGAGCGATTTTTTTCTGAGCACCCCAGAGAACAGCGCGTAGGGGATAGTACGACTGAGGTGGGCTTTGTACAAGTATTGCAAAGATCAATTACGCCAAGAATTTTGGGGCGGTTCAAAAAATGAAAATCGCACCGGGCATGGTGATTTCTTGTTCGCTCGAACGCTGGAGAGCCCAGTCAGATGCAGCTTTTCGTGGCGCACAGGAAATCCTCAGAAAAGTCACATCGTAACTTCTCCGTCAATCACGTGCACAACATTGCCCCCGACGCGCACTTGCGTCACCGTATCACCCGATTTCGACGCACGGACGTAAATGGAACTCGGGCGACGCGTCTCGATTCCCTGCTCGATCAAGCCCTGCTCCCCGGGCGCCAGCACACCGTACTTCACTGCCCAAGCCGTGCAGCATCCCGCTGCCGAACCGGTTGCTGGGTCTTCGCCGTTGTAGAAGATCATGCGCGCGTGCAGAGTGGCTTTGGGGTTCACGGTTTCGCGGCAGATGAAGTAGAAGAAGGTGGGATTGCCGATGGTCGCGAGGTACGGAGCCATCTGGTTGTAGCCGATGCTGAGCTTTTGCAGCGTCGCCAGCGAGCGGAAGGGAACAATCGTGAACGCAAAGCCGGTGGAGACTGTCTGGATGGGCAAGTTCTCGTCGAGCTCGGAAGTGGGAACACCGAGAACACCGGCAACGACGTCATGCGGATGGCTCGCGCCGAACTGCGGCTCGGCCTGGCGCATCTCGCCGAACAGCAGACCATCCCGCTGCTCGAAGCGAACCGGGATCTTGCCGATCTTAAGATCGAGCACGACCTCTTCCACGCTGGATTGCTGACGGATATACCAGGCCGTGCCCAGCGTCGGATGTCCGGCGAAGGGCAGTTCTTCATTTACGGTGAAGATGCGGACTTTGTGGCCTTCGGCGCGCTCCGTGGCGTCCTCGCGCGGCAGGATGAACGTTGTCTCGCACAGATTGGTCTCGCGCGCCAGCCTCTGCATCTCCATGTCGCTGAGGCCGCGCGCATCGGTGAAGACGGCAAGCTGGTTGCCCTCCAGCGGACGCGAGGTGAAAACGTCCAACTGCACGAAGCGGAATTTGCGATTTGGCATGAGATTCTCCAGATCAATGTAGCAGGAGCATAGCCTGGGGTGGCTGCATTCCGTCACGTTTCCATGCAGTTGCGGCTACTGCGCAAGCATGAACGGTATTCCAGTTGCCGCCTCAGCGCCGAGTGATAAAATTGCGGGGCTCCCAAGAACAAATCACCATACTCAGAGGAGATGTCTTATGGCGCTTCAGATTGGCGATACGGCTCCAGACTTTGAAGTAGAAACTACACAAGGGCGAATCCGTTTTCATGAGTGGATCGGCGATTCATGGGCGGTACTGTTTTCTCATCCCAAGGACTTCACGCCGGTTTGCACGACCGAGCTTGGCTACATGGCGAAGCTGAAGCCCGAGTTCGACAAACGCAACACGAAGATCATTGGCCTCAGCGTCGATCCGGTGGAGAACCATTCGCGCTGGGCAAACGACATCAAGGAAACTCAGGGGCACGCGCCGAACTACCCCATGATTGGCGATACCGAGCTGAAGATTGCGAAGCTTTATAACATGCTGCCCGCGTCCGCTGGAGAAAGCTGCGAGGGGCGGACGGCCGCCGACAACATGACGGTGCGCAATGTGTTCGTGATTGGTCCGGACAAGAAGATCAAGCTGATTATCGTGTATCCGATGACCACGGGCCGTAATTTCGACGAGGTCCTGCGCGTCATCGACTCGCTGCAGCTGACCGCCAGGCACAAGGTCGCTACGCCGGTGAACTGGAAGCAGGGTGAGGATGTCATCATTGCCGGTTCGGTCTCCGACGACGAAGCGAAGAAGATTTACCCCAACGGCTGGAAGGCGCCGCGGCCCTATCTGCGGATCGTGCCACAGCCGAGGGCGTAAGTGCGACTCGTGGTGCGAAGTTCCAAACCTTCCGCAGGTAGCCGTACGAGCCTATTCCTGAGACGATGCTGGCCCGCGGGGTAGACAATGCGCGGAAAGCAATTCAGCGCCGCTGCGCTTTGCGTGTAGTGGCGCTTTTCTATTAACGTGGAGAACTGGGTTTTCACCGCACGCGGAAGCGAAGGGGGTCCGGTGACTCTCCCGGTCTTCAAAACCGGCGACCGGCATCTCTGATGTCGGTGGTGCGTTCGACTCGCACACGCTTCCGCCATTATTTTCATTGATTTGCAAGACGCAGTTGTTTGGGCTGCCGCATGTACGACCGCGGCTGTGATGAAATTGTGATAGCGCATTTCAAGTTGCCAGATGTCCTATACAACCATTCGTTTCACCAGCTTCCCGCTGACTGAGCCTCCTCCCACGTTTGTGGTCGACATTGTGGAAGTGTTCAAGCAGTCTGAGACCGCAATAGCGACGGCATTGCTGCAAAAGGGACTAGTCAGCAATGAGGTACTGAAACTGCTCGCGCCTGGGCTAAAAAGCCTCGGGTTTGAGATCGAAGCTGGCAAAGGGGCGGGACAGAGAATTCACCGCCCTGTCTTCTTCGGCGAGAACGGACGCCCACAGTTGAGGTATGAGATTGATGCGTTCCACTCGGGGTGGAAGTGTGGCTTGGAGGTGGAAGCGGGGCGCGCTTGGAAGGGTAACGCGGTTTACAGAGACCTTGTGCAGGCGCTTGTAATGGTCGACCTGGAACGCCT
>DATFSK010000099.1:0-5749 GCA_035262645.1 Terriglobales bacterium
AGATGTGCATGATGATGCCGTTGATGACGCCGATAATACGGAAACGTCGCGTCAGCAGGCAGAGGCCGATGCTCACTTCAATGAAGGGAGTGATCCATCCGATATATTTCAGGCCGGGAATGTGGGCGTGGACCGTGCCAAGTACCCAGGGCATGCCATACGAAACAAAGTCAGCATTAAGCTTCTGAAAACCACTGTAGAAATAGGTGCAGCCCATGATCAAGCGGCAGATGTTGAGAGCGTCGCGCTGGCCGGTCAGGTCGTCAGGTTTTGAGGAGTAGCATCCGAGCGCGATCAGCATCAGCCAGTACTGCCAGGCCCAGGGCTGCCAGCGGGTCTGGTCCAGCAGCGCGTATAGGCCCATGAAGGTTACGAAGGTGACGATGTAAATGCGAGGCTTGGCGGCAAACGCCACCGCCCCGAGCAGAAGCAGCAGGGCGGCGTAGCAGAGGTAGTCAAGTGGATACGCGATGCGCGGCAACCAGTGATAGACGGGAACTAGCGGATAGAAGCGCGTGCTGACCCAGAGCTTCGGCGAAAGCAACATTCCGGCGGCGAGCCCGGCCACGACAGTTGTCTTGACGCGGAGGTAGGTGCGATCACCAAGCTGAAGATTTGGCTTCGCAGGCGGCTCTGCTGCGGTGGCAGCAGTATCGGTTGCCAGGATCGGCTTCAGATTTGGCGTGGCTCCCATGCTGCAATTGCCTCCAGGGCCGGATTGTTTGATCTGTGGCCAGAAGTATCCGACTGCCCCACGCGCCGGGAGAAGACACCCTGGAGGTTGGAAACGCTCCCGCTTACCCCGCGAAAGCGGGACGATTGTACACTGGCCCGGAGTTTGATGGGAAGTAGCGCCGATCTCCACCACCGGCCGTGAGGTTGTCGAAGGAGGCGGCTATGCGGCCGGCCGCTGGACCGTCAGCGCCCGCCGCACCTACAGCCCTGTCGTTTGGGAACAGCGCGAGCCCCGAGATCGGCGCTATGTCTAAGATTTTCTGCTTAGCAGACAAGTGCCAATGCGGTAAATTGTAAGCACCATTTTCCGCGAGCCTTCTGCCTGCTGGTGAAGTAAATTAGGGGCGAGCCATAACCTTTCCTGACCCTCGCCAGTTTACCTGGATGAAAGGCGCAACTGCCGGAGATTCATTTGAGGGCTGTCCTAGCTGAAGCTGACGAGCGATCGCTGATCGAGGCGGCGCAGCGCGATCCCCGCCGTTTTGCCGAACTGTACGAGCAGAACGTCGATCGGGTGTACGCGTTCGTCGTGTCGCGGATCTTCGATCGTGATGCGGCTGAGGACCTGACCGCCGAAGTCTTCCATCAGGCGCTGGCCAACATCGGGCAATTCGAGTGGCGAGGCACTCCCTTCATCGCCTGGCTGCTGCGGATCGCGTCCAACGCGATCGCCGACCGCTGGAAACGCGAGGGTAAGTATTCTCCGCTTCCCGATGGTGGACTGAGCGAAACCGCTGCCCTGGATGGAACGGAGCGGCGCATGATGCTGACGCAGATGATCGAGGAACTGCCTGCCGATCAGAAGCTGGTCGTCATGCGGCGCTTCATCGCGCAACGCAGTGTCCGGGAGATTGCCGCCGAGATGAACCGAAGCGAGGGCGCGGTGAAGCAGTTGCAGTTTCGCGCGCTGCAGAGCCTTCGGTCGCGCATGGGAGAGAAGTAATGAGCCCGCAAAGCGTTTACGAACAACTCGACGGCGCGGTGGAAGCGATGCTGTTGGGCATCGGCGGCAACGGCGAGCCCCTGGATCCAAGCGTCACGCAATTGCTGGGAGTTGCCGATGAGGTGCGATGCCTGCCTTGGCCACAATTCAAGCAGCGATTGCGTATCGAGTTGCAAGCGACCGCGGCCAGCTTGCACAGTGGTGATGCGACCAGCCGCGCGAGGTCGATGGCAGTTCCGCGCCAGCCTCTCCGGCCGGCTGCGCAGGAGCAGATTCTGCCGACGCTGTTCGGCACGGGTTACGGGAATTATCCGATACACCGGTCGAGCTTCATGGTTTCGGCTGTGCTGCACCTCGTGCTGGGCGGAATTGTGCTGGCGGCGGGCATCTGGATCGCGCGGCATCGGCAGGAGGTGACGCAGCAGGTGATGTATTTGATCCGCACAGATCAACCGCTTCCCTACGACGGAAAAGGTGGTGGCGGCGGCGGCAATCACGATGTCATGCCAGCGTCGAAGGGAGACCTCGCGATGGCTTCCGATGAGCCGGTCGCGCCTCCGGTCATCGTGCTGCGGAAGGAGAATCCCAAGCTAAAGGCGCAGCAAGCGGTGGTGCGGCCGCCGGACATCAAGATGCCGCAGAATGTCGGCGATCCGCTGGCCGCGATATTTCCGCCATCGAACGGAGCGGGCGCGAATGGCGGGATCGGAAGTGGTGCGGGCGGGGGAATTGGTTCTGGATTCGGACCGGGGGTTGGGCCAGGATACGGCGGTGGAATGGGTGGCGGGATTTATCGCGTCGGCGGTGGTGTCAGTCCTCCACTTGCGACGTATACTCCGGACCCCGATTACACCGAAGAGGCGAGGAAGTCGAAGCATCAGGGCACAGTGATCCTGTGGATTGTCGTCGGCCCGGATGGGCGCGTCTGGGATATTAAGCTGCGCCGCTCGCTCGGGATGGGATTGGATGAGAAGGCGGCGGAAGCGGTGCGCAAGTGGCGCTTCCAGCCGGGGATGAAGGATGGACATCCGGTGGCGGTGCAGGTGAATGTTGAAGTGAATTTCCGGATGTACTAAGAGAGGAGTTTATTTCTGACGGCAAGAAGCAGTTCGCTCGACTCGGCTTCGCTCCAGTGGGAAATGCTCCCGTTGTGATAGCAACTCTTCGCTTGCGATGTCAGGTTATGCCCTTCGGCGCTTTCCTTCCGATTTGTGTTCTTTCGTACTTTTCATGGCATGTCGTAAGAGCAGGTTGGCCTTTGTCTGATAGCCAGGTCCATAGCTCTTGAGCCAATCAATGATATCGCCATCAAGACGCATAGTGACGGGCCGCTTCGGTGGATGGTAGAACTTACCAACCTCAGCCTGGCTCCAGTCGACCACCTCAGGCGTGTCAGAAAGATCAATATCTTTATCTTTTCTTTTCGATCGCCGCGATTTCCATTTGCTGCTGTTTTGTGAGCTTCCTCATAACTTCTTCTTTCGCGAGCTGTCGCCGGCCGTGCCGAAATAATGCGAATCAATTCTTCGTTCGCAATGCTTGTCCTTGCGGTATGCACGACGAAAAGGATTGCTCCCATCCCAACTGCACCGAGGCTGATAAAACGCTCCTCTAATCGTAAAGAGCATCCCGCTGGGTCAGGCAATAAGGATCATCGAAGGTCAGTACAGCAGTTTCGAAACTGACGCCGTGTTTTCGCTGGTTACGCCGGTTTCTTTTCCTCTTATAACCGCTTAGTTGCATTTACTGCGTCATCAATGTCTTGACATCCGCCCGGGCGTCGCTTATCTTCGCAGTATGTTGTCAACGGCTCAGCGAATGACCATGGCCATGTGCACCCTAGGCGGTGCTGTGTCCATGATCGGAGGCTGAAGCCCAAGCAGAAAAAACTCCAATCGTGACCGGCCGCCTAGGATGACAGGCGGCGTTGCTGTTTTTGGGCACAAATTACTGCGGGACCCCCGACCAGCGCCGGTTTTGCGCTGGCTGGGGCGAGCGATTGGAGCTTTCGAATGAGTTTCTCGGCTGAGCAGTTCTCCACCACGGCAGTACGCGGCGGTCTTCAGGCCGATCCGGCGACCGGCGCGGTCCTCACCCCAATCTATCAATCCACGACTTACCATCAACAGGCCGTCGGCGTGCACAAGGGATTCACCTACTCGCGCGCGGCGAATCCGACCGTGTCGGCGCTCGAGACCGCGCTGGGCGCGCTGGAAGATACGCCGCCAGCGGTTTGCTTCGCGACTGGCATGGCCGCGATCTCGACTCTGTTCCTGGCAGTGCTGAAGGCGGGAGACCACGTCGTCGTCGGTGATGTGGTTTACGGCGGAACGGTACGGCTCTTCCAGCAGGTGCTGGGAAATTTCGGAGTTGAGGCTTCGTTTGTCGATACGTCCGATGCAAAAGCCGTGGCCGACGCGATCCGGCCGAACACGAAGCTGGTGTTCATCGAGACGCCGGCGAATCCGACGCTGAAGCTGACGGACATCGCGGCGATTGCCGAGGTCGCGCATGCGGCGGGCGTGAAACTGGCGGTGGACAACACTTTCCTTACGCCGGTGCTGCAGCGTCCGCTGGAACTGGGCGCGGACATCACGCTGCTATCGACGACGAAGTACATCGAGGGCCACAACTCGACGGTGGGTGGCTCGATTGCAACCCGCGACGAGGCGCTGCTGGAGCGGTTGCGCCTGGTGCGGAAGACGCTCGGGTGTATCCAGTCTCCGCAGGAGTCGTGGCTGACGCTGCGGGGTCTGAAGACGCTTCCCTTGCGTTTGCAGCAGCATTCAGCCAACGCCCAGAAGATTGCCGAGTGGCTGGAGCAGCATCCCAAAGTTGCCTCCGTTTACTATCCCGGACTTGCTTCCTTCCCACAGTTTGCTCTCGCAGAGAAACAACAGTCGCTTCCCGGCGGGATGCTGGCCTTCGAGCTGAAGGGTGGCGCCGATGCCGGCATTCAGCTGATGAACACCGTGCACCTGTGCCTGCTGGCGGAGAACCTGGGTGCGGTGGAGACGCTGATCACGCATCCGGTGTCGATGACGCATGGCGATGTGCCGCGTGAGATTCGCGAGCGCACCGGCATCACCGATGGGCTGGTAAGGCTCTCGGTTGGGCTGGAAAATCCGGTGGACATCATCGCCGATATGGAGAGCGCGCTATCAGGCATTGCAGTTGCCGATGCGGCGAAGGAGGTTGAGCCATGTCTCGCAAAGTGATCGTGCTGAAGTTTGGGAGTTCGGTGCTGCAATCGCGTGCGGAACTGCCGAGTGCCGTGCACGAGATCTATCGCTGGATTCGACGGCAGTATCGCGTGGTAGCGGTGGTTTCGGCGTTCGCGGGAGAGACGGACCGGCTGCTGGGAACGGTCGAGGACTATCGCGATGCGAATCCTGAGGCGATTGCTCGCGTTGTCGCGACCGGTGAGGAAGTCGCGACGGCGTTTCTGGCGCTCGAGTTGGATCGGTTTGGGATTCCGGCGCAGGTGCTCGATCCCAGCCAGATCCAGCTGATCGCGGAAACGACGTCGAACGACACCGAGCCGGTGAGCGCTGACATACTCGCCATCGAAAACGCCTTCGCGCTCGGGCGCGTCGCCGTCATTCCCGGATTCGTGGCTCGCGACCGGCTTGGGCGGGTGGCGCTGTTCGGGCGTGGCGGATCGGATCTCTCGGCGCTCTTCCTGGCGAAGCAGCTGGGTGCGCGCTGCCGGCTGATCAAGGATGTCGATGGCATTTACGACAGCGATCCAGCCACGTGTGCCGATGCGAAGCGCTTCGACGAGATCAATTTTGCCGATGCGCTGACCATCGGCGGCAAGATTGTCCAGCAGAAGGCGATCGCCTTCGGCCGCAAGACTGGCGTCCCATTCGAGGTTGCGGCGCTTGGCGAGAATTACGCGACGGTCGTTGGAAGCCCGCGGTCGGTGCTGTCGGCGAGAAAGAGATCGGTCGCGCCCCTGCGCCTTGGGCTGCTCGGCTTGGGAACGGTCGGCCTCGGCGTCTTCCAGGAGCTCTGGAAGTACCCCGAGCTGTTTGAAGTCACAGGCATCGCGGTGAGGCGGCCTGAGCT
>DATFSK010000100.1:0-2310 GCA_035262645.1 Terriglobales bacterium
ATGGACACGTCAAACACCGCCTTTTATCGTGCGTACCGCATCCCGAGCTTATACCCCGGTGTGTCCTGGTAGGCGATTGTCAACATGGTTGGACGATTGCACTCCGTTCTGCGCGGCAGCTCAGCTCCTGGGCTTTTCCACCGCGATCTCGCCGAGTGCGGCATTCGTAATCCGCAGGTAGTCTCGAGGCGCAACCAACACCTGCGTTCCGCGCACTCCGGCCGAAATGGAGACCACGTCCCACAACTCCACCGTCTCGTCGACGAAGACGGGGAAGTCCTTCTTCGCGCCTAGCACCGTCACGCCGCCGCGGATGTATCCGGTTAGCGGTTGCACTTGTTTTAGGGGTACGAGCTCGACTTTGCGGTCGCCGCTCAATTTCGCCAGCGCCTTGAGATCCAGTTCGTAATTGCCGGGAATCACTGCAAAGCAGGGTCCGTTGCGGTCGCCACGCGCCAACAGTGTTTTGAAGACTTGCTCAGGGGGCAAGCCGATCTTGGCGGCCACACTCTCCGCAGCAAGGTCATCGGGATCGACCGCATATTCGCACAGTTCGTAATGTACGCCGAATGAGTCGAGCAGTCGCACTGCGTTGGTTTTCATCGCCGGCCTGAAGGAAGTAACTTTTAGTCGCTGTTATTTCGCGACAAACTCGGTCACGGTAATGGCTCGATACTGCTGTTCTCTAGCCGCCGTGTATCTGCTGTGCAGCTCGGCCTCTACCGCGCGGCTGGTGTCATCGCTCAGGTTTGCCGGGTACTCCACCAGCCACACTCTCCGCGCGCCAGCAATCTTCGCACGCCAGTCGTTCGATTGCGGCTCTACGCGCACTGCCGTCGGCCGGTTGGCACCTCCGCCCGGCAGCCAGTCGCGATAGCTCTCAGCGGCCCAGCCGCCCACCGGTTGGTAGTACAAGACGACATCCTGCGAACGGGCATTGTCGATGAGGAAGTTGATCGCGCCGCGCCAGTCTTCGCGCATGCGCGAATAGGACATTACCGTGCTCACCAGCGAAAGCACACACACCGCAGCAATGGCCCATAGGCGCAGCGGGCGCTGAGGAAGCTTGCATATCCCCACGGCACATGCCAATAACCAGGACGGCAGACAAATGATGAGGAAACGATGGAAGAACAACGGCCTGACGACAGATGCCAGCAGAGAGAAAACAATCGGCGTCAGAAGTCCGCTGACCACAAGCGCGTAAGGCCACAGCCCAGAGTTTTCCTGCTCCCGTCGTAGCCGGATCAGCTCCCGAAAAAACACACCTAGCAGGAACAACTCAAGCACCAGTAAAGCTGACCCGACAACTTTACCGCTTTCGGCGGCGAGAAATACTCCGACGTGATACAGCTCCAGCAGCGAGGGTTTCGGTACCCACTCCAGGTGATGGATAGGTTGAATGTGGATCATCCACAGCACGGGCAGGCCGAGCACAACCAGGATTGCCAGGACTAACAATAACTGCTTCCACGGCCGCCGGGCATTCGGCAAAGCCGCGAGCGCGACCGCGTGCGCCAGCGGAACCAGCAATGCGAAATAGTGAAAGTAAAAGGTGACGCCAGAGGCGAGCGCGTAGGCAACTGCCATTGCGTACGTCGGCTGCTCGTTCAGGCGTGCGAAGAAATAGGTGGAGACGATTACGCCAAGCAACAGCCAACTGTAGCCGCGCGCCTCCTGCGAATACACCACGGCGCTGGTGCTGAGCGCCAGGAGGAGAGCTCCCAGTATTCCGACGTAACGACTGAACAACCGCCTTCCGAGCAGGTACATGACAGGAATGCTTGCTATGCCCGGCAGGACTGAGAGTAATCGAGCTGTGGCTTCGCCCAGGTGGATCTCCAACCAAGGCCGCAACATAACGTAGTACAGCGCCATGTTGCCTTCTTCCCTCCACAGCCAGTGCCAGAACGAGTTGCCCGGCATGCGGGCGATTACCACGCTGGCGATTTCGTCAAGCCAGAAGCTCTTGGCACCCAGGGCGCGCAAGCGCAACAAAGCTCCCGCCGCAACGATGCCCCAAAGCATCAGCCTGGTATCGCGGCGCTGCGCCGCCAAACGCATTTCCGCTGCGTTCATGCGTGTCGCCATATCGGCACTAGAACCCATGCTGCGACTATAGCAAGTACCTGATTTGGCAGAGGATTTCTCACCTTTAGAAGTGTTTCAGATTTCCCTTGACACGAGATCAGTTGCTTAGCATAATACGTTTCATTACAAGGTATAGTACATGGTAAGGCAAGCTATTCGTCCTCCCGAATCCGACTCCAGCGAGCGCTGGGAAGCGCAGCTCCGCAAAGGCTGCCTTGA
>DATFSK010000101.1:0-44729 GCA_035262645.1 Terriglobales bacterium
GGGCAACGACATGATATTTATCCGCAAGCATGGGAATCAGATTGCGGAACATATGAGAAGACGACGGAAAGCCGTGCAAGAGCAGAACCGTGGGAGCATCCCGGGGACCGGCTTCGCGATAGAAGATTTCCAGCCCCTCCATGTTAAGAGTGCGATAGAAAACGGTCGGCGTAATCGTGTGCGACATTTAAGTTCTCCTTCGGTGCGTGAATTGCACCTTCGTAGGCGTTAGGCATCCCAGAGTCCCCACGGATGCACGCTAAGGCTCTAAGCAGCTAATCTTCTTGTCACTTTCTGCGATGCGCGGATGATCGTCTTTCCCTTGATCCGCTTGGTCGAGTTGAAGGCGGCGACGGCATCGTCGAGGTCAGCCACTTTGCCGATGTTTGTCCGCAGGCGACCATCCCGGGCCCGCTGGGCAAGCTCACTCAACTGGGCGCGATCGGGTACGACAACAAAGTCGATAGTCAGGCCGTCAGCGGGCCGCACCTCGGTCGGGCCGGTGACGGTCACCAGCGTTCCTCCAGCGCGAATCACGCCTGCAGACCGCTTCGCGATGTCGCCGCCGAGGACATCGAAGACCAGATCGACCTTACCGATATCTTCCAGGGCGTCGTTATCGAGGTCGACAAACTCCTGCGCGCCGAAGTCGACAGCCGCCTGACGTGCGCCAGCGCGCCCGGTGCCGATGACGTACGCGCCGGCCTCACGTGCCAGCTGGCTCGCCATCGAACCGACTACGCCGGCCGCACCGTGCACCAGGACGCTCTGCCCCACACGAAGGCGGCCATGCTCGAAGAGCCCCTGCCACGCGGTCAGGCCCGACATCACGAGGGCCGCGCCCACCGTGAAGTCAACGTCGCCCGGCAGCGGCGCGAGGTTGCGTGCCTCGACTGCTACGTACTCCGCCAGCGTACCGTCGCGAGTCCAGTCCGTGAGGCCGAACACCCGCTGTCCCAGCGACAGGCCGGTTGTCCCATAGCTGACAGCGGCAACCACTCCGGCCACCTCGTGGCCGGGGATCGAGGGCGTCCGATCACGGCCGAGGCGGTCGACCCAGGTCGAGGGCCACGACAGCTCATCCCAAGTGAATCCCGACGCATGAACCTGAACAACGACGTCGCCGTAGTTCGCGCCCGAGAGGCTGGCAAGCGCCGCCCCCTGCGGCTCGGGCCGCTCCATCAACTTCATCCCGGCCGTTCCCGCAGCCTGATCCGTCACCACAATCGCCTTCATCGATCACCTCCCTGTGTCGAGTTTTTGCCTGTCTGGTAGATTCGTATTCTTCTCATGCGTGCCATGAGCCCTCCATCGATTTTCAAGTGATAGTGCACGTTCCGTTCCACTCATCGCTGTCTCTTTACTGCTCGAACCGCTTTCAGTGCCTCACTAACCGTGTCGCGTTCAGATGACCAAGCCTTGTTGGCAGACGCGACGAACATTGTCGCGTCGCTATTTGGACGGAGAGTCAGCGGATGGACACGCTCCTCACCGGAGTCCCGCATTTTCGTGTGCCGACGGTATACAGGATCGATGACCGGCCTCGCCGCACGAGCACAGTGATTTATAGGCAATATAAAGTGGTTTGTTCCTCTCTCACCGCAGGTCCCGGGCAGCTTAGGGGTGTCGCTTGCATGCCGAGAATGGGGGCAAGATGATCTCGTAGTTTTAGCCGCGCGCGCAGTAATCTCGACTTCACGCAATTAATGCTGATGCCCAGCATTGCAGCTGCCTCGGCCCCGCTGAATTGTTCGATATCACGTAGCCAGAAAACTGAACGATACTTAGGGGCAAGCTGGTGCAGGGCCTCATCGAGAATCTGCTTCAGTTCCCTATGGGCAACCGCCTTAAGAGGCGTTTCACGAGCGTCGATGAGCTTGGCGGGGAGCAGCGACGGTTGGTCAGAATCGTCCAACGCATCGATGGAGACTGTTGGGTGGCGCTGAGACGACCGCCAGTTCATCCGGACCTGATTTACGGCAATCTGCATCACCCATGACCTGAGACAGCGAAGCTCTCGCAGGTGGTGCACTTTCTGCATGGCGATCAGAAATGTGTGTTGACAAATGTCATCTGTCATTGACGCGTCATGCACCATAGAGCGAACGAACGCGTATACATTTGGCAGGAAGCCTTTGGTCAGGTCATAAAACAGCTCGCAGTCGCCCTCATGAAGCCGCCGCAAGAGCTCCTCTGGCGAGCATCGCTCGTGGTCTGCGCTCCTGTTCCGTTGCGATGCGGGCGGTTCGTCAGTCGGGCCGCTGAAGAGGAGATGTGCCGCTACAGGTTCTTGGGCGCTTAGGTTGAGCTCGTGCCACATGATGTTGTAAGCCCTCCTTGGCTTACTCGTGAGTGCTGGCTGCAAGCCAATTGCCAAAGATGCAGGGATCAGTCGTGCAAAATATGTGATCAGTGGGAAAACCCGCCGAACAGGGTCGCATCATTAGGACCGTGGGCCCTGCCATTCTCCTGGGTAGTTGATTCGGCAATGTTCGGTGCCATTCTCGGCCTCCTGCTGAGGCCTTGTATCGAAGCATCTCAGAACTGAACGCACAGATGCCGTCCTTCGTCGCATGCGCGATTGCCAGGTGAAATTCATGAAGTCTTCCGTTGATAAGACCGCTCTCGGCATCACGCAAGATGAAATCGCATTGGGCAGCCATCTCATACATTTCTGGCAAAGCGACACAGGATTCGCACACGGCGTTCTCGAGCACGGGATCGCGAGCGGATTGATTCAAGGCTCACGTCTTGGCCAGGGCGTGAGCGAGGGCGGTAGCAATCCGAGATAGGAACCCCTAAAGAGCGCGCAGTTGCGCCACGATGGAGAATAGAAATGAGTTCAACTTCGACGTTATCTGCGAACATCCCATTGGAAGATTCAATTCCGGAAGCCGGGGCGCCCCTGGAGTCGATCCTCTGCACGGAGGAGTTGCAACGCCGCCCATCGCGTCCGCCCGACTACGAAAAGGAAAACCGCGCGCTCGTGAAACTGGTGAGTGCGTTGGCTGATTCGCCGGGCATCATTTTTCATACGCTAGCTGAGACGATCCAGGACATTACCGAGTGTGACTCCGCTGGCCTGAGCTTGCTGACGAAGGACGGCAAAACACCGCATGTTGACGGCCAAAGGTTCTATTGGCCAGCCATTTGCGGAATGTGGAATCCCCACGTCGGAGGTGGAACCCCACGCAATTTCGGCCCCTGTGGGGATGTACTCGATCAAAATCGTACCCTGTTATTCACCCATTTCGAGCGGCGTTATCCCTATTTGATGCCAGTCAGTCCGGCAGCCGAAGAGTGCCTGTTGGTCCCGTTTTACGTCGACGGCAAGGCGGTGGGAACCATTTGGGGCATCATGCACAGCGACCGCCGCAGGTTCGACGCAGAAGATGACAGGGTCATGGCCTCGCTGGGGAAATTTGCCTCTTCCGCGTATCAAACATGGATGCACATAGAAAATCTCAAGATCCAGGTCGCCGAGCGCGAGAAGGCCGAGGCGGAAGTCCGGCAGCTGGCCAGTGGGTTGGAAGCCAAAATTCGTCGCCTGGTCGAGGCCAATGTTGTCGGCATTGTTCTGTGGAATCTCGGAGGTGCGATCACTGGGGCGAATGAAGCATTTCTCCACATGGTTCAATATGACCAGGAGGATGTCGCCTCAGGTCGAGTGCAATGGAAGGATCTCACCCCAGCCGAATGGCGCAACCGGGACGAACAGGCAATAGCTGAACTAAAGGCATCCGGTATCTTCAGGCCCTTCGAGAAAGAGTACCTCCGGAAAGATGGCAGCAGGGTTCCCGTGGTGCTCGGCGGCGCACTCTTTGAAGGCGGCGGGAACGATGGTGTCGCTTTCGTGCTCGATTTGACGGAGCAAAAGCGAGTGCAAGAAGACCTTCAACAGGCCCAAGAATCGCTGTACACAACTCAAGTGGAGCTTGCTCGGGTCTCCAGGCTGACAACCATGGGCGAATTGGCAGCTTCCATTGCCCATGAAGTTAACCAACCTCTGACGGCGGTAACAAATAACGCCAACGCCTGCCTGAGACTGCTCGCCAAGCAAAATCTCAATCCTGACGATCTTCGGCGGGCTCTGGAGGAAATTGTTGCCGATGGCAACCGTGCGAGTGCGGTTATAGCCCGAATCCGCGGATTCATAAAAAAGTCGCCTGCGGAAAAGAGCGAATTGAATGTAAACGAGGTGATTCAGGAGGTGTTGGCTCTGGTCGGCCCGGAGCTTCAGAAGAATCGAGTAGCGGTCAAGTGCGAACTAGGTACAACATTACCTGTCGTCATGGCTGATCGCGTTCAGTTGCAGCAGGTCCTGCTGAACTTGGTCGTGAATGGCGTCGAAGCTATGACTGCAGTCACAGAACGACCTCGCGATCTCGTGGTGCAGTCCCAGATCGAGGAGTCTGGGGACGTAATGGTCACAGTAAGCGACTCAGGCACCGGACTTAGTTCGGAAGCAAATCGCGTCTTCACTCCGTTCTATACAACAAAGGCTAATGGCATGGGAATGGGTTTACCCATCAGCCGGTCACTCATCGAAGGCCATGGTGGTCGACTGTGGGCCACCCCTAACTCCCCTCACGGCGCCGTGTTCTCGTTCACCTTGCCAGCAGCCGGGAGTCCGGCATGACTGAGACTCCCATAGTCTTTGTTGTAGATGACGATGCATCCGTACGTTCCTCGCTCAGGTTTCTCTTAAGTACGGTGGGCTTGCAGGCCGAGACCTTTGACTCCGCTAATAGTTTTCTGCAAAGGAAGCGCTCCGATGCTCCCAGTTGCCTTGTCCTGGACGTCAGGCTGCCGGGATTGAGCGGCCTCGATTTTCAACGCGAGCTTGCGGAGCGAAATATTTCTATCCCCATCGTTTTTCTTACCGGCCACGGCGACATTCCCATGAGCGTTCGTGCCATGAAAGCGGGAGCAGTTGAATTTCTTACCAAGCCGTTTCGGGACCAGGATCTTCTCGATGCGGTTCGCATCGCGCTTGATCGGGATCGCGCGAGGCGCGAACAGGAGATGGAAATGGCGGATATTCGGCGGCGATTCGACTCTCTGACTTCTCGCGAGCAGGAAGTAGTGTCCATGGTCGTTGCTGGAATGCTCAACAAACAGATAGCTGCTGAACTCGGGACTGCGGAGAGTACAGTAAAGGTTCAGCGGAGCCGAGCCATGGAGAAGATGAAAGCGACATCGCTTGCCGAATTGATACAAATGATCGAGAAGGTCAAATCCCCTCTGGAAAGAGCCTCGTAAGCCAAAGTTTATACGCATCCTCCTTTTTGCTGATCCAGAGATACCAACACCCAATAGATTTCCCCTGTTCGGGAGCATAGGCTCACTTCATTGGAGTTGAGGGTGTCAACGAATCTAATCTCGGTTATTGACGACGATGCATCCGTCCGGAAGACCACAATGCGGCTTATCGAGTCCTTTGGTTTTCAAGCGGAAGGGTACGAATCTGCAGAACTTTTTCTGAAGTCTGGCCAACTGCACCAGACATCCTGTCTCATCGCTGACGTGAGAATGCCAGGTATGAGCGGGCTACAGCTCCAAAGCCATCTCGCTGCCCTGGGCTGCAAGATTCCCATTATTTTCATCACGGCTTACGACGATACGGTGTCTCGTCGGCAGGCATTGCAAGCTGGCGCCGCCGCGTTCCTGGGCAAGCCATTTACCGATGAGATTCTACTTCAGACAATTCATTCAACATTACGCCCTCATCTGGAAGTAAGAAAGAATCTTATATCGCTCGTGGACGACGATGAGCGCATCCGCAGAACCACAACCTTGCTTATTGAGTCCTTTGGCTATCACGTGGCGGCCTTCGAATCTGCAGAAGCCTTTCTGAAGTCAGGTCAGCTGCATGAGACATCCTGCCTCGTTGTTGACCTTCAAATGCCCGGCATGAATGGGCTACAGCTGCAAAGTCATCTTGCCGCAGCGGGCTATAAGATTCCAATCGTCTTCATCACTGCTTATGACAACAAAGAGTCGCGTCAGCAAGCATTGCAAGCCGGCGCCGTTGCATTCCTGGGCAAACCTTATAGTGACGAGCTGTTGCTCCAAGCCCTTCGTGGTGCTTTGCGGCAAGACGAAGGCGGTACGAAGTCCAACTAAGGAGTCATTCGGATGTCCGCATCATGTGGTTTCGCTTCGATGCGGTTCACGCTTTACAGGAAGTTTCTGGGGTGACTTATGAAAGATGAAAACAGAGTTCCGCGAAATGAAACGCACTACTCTAAGTATAGATTTGAAGAAATTATTGGCCATAGTCCTGCTCTGAAGTCGGCGCTGGCGGAGGTGGAACGAGTGGCGCCAACCGATTCCACAGTACTCATCCTTGGAGAGACCGGCACAGGAAAGGAATTGATTGCGCAAGCAATCCACAAGATCAGCCCACGCAGCGACCGGCCATTCGTCAGCCTTAACTGCTCTGCCATTCCCTTTGATCTGCTGGAGAGTGAGCTTTTCGGCCACGAAAAAGGCGCTTTTACTGGTGCAATTGCGCAGAAGATTGGCCGCTTCGAGCTGGCTGACACGGGAACGCTATTTCTCGACGAGATCGGTGATCTGCCACTGGCACTACAGCCTAAGCTACTGCGTGTGCTCCAAGAGCAGGAGTTCGAACGCGTGGGAAGCGCTCGAACGCATCGCATCAACGTCCGCCTGGTGGCGGCGACACATCGTGATTTGACGGAGATGGTCGAGCGGGCTGAGTTCCGCAGTGACCTCTATTATCGGCTGAATGTGTTCCCCCTCGTACTGCCGCCGCTGCGCGAACGACGCGAGGATATTGCGCTGTTGCTTTCGCACTTTGTGGAGATTTCGGCGCGTCGCATGGGAAGGCAAATTCATCACATCGCGAAAGATACGCTGGATGCCTTCACCTCGTACTCCTGGCCCGGAAATGTACGAGAACTCCAGAACCTCGTTGAGCGGGCCGTGATCCGGTCGAACAATGGAGTCCTTTGGAATCCTATGCCGATGGTGGGCAAGAATCACGTCACCTTATTTCCTTTAGAACCCAACCTGAAGGATGCCGCTCGAGGCCGAGCTACGCAGGGGAGGATGATAGTTCCGGCGGCTGTGCCCATAGTGGAGAAGGTTCCGGTGAGCTCGGTCTTCGCGCAGCGCACATTGATGGAGACCAATCGTGCGCTGATTTTGCGAACGTTGGAAGCCACAGGATGGGTGATCGGTGGGCCGGCTGGAGCGGCTACGCGGCTAGGCTTGAAGCGGACGACTCTCATCGCGAAGATGAAGAAGCTGGGGATCTCCAGACCCGAACCTGCCGCCCGAAACGTCGCGAACGATACCCACGCGCAGCTGGAACCTGACACGATGTGGCAGGCGGTTGAATGAGAACGTGTGGAATGCTGGAGGGCTGAACGTTCTTAAGCATGCATCTGGCGAGATGACGATATAGTGACGCAAAGATGCGTGCTCCCACCATTCTGGGGTAACCCATTGAACACTCAAGTGTAAGTGTCTGCCGTTTCAGCCTCCACCACAACGGATCTTATCGTTTGCTGCTGTCATGCGGCTTGACCAGCGTATGTGGCGATGCTCGTGCAAGAGGACTGACTGAAGAAATCGACGGGAGCCAGCCTTGCACGCAAGCTGGATCTCGGCTCTGATTCGTTCAGCAGGAGGAACAGATCGTGACCCATCGCATCTCGCTTATCATCCTGACGCTCGTGGCCTTGGTCCCCTATGGACCCGTCAGTTCACAAAACACGAAGAGTTTCAACGGCCTCGACCTGGTCGACAAAGAAGGAAATATTCGCAAGCCAGCCGATTATCGGGATACTTACGAGCTACTTGGAACCTATACAGTTATCGACCCAAAGGGAGATCAAATGCACGTGACGTACGCCAGTCCGGGTACGGCCGCGTATTACCGCAAAACTGGAAAATTTCCCGATGGAGCCGTGCTGGTGAAAGAAATATACGGAACAGATCACGCGAATTTGACTACGGGAAATGCGTATTGGGCGAAGGGAATAAACGTCTGGTTTGTCCAAATCAAAGATACAAAAAACCGCTATCCAAACAGCAAATTGTGGGGCGATGGATGGGGCTGGGCGCTTTTCAAAGCTGACGCCCCGGACAAGCAGGTCGCTACGGATTACAAGAAGGACTGCCTGGGCTGTCACGTCCCAGCCAAGTCGACTGACTGGACGTACGTGCAGGGCTATCCGGTACTGCAGTCAGAGTCGAAGTGAGAATTCTCTTTGGCAACGATGGTGGTAAGTGTCTGCGTTAGCGTGCGTCACCCACCTTGCGGGGGAGCTGAAATGCGACGAAAAATTGCGTGGACAATCATCGTCCTGGCCGCCGTGCTGATCGTGATTGAAGCTATGCGATTTAATTTCACGGCGCTGCCAAAGCCGGGCCCGCTCGAAACGAGGTTCGCTAATCGAGCTAAACTTTTCTTCATCGGCCGCGCTAGCCGAGAGGGCATTCCCCCAGCGCCTCAAGACAAACAAGCCAGTATTGAAACCGGAAGTACACAATATGGCTTAGACTGCGCTATATGTCATGCTACCGATGGCCACGTCCAGGGAACACCCGGCCAGTGGATGTACCCACGCGCATCCGACCTTACCAGCAAGCGAGTGCAAAGCTATTCTGACCAAGAACTGTTTTGGATTATTCAAAACGGAATCCGATACACCGGAATGCCGGCCTTCGGCAAGACAGAAACCCAGGATCACATCTGGGGATTAGTGAATTATGTGCGCACTCTGCCAAGCACCTCGCAAGAAGCGACTTCAACCAGGTAGCGCCACGCTACTTGCCATCAGCCAGTGCGGTACTCGTCTCACCGAATAACCAGGAAGCTGCGGCACCCGTTTCAAGGCAACAGGGTGGGCGAGTCTCTGCTGCCGTGTTTGCTGTCACAGCAGAAACTGGCGATTTCTGTGTCAAACATACGTCTTTGTGTCGTTATAACGTCAGGATGAATTTCCTCGTCAACGACACGATGGCATCGCACGCTGGAATCCATGAGGCTATGTGTCTTGAATCATTCGCCTTTCTGCTGCCGGCTCCCATCAGGTTGGTTTTATGGCAATGCCGTTGCAAAGACTTCAGTGGTTAGAAGCCCGCAGCGTGTCGTAAATTCGAATCCCGCGGTGGATACATCTCGCACGCCAGAGGTTTCAATCAGCTGGAACAATCAACTTAAGAATTGGAGAAGCAACATGCCTGAAAAAATTGATGAGGTCGATATTCTGAACTTCGCACTCAACTTGGAATATCTGGAGGCCGAGTTTTACACATACGCCACCACCGGAAAGTCGATTACGAGCTTTGGCCTTGGGATCAAAGGCCATGCGACTGGAGGTAATTCGACCACCGGCGGCACTACGTCGGGAGGCGGAAAGGTAAGCTTTTCGAAAGAGGAGTCCGAGCTTCACGATCTTGCTACACAGATCGGCGCCGATGAACGTGCCCACGTAGTCCTGCTCCGCGGGGCACTCGGCTCGGCTGCGGTCGCAATGCCCAACATCGACCTGGGCGCTCTTGGTTTCGGCTTTGGAAACCAGAATGATTTTCTGCGAGCAGCACGCATTCTGGAGGACATCGGCGTGACGGCATACTCGGGCGCGGCCGGTTTGCTTAAGACCCCCGACATCATTACCGCGGCGGCATGCCTTCTGGGCGCTGAGGCAGAGCACGCCGCAAGCATAAGAGCTCACATTGCACGATTGAAGATACCGACGACCAGCATGGACGATGTAGATTTGGTTCCTCCACCCAGCGGAGAACCGAGGCAGATCCTTTCGATCAAGGTGAGCGATGGCCTGATCGCAACCAGGACGGCGGGACAAGTACTTTATCTTGCGTTTGGAGGGAAGGCCGGTGCGAAGCAAGGAGGCTTCTTCCCGACTGGACTCAACGGCACAATTACGTCGAGCTCGGAGAGCGCGGCTACATCGAAGGTTGCCGCATAACACTTTGTGACGCATGTGCACTGTAGCGACCGGCCAATCGCCATGACCTGGTGAAAGACTGCGATAGGCGAGTGTCTCTGGCCGATCGGCCGGTCGCGCACACAAATACAACCCTCGGGGGTTCTTCAGCCGCCGGGGACTAATCGGGAGATTGTAAGAGGATAGTATGCCGCAGGTTTCCTTCTCATCTGATATTAAGCCGATGTTTCGCGTAATCGACATCGCACACATGAAATCGTATGGCGTGAAACTGGACGATTACAGCTATATGTCGAATCCGGAGAACGCGGATGTGGTTCTCGCGACGCTTTCGCCGCACGATGGTGAACCGCCTAGCATGCCACCTGGCGGACCCTACTGGACAGAGACACAGCTGGCATTATTTGCTCAATGGCAAAAAGACGGATACAAGCCCTGAGCATTTGATTTCAGGGGGGCGCGGAGCCTTTGTTTGGGGCCCGCCGGCAGTGTCTTTCATCTGCTGCGCGCAATCGTAGGCTCAGGTGCCGATGCACATAAGACGACTCTTTACGTAAATTCGCATAGCGCATGATTCCGGCGGGTCTGAACCCCTTGATGGGTATGGAGCATCTTTACGCATTGAGGGGTTTGGGGTGCGAATTGTGAAAAACGTTGTCGCTTTTGTGTCAATTCCCTTGTTGGGTTTAGTCCTTCTAGCAAATTCCGGTTGCAACAATACGGAAGCAAAGCAGGCTGCCCAGCCGAAAGCGTTGCCAGTCAACGTCAAGAGCATTGATCTTTCGCCGGTGCCGCAGACGGATGAGTATGTAGCGACAGTGAAGTCGCGGCGCTCGGCCACGATCCAGCCGCAAGTGGACGGCACGCTGACCCACATCCTGGTGAAGTCGGGCGATCAGGTGCGGGCTGGTCAGGTGTTGATGACGATTGATCCCCTGCGGCAGCAAGCGACCGTCGATCAGCAGGTCAGCACCGAGGCCCAGAAGAAGGCTGTTTTCGACTATGCCGCACGCGAACTGGACCGGCAGCAGCACCTCTTCGATGCGGGCGTAGCCAGCAAGCAAACCTACGAGCAGGCGTTGCAATCGTACGACAACTCCAAAGCGGACTGGGAAGCTTCCAAGGCCGCGCGGATCACGCAACAGCGGCAATTGGCGTACTACAGCCTGGTGGCGCCGTTCGCCGGAGTTGTAGGCGACATTCCCGTGCACTTGGGCGACTACGTTTCTCCCCAGACGTTGCTAACGACAATCGATGAAAATGCCGAGCTGGAAGCCTACATCTATATCCCCACCGAACGAGCTCACAACATTCGTATGGGCTTGCCGGTGCAAATCGTGACTAGCGGCGGTGAGCCGATCGAGAGCACCAACGTTTACTTCATTTCGCAGCAGGTCGACAACGCTGTCCAGGGGATTTTGGCAAAGGCTCCGATCCACACCTCGCTCGACCGTTTCCGTACGGAGCAACTGGTGAAGGCGCGAGTCATCTGGAGCACCAGCCCAGCGCCTACCGTTCCGGTATTGGCGGTCACTCGCATCGGAGGCCAGCCCTTCGTCTATGTAGCCACCGAAGCCAACGGCAGCACCGTCGCCAAACAACGGTCTGTAACTCTCGGCGACACAGTCGGCAATGATTATGAGGTGAAGAGCGGGCTCAAGCCGGGAGAAAAAGTAATCGTCTCCGGCACGCAGTTCCTGGTCGACGGCGTGCCCGTACAGCCGATCAGTTAGCAGGCCGTGCACCACCGCAAGGCACGCGCGGTGAGAAAAGAGAGATTTACATTGGTAGATTTTTTTATTCGGCGCCCTATTTTTGCGACGGTTTGCGCCCTGCTGATCATCCTCGCCGGAGCGGTTTGTATTCCTACGCTGCCGATCTCCTTATATCCCGATCTGGCTCCGCCGCAGGTCACCGTAACCAGCAATTACGTTGGCGCGAATGCGCAGGTTGTCGAGTCAGCGGTGACGATCCCGCTGGAGCAGCAAATCAATGGCGTCGAGGGCATGCATTACATCACCTCGACGAGTTCGAACGACGGCACCAGCAGCATCAACGTAACCTTCCGCACCGGCTACAACTTGAATATCGCGGCGGTCGACGTGCAAAACCGGGTGGCTACTGCCCAGGGACGCTTGCCGCAAGAAATCAAGAACACGGGCGTGACCATTACGAAGGCGAATCCCAACTTTGTTTTCGCCGCGGGATTTTATTCGCCCGACAATAGCCTTTCCAACCAGTACATCTCTAACTACTTGGATGTTTACGTCAAGGACGCGCTGAAACGAATTCCCGGCGTGGGCGACGTCATCATCTTCGGCGAGCGGAAGTACGCCATGCGGGTGTGGCTCGATCCCACGCGACTGGCGGCGCGTCAGCTGACGGCAGCCGATGTGGTCGCCGCTCTACAGGAGCAAAACGTCGAGATTCCTGCCGGACAGCTCGGCCGTCCGCCCGCCGATCAAAAACAGAACTTCCAGGTTGCACTCCGCGTTGTGGGGCGACTCTCCGATCCGAGGGAGTTCGAAAAGATCATCCTGAAGAATACGAAAAACGGAATCGTGCAGCTCAAGGATGTTGGCCGGGCTGAGATTGGCGCCGAAAGTTACGATACCAATCTCATGTACAGCGGACACGATGCCATCGGCATCGGCGTGCAACAGCTGTCGAATGCCAACGCATTGCAGGTTGATAAGGCCGCCAAGGCTGAATTGCGGGAGCTGTCGAAGTCGTTTCCGCCCGGCATCAAGTACGTCATTGCGTTCGATACGACGACCGTAGTGGGCGATTCGGTGCGGGAGGTGGTGACGACACTGGAAGAAGCCGTCCTGATCGTCATCATCGTGATCTTCTTTTTCCTCTTGGATTGGCGTGCCACCATCATTCCAGCGGTCACCATCCCCGTTTCACTGGTTGGCACTTTCGCGTTCGTCAAGATATTCGGCTTCTCCATCAATTCACTGACGCTCTTCGGCATTACGCTGGCGACCGGACTGGTGGTGGACGACGCAATCGTGGTGATCGAGAACGCACAGCGGCACATCAACGACGACCGGACCGACTCGCATACGGCGACATCGGTGGCAATGGCGGAAGTGTCCAGCGCTGTCATCGCGACCTCTCTGGTGCTGATTTCTGTTTTTGTGCCGGTTTCCTTTTTTCCGGGTACAACCGGGATTTTATATAAGCAGTTTTCGCTGACGATCGCGTTTGCCATCGCAATCTCTTTGTTCAATGCGTTGACTCTGTCGCCGGCCCTGGCGGCTATTCTGCTGCGCGGTGAAGAGCACAAATATTCGGTGTTCGATTGGACGCATATCGGTTGGCTATCTCGCGGGTATCGCAAGTTTGCGCGCGGCGTCGATCGCGCAATTCAGGCCATGGGCGTGGGTTACGGCAAAGTCATTTGCAAGGTCCTGGCCTACCGTTACATCGTCGCCGTGATTTTCCTGGCCGGACTAGCCGCTGCGGGGTACATGTACCTCCACGTTCCGACCGGATTTGTGCCGCAGGAGGATCAAAACTACTTCATCGTCGTGGTCCAGGCTCCACCGGGAGCTTCGCTTTCCTACACCACGAATATCGCGCGGCAGGCCGAGCAAATCCTGCGTGCGGACCCCGACGTTTTCGGCACCTTCGCAGTTCCCGGCTTTTCGCTGTCAGGGGGCAGCTCACCCAACTACGGTCTGGTGTTCGCGCCTCTGCGACCGATAGATGACCGCAAAGGCAAGGGCCATGCGGCCAGCGACATCGTCGCGCGGGTCTCGCCCAAATTATTCGCCATTCCCGGAGCCATCGTGGTGGCCTTTGAGCCGCCGGCGATCAATGGTATCGGGAGCTTCGGCGGCTTCCAATTTCAGCTACAGGACCTGGGCCGCAACACGCTCGAGGACCTGGACAACGTGGCTCATAGGATCGTAGCCGCCAGCCGGCAGCGCCAGGATTTGACCGGGCTCTTCACCAGCTACACCGCTACCGATCCGCAACAACTGGTACAGATCGATCGCGAGAAGGCCAAGGCGATAGGCGTGCCGATCAGCCAGGTAATCCAGGCATTGAGTGTTTACATGGGCTCGGAGTATGTGAACGATTTCGACTTCAACAACCGCTCTTATCGCGTCTACGTGCAGGCGGACCAGCCTTTCCGCATGAATTCCCGCGATCTTCGCCAGTACTATGTGCGCTCGGACAGCAATGGCCTGGTACCGCTGGACAATCTGGTGACGCTGAAGGAGACTTCTGGGCCGCAGGTCATCAATCACTTCAACCTGTTCCGGTCGGCAGAGATCGACGGCGCACCGGCGCCAGGATATAGCTCGAGCGAAGGCTTGAAGTCGATGCAAGAACTAGCGAAGGAGCACATGCTGCAAGGCATGTCGTTCGGGTGGTCGGGGTTGGCGCTGGAAGAAGTGGAGGCCGGCGGTAAAGCCATCATCATCTTCGGCCTGGGTCTGCTGGTGGTGTACCTGACGTTGTCGGCGCAATACGAAAGCTTCGCGCTGCCGTTCATCATCTTGCTGGCAGTGCCTATGGCGGTGCTGGGCGCACTGCTGTTCGTCTGGATGCGCGGATTGGAGGACAACGTTTACGTGCAGATCGGATTAGTGCTGCTGATCGGCCTTTCGGCCAAGAACTCAATCTTGATCGTAGAGTTTGCCGAGCAGTTGATGCAGAATGGCCGCTCGATCATCGATGCGGCGATTGAAGCCGCCGAACTGCGGCTGCGGCCGATCTTGATGACGTCGTTCGCCTTTATTCTGGGCGTGCTGCCCTTGTATTTCGCCAGCGGCGCCGGCAAGCTGGGACGGCACTCCGTCGGAACGGCAATTGTCGGTGGCATGCTCTTCTCTACGGTGCTCAACCTCATATTCATCCCCGTGCTTTACGTGATTTTGAAAACGTGGCTTACGGCATTACAGCCAGTAACAGTCAAGGACCCTGAACGCACCAGCGAGGATGTGGCAGCGTAAACGCATGCTCCGCGCGGCATCTGCACCACCCTAACGCTGGCGTGTTTTGCAAGCTCAATCTCTCAAGCGAGGAATCTGGCTCTTCCCCGCATTCTTCCATGTCGCACGATTGCCGTGAAAAAAGATTCCTTCGATCTTGGCGACTATCTTGTCGTTCGCACCCAATATTTCCAAAGGGACATCAATGGGCTTCCTCAACGACTGCAACGAAATAACGCAAATGACGAAGTTCCATTGTGATCCACCCATACTTTCAAGGCATATCTCCGCCACACAAAGTATTTGTTAACCCACTGTGAAACAGGCACATCGTATAAACAACAGTGGATCACGCCCGTTGTCCCAACCAAACTCAGGAGGTTTTATGTCTTCGCAACGAAAACCCAGCATCGTTTTTGTTCACGGCCTATGGGCCGACGGCTCATGCTTCAGCAAACTTATTCCCACTCTCCAGAACGAAGGATTTGAAGTGATCGCTTCTCAGCACGGACTCGATTCACACGCCGGCGATGTAGATTGCGTGAAGAGAACCTTGGGCCGTGTAAGCAACCCCGCGATCTTAGTCGGTCATTCCTACGGTGGCTCGGTCATCACAGCGGCCGGCACCGACCCTCGAGTTGCAGCGCTTGTCTACGTCGCGGCATTTGCCCCGGATGCCGACGAGACATCACAAAGTCTGCAAGAGAAGTTTCCGGCAACCGATATTTTCTCCCATATCGAGGTTGCAGACGGACGCGTTTGGCTGAAACGGGACGGTGTCCCATCCTTTGCGGGTGATCTCCCCGAGGAAGAGCAGAAGTTGATCTGGGCCACTCAAGGCGCACCTGTAGCAGATTTGTTCCAACAAAAGGTGGAAGGCACTGCGTGGAGATCGAAGCCGAGTTGGTACATCGTAGCTACGAAGGACCATACTATCCAGCCCGAGTTGGAGCGTTTCGTCGCGAAGCGTATGGGAGCAACAACCTTCGAGACCGATAGCAGCCACGTACCGATGTTGTCCCAGCCTGACTTCGTGATGGATGTGATCCGCAAAGCCGCGACCTCGGTTCAAAAGAGTAAGGCAGCATAGTGAAGTCGCGAACCTCTTCATTCTTCGACAGGCCGTCGCGAGGCGGTCTGTAATTTATAAGGCGGGACGAGATTGTTTAAGCGATAGTGTTGATAAGTTGGCTTTTGTGTGGATCGATCCGCCCCACAGTTTACAAAATCGACCACAGTGCTGTGAGCAAAAACCCAGGTGCCCTGCTGAATTGCAAACCGTTGAATCACGCGTTAGTTTATTTTGAACGATTGCCTCTGAGTCCAGCGATCGGCATCTATCTTTTAGGCATTGGTGGCCAGTGCATCGAGGATCTCGCTTCACCCACCCGATACGGCTCGTCTCCTCAGCGCTGCTGTTGGGACAAGCATTCTCTTCGACTGGCTGTGGAGGAGCGCCCACGCTGACAATAGCAGGCGCGTATTTCCCTGCCTGGCTGCTGTGCGCCATCGTTGCCGTAGTGGTGGCGGCGGTCATCCGCGCTCTTATGGTCGCGACTGGGCTTGCGAACTACATTCCCTATCAGCTTGCAGTCAGCTGCTCCTCCGGCATTATTGTTGCTCTCATTCTTTGGCACTTCTGGGTGGGCCGTTGATGACGGAGGTACGTGGAATTCGCAAGCGTAGCCGTGTGGGCGCGACGATCGCCGTTGTCGTGGTCCTCCTTGCCGCCATACTCTGGATCCGGACGTTCTTGAAGGCAAAACCGAGCACGGACGACGCAAGTATTGACGTCGAAGTTGTGCATATCGCGCCGCTGGTCGGCGGTCGCATCATTGAACTCCCGATCCATGAGAACGAGCTCGTACACAAGGGCGACCTGCTCTTTCGCATCGATCCTGTTCCCTATCAAATCAATGTTGCCGCCGCCGAAGCCAATGTGGATGTGGCTCGCGCAGCCCTGGGCTCGAAACAGCGGCTGGTCTCCACGCAGCGATGGGACGCAGCTATCGCAACACAACAGATCAATCGGGCAAAAGATAACTTAGCCCTCACGCAACGCACTCAGGAGCGTCTTGCTCCGTTAGCGGCTAAAGGATACGTTCCGCAGCAGCAGCTTGACCAAGCAAAGGTTGCCGCTCAGGATGCGACCACCTCCCTGGCCCAGGCGGAGAAACAGCAGCATGCCGCCGAAGGTGCAATCGATACGGACGATGCCGCACTGGCAAGTATTCGTGCCGCAACTGCTGCGCTTGCGAATGCCCGGCGCGCCCTCGCGGATACGGAAGTTCGGGCTCCCCATGACGGGCGGATCGTCGGGCTGCACACCTCGACCGGAGAGGTCGTCGCCCCGTCGCAGTCGCTCTTTACCCTGATTAACACGGAAGAGTGGTTTGCTTCGGCGAATTTCCGTGAGACGGATCTGCAGCGGATCAGTCCCGGTGAATGTGTAACGGTCTACTCGATGATCGATCGCCGCCAGCCGATCAAGGGCGTTGTGGACAGTGTGGGATACGGGATACTCGACGCGGAGAAGATCGATATTCCAAGAGCGGCTCCTTACGTGGAGCCATCGTTGAACTGGGTCAGAGTGGCCCAGCGCTTTCCGGTGCGCATCCGTCTGGAGAATCCGCCCGAGCATCTGGTGAGACTGGGCGCCAGCGCCATCGTAGAGGTCGCACATGGCAGTGCGTGCAGATAGCAGCGTTCCTGCTTTCTCCCGGTGGCATCTGGTCACCGAACCCTCGCCTGGGCGATTGGCATTCGCAGTCCGGCTGGCGCTGATCTGTACGCTAGTGGCTATATTTGCCGAAGTCTACAAGACTCCGGAGATCGCTCTCGCCGTCTACCTCGTCTTTTTCCTGAACAAACCTGATCGCACGTCGAGCATGCTCCTGACGGTCGCGATCACCGTGCTCATCACCCTTGTAATCGGGATTCTCTTCCTCATCGCTCAACCGGTCTTGGGAGACCCAGGCTTGCGGGTCTTAACCATGGCATTGATTTCGTTCGTGATGATGTTTCTCTCATCGGCGAGCAAGCTAAAACCGGTCGCGTCCGTAGTGGCTCTGGTCATCGCCTATGCGCTCGACGTATTAGGTTCGGCTCCTTTAGGCGAGGCGGCGACGCGAGCTCTCCTCTACGCATGGCTCTTCGTCGGCATTCCCGCACTTATCTCTGCCATTGTCAATTTGCTCATTGCCCCGTCTCCACGCAGCATGGTGCAAAAGGAGATGGCGGAACGGCTTCGCGCCGGCGCAGCCGCTTTGGCCGAAGCCAATGTCGCGGCCGGGGACGAATCAAAGCGCGCCCTATCGATGGGCGACGAGGAAACCCAGGAACATCTCAAGCTCGCCGGCCTCGAGAAGACGAGCAGCAGTGAGGACATTGCCGCTCTGAAGGGTGCCGCCGACTGCGTCGTTACCGTGCTCTCCGCAGTGCAGCTTATGTTGGATGAGCCGCAGGCAATGCCACCGCAAGAAGTCAAACAAACGATCGAAAGCAGGCTTACTGAGCTGGCTGAGATCTTCGAGGCCGGTGGTTATCCGGCGAAGGTCGATCCGGTTAACGTTGACGCGGAATGCAGCGAGCTGGTCATTTCAGCCGTGGCGTTTCTCAACTCCGGACTGAGACAGTTCGGAGAAGTCAGGCCGGTGGTGGAAGCCAAGGAGGAGAAGGAATCGGGATTCTTCCTGCCCGACGCGTTCACCAATCCGGTGCACGTGCAATTTGCCCTGAAGGTCACGGGAGCGGCGATGCTGTGCTACGTGATCTATTCGGTTCTTAGTTGGCCGGGTATTCATACGGCGCTGATCACATGTTTCATCGTCTCGCTGACGACGGCTGCGGAGAGCGTTGAGAAGCTGACGCTGCGGATCGTCGGGTGCCTGGCCGGTGCCGGCCTGGGACTCCTGGTCATGCTCAGGGTTATTCCCCGGACGATTGATATAGGCGACCTGGCGGCAATTGTGTTCCTAGGCGCGTTTCTTGCCGCCTGGATCGCGGCCGGTGATAAACACATTTCTTATGCGGGCTTTCAGCTTGCGTTCGCCTATTTTCTCTGTGTCATCCAAGGTCCCTCCCCATCCTTCAACATGGTGGTTGCGCGAGACCGTGTGATCGGCATTCTTCTGGGAAATATCGTTTCCTATTTCGCGGCAACACGGGTGTGGCCAGTCAGTGTTGGCCCGCGTATTGATAGCGCTCTGCAGAAAGCCAGGCAGAAGCTGGACAGTGTTCTTGAGGCGGCGGATGAGTGGTCGAGGCGGCGCCTTGTCGCCGAGACGCAATCGATGGTAGAGGGGATCACAAGCGACATTCATCTAGCCGCATATGAGCCCGCGTGGATTCGGCCCGATCGCGCTCGGCTCGCCGCTCAGCAACACACGGCGGAAGCAATCCAAAGGGTGCAAACACCGATGTTGGGCGTTGCAGAGTTGGCTCCTGAACGGGCGAGAGATCGCCTTTACGACTCTCCGGATCGCGCGGTCACGGTAGAGACGCCCGCCGCTTCAAATCGGGCACCAGAATTGAAATCACTCGCGGCTCTGGAAGCCGTACTTCGTGTGCGAATCGCCGCGCTGCAGCAGGCGGTGTCAAATCTGAAACAGGCGGAGCAAGATGGATAAAACTGCTTTTGCTTTGATCGCACTCCTACTTCCGCTCCTTGGACCTCTAATACGAGCGCAGAACACCAGCCAGCCTGCTACCACGGCCGCACCCGATAGTGCGACTTCGTCGCATCTCCCCGACTCTCCCTCTGCCCAGCAGAACTTCGTACTACCGCCGACCCGCGAAGCCGGAGTAATCCCCAAGCCGCACACAGAGCTGACCGTTGATCACGAATACACATTGACGGAACTGATCGATGTTGCCGAGCGGGAGAACCCAGAGACCCGAGTCGCGTGGCAACGAGCACGTAACGCCGCCATCAGCGAGGGCATAGCCGCAAGCACCTACCTGCCCGTCATTACCGCGAATGTGCTGGGGGCGTACCAGGGAGCGACAGGTTCAAATAGCGGCTTCGGGTTCAACGTGCAAAACTCCGGCAACCTGTTTGGCAGCGCGGAGACGGTGTCGCTCGCGTGGCTGCTCTTCGACTTCGGAGGCAGGAAGAACATCATTGATTCCGTCCGGAAGCTGTCCTCCGTATCCAATATTGGCTTTACCGGCGCTCATCAGCGGGTTATTTATGCCGTCTCAACTGCTTATTACACGTATGTGGCCGCCGTGCAGCGCCAACGCACCGCGGAGGCGGCGTTGGCCAACGCCAAAGACGTCGAGGCCGCGGCCGAGGCACGTTACAACCACGGTGAGGGAACGGTGATTGAAACCGCCCAGACTCGGAATCTAACGGCACAGGCGCAGCTCACTCTGGTCAACACACAAGGGGCCGAAGAGCAGGCGTACGCGGCGTTACTTGCAGCCATGGGGATATCGCCGCTGACCACCATCCGAATCGCGCCCGTGGAGCACCATCCGCTTTCCAAGGAGGACCTTGGACCGGCCGATCAGATGGTCCAGGATGCTCTCGCCCGGCGCCCGGATGTGCTCGAAGCCTACAACACAGTGCAGGCAAGTCAAGCATCTGTAAAAGCGGCGCAGGCCCAGAACCGCCCGAAAATCTTTCTCGCCGGCACCGGTGCTTACGTGAGCGGTCAACTGGGACTCACGGCGGTCCCCGGTATCGGAGAACAGCTCCCGACCTTGAATATCACCGGCAATCAATGGAACGGAGTTGTGTTGCTGGGAGTATCCATCCCCATCTTCGATGCTCACCGGCGTGCGAATGCAATTCAGCAGGCAAAGAATGACGCGGACAAGGCAGCGGCAACTCTCGATGAAATTCGGCTCAATGCCGTGCGAGAGATTGTGTCTGCGCAAATCTCCTTGCGGACCAGTTTGGCGGCCAGCGATGCGGCGGCCGTATTACAAGCTGCCGCACAGACTTCCTACGACGCTGCGCTGGATTCGTACAAGCAAGGAGTGGGGACGGTAACGGTTGCGGTCGAGGCGGAAACCCATCTATTTGAGGCAAGGCTGGCCGAAGCCGATGCGTACATCTCTGCTCTGTCTGCTGCGGCTACGCTCGCTTATGCGACGGGACAACTGGGATCAGCTCCTCGATAACGGTACGCCCCCAAACGGCAGGTGACCTTACGAGAGTCTTAGCCTTCGTGTTGTGTTCGCCGGTTTACGCCACACGTTCGCGCCAATACTCTGCGTCCTTCGGATCAAGAGTTTGCGCCTGGTCTGGGCAGGCGGCATCTAAGTGTAGCGGCGGTGACGAACGCAGGAATGGGTTGGAGCTGTAACCATGATTGGATCTTCTGATCTGCGGATGACACGGATTCCACTCAACTATGGATCTGGCAATATGCCCGCACTCGGCTTTGGCACCTTGATTCCCGAGGCGGACGTCACCATAACTGCGACCAGAGACGCACTGCAGGCCGGATTTCGCCACATCGATTGTGCGGAACGATACGGGAACGAGCGCGAGGTAGGGAGCGCGTTGCAGGCAGGACTTGCCGCCGAAGGGATCAAGCGCGAAGACATTTTTGTTACAACCAAGTTGTGGAACAACAATCATCGACCTGAGCGCGTCGGACCGGCTTTCGATGCGAGTCTGCACAGACTTGGACTTGAGTATCTGGACCTCTACCTCATTCACACTCCGTTTGCATTCCAACCGGGGGACGAACAGGAACCGCGAGATCAAAGCGGCAACGTCCTTTACGACCACCACGTGACTTTGCTTGATACGTGGAGAGCGATGGAAAGCTTGGTGAATCAGGGCCGGTGCCGCGCGGTCGGACTGTCGGATATCACCTTGACTGACCTCTTACCAATCTATGAATCCGCGAGAATCAAACCAGCGGTGGTCGAAGTGGAGTCGCATCCATACCTGCCCGAAACGGAGCTTCTGGAATTCTGCAAGGAAAAAAGCATCGTGTTTTTGGCTTTCGCGCCGTTGGGCCATGGAATGAAACCGGGGTTGCTCGAAGATCCAGTCGTTTCTAGAATCGCCGCACAGGTCGGAAAAACGCCGGCACAAGTGCTGCTGGCATGGGCCGTACAGCGCGGCACCGCCGTACTCACCACGCCTAAAACGTCGGCGCGCGCGAAGGAAAATTTCAACATCTCTGCCCTTCCTGAAGGGGCATTGAACGAAATCAATCGCATTCAGACCAGACAACGGCTCAATCCGGTAGTGGCAACAGGCCTCGGGGGCTTCCTTACACAGCCACACTGACGACACTCCCCGGTTCATTCGTCGGGAAGCTGCCCCCACGGAGCTGGCACCGGCGTCCTTAGGCAATACGAAGATTCATGCAGGAGGAACCCTCCCGGTATGGCTCGGCTGCTATCAGTGAATGTTGGACTTCCGCGCGACATCGCGTGGAAAGGGCGAACTGTACACACCGGCATCTGGAAGGATCCGGTGGCTGGCCGCCGTCACGTCGGCAGGCTGAATCTCGATGGGGACGGTCAAGGCGACCTGGCCGGGCACGGAGGCGAGCATCGAGCGGTTTTCGTATATCAGATGGAATCGTATCGCTATTGGCAGGAGCAACTGAAGCGGAGCAATTTCGTTTATGGACAATTCGGTGAGAACTTTACGATAGAAGGACTGGCGGATGATGCCGTCTGCATCGGCGATCGATTTCAGATCGGCACCGCTCTTTTCGAGGTTACTCAGCCGCGCGTCACATGTTTTCGCGTCGGCATTCGGATGAACGAACCCCGGATGGCGTCATTGCTGACATCCAGTGGCCGGCCGGGCTTCTATTTTCGCGTTCTCCGTGAGGGTGAGTTGGCTGCCGGCGACGAAATCGTAAAGATGGGAGAGGCGGCAGAGCGCATGACTGTCGCTGAGATCAACGCCCTCCTATATTTGCCTGATCACGCCCGCGACCGTCTGCAGCGCGCGTTACGGATCGAAGCGCTTTCGCCCGGATGGCGTGGCTCATTGGGAGCGCTGCTACAGAGTCAGCAAAACGGCAATCTAACGGGAAACGCGGGGCTGGCGCCTGCTGCGGCTGCTCATCCGGCCTCGCCAGGATTTCAGTCGCTGGTCGTGACCTCAATTGATCGCGAGTCGGCGGACGTTCTCTCGTTTGCTATGCAGAACGCTGAGGGTCGCCAGCTTTCCGTAGCTCTGCCGGGTCAATACGTCGTTTTGCGTCTTAAGCTGACCGCCGGCGGCCCGACGCTTTTTCGCAGCTACTCACTCTCGGGACCGCTTTCAACAGAGCGTTATCGAATTAGTGTGAAGATCGAGCCGAATGGAGCGGCTGGAAACTATCTGCGAGAGCATCTCCGTGTAGGCGATCGTCTCGACGTCAGCTCGCCGCGCGGAAGTTTCATTCTGCAGCCAGCAGAGCGACCGATCATACTTCTCAGTGCCGGGATTGGCGCGACACCGGTTCTGGCGATGCTGCACGCACTTGCGGCACCACGCTCGGCGCGTCAGGTCATCTGGCTGCACTCGGCGCGTGATGGACGGCATCATCCCTTTGCCGGTGAAGTCCGCGGCCTGGTGCACGCGCTAACAAACGGCCGCAGCTATGTCTGTTACACCAGACCGGACTCGCACGACAAAACGGGGGACGATTTCAATGCGACGGGCCGCTTCTCGCAATCGTTTTTCCATGAACTTGGACTTCCGCGAGACGCGGACGTCTACCTTTGTGGACCAACCCGATTCATGTCGGACATGAGGGAGGCGCTCACGGCCTTCGGCGTTGCGCCGGAGCGCATTCGCATCGAAATCTTCAACGGCGGAGAGTCCATGACTCCTGGCGTCGTCGGCGCAATGAGGCTCGCTCCGCATCGACCTGCCAATGAGGCAGCCACCGGCCCGATGGTGTCCTTCGCGCGCAGCGGTATCTCCGCACACTGGGACGCGTCGCGGTACGGCAGCATCCTGGAAATGGCCGAGGCGTGTAATGTCCCGGTCCGCTGGTCGTGTCGGACCGGGGTGTGTCACAACTGTGAGAGCGGTTTGGTTTCAGGGGCGGTTGTCTACGCGCCGGAGCCGCTCGACAAGGCGGCCGATGGGAACCTTCTGGTCTGCTGTTCACAGCCGGCTGGCGATGTCGTCATCGATTTATGAAGTCACAGCCTCCGGCTACAGGCCGAAAGCGATCACACCACTCTAGCAAGTCTATTGATCACGGGCAGATCAAAGCTCTATGAGATGCGGGTGCTCGATAGCATCAACCCTTCTGCCGACTCGCTCACCTTTCGCCTCCCTTTTCGTCCATAAATGTGCAGTAACCTCCCCAGTAACGACTCGGCAGTCGCCGGTTTGAGTTGAAGATGTTCGCTGTTTTGCCGGCCAAACCGATTCATGACAGTTAGCGCCCGCCGCGTTTCGAAGATTCGCCCTCTCCGAAAAACGCTGACGTGTCGCTAGCGCGCCTAAATTTTGATCCGCAATCTTGTTTTGGGAGGAGAAGGAACACACATGAAAAGTTGGCTTACCCGTGGATGGAAAGCCTGCCGCAAGCAGCCCGCCGTAATCGCGCTGACGCTTGCGCTGGCCGCGTCCTTCGTGGTCTACAGCTCAATCTACAATCCGTTCACTGCGGCGCGCGCTGGAGTTTCATCCAATACAGCGCCGCTCGACAACAGCCAGATCGGCCCGCTGCTCTCGCTCGACCAGGCGATGGAAGCGGTTGCCGCGCGCGTGACGCCCGCGATCGTCAACGTCGCCGTTACCTCGCGCATGAAATCGCAGCCCGCGATGCAAGGCATTCCTGACGACCTGCAGCGCTTCTTTGGCCAGCAGTTTGGTGGCCAGCAGTTCGGCGGGCCGGGCATGCAGTCGCAGCCGCGCCTTGAACGCGGTATCGGAAGCGGCGTGATTATTTCGCCGGACGGCTACATCGTTACCAACAATCACGTAGTCGACAGCGCAACCGAGATCAAGGTCACCCTCAGCGACCGTCGGATCATGACGGCGAAGCTGATCGGTACCGATCCGCTCACCGACCTGGCGGTGATCAAAATCGACGGTACCAACCTGCCCAACATTCCCATCGGCGACTCGTCTTCGCTGCATCCGGGGCAGACGGTGCTCGCATTCGGCAATCCCTTCGGCTTCCGCTTCACGGTCACGCGCGGCATTGTGAGCGCGCTGAACCGTCCGAATCCGTACTCCGACGATCCGCACAAGCCGGGTCAGTTCATCCAGACCGACGCGGCCATTAATCCCGGCAACTCCGGCGGCCCGCTGGTTAACGCTCGCGGCGAGGTTGTAGGCATCAACACCTTCCTGATCTCGTCTTCGGGATCGTTCTCTGGGATGGGCTTTGCCATCCCCACGCAGATTGTGAATCCCGTTGTGCAGCAACTGGTGCGCAACGGCAAGGTGGCTCACGGTCGCATGGGTGTGGGCATTACCGACGTGACGCCGGAGAATGCGAAGTTCTTTGACGTTAACGACAGCAACGGCGCGGTCATAACGCAGGTCGAGTCGGGTTCCGCCGGTGCGAAGGCCGGGCTGAAGGTCGGCGACGTGATCAGAGAGGTCAACGGCAAGAAGATCACCGACGCTGGACAGCTGCAGATGGAGATCAGCAGCATGACGCCGGGAACTGCCATCTCGCTGCAGGTCGTGCGCGATGGCAAGTCCGTAAACGTGCCGATCACGCTGCAAGGCATGGAGGCCGACGATAAGGAGACGAAAGTCGCGGACAACCCCAACGACAAGCCGCGCTGGGGCGTGGGCATCGCCGATCTGACGCCGGAAGTGCGCGAGCAACTGCGCATCCCCGACGATCTGCAGGGTGCGGTGATCCAGCGCGTGCAACCGGGCAGCCCGTCGGATGACGCCGGATTGCAGCCGGGGCAGGTGATCGTCGGCGTCAACCGACATGAGACGCGCAACGCCTCCGACGTTCAGAAGGCGCTGACCAGCGTTCCGAAGGGTCAAGATGCGCTGGTGCTGATCTGGGCGAACGGCGGAAATACCTTCCGCGTTCTCCACTCGACCAACGGCGCATAAGCTCCTCCCATGTTGCGGGTTGTTTGCAACCCGCACGTGAGGGCGCCCCACCCAGGCTGGTTAAGCTGGGTGGGGATTTTCACAGGTGAGGCGTTGGATTTTTGCTGAGCTCGCTATCCGAAAAGAGTTGGCCACTATCCGAGCAGATAGTCGAATCGAACCGAAGCGGGAGGGACGCATATGCTGCAATAGCTTCTCACCAGTAAATATGCGGCGTTTCACGATCGGAGATGCGCCCCAAGTTTTGGCAGTGAATGTGCTCCAGGCAACAGCATAACTCCCGGTGTCGAGATTCGACGCCAGGCGCGGGTCTCCCAGGACCCAAGATCAAAAGTAAGCGAGGACGTCATGGCTCTACCTTCACGTGCGGCTGCTCCCGTTTGCCGGAGCACGGGAAGACGGACGATTTCGCGTCCAGCAGTACCACGCTGGTATGCGCATTGCCACAACGAAGGTGGCACCATTGATTCCGTTTGTGGGCGATGCCGCCTCATGGTCGCCCGCGCCTATCGCGAGTCCGACCTTTTTCCGCTGGAGCTCCGGCACGTTTGCCAGAGCGTGGAACGGCGGCGATCGATTCGCGTCGTGCACCAGATTTTCAATCCGAGACCCGTGGGCGATCCGGTACGCGAGGAGTAGTTCGCGTGAGAGGACGGCTCCCATAGCTACCACCACCATCCGCCTTCGGGCGCAGGCACCAACGGGGACATAACTCCGCGCTGTTTGGCTATTGAAATGCCCCCTTCCGCCTGCCATGCTTTGGAGTACATATGGCCGATCGAGTAACAGAGATGCCGTTTGAGACGCAGATACCGCTGGAGACCAGGTTCCAGCAGGAAGTGCTGAGGGAGCTGCAGGCAATCAGGGAGCAACTTAACCGGGTTGTCGATCTGCTCGAAAGAAATCGTCAGGAAGGTCCACCCTCGCCTTATAGGAGCCTGGGTTGACGGCGTTCGTCTAACCGCGTTTCTCGATCTCGCGCGCAAGCCATGGGCGTGGCGAGGGAAGGATTCCTATTGCCTGTTGACGTAGCCGAAATTGAACACATCCCGCGCGCAGCGGGATTTTCTTTTGGCGCTACTTGCCTTTAAACTGCGCCTGCCGCTTCTCCAGGAAGGCCTTCGTGCCTTCGTTCTTGTCCTCCGTAGCGCAGCAGACGCCGAAGAGCGTTGCTTCGAGGAAGAGGCCGTCGGCGAGCGGAAGATCCAGTCCGCGATTCACTGCCTCCATTGCGTACTGAATCGCCAACGGGGCGTTGGCGATGATCTTCGCCGCGATTGCTTCGGCGCGTGGGATCAACTCGGCCGCGGGCATGACCTCATTCACCAGGCCAATGCGGTGCGCCTCCTGGGCCGAGATCATCTCGCCTGTCAGCACAAGCTGCATAGCAATTCCCTTCCCGACAAGCCGCGACAGCCGCTGCGTACCGCCGTATCCGGGAATGAGGCCGAGCTTGACTTCGGGCTGGCCGAGTTTCGCGTTATCGCTGGCGAGACGCATCGTGCAGGCCATCGCAATCTCACATCCGCCGCCCAGCGCGAAACCATTGATGCAGGCGATCGTCGGCTTGCCCAGGTTTTCGATGGCGTCGATGATTGCTTGGCCCTGGTGCGTGTATTCCTTCGCCGAGACGGGCGTGTGCTGCGACAATTCGCCGATGTCGGCGCCGGCGACAAACGCCTTCTCGCCCGCACCAGTCAGGATGACAACCCGCACGTCGGCGTCGTCTTTGATCGCGGCGAACGCCTGCTTCAACTCCTGCATGGTCGCCATGTTGAGCGCGTTGAGGACCTTCGGACGATCGATGGTGATGTAGGCGATGTGATTTTTGGTTTCGAGCTTAATATTGTGGAAGTCGGACATGTGTGCCTTTCGAGATTAGGAAACTAGCAATGAATCGCCAATCACTGAGTGCTGAGTGCTGAGTGCTGACTGCTGCTACACAAATTTTCCCGGCACCGGCTTATTCGGATCGCTGTAATCGTAAAATCCCTTGCCCGACTTGCGGCCGTACCACCCCGCCAAGACCAGCCGCTTGAGCAACGGTGGCGAGGCAAAGCGGCGCTCCTTGAACTCGTCATACATCACATGCGTGATGTAGTACGTCGTGTCGAGCCCGACGAAGTCGAGCAGCGTGAACGGTCCCATCGGGTATCCACAGCCGAGCTTCATGGCCTCGTCGATGTCGGTGATTGAGCCAACGCCCTCTTCGTACGCACGGATCGCGTCGAGCAGATAGGGCACCAGCAGCCGGTTGACGATGAAGCCGGTCTTGTCGCTGGTGCGCACGGGAACCTTGCCCAGCTTCGCGCCGAACTCGACCGCGGCTTCGTAAACTTCGGGCGCGGTGGCGATGGTCTTCACCACTTCGACAAGCTTCATCATGGGAACCGGATTGAAGAAGTGCAGTCCGATGAAGCGCTCCGGACGCTTGGTGGCGGTCATCAGCTCAGTGACGGATATGGACGAAGTATTGGTGGCGAAGATCGCATCCTTTTTCACAATCGCGTCGAGCTCGGAGTACGTCTTACGCTTAAGCTCAACGTTCTCGATGATGGCCTCGATGACGATATCGCAGTCGGCGAGATCCTTCATATTAAGGGTGCCCTTCAGGTGGGACTGCGCGTCTGCCTTCTGCTCCGGCGTGAGGCCGCCTTTCGCTGGGCCGCGCTCCACCAGCCGCGACAGTGACTTCTCGATTCCGGCGAAACCCTTGTCGAGAAACTTCTGCTCCTGCTCAAGCACGGTGACGTCGAGGCCAGCGGTGGCCGCAACCTGCGCAATGCCCGAGCCCATCAATCCACAACCCAGTACTCCGACTTTCTTGATGTCCATGTGTGCGATTGTCCTTTTCAATAATTGCGATACCAGCTTTGAGTGATTGTCATCACGAGCAGGCGTTAGCCTGTGAGGAACCTGCTTCCCGTCGCGAACAACAGATCCCTCGCCGGCTAAGGCCGACTCGTGATGACAATTTCGTAGTTCCGGCTGCGAATCACTTATCCATTAACTGCCCGCTATGTTTCGTGGCACCCACTTCGCTGATCCGGGTGTTCTGCAGCGCGACGATTCTCCACTTGTCGTCGATCTTCTCGGCGAGGATCGTCGGCCTCGCGTCCAACTCCTCTACGGCGGTGCCCTCCGCAAATTCCAGGTGTTGCCGGAGGAAAACCAGCGCGATCTCAGGCCGCAGAAACTTGATCTTTTCCACGCTGTAATGCACCGAGCTGCCCTTGTAGATCGTACCGAAGATCATGCGATGTCCGGCGCGGATAGCGCTGCGCCCTGAATAATATCCGCCGAGGATGTGAATAAGATCAGCGTCTTCTGCGAACAGTCCCGCAAAGGCGTCGCCGTCACCCGCATTCCACGCCGACTCCAGCTGATACACCAAAGTGTGCAGCGCGCGTTCTTCGCTGGTCATCTTCCTTCTCCGCATCCAAATGCTGAGGCTGCGCAGACTGCAGGCCCGGCAAGTGCGGATGCGTGATGGTTGGCTTTCTCGCCGCGGCGTCAGTGTCCCGCCGCTTGCCCCTGGCCCTTGATGGGATGGCGGTCCACCAGCGGATTCTGGCCTGCCGGCGCGCCTTCCGGGGTGACCAGGGTGTTCTGGAAGGCCACGATCTTCCACTGGCCGTTCTGCCGCTGGGCAATCAAGGTAGGCCGCGCATTCAGCTTGGGCGGCAATCCGGGCTGCGTAACCAGCAGCGTACTGAAGGTGAAAACAATCGCCACCGTGTCGCCGGCAAAGCGAATCTTCTCCACCTCCAGTTTGAGGGTGCTGCCCTTGTAAATGGTATCGAAGATGGTGCGATGCCCGGCTTCGATCGCCACCTGCCCGGTGAAGTGACCGCCCAGGATGTGCACGAAGTCGGCATCCTCGGCAAAGAAGCTGGTCCAGGTTACGCTGTCGCCTTTATTCCAGGCAGCCTCAAGCTGTGCCACGATCTCACGCAACGACTGTTCGTCATTTGCCACGGGGTTCTCCTGACTATCGCTGCAGATTTTCCACGATCACCGCAATTCCCTGCCCGCCGCCGATGCACGCGGTCGACAACCCGTACTTCGCTTTGCGGCGACGAAGTTCGTACATCAGCGTTACCAGCAGACGGGTGCCGGTCGCACCCAGGGGATGTCCGAGGGCGATCGCGCCGCCGTTCACGTTGAGCTTGCTGCGATCGAGGCCGAGCTCTTTCTCAACCGCCAGCGCCTGCGCTGCGAAGGCTTCATTCAACTCGATCAGGTCGATGTCGTCGAGCTCCATGCCGGCTTTCTTCAGCGCAATGCGCGTGGCCGGCACCGGTCCCGATCCCATGATCTTCGGATCGACGCCCGCAATGCCCCAGCTCACGATGCGCGCCAGCGGCTTCAGCCCGCGCTTCTCGGCATCGTCAAGCTTCATGACGACGACAGCTGCGCCGCCATCGACGATGCCGCTGGCGTTACCGGCCGTGACGCTCCCTTCTTTACCGAACGCAGGCTTCAGCTTGCGAAGGCTCTCCATCGTGGTCTCTGGCCGCCGATGATCGTCTTCTGTAAACATCTCGCCTGTCGGATCGCCGCGACGATTGCGCAGCGGCACGGGGGTTAGTTCCTCCTGAAGCCTTCCGGCTTTATAGGCCTCATCCGCGCATTTCTGCGAGCGCAGCGCGAACTCATCCTGCATCTCGCGCGTGATGCCTTGCTGACTGGCATAGAGCTCAGCGGTGTTGGCCATGTAGAGATTGCAATAACTGTCGAGCAACGCCACCATGAGCGAATCTTCGAGCTTGCCTTCGCCGAGCCCGACGCCCCAGCGCATGCCACGAATCACGTGTGGCGCCTGCGACATCGACTCCATCCCGCCGGCCAGCACGGTCTTGGCCTCTCCAAGCTGCAACATCTGCGCGGAAGAGACCACCGACTGCATACCCGACCCGCAGAGGCGATTTACCGTGAGAGCGGGGACTTCGATGGGCACACCGGCTTTCAGCATGACGTGACGCGCGCCGTAGATGGCATCGCCCGAGGTCTGCTGCGCGTTCCCGAAAACAGCATGGTCGATCTCGCCGGGCTCAACGCCGGAGCGCCTCATGGCCTCGACCGCAGCAACTGCACCGAGTTCCTGGGCCGTGAACTCCCGTAATTTTCCGCAGTAGCGCCCCATAGGCGTGCGAGCGCCGTTGACAATTGCGATATCGGTTCCGTTTGGCATGGGTATAGGAAATGAAGATCAGGATGTATGCAAACTATTGAGTTTATCAGCGGCGAAAGAAGGGGAGCAAATGGGTCGCGCTTGACATGACGCGTCACACTCCCGCACGATGCTCCTCGGCGGAGCATCAAAGTAGCTGCATGACACGAATCGGTACCGCGACGGTTATCCTAGCGATCTTCCCCTTGCTCTCGCTGTTGTCTTGCGGCGGCGGCAATGGCATGTCTTCTTCGTTCATGCCGCCGAGCCAATCGCCGTCTCCCGTCGCCGGGCTGAAGCAGCTGAGCAGCGACAGCTTTACCAACTCGCAGAGCCAGCACGCCACCGAAGTCGAGCCGGGTATGGCCGCTTCCGGATCGACCCTGGTCACAGCATTTCAGGTCGGACGCATCTACGGCGGCGGGGCAGCCGACATCGGCTTCGCTACATCCACCGACGCGGGCGCCTCGTGGTCAAACGGCCTGCTGCCTGGCATCACGCAATTCGAGAGCGGCACGTATATCGCAGTGAGCGATCCCTCCGTCGCCTACGATCAGGCACACAGCGTCTGGATCATCGCTTCGCTTGCGATCGCGAGCGGAACGGACATTGTTGTGGTGAGCCGCTCCTCCGACGCACACAACTGGAACAATCCCATCACGGTGAGCTCAACGCCCGACGCCGACAAAAACTGGATCACCTGCGACAACAACTCCGCCAGCCCGTTCTTCGGCCACTGTTACGTCGAATGGGACGATCCCAGCAAGCCCGCCAACGGTCTGATCTGGATGAGCACGTCGACCGACGGAGGGATAACGTGGAGCGCGGCGGCGAACACGGCGGACATGGCGGCCGGCGTCGGTGGTCAGCCCGTGGTTGGCGTAAATGGTGTGGTCATTGTCCCCATACAGAACTCCGACGGAACCCAGATGATCGCCTTCAACTCTACCGATGGCGGCATGACCTGGAGTCGCACCGTCATGATCTCGACCATCAGCGACCACGCTGTCGCGGGAAATTTGCGCACCTCACCGCTTCCGTCGGCCGCTGTCGATGGAGCTGGCTCCGTGTATGTCGTCTGGCAGGACTGCCGCTTCCGCGCTAACTGTTCGTCCAACGACATCGTGATGAGCACCTCGTCAGACGGCAGCAACTGGAGCGCGCCTATCGGTGTTCCTATCGACTCGGTCACGAGCACAGTAGACCATTTCATCCCGGCGATTGCTGCCGATCCCGCGAGCAGCGGGGGGTCGGCGCATCTCGGCCTGACCTACTACTTCTACCCAGATGCGACGTGTACCGCGGCGACGTGCCAGCTGAATGTCGGCTTCATCTCTTCGTCGGACGGCGGCAACACCTGGGGCACCCCAAGCACGCTCGGCGGGCCGATGATGTTGTCATGGCTGCCGATCACATCGTCAGGGGTGATGGTGGGCGATTACGTGGCGACCGCCTACGCGAACGGGAGTCCCTTCGGCGTTTTCGCCGTCGCGCAGCAGAACACGGGCAGCGAGTTCAACGAAGCGATCTTCACCACGCCACATGCGCTGCCGCAGACGCGATCGGCCCGACGCCCCGCTATGAACGCGTCAGCCACCGTGACCCGCCGCTCTGACCATCCGCCGCGCCGATTCTACGATCTGGACCACGAACACCCCATCCCACGCAGGAAGCAATAAACGCAGCGCCGCACTCAAGAGCGGCTGTCGCGCGAGTCTCCAGACTCGCGCCAGCTGTGCAGACGATGTGATCCCGCGATCACCTGGTGCCTGTCGAAGAAGCCGGTGAACTGGAGTCCACCATCTCAGCCGGTCTGGAGACCGGCGCTACATAACTCTCGTCCGTTTCCGGACAAATATTGTTGAATGTGGACGGCTCGACCGCCCCCGAAATCCTCCGCCCCAACGCTTCCCTTCTGTTTCCAAGGACTTGTGGAACCTCACGGCTGGCCAGCAACGTGTAATCTCATCACTGCAATCTTTACCGGAGATGTTGATGTCGAACTTGCTCCAAGACCTGCGATTTGCGATTCGCCAACTGCGCAAGAGCCCCGGCTTTGCCCTCACCACGATCCTGACGCTGGCGCTCGGCATCGGCGCGACGACGGCCATCTTCAGCCTGATCAACGCTGTCCTGCTGCGGCCGCTTCCCTTTCCGGAGCCCGACCGCATCATGTCTGCCGCTGCGCTGGACCAGTCGCAAGGCAAGCCTGGCCTGTCCAGCACGATCAGCTATCCGGACTTTTTTGACTGGCGGGCGCGTAATCATTCCTTCGAGGCGATCGCGAGTTATCGCCACGACGCCCGCACGCTCACCGGCAACGGCACGCCGCAGCTGCTCGAGATGCAAATCGTCTCCTCCGAATTCTTCCGCGTGCTGGGCGTGAATCCGATCATGGGCCGCGCTTTTGTGCGCGATGAAGAGAAGCCCGGAACCCATGTCGTCGTGCTCAGCCATGACACATGGCAAAGCGTCTTTGGCGGCGCGCCCGATATTGTCGGCCGCAATATCACTCTCGACAACACCAGTTCCACGGTCATCGGCGTCATGCCGAAGGGATTCACTTTCCCTCTCCAGAAGCCCGAGCCTGCAATGTGGGCGACGTTGGCGGAGGACGCAGTCGACAAAGATCCGATGACCTCGCAGCGCGGCGCCGACATGCTGTCGATCGTCGGCCGGCTTAAACCCGGCGTCAGCATCGCCCAGGCCAGCGCCGACCTCAGCGTCATCGCGCAGAACCTGGCGACCCAGTATCCCGACAGCAACAAGAAGTTTTCTGCCGCTGAGGTAGCGCCTGAACTGGAAGAGCTTGTTGGCAATACGCGGCCCGCACTGACCGTTCTGTTCGGCTCCGTCATTTTTGTGCTGCTCATCGCCTGCGCAAACGTTGCCGGGCTGATGCTGGCGCGGGCCTCGCGCCGTCGTCCGGAGATTGCTCTGCGCTCGGCCATGGGCGCCTCGCGCTGGGAGATCATGCGCCAGGTGCTGGTTGAATCCGTGGTGCTCGCTCTTTGCGGCGGGGTGGCCGGCGTAGCGCTCTCGGCAGTTCTGCTGAAGACCATGCTTCAGTTCGTCCCGCAGAACCTGCCGCGTCTTGACCAGGTTTCGCTCGATGGCGTAGTCCTCGCCTTCGCCGCAGTGGCATCCATCCTCACCGGCGTGCTCTTCGGTGCGATGCCGGCATGGCGCATGTCGCGCCTCGATCCGGCACTCGCCCTGCGTGAAGGCACGCGAAGCGTCACCAGTGGCCGCGGACAGCATCGCCTGCATGACATGCTGGTTATCGCCGAGACAGCGATTGGATTGATTCTGCTGGTCGGCGCCGGGCTTCTTATCCGCAGCTTTATTCGCGTGATGAATGTCGATCCCGGCTTCGATCCTCATCATGTGCTGACAGCCAGCATCAATCTGCCCCAGACCCAATACAAGGGATTGCAGAAACCGCAGTTCTACGATGAGTTGCTGTCGCGCTTGCGCGCGCAGCCCGGTGTTGAATCGGTGGCGGCAGGGGGGCCAATTCCGCTTTCACGAAGCCAAATCGTTATTGGCTTTACCATTGAGGGCCGCCCCATGGCTGTAGGCGACCAGCCTGATGAGCCCGTCGGCATCGTGACGGCAGATTTCTTCCGTACGCTGCGCATACCAATCATCTCGGGGCGCGCATTCCTGCCCACGGACGACTCCAAAGCGCCCGCCGTCGTGGTCGTCAACCAGGCCTTCGCGCGCAAATATTTTCCAGGCGAGAACCCGATCGGCAAGCGCATCAAGCCGGGGCTAGGGGACGACATTACAAACGAAGTACCCCGCGAGATCGTCGGCGTAGTGGCCGACGTGAAGCGCCGCGGACTCACTTCACAAATGCCCGCGCAATATTACCTGCCGTACAAGCAGGCCATCATCTTTTCGCCGCCGATCATCATTCGCACCGCAGGCGATCCGCTCACCATGGTCGGCCCTCTGCGCGATCAGTTGGCGCAGGTCGACAGCAATATTCCCCTGTATCGCGTCAGCACGGTCGACGATTACATCTCGCTTTCGGCCGCGCAGCCGCGCTTCCAGACGGTGCTGCTGACGTTCTTTGCTGTAATCGCGCTGCTGCTGTCGGCGGTCGGGTTATATGCGGTGCTGTCATACATGGTGGCGCAACGCACGCTGGAGATCGGCCTGCGCCTGGCGTTAGGCGCACAGCGCGATAACGTGCTCGGCCTGATTCTGCGCCGCGGAATGCTGCTGGCGGCAACCGGTCTCGCGATTGGAATTTTCGTTTCTCTGCTGCTTACGCGCTTCATGCAGGAAATGCTGTACGGAGTGAAACGCTTCGATCCCATGACGTTCGTCGCGGTGAGTGCGGTGCTCCTGTTGGTGTCGTTGGTTGCCAGCAGCGTGCCGGCTTATCGCGCGGCGCGCCTGGATCCGATGCAGACGTTGCGCGAGCAGTAGGGAGACAGTGGCTAGTGGTCAGTGGTCAATCGCCGCTTGCGTTGTCGGAAGCGTTTAATACAGCCGCGAAGCGGCAGGATGATTTTAGCGCCGGGTAGAGCGTAAGACGGCGCGAGCCGCTCGCTGAACGTCATTCCACCGCTGAAGTGGTGATACGGAGGCAAGAGCATGGCCAAGCTGGAACGCATTCGCCAGGAAGCGCCCGAATCCTTCGGGCCGGACGACATCACACGGCAAGCCGAGCAGGGTTGGAAGCTGGTCGCCGTCGAATGGGAACGCGAACTGCCCGAAACCGAAAGCGAAGCGCCCCTACCCGAGGATGTTCCCTTCGGCCTTCGCGTTTCGCAAGAGGCCGGCCGGCTGGAAGTTAATCCCAGCGAGCAGGAAGCGCTATTCCTGATGATGGAGCTCACCATCCAGGATGGTCCTTACTCGGTGATCGCGGAGGAACTCAACCGCCGCGGCTATCGCACTCGCCAAGGCATGCGCTGGACCCCGATCTCCGTCTTCCAGATGTTGCCACGACTGATCGAAGTGGGCCCGCGCATCTTCGCCACACAAGAGTGGCAGGAGCGCCGCGCCCGTCTGGCAAAGATCGGAAATATGTAGCACCGGGCAACTCCCCTGGATCTGAAAAGGCCGTTACAGCAGAAAACTATTTCTGATTCTGCTATGCGTAACGTTCCTGGCGGCCGCACCTGCCGAACCCCAAAATGTATTCACTCCCCCTCAAGCCACTTGGGGACCTTCTCCTGCGCCGTTCCCGCGGGAGCGCGGCTGGCGGTTTCTCGAAGGGGATCCGATGGCTTCAGCCCGCGATTACACGATTCGCATACAGATGCCGACGGCTATCGCATTGCGCCCGCTGCCATCCCAAGCGCGAAAACATCACGGTGATCGTGGAAATGGGAGATGTCGCCGCGAATCCGGCAGACAACCCCCGGTAAGAAGGAAACTCTGTAGCTGAAGGTTACTGCACTTCGGGCGCAGGTGGTGGCTCTGGCGCCGCCGGTGCATGGTTGACATTGCACCGCGCGTGGGAGCGGATGTGTACGTGGGTGGTAACCCGCCCACCACCGTCATCAGTGACTTCCACCACCGGCACCTCGATATCCTGGAACTTCACTGAGGACTGGCGAATCTTGTTGGCCGCGATTTGCAGCTTTACAGCATTAGCAGCCATCTTCGCGCTGACGGCAGCCGTCTGCGCCCGGATGCGCGCTTCCATGTCAGGAGGCAGCGTCGAAATCGCTATCGGAGGCAAGCTCATGTGGCTGGCTTCCGTCATCATCTGTTGCTGGAGTCGCATGGCATCGCGGCGAGCGCGCTCGGCTTCCTGCATCGCCTGCGCCCGGGCACAGCGGGCAATCGACTGGTCTTGCCGCGACATCTGCTCGGCAATCGTCGTCTCTGCGATGGGGACATTCATCTCGGCCAAGAGCTGAGCCTCTTCCGGGTACCGCGGACGCAGATGGGTCCGGAGCTTTGCCATAGCCCGCGCCGCAGAGCTCGATGGACAGCGCGATTGCGCTACTGCCCCCTCGCGGGTGACGCGCACCAGCGAGAGATGTTCCAGGGCATGGAAGCCACGCGAGGTAAGCGTAAAGGCCGCTACGATCGCCAGGGCCGCTACCAGGTATCTGCGCTCCATACTGCCTCCTAACCCCTTCAGACGTGAGAACCGGCTGACCGTTAGAAGATTTGGGGTTAACCGCACGTGCACCGGGGTCTAGCCTCGGATGTACACGTCGAAGGCCATTCGATGGTCATTTAAGTAGGTGTGATTTCAGATAATTACGCGGTGGACGCCGCTCAGATGGTAACCTAAGCGTCCGGATTCAGAACAGATTGTCCGATGGCGGACAGCGACCCTCATGTCAGGTCGTTGCACGGGACGCCATACACCACGCTTTCGCCGCATTCAGGTGTTTTTGTTGCGTCAGCAAACGGTCACGCGAGACTGCGGCAGCACTCTGCATGGCTCCAAGCTCAGCTTGCAGCCGCAGCAGGTTCGCCCGATAGCGGACCAGTTCGTCGCGCAGGGCATCGCCTTGCTTGTGCAAGTGTCCGTCCAGGAGGGCGCCTACTGAGCGCAGAGTACTGGCCAGGCGAAGCATCTCTTCCACTTCTTCCTCAGTACCCAGCACAGGCGCGCCAGAGAAGCGCGCGAAAAACTGGCTGATGCCTTCATTGGCATTCTGTAGAACTTCCAGACCAAGTTGCTCCTTTAAGCGCTCCATTCGCTCCCCTTATCCCCTGCCCCTGCCGGAGTACTGCCGAGTGACTCACCGGCAGATCCGGGCCTGGGTTGTAACAGCCGCTTGGCCTGCGACCAGCAGTCCCGCACCTCCGACATGTAGCGAATCTGCTGCTGCATCAGATCGGGCGATCCCCGCATCTGTGCCTCCAGCAGCTTGGCACGCACCAGGTTGTAGAACTGTTCGAACTGACGGGCGGCGTTGCCCCCGCGCTCGAAATCGAGGGTGCCCTGCAGCTGCTGCAGGATCATCAGGGCGTGGCTGATCCCACTCCCGCGCGCCTCGACGTCGCTGCGCTTCATGGCCGACAGAGCGCCACGCATGTCTTGAATGGCCGAGTCGTACAGCGCAATAACCAGCTCGATAGGTGTGGCCCCGCGAATGGCGCTGTCCTGGTAAATGCGTCGCGCGTCAACGATGGTCTTCATTCTCCTCTTACCCCTTATTGCTGTTCGAGCTGGGCAGGTTCGCCAGCTGTGAAGCGATCTGCTGCATTTGAAGGGGGTATTGTTGCAACAACGTATTCAGGGCGCTGTATTGCGCGGTCAAGTGCCGCTGGACTGACTCCATACGCACTTCCAGCTCGTTGATCTGGTCGGTCAGGTTCCGGCTGGTCTGATTCAATCCGCTGATGTCCACCGCCACCGGCCCCAGGGTGGGAGAGGTGAGCTTCAGCAATAACATGCCGGCATTCTGGCCCCAGCCCGCCGGCGCGATCGACTGGAAGAATTTCTGCACGTCGGCGAAATTGCTGCTCATCGCCTTGCTCAGCTTGGCGCTGTTGATCTCCAGCGTGCCGTCGTTCTGCATCTCGATTCCCATCGACTGCAGATTGACGTACTGGCCGACGTCTTTCACCGCCGTCGAGACCATGCCCAGCAGATTCGATTGCAGTGTGCGCAACATGCTGTCGCCGGCCAGCACGCCCTCCGTGCCGGTCGTGGGGTCGATTGCATACTCGCCGTTGATCGCGTTGATCACGGCATTGTAGGCGCTAACAAAACCCTGCAGGGCCTGCGACGCCCCTGCCGTATCGGGCTGTACGCTAATCATCACCGGCGTGTTGGGGTCTGCCGCTCCCAGACTAAGGGTCACGCCCGCAATCGCGCCGGTGATGACATTTGTGCTGCTGTCGACGGGCACGCCGTCGACCGTGAGTTGCGCGTCCACGCCGCTTGCGGTGATAAAGTCCGCCGCCGGGCTGCTCACCGTCAGGTTGCCGTTTGCTCCGGAGGTCTTGCTTATCAGCACCAGCCGCGAACCCTGCGAATCGCTCACCACGTTCGCCGTAACGCCGTAACTGCCGTTGTTGATCGCGCTCGCCGCCAGTTGCAGCGTGGTCGCCGTACCTGGAATGTTGATCGCCTCGGTTTTAAGCGGACTATCGGGATCGCTGCCGTATTTCACTGTGATCTGTGCACCGGCCAGCGACGTACCCGCGGGAATGTAATCCGAGTAGCTGCTGGAGACGGTTGCCAGCTGGCTGACCGTGATCGAGTGCGTCCCTGACGCGGCCGTAGTATCGGCCGAAGCCGAAACGATCGCCGCGTCGGTTGATCCCGTGCTCTTCTGGCTGAAGGCCCCCTGCAGATCGCGCAGATCGTTGACGCTACTATAGAGCGCGGTCAGCTGCGCGCCGATGCTGTTTAACGCGCTAATCTTGGAAGTGATCACCGACTGCTGCTGCTGAAGTTGCGCCTCGGGCTGACGCTCGATCTGCATCAGCTGGCCGACGATGCTGCTTACATCGATTCCCGATGTCTTCCCGCTGAAGGCGTTGTTGACGTTGCCGACGGTGCTGCTGATCGTGCTGCCGTACAGTCCAGTGCTGAATGAACTCATGAGTCCTTCTTGTTGGTCACTGTCGGTTATCGACCCTTAGCCTGTCACACCGTAAATCTTCCTGACTCGCGTTCCGCTGGTTACGCGCCACTCGTCGAGAGGCGAGAGCGAACGGCCGATAACTAGAGAGAAGGGGGACCCGCGGGCCCCACCTTCTCCCCCGTGCAACCCGGGCCCCAGCCGTGACGAGCGGCGGATTCTCCGCTGCCCGCTGGGGTGATCCGCTTACTGCAACAGCTTGAGCACGCTCTGCGGCATCTGGTTGGCCTGCGCCAGGGCGGAGATGCCCGTCTGGCTCAGGATCTGGTATTTGGTCAGGCTCGCCACCGTCTGCGTAATGTCGGCGGCGCGGATGCCGTCCTCAGCGGACGACAGGTTCTGTGTCTGATTGTTCATGACGTTGGTGGCCGCCTGCAGCCGGTTGATGCCCGCGCCGATGCCGCCGCGCAACGCTGCTACCTGCGAGATCGCGTTGTTGATATCGGTCAGCGCCGCCTGCGCCCCACCTGCCGTCTGCAGATTGTCGTTGGCGATGCTGATGCCGTTCATGTTGGCACTGTCGAAGGTGCCAAGCGTCACCGAGATCTTGCTGCTGCCCGCTGTCGTCGAGTCACTCAGGTACACATCCATGGTGCTGGAGTTTGTGGTGTTGGCCAGCAAGTCGGCCGCGCCATCGCCGTTGATTTTGATGGTCGAGACCGCATCCGCCAGCGGATTCGTGGCGGAGCCGCGATTTTGCGTGTCCGTGACTACCACGTTGCCGGTGTCGTCCAGCGTTGCGATCAGCCCTTTGCCCGAGCTATTGATGTCCTTAATCAGGTCGCCGACGGTGGTGTCGCCCGTGGCGGCGCCGTAGGTCACCGTGGTGTAGGCAGGCACTGCCAGCGTGGTGTCCCAGTACTTGATCTTCATGTCGCCGGTAATGCCGCTTGCCAGGCCAGCGGGATTGGTCACACTCGTCTTCACCTGGTTGACGTTGGTCTGCCCGCCAGTGAAGATCTGCGAGCCGTTGTACGTGGTGTTGGTTCCGATGCGGTCAATTTCCGCCTTGATCGCGCTGAACTCGGCGTCCAGCGCCTGGCGCTGCGAGCCGTCGTTCACCGTGCCGTTGGCCGACTCCGTAGCCAGCGTGACAGCGCGGTTCAACAGCGTGGTCACCTGCGACAACGCGCCGTCAGCCACCTGCAGCTTTCCTACGCCTTCGGTGGCGTTCAGCGCCGACTGTGTCAGCGCTGTGACGTTGGCCTGCAACCCATCGGCGATCGCCAGGCCGGCAGCGTCGTCGGCGCCGGTGTTAATGCGTGAACCCGAAGACAGCTGCTCCAGGGTCTTCTGCAGATTCGCCTGGGTGACTACCAACTGGTTCTGCGCGGCAAGGGAGGGAATATTGTTCAGAATGCTGATTGCCATGCGACAGCTCCTCTCATGGTTCCACCTTGCCCGAGTCCGACTCGAGTTCGTTCCCGCAGGCGCGCTGCCGGGTATTTGTGACCGGCGGAACCTTCCGTGTTCACCCAAACTATCGGCCCAGGCGCAGGTCGGCTTTAGTGGAATCGATGCATGGCGATCGCCACTTTTTCTAAGGAGGAATTAATGCCTCACCGCGAGCTACGCACGGCAGCCACGAGTTCCACTCCGGCCAGCTTCAACTGGCAGGACGGCGTTGCCGCAGCCTTGAACGCTCCTCGCTCGGGCTCGGGGCTCAAAGCTCGACCCTTGTTCTTCCGCCTGAAGCGCCCGGCAATCCTTGCCGATGCTCTCCATGTCCCCCGGGCGAGGAGTCTGCATGATCCAACTCACCCGCTTGAACAACACTGCCCTGGCCGTCAATTCCGACCTCATTAAGTATGTCGAGGCCGCGCCCGACACCGTTATCACACTGCTGAATGGAGAGAAGCTTGTGGTGCGGGAAACGACCGGGCAGGTCATCGAACGCGTCCGCGATTTCCGTCGTTCCTTGCTCGTTGCCTGCACCGAATCTGGTCTTCCGGTCGACGGCGGCGCTGTTTGCGTTACCGTCAATCCGGCTTCGGTTAAAGCGGAAGGATGCGAGCGTGGATAAGAGCAGCTTTGCAGGGCTGATACTCGGCTTGGGCGGGATCGTTGTCGGCCTCCTGCTCGAAGGCGGCAAGCTCTCACAGGTGCTACAGCCTACGGCCGCCATTATTGTCTTTGGCGGAACCTTGGGCGCCGTCCTCCTGCAATATCCCATGGCGGTGGTCGTCACCGCCTTCCGCCAGCTGATACAGGTTTTCTTCGAACCCAGAATCGATCCGCAACAGACGGTTCGGCAACTGGTTGCCTTCGCCAACAAGGCGCGTCGCCAGGGCATCGTTTCGCTCGACACCGATCTGTCCACCGTTAACGATCCCTTCCTGAAGAAATCCCTGATGCTTGCCGTTGACGGCACCGAACCGCAGGAGCTCCGCAAGATGATGCAGCTGGAGCTGGATAATCAGGCCGAATATGAAGAGAACATTCCCAAAGTCTTCGAATCGGCCGGCGGCTTCGCCCCCACCATCGGCATCATCGGCGCGGTGCTGGGGCTGATCCAGGTGATGCAGCACCTCGACAACATCAACGAAGTCGGCAAGGGCATCGCCGTGGCCTTCGTGGCAACCGTCTACGGTGTCGGCTCAGCTAATCTCTTCTTCCTGCCCAGTTCCGGCAAGCTCCGCCTGCGCATGCGCGAGACGCAGGTCCTGCACGAGATGACTCTCGAAGGAGTGATCTCCATTCTGGAAGGCATGAACCCTCGCATGCTCGAGACCAAGTTGATCGGGTTTCTTCAGCAGCCCGCAAAGGAATTGCAAGTGGCCGCCGACGAGGCCCCATGAAAGAGCGCCGCCGAAGGCTCGTCTCGCATGTGAATCACGAGCGCTGGCTCGTCTCCTACGCCGACTTCGTCACTCTCCTGTTCGCCTTCTTTGTTGTCCTCTATGCTTCGGCGCAAATCGACAAGCGCAGGGCAGTCCGCCTGGGCGAGGCCATCGACTCGGCCTTTCAGCAGCTCGGTGTGTTTCAGAAGAGTAATCGCAGGCCCGGACAGGTGGAGGCGAGGATCTCACTGCCCGCCTCGGTAGACGCCGGGCAGGACCTTTCGCGCTGGGCCACATCTGGTCAGGACAAACTTGGAGGCGAGCAGAAGAAGGAAGACTTCAACGCCATCCGTAGTGAGTTGGCAAGCGCTCTCGCCTCCGAGATCCAACGGAATGAGGTCGCTTTGCATATGGGACGCGACGGCCTGGTCGTCAGCCTGCGTGAGATGGGTTTCTTCGATAGCGGCTCTGCGACAATCAAATCCGGCGCCGAAGCGGCTATCTCTCGAATTGCCGAAATCCTCCAAGCACATCCTTGTGCCGTTAGGATCGAAGGCCACACCGACAATGTTCCTATCCACACGGCGCAGTTCGCCTCTAACTGGGAGCTTTCGACAGCACGCGCAACGGGCCTGGTAAAGCTGCTGGTCGAGCAAAACGGGATCTCTGCCGATCGGCTCTCCGCCGCCGGATATGCTGAGTTTCATCCCGCGGCAGGCAACGACACAGCCAAAGGACGCCAGCTCAACCGCCGCGTCGATGTGGTGATCCTCACCAGGTAGCCCAGCCCTTATCGGGGCGAGTCGCCGCGTACCACCGGCTCCTTCGCCCCACTCCACTCGCTGTACGACCCGTCATACATCGCGGCATCGTACCCGAGATACCGCGCGAGAAAATACGTATACGAGGCCTGCAGTCCCACCTCGCAATACGACACCAGCTTCTTCCCCTGTGTCACTCCCGCCGCCTCGAACTGCTGCCGCAACTGCTGCGGCGAGCGCAGCACCGGATCATCCTGGCTCACCAGCGCCGTCTCCCAGAACATCGACTGTGCTCCAGCAAGATGCCCGGCGCGATAGCGCTTGCCCGGCCGCGCATCAATGATTACCACGTCGGTTGAAGCAGGCTTTTCCGCGACCAGCTTCGTCATCCAATCCATCTTGGCCACGATCTCCGGATGCAGATGGACGGTCAGCGTCCCCGGCGTAATCTTCGGCACTTCACTGGATGTTGGCCGCTTCTCGCTCAGCCATCGGTCCATGCCGCCGTCGAGCAGCGCCGCCTGGTCGCCATGCCCGAGGTAGTCGAGCGTGAAGAAGAGCCGCGTCGCCATCGGGTCCCAATCCGGCGCAAAGTACACCACGCGCGAGTTGTCGCCGATGCCGATCGCTTCCAGGTTCTGCTTCAATTGATCGGCAGGCAGCAGCTCCGCACCCGGCTCCTGATTGCTGACGAACTTGTCCATCGGCAGAAAGCGCGCTCCCGGAATATGCGCCGCCTCGTAGTCGCCGCGGTCGTGCCCGATGTGTACGATGACAAGGTGCGGATCAGAAAGATGATCGGCGAGCCACTGCGTGGAGACCACCAGGTTGGGACGGGCCGCTCCGCTCTGCGCCGAAGACGTCTTCGCATCACCGGCAGCCGCTCTGCCCGGCAGCAAAGCAACGCCACAAGTCAATCCGATGATGGCAACAAATCGAACCAGATGGAACTTCATACGTCCTCCACAAGTGCTTTGTGAATCGAGCAAGGATTCCCTAAGCCGGCTCCGGCCGGCGACACTCACTGCCCGGCTACCAACTCATACCCGCCGCGATTGACCCACTCGAAAACCGAGCCGTCATACATCGCCGCTTTATACCCCAGGTATTTCGCCACGAAATACGTGAACGACGACTGCATGCCGGTCCGGCAATAGGTCACCACAACCTTCTCCGGCCTGGCACCCACAGCAGCAAATATCTGCTGCAACTCAGCATTCCCCCGCAAAGCGGGAAGCGCGTCAGATGCCAGCAGAGTCTTCCAATACAAACTCCGCGCCCCTGGCAAATGTCCAGCTTTCGCAACTCCGTCCGACTTCACCGCGCCCTCAAACTCCGCTCGAGGTCGCGCATCCAGCAGGACATACCCGTCCTGACCGAGAATCTCGCGCATGCGCGCCGTCGTGACCACAACATCCTCCTGCACATGCGGCGTGAACACCGCGCACGCGGCGTGCGCCTCCCGTTGCTGCAACTCTCGCCCCTCCGCCTTCCACCTCTCCAAAGCGCCGTCCAGCAACGAAACG
>DATFSK010000102.1:0-49326 GCA_035262645.1 Terriglobales bacterium
AGCCGAAAGCTTTTTCGCGCGAATGAGCCGGGCCATCTCAACTGCGCTGGTGAAACAGAGCTGGGAAGCCCCGGATTCGGCCTTTAGAGAACCGACAGGAAAAAGAGAAGCCATGGCTATCCCCGTGAGCACCTCGCGGCGGGTCAACTTGTCTGGGATCATGCGCGCGAGTTTATCATCTGCAGGGCGGATCATCAGCTTCAGATTTCGTACTCGCAACGTACTTGTTACGGAACCCATCCCGCGTAACTCCCGGTTTGCGCTGGGCCTTGCTGGTCGGCCAATCAATTGCGCCTCACCACCAGAAGGAAGACTCGGGTTTTAGTGAACAGACACATTCCCGCCCTTCCTCGGATCATTTGGTTTGAGAAGAAATGACGCAAGGAACATGATTGCCCCAGCGGCTGCGAGCAGCCAGTAAGCGTCGATATACGAAAGGGCTGCTGCCTGTGCCTGGACCATGTTGTACAACCTATCTGACGCCTGATGCTGAGCGGCCGATAGGCTTAGACCAGCACGATGGAGTTGGCTGGCAAGGCCTTGAATGGCAGTCTGAAATCGGGGAGACGCCGTGTAGTCTGCCAAGATTGATTGATGGAACTGACCGCGTCGGGCAAGAACCGTCGTCAATGCCGAAGTGCCAATGCTCTGTCCCATGTTACGCATGAAATTCATCAGGCCGGCAGCGGAATTGGTCTTCTCGCTCGGCAATCCAACATAACCCGCAAGGGTCAAGGGAACAAACAGAAACGGCAATGAGACAGACTGCAGCACCCGCAGCCAGGACGCGTTGCCGAAACTGATGAGCAGATCGACCTGTCGCGCCGATATGTACACGCTGACTGCCAGCAGTCCCCAGCCCACGGCTATGAGAAAGCGCGCTTGCACGCGTGTCGTGAGCTGGCCGACCAAAGGCAGCAAGAGCAACATCGCCACGGCCCCCACGGAAAGCACCAGTCCCGCTTCTTCTGCTGTATACCCCATCAACGTCTGCAATAGTTGCGGCATCAGCACGGTCGTGCTGAACAGGGCCATTCCCAGCATGAGAAACATCACATTGGTGATCGCGAAGTTGAAACTCTTGAATAGCCGCACGTCGACGATCGGATCCTTGTGGCGCCACTCCCAAACCACGAGTGCGATGAGCCCCGCCGCGGCAAGAATCGACAGCGTCACGATGAACCTCGAGCCAAACCAATCGTCTTCCTGGCCTTTATCGAGCAGCACCTGCAGCGCGCCAACACCCACGGTCAGGAGCGAGAACCCGACATAGTCGAACTTCGCCATTCCCTTCTTCAGGCGTGCCAGGTACGGCGGGTCTTCCACAAGTAACTGGACCAAAAGGAGCGCGAGGATTCCCACTGGAACGTTGATATAGAAGATCCACCGCCACGAATAGTTATCGGTAATCCACCCGCCCAGTGTCGGTCCGACCACCGGACCGACCACGGCGGTTACGCCGTACAGAGCAAAAGCCAACCCGCGCTTTTCGGGGGGGAACGTATCGGCGAGGATCGCCTGCGCCATCGGTTGCAGTCCGCCTCCGAACGCGCCCTGCATGATGCGAAACAACAGCAGAAACGCGAGGCTTGGTGCGATGCCGCACAGGAACGAACTAACCGTGAAGAACGCAATGGCGGCCATGAAGAAGCGTTTGCGGCCAAACAGACTGACCATGAATCCGCTGATCGGAAGTACGATGGCATTCGCGACCAGGTAGCTGGTTAGAACCCATGTGCTTTCGTCATTGCTGGCGCCAAGGTTGCCGGCGATGTGTGGCAGCGCCACGTTGGCAATGCTCGAGTCGAGTACTTCCATGAATGCGGCGAGAGATACCACCACGCCGATGATCCATGGATTGACCTTTGGTTTCCAGACCGTCTCTCTAGGAAGAATCGCGGTTGCGGTGCTCATCGTACCCTCACTTCCGGCTCAACGGACAAGCCTGGCTTCAGTAACCCATCGACATTGAAGTTCTGGCCGTTGGCGCGGTTGAAGTCAATGCGCACCGGCACGCGTTGCACAACCTTCACGTAATTTCCGGTTGCGTTTTCTGGAGGCAGAAGGCTGAACACCGATCCCGTACCTCCGCCCAGATTGCTTAGCTGGCCTTGCCACTTGCGGCCGTAGGCATCGACCTTGATCTCCACTGCCTGCCCGGGCTTCATGTGGGCCAGTTGTGTCTCTTTGAAATTCGCTGTTACCCAGACGTCATCCAATGGAACGACATCCACAAGTTCCTGACCGATACCCACGTTTTGGCCGATTTCAGCGCTCTTTTTGCCAATGATTCCGTCCACAGGAGAGCGAATGATGGTGTAGCCCAGGTTGAGCTGCGCCTGTTCCAATTTCGCCTTGCGCTCCATCACCTGCGACTCTGCCGATTTTGCCTTGGCGTTGCTCAGTGACACCTGTTGCGGGGCGGTTTGCGCGTTGCGCAGGTCCGCTCGCGACTGCAGCAGCTTTCCTTGCGCCTGCTCGAGCGTCTGCTGCGCACCTGCCGCCACGGCCTGGGACGCCTTCACGGCTGCCTGGTTCGAACGCGCCGCAGCCAGCGCACCGTCATACTGCTGGCGCGAAATAACTCCCTCCTGCACCAGTTGTTCGTACCGGCTCAAGTCGGCATCGGTCTTTACCGCGTTCGCCTGTGCCTGCAGCAACGTCGCCTGGTCGGCCTGCACGTTCTGTTGGGCGGACAGCACTCCGGCTTCGGCGTTTTTGATGGCGACTTGTGCAGAATCGAGACCGCTAAACGCGCTTGCCGATGTGATCGGGATGTTCAGGTTCGAACTAGTTGCCGTTGCTTGCGCATCGGCCAGGTCCGCGGCTGCCTGATCCACCGCGACCTTGTAGTCCTTTGGATCGATGACAACCAGCACGTCGCCAGCGTGAACCAGTTGGCCTTGCACGAAATTCACCTGAAGCACCTGCCCATTGATGCGCGAACTGAGCGGCATCACGTGACCCTCCACCTGCGCGTCGTCGGTGTCCTCATAGAGCAGGGCGTTATGAATGAAGTAACCCAATGCAACCGCAACGATCGCGGCCGCAGCCGCGAACACGCTTGTCTTGCGGCGACCCAATAGCTTGCGTCTCTTCTGCTGGATCGGCTCAGCAACGGCTTGCGCCGGTTCAGGTTGATTCGCTCCAGGGATCTCCTCGATTTCAAGGAGCCCCACGTGATCGGTGTTCTGTCTGCTGTTCGGCATTATTTTCCTCCAAGATACTGGCGTGTTCTGCGGGCGAGCCGCTTAAGGACGTGTTTCGTGAACACGCCCGAGGAGCAGAACTTGATTCCCTCGCGCAACAACTCCAGCAGAACGTTTTCTCCGTCCTCGCTGATGGCGGTAAGGTTTTTGAGATCGATCACGAGTTCGCGTGCATTGAGGTCTGCCTGAGCCGCCATCCACGCGGTTCTCAGCTCTGCGGCCCAGGGAGCGACCAGGCGACCTTCCAACGTCAATCGGCGCTGACTCGGGGTATCGAGAATGGAGATCTTCAACACTGCTGTTGCCCTTTCGTACCTGACTAAGGGCAATGCCCGTGCCAAAAGCGGCCGACACGCTAAATGACTGATTTTTCAGAGAAAGAATGAACGGAGAGCGTCGAGGAGTCGAAGATGTTGAAGTTGAAAGTGTTGAAACTGTCGAGCTTCAGACGAATTGGAATGTGGGGGAAAAGCCGCGAGTCAAACGAACTGCTTTGCGTAGATACCGAACTTCCTCATACGCGAGAGGAGCGTTGTGCGGTTGATGCCCAGCCGCGCGGCAGCTCCATCGGCGCCGCCCACGCGTCCGTTACATTCGGTTAATGCGCGCACGATCTCCTCGCGCTGTTTCCGCGTATGCTCTTCAAGAACCGCCTCCCGACCGTTTTGAAAACCGGCAGCGTCGACCATATTCGGCTTGTGTTCGGGAATCGCACTCTGCATAGGCTTGTCTGGGTGCGCCTTTTGCAATTCGCTTAGAGGTGCTTCCAGCGAACGGCCCCGTGACAGGATTACCGCGCGCTCAATGAAGTTTTCGAGTTCGCGAATGTTCCCGGGCCATTCCCATGCCGTAAATCCCTTCATCACCGCCGCCGGAATCGTCTCGATCTGCTTCTGCATCTGCTTAGCGAATTTCTGCGCGAAGTAGCTGACGAGCAGTGGAATGTCTTCTTTTCGCTCTCGCAAAGGCGGAATACGGATCGGAAACACGTTGAGCCGGTAGAACAGATCACTGCGGAATTCACGCTCGGCAACCATCTTTCCCAGATCGCGATTGGTGGCCGCCACTAGCCGCACATTTACCTTGCGCGTATGCGTGCTGCCCAGCCGTTCAAACTCACGCTCCTGCAGTGCGCGCAGCAGTTTCGGCTGAATCTCGATGGGAATGTCTCCGACCTCGTCGAGAAAGAGCGTGCCCTGATCCGCCAGTTCCATGCGGCCGGCCTTTTGAGTGATGGCTCCGGTGAACGCTCCCTTTTCGTGCCCGAACAATTCGCTTTCCAGCAAACCCGTGGGGATTGCCGCGCAATTCAGCTTGACGAAAATGCGCTGCTTCCTCCGGCTGTGATCGTGAATGGCGCGCGCGATTAATTCCTTTCCTGTTCCCGTTTCGCCCAGCAACAGAACCGTGGAGTCGCTGGGAGCGACTGTCTCCACCATTTGCAGTACATGTTTTAATGCAGTGCTGTGGCCCACGATCTGCTCGAAGCCCATCTCGCTTCGAATCTCGTCTTCGAGATACAGCTTCTCCTGGGCAAGCTTATTTCTCAGTTCCGAGATTTCCTTGTATGCCAGGGCGTTTTCGATGGCGATGGCAATCGGGCCCGCAACCTTGGTGAGAAAATCAACTTCATCGGCGGAAAAGGGATCTTTGAGCGTGCGGCCGACGACCAGCACTCCGAGCACCCGAGCATGGCTGACCAGCGGCGTTATGCACATGCTCTTAGAGTCCTCGACTAGTGATAATTCGGCATAAACTTCCGGGGGAAAGTGTTCGGGGCAGTTCGTGCTAAAGATTACAGGCTGGAGGGTCTCTACCGCCCTTCTGACCGTGTCGCTTGGAGTGATGAGATGACCTTCCTTAACAATGCCCTTGCTTTCGGGAAAATCCAGCACGTAGATTCGGAATTTTCCTGATGCCTCATCGGGCAGAGACACAGCCGCCAGATCGCCTCGCATTACCGCGCGGAGATTGCCGGAAATGGCGGAAATCACGTCGCGCAGATCAAGGTTCGATGTGATCTTGTTGGACAGGTTCAGCAGCAGCTCAAGTCGCTCGTTCTGACGCTGCAGTTCTGTCTCAGAGCTCACTCCTCTTCGCCTCCGTGGTTCAGCGCCGGCCCATCGTTCCGCTTTAGAGCCTCACGCTGAACCAGTGATCCCAATGGAGCGAGTTTACGACAGCCACCTGGTTCAGGAAGCAACTGCCAGTGGCAGTCTTAGATCGGTCAATTCTGCGAAACAGATTGCGGGTGCCCCGATCCCCAAATTGATCCGAGCGAATCCGAAATTGACAGAAGATATCGCTGAGCTCGATCGGTAACGGCAAATCGGCTGATGTGCCCATCACGACGAAGGTCGTCTGGACAGCAGTGAACGAGGCGCGGAAAATGTCAGCAAACAAACCGGCCGTTCAGGCCGCTGGAGGATCTACCAGCTTCCGCGCTCGCCATTGGCGATAATCAATTGTGCGAGCCGTTCGAAACCGTTCACCCAGTTCCGGATCAGCGCTCTCTCGGCTGCGTCGGCGTCTCCATTCAGGATTGCGCTGATAATTGCCTCATGTTCACGCACGCTCACCTCGAGACGGTCAATAATGTTGCTGGAGTAGAAGCGCCAGTAGCGTTCCGTCTGGGGCTTTATTCCGCTATGCATCAGCATCAGCCGGGGGCCGGCGCTGGCTTCCACGATCACGCGATGAAATTCTGCGTCGAGATCGAAGATGTTCTCGCCGTCCAACTCGCGGGTACGCGCAATGCGACGCAGTTTTGCGTTGACGCCGCGCATGTCGCCGACCAGCTTGGACCGCTGATCTTTGGGCAGGCCGCTGGCCTTCCGGCCTGCGAGCCCTTCGAGGTGGCCAACAATAGAGTAAAGTTCGGAAGCATCCTCTCGCGTCAGCGGCGCGACAATCATGCGGGACTTTGAGCGGATTCGCTGCTCGATGACGCAGCCTTCACGCTGCAGCCATTGCAGAGCCGCGCGTACGGGTGTCCTGCTCATGCCCAGTTTTTTGCTAAGTTCGGCTTCGACGATCCATGAGCCGGGCGAGAGCCGGCCGTACACGATCAGCTCGCGAATCTGCTTGAAAGCAGCATTAATAGCCGTTCCGTGTTCTGCGGCAGCCCGTTTTTTGGGGGCTTTCGACTTCTGTGCCGTCGTCGCCATCTCAGCAGCCACTCATCAAGGTCCAGCTGCCAGCCGCGGTCGCAGCGGATTCCACTTCTTTTGCGCGTTTGTATTCAAACTCGTACACTAAATTGGTCATCTGCTTGCGAGAGCACAGACGAATTTTAGCAGAGTACGCGTGGCAGACTCACACCGCGGAGAATCCACTCGAACTGTAAATGCAGGAGCGCTTGAGCTGGGAAAAGGCCCATTGGCGGGTCGGCTCACTACGTCGCGCTGCGGTACGAACACCTTCCGCAAGAGCACGAGGTTCCGATGTGTTGGTAGGCGCTGTGCACAAGTGATACGTTGGCTCTCCACATTACCCGCCATGGGGGCGTAGGCATCTTGTCTTCACTATCGTGCCAAACAGAGCTTTCACGGCGACAGAGTTCGTCGTCCGGTTCGTGCACAATGTCGCGCCGCGCCGCGTTGAATGTCCTTGTTGGTCGGGTTCACAAACGAAGCGGAATTGATCCCTACACCGTGTTCAACGAAAGTAGAAAATTACATCGCTTTGTACTCGAAATCGTCTACTTTTGTATTCAAAATCGTCTACAATTTGCCTTATGGTTTTTCCAGGGACGATAGGGCGGGTTCGTATTCTGGACTCGCACACCGAGGGTGAACCCACACGGGTGGTAGTGAACGGTGGACCGGATCTCGGCGCGGGCACCCTCGCGGAGCGTGTAGAAGTCTTTCGCCATCAGTTCGATGCGTTCCGCAGTGGAGTCACTGGTGAACCTCGTGGATCGGAGGTGGTAGTCGGGGCGCTGCTCTGCCAGCCGGCGAACCCTTCGTGCTCCACCGGGGTCATCTTCTTCAACGACGTCGGGTATCTGGGGATGTGCGGCCATGGCACCATCGGCGTGGTGCGCACGCTCGCGCATCTGGGCTGCGTCCAGCCCGGCAAGCATCGCATCGAGACGGCCGTGGGCGAGGTGGAGGCCGAGCTAATGCCGGACGGCAGCGTCGCGGTGCGCAACGTGCTTAGCTACCGCTACCGCGCCAACGTTCCTGTGGAGGTGCCCGGCATTGGAAGGCTGGCCGGCGACATAGCCTGGGGAGGGAACTGGTTCTTTCTCATCGGCGAGCACCCGTTCGAGCTGACGATGGCCCACCGAGGCGAACTGATTGCCTCGACTCATGCCATCCGCGACGCTCTCGCGAAGCAGGGCATCACGGGCAAGGACGGGGGCTACATCGATCACATCGAGCTCTTCGGTCCGCCGGAAAATGCGGAGAATTCGAGCAGGAACTTCGTTCTCTGCCCGGGAGCATCATTTGATCGCTCGCCCTGCGGAACAGGCACGAGCGCAAAGATGGCTTGTCTTTATGCCGATGGCAAGTTGTCGGAGGGACAGGTGTGGCGGCAGGAGGGGTTTCTCGGCACACACTTCACCGGTTCGATCGAGGCGCACGGTGAGGCCGTTCTGCCGACGGTGCGCGGGCGCGCCTGGATCACAGGCGAAACAGTCCTACTCTTCGACCAGGACGATCCATTTGCGGACGGCATCAAGTTCTGATGGAGACATTCGACGTACTAATCCTCGGAGCGGGCATTGTTGGAACGGCGTGCGCGCGTGAGTGTGCTGCGGCGGGGATGCGTGTAGGAGTCGTGGAGCCTGCGGTGCTCGGCGGCGGAGCTACGGCAGCCGGCATGGGGCATGTGGTCCTCATGGACGACTCTCCCGCGCAACTCGCGCTTTCGCGTTTCTCGCGTGATCTGTGGCGCGATCTCCGAGCGCAGCTCCCACAAGGTGTGGAGTATGAGGAGTGCGGAACCTTATGGTTGGCGGTCGATGCCGAAGAGATGGCCGAGGTCTTCGCCAAACGAGAGACGTATGCGCACCTTGGTGTGGACTCCGAGGTTCTCGATGAGAAGGCGCTACGCGAGGTCGAGCCAAACCTCAGACAAGGCATGACCGGAGCGCTGCTGGTGCCACACGATGGCGTAATCTATCCTCCTGCCGCCGCGGCATTCTTCCTCGAGGCAGCGATTGCGCATGGCGCTCGCCATCTACGAGGAAAGAGGGCGATTCGCGCTGCGGCGGGCGAGGTGGTGCTGGATGATGGGACGCGTCTCAACGCCGCGCACATTGTGATCGCCACCGGCACGGATATCTCGCTTTGCCCGTGGCTCGCGGTGCAGCCGCGCAAGGGGCATCTGGTCATCACGGACCGCTACCCGGGATTCGTGCGGCACCAACTGGTAGAGCTTGGGTATCTGAAGAGCGCGCACGCGATCACCGCGGATTCGGTGGCCTTCAACGCGCAGCCCCGCAAGACGGGACAGATTCTTTTGGGCTCGTCGAGGCAGTTTGGCGATGTGGAGCCGACGGCGCGCCCGAAGATGGTGCGCCGGATGCTGGACCGCGCCATCGAGTATTTGCCCGGGCTGGGTTCTCTCTCGGCGATTCGCGTGTGGACGGGCTTCCGCGCAGCGACGCCGGACAAGCTGCCCTACATCGGCCCTACACCGGATCCGACAGTGCTGGTCGCGATGGGCTTCGAGGGGCTGGGCATCACCAACGCGCCAGGCACGGCTCGGCTGGTGCTCCACCACCTCACTGGCGCGCAGGTTGTGCTGGATCCCGCGCCCTATCTTCCCAGCCGCGCGGCTGTCACGGAGGCGCTCTATGCCTGACGTGACCGTTCGCGTAAACGGTGAGGCCGTCCGTTTACCCGGGGGCTCAACGGTGGCCGCCGCTCTGCTCAACGCAGGCGTGCACTGCCGCACCTCCGTGAACGGCGAACCCCGCACTGCCTTGTGCGGCATGGGGATCTGCCTGGAGTGCCGCGCGACGGTGGACGGCCAGCCACACCAGCGCACATGCCAGCTCGTCTGTCGTGATGGCATGTCTGTGGAGACCGGATCGTGAGCGATACGATGACTTCTCGTGCGACCACAAGTGCTGTGCTCACGACCAAGCATGCCTATGAGGTCGTCGTTATAGGCGCCGGGCCCGCGGGTCTTGCTGCAGCTACAGCAGCCGCAATTGCAGGCAAGCGCGTTGCTGTGCTGGACGACAATGTGCGCGCCGGTGGGCAGATCTGGCGAGTGGGTTTTGGGGCCGCGCACGAGGACCGTGAACGGGGGCGAGTCGCGGAGGCCTTCACGCTTTCCGGCGCTGAGCTCTTTTCCGGCCGCCAGGTGGTCGATGTACCGCAGAGCGGCGAGCTGCAGGCGTGGGCTGCAGAGCGACAGGTGCTGGAGACCTTCCAGTACGACAAGCTCATCCTTGCCACCGGGGCGCGGGAGCGCTTCTTGCCGTTCCCTGGATGGACGCTTCCAGGGGTTTTTGGTGTGGGCGGGCTGCAGGCCCATGTGCGTGGAGGATACGACGTACGCGGGAAGCGTGTGGTCGTCGCGGGTGCTGGACCTTTACTGCTGGCCGTGGCTGCGCACCTTCGGCGGGATGGCGCTGAGATCGTCACTGTCGCCGAGCAGACCTCGATGTTCCGGCTTGCACTGTTTACAGCCTCGTTGATCACGCGCCCGCGCAAGATTCTGCAAGGCATCCATCTCCGCATGGAGTTGGCGGGCGTGCCGTATCGCACGGGCTGCTGGCCGATGGCGGTTGAGGGTATGCAAGCGATCACGGGCGTACGGCTCACCGATGGCTCAAGAACGTGGATGGAGCCATGCGAGTTGTTGGCATGCGGTTTCCATCTGGTACCCAACACGGAGCTGGCCTCGTTGTTGGGCTGCCGGATCGGTGCGGACGGTGTTGAGGTCGATGCCGATCAGCAGACCAGTCTCGCCGGTGTCTATTGTGCCGGGGAATTGACGGGCATCGCGGGCGTCGACGGGGCGCTGATCGAGGGCGAGATCGCCGGCCTCAGTGCTGCGGGCAACACGGCATCGCACCTCCATGCGAAACGTGATGCAGAGGCTGCCTTCGGCCGTGCGATGGCGCGCGCCTTCGCGCTGCGGCCTGAGCTGCGCTTGCTGCCCGCGCCGGAGACCATCGTATGCCGCTGCGAGGATGTTCGTTTTGCGGACCTGAAGGCGCGGTCGACGCCGCACGGAGGCTGGACCGACGCAAAGCTTCAAACGCGCTGCGGCATGGGGCCCTGTCAGGGACGCATCTGCGGCCCCGCGCTGGAGACCCTCTTTGGCTGGCGTAACGCTTCTGTCCGTCCGCCCCTGTTTCCAATTCCAGTCGCGGCAATGTGTTCTGCACCGCAGGCTCAAGAAGAACTTTCCCATTCCCTTTCACAGGAGACCACTCGATGAACTGGACAGGCGTTCACCCTGCCGTGACCACCCCCTTCAACGCCGACTTCACGGTCGACCACGACTTGCTGTTTCGCCACATGATGTGGCTGCTGGAGAACGGCTGTAGCGGCCTTGTGATGCTGGGCTCGCTGGGAGAAGGCGCCACGCTCGAACAGACGGAGAAGTGCGCGATCCTGCGCACGGCAGTGAGAGCCTCACAGGCCAAGGGCACACCCGTCGTAGCTGGCGTCTCCTCGCTCTCCACGAACGAAGCTGTGCGCCAGGCCAAGGAGGCCGAGCAGGCCGGTTGCAGTGGTCTGATGGTCCTGCCGCCCTACGTCTACGCTTCCGACTGGCGCGAGATGAAGGCGCACGTGGCTACCGTGATGGGCGCGACCGGCCTTCCCTGCATGCTCTACAACAACCCCATCGCTTACAAGACGGACTTCACTCCCGCGAACATGGCTGATCTCGCCGCCGATGTGGAGAACTTCGTTGCGGTGAAGGAGTCTAGCTCGGACGCCCGCCGCGCGATGGCCATCCGAGAGGTGGTTGGTAACCGCCTGCATATCTCGGTCGGCGTGGACGACATCATCGTGGAGGCGATCGCTGGCGGAACGCGAGGTTGGGTAGCCGGACTGGTCAACGCCTTCCCGCGCGAATCCGTGGAGCTGTATGACCTCGCACTGGCCGGCAAGTTCAAGGAGCTCTTCGAGCTCTACAAGTGGTTCCTGCCGTTGCTGCGGATGGACACGGTAGTGAAGTTCGTGCAGCTCATCAAGTGGGTGCAGGAGCAGATGGGCTGCGGTTCCGCGCGGGTGCGCCCACCGCGCTTAGAGCTCGCGGGTACGGACCTCAAAGAGGCCCAGCAGACTCTACGCCGCGCGCTCGCCACTCGGCCTGCGGTGCGCTCCACGGACTTCCAGGTACCGCAGGAGGCCTGATGCCACAGGGCCGGTTCCAGGGTCGTTCTCTGATCGCCGGAGTCACAGCGACATTCAGCGGTGACGCCGCATTCTTTGCATTCAACCCGCTCGACGGCAAGGCACTCGAGCCTGCGTATCACTCGGTCTCGCTTGAGGACGTGGATCACGCCGTTCGAGCGGCGCAGGACGCGGCGGAGTTCCTCGCCAGCAGCTCCGGGGCTGACCGTGCACGGCTGCTGCGCGCCATCGCTGATGGCCTCGACGCCGCGGCGGAGGAGCTTATCGCGCGCGCGACGAGCGAGACGGCGCTGCCGAGTCCGCGGCTCACTGGCGAGGTGGCGCGCACAAGCCGTCAGCTCCGGCTCTTCGCCTCGGTTGCAGAGCAGGGAGCATGGCTCAACGCGCGCATCGATACGGCTGAACCCAACTGCGTGCCGCCGAAACCCGACATCCGCTCCATGCTGCGCCCGTTGGGGCCGGTGGCGGTCTTCGGGGCGAGCAACTTCCCTCTGGCCTTCTCGGTCGCTGGTGGTGACACCGCTTCGGCGCTAGCTGCGGGCAATCCAGTCATTGTGAAGGCGCATCCCGCTCATCCGGGCACGAGCGAGCTCGTCGGTCACATCGTCAACGCAGCCGTGGCGGCTGCGGGCTTTCCCTCGGGCAGCTTCTCGCTGCTCTTCGACGCGGGGCACAGTACCGGCGCGGCGCTGGTAGAGCATCCGGGAGTCAAGGCCGTCGGTTTCACCGGATCCTTTCGCGGAGGTCGCGCGCTGATGGACCTCGCCGCGAAGCGCAGGGAGCCGATCCCGGTCTACGCGGAAATGGGCAGCTCGAACCCGGTCTTCATCCTGCCGGGTGCGCTGGCGGAGCGTGCCGACGCGCTGGCCACGGGCCTCTTCGCTTCGTTCACGCTGAGCGGCGGACAGTTCTGCACCAAGCCCGGCGTGGTCTTTGCGGAGGAAGCGAAGGCGACGGCCTTCACGGAGAGACTGCGGGAGAGGGTCGCGGCTAGTGGCAGCTTCCACCTGCTCACCGAGGGCATTGCATCGGTTTTCAGGAGGCAGGTAGAGGCCCGCGGAGAACTCATCCTCGCGTGCGGGGCTGCCAAAGGTGAGGGGTTCTCAGCCCAAGTCACCTTGATTGAAGTTCCGTGCGCAAGGTTCCTCGCGGACGAGCACCTCGCCGAGGAGGTCTTCGGGCCGACGACCCTGCTGGTGCAATGCGACTCGCGCGAGCAGATGCTGGCCGCCGCGCACGGTCTGGAGGGGCACCTAACGGCGACGGTGCTCGCAACCGACGAAGACCTCGCGAGGAATGCAGAGCTGCTGCGCATCCTTGAGACGAAGGTGGGCCGCGTCATCGTCAACGGCTTCCCCACGGGCGTGGAGGTGAACCAGGCGATGGTGCACGGGGGCCCGTATCCGGCCACCTCGGATGGCCGCTCGACCTCGGTGGGTAGCCTTGCCATCCTGCGCTTCGCGCGACCAGTCTCCTATCAAGGATTCCCGCAGTTTGCACTGCCGCCTGAGTTGCAAGACGCCAACCCGCGTAATATACCGCAGCTCTGGAACGGTGACTTGAAGTTGCCCGCGAAGGCATAGGTGCCTTCTCAACCGCACAAAAGAGCCACCCCAAGGGTCGTGGCTCTTCCGCTTTCGGTGAAACCGCTCTATGCCAGCGACTGCATCCAGACCTTGGAATCGATCTTGCGCTGGAACCGTCTCCGTTGCGCCGGGACCTGATTGGCCGCGCCCGGAGTCGTCGAGCCCTGGAAGCTGTTGGCGTTTGCATTGGCATTGCTGTTCGCTGTGCTTGCCGTTGCGCCCGGAGAGTAGTTCACCGAGCCGTCACCGGCGAAGTCCGGACGATCGTGCGCAACCCGGTTCATGCGAGCGTAGTTGGGAATCGCCAGCATCGGCGTGCCGTCCTGCCACTTGCCGATGATGACCATCACGCCGCCCAGCAGGTCCGGACGCCACTCTGTCTTCAACGGCTCGTTGCTTAGCGCGAGATCCAGGCTTTGCTGGTCTGCAGTCTCCACGTTGTAGACCAGCGGGCCGTACTGCAGTGCGATGAGGTCTGCGTCTGCGTGGATACGCGGGTCGGCCTTGAGGCGCTGCACCTCCATGGGCATCTCAAGCTCGATGGTGTCGCCCTTCGTCCAGCGCCGCGTAATCACAGCGTAGCTCTTTTCGATGTGCGGGGTCACCGCCTTGCCGTTGACGCGCAGCATCTTCAGCCCACTCACAACAGGAGTCGCGGTATAGAGCTTGGAGGTCGAGCGGTTGGGCACGCGCACGTGTATGGTAAAGGTCTTCGCCTCATCCGGATTTACGGCAATGGCCACCGCGCCCTTCCATGGATATTCGGTCTTCTGCACCATCTGTACGTTGGTGCCGGCCACCTTGCCCACATCCACGCGGCCTCCGATGAATAGATTCACATACACGTCGCTCGGGCCCTTGGTGTAGCTCCAGGTGGGCACCATCAGCAGCGTGCGCGAGATGTTGCTGACGCAGCACGGGCAAACGTGCCACGGCGTGCGCTGAGTGTTGACCAGAGGGTTGGTGTAGCAGAAGTTCTTGCCATTCATATCCACCGCGCCGAACAGAGCGTTGTACATGGTCTGTTCGTACAAGTCCGCATAGCGCGCGTCATGGTAAGCGAGGTTCATCTTGTATTGGAAGAAGATGAGGCCGCAACTCGAGCACGACTCGCAGTACGCCTCGTTACGTAGTGAGTAGTTCGGACCGAAGCCCTCAGAGGTCTCGCCGCTGCCGATGCCGCCAGTGACGTAGAACTTCTTGTTCACCATGTTGTCCCACAGGCTCAGCACTGCGCTCTGATAGTCCTGGTCGCCGGTCTCGGCTGCGATGTCAGCCATGCCGGAGTAGAAGTAAGCCGCGCGAACAGCGTGCCCGACGGCCTCGTACTGGCGGCCCGGGGGCAGGTGGCTCTGGTCGTATTCCTGCCCACCGCGGCGCGAGTCGAGCAGGAACTTGGCCAAAACGATGTACGCGTCACCGCGCCCGTGACCCTCCTGGTCGTTCACGAAGCGGCCGAAGCGCACCAGCGCCTGTTCCATCTCCTGGTGGCCGTCGAACCACTCCCTCTTGCCGGGGCCGATGTTAGCTGCCCAGCAGTCGGCCAGCTTCTTCGCCGCGTTATAGAGCCGCAGATCCTGACCGTTGGTCAGCGTGTAGTGGTTTATCGCCGACTCGATGAAGTAACCCGCAGTGTAGCCCTCGTGGTTGCCGCGGTGTTCCGGCATCCAGTGCTCCGGCCACTCCTTGCGGTCGGCAAGCGTGTAGGCCGTCTGCATGTAGCCATCAGGCTCCTGCGCGGCGAGCACGATGGGGATCCAGCGCTCCATCGTCTCCTTCATCCGCTGCTGCGCCGCGAGGATGCTCTGGACTCCCTGCGCATCCACCATCAGCGCGATGCACATCGCTTCGATGGTCTGGTGCACCCACGCGTTGGAGAAGACGTAGCCTTTATGCTTGCCGTGCGGCTCGCCACGGAGAGCCTTTGCGGCTTCGATGAAGTTGTCCAGACCACCTTGGCCCTGCTTCAGGTCGGTGCGCTCGCACATCTCGATGCAGTGCGGGATCCAGTTGACGATCAGGGTCTTCGCGCGCTCGTTCCACATCGGGCTATTGATGGAGTAGCGCGTGGTGTAGACCACGTCGAGGCGTTGCTTCGGCGGGGCAAGCTCTGCCTGAACGACCAGCTTCGAGATGCTGTTTTCCTTTTCGCCGAAGGCCGCCAGTTCGAGCACATACTCGCCCGGAACGGAGAAGGACGCCGTCGTCTCGGGTGCGCTCGCATCTGCGAAGGCCACGTTGCCTGGCCCCGATGCCTTCGACCAGCGCACTTGCTGTGTCGCCGGAGGCACCAGCCAGTCGGCCTTACCGGTGAGATAAGTTTTGCCGCCCAGCACTACGGACCGGTCCACACCTGCTTCCACGATCGGAGGAAACAGCGGCACCAGGCCGGAGCTGTAGACCTTCCACTCCAGAATGCCGATCGCGTGCGTGCCGTCCGACGTGATCTCGAGCCGTAGCTTGTCGGTGGTCACCGTATCGAAGGTTGTGGTGTTGTAACTGTTTGCGTCCAGGCCCAAGCCCTTTGCGTTCGCTACCGGCACGAATGCCGAACCGTTCCAGTAGGCGATCTTGCTGGAGGCCGGCACTGCCACGCCCTGGCCGTCTGCCCACCAATAGATGTCGATGCGGTCCGTGGTGACGGGCCTGGACCACTCATACTGCACCCACTGCGGCGCGGTGTGCGGCCAGGTGCCGAAGGCTCCGTGGCTGCGGTCGCGTGAGCCGCGCGGATCGAATCCGTCGTTCAGCGCCGAGAGCTTCGTGTCCCCCGAGGTGAATGACGCGGAGGGTGTAGCCACCTTGGCCAGGTTTACGGTGATACTGTTGTCGACTGCCGCCGCCAGCGCGCGAGAACGGCCCAGCGTTGCCACCAGGGCAGTGCCGGCTGCCCCGGCGAGGAAGTGTCTGCGATTGACACCGCTGCGGGTTGGTGCGGTCACATTCTCCCGGGTCCACGGATCGACGGGGTTCATCTTTGACTCCTTTCACCAAATTGAATCGACTTCTCTGCCGCAGACGTCGCGCACATCAGCCCGCGGATGCGGGGATCCTCTGAAAAGTGCGTGGTTTTGACCTGCGCTTAGGCTTTGCCGCCAGCATGGAACATCATTTGCTTCTGGTGTTGCGGAGGCCAACGGAGAAAGCGATCCCCATGCAGAGGTTGTATACGAAAATGTACGCACGAAGTCCCCGATTGTCTAGAGGGGGGCGCTATAGCGTTGAAACGTAAGGCGCGGAGCCGGAGAGCGCGGTACTTCGCGGAAATCCTGCTTCTTCCTTTGCTGCGGGCAAACCGGCGCATGAGCTTCTTCGCGGATGCGCGTATCCATCAATGTGGGCGAGAAACTCGTCACATCTGCAAAACTTTCGTTGACATTGAATACACAAATGAATACAACTTAATCACTCCAAGACGCGAGATTCGACGCGGTTCTCGAGGTTTTTGCGGATCCCCTGCCTGTTACAGCCACGTTGATTACGCGAATTTCAGTACTTTCGGTTGCATTCAATTGCGGGAGGTCATATGACATTGACATCTTTGCGCACGGCCAGCCGGATACTGCTCTGTCTGACTGCGCTCTTGATTTCGCTGCCGCTTGAGTTGCTGGCCCAGTCCGGCAACCAGGGGACAGTTGCGGTAACGGTTCAGGACAGCTCGGGAGCACTTATTCCGAACGCGAAGCTCGAACTCGTCGAAAGCCGTTCTAACAGCCTGCGCACCGCGGCCACGGATTCCAAGGGTCTTTACAACTTCGTCAACCTGAACATTGGCACGTATCGGCTCACCGTTTCGCGCGAAGGCTACCAAACGACGGTCTACGATGACGTACTGGTTGAAAGTTCGGCGACGACGACGCTCGCCGTGTCGCTGTCGGTAGGCGCGGTCACGCAGACGGTCAACGTCAGTGCGCAAGCCAACGCGCTGCTGCAGACAACATCAACGGAGGTCGGGACCGTCATCAATACCACGGACATCGACAACCTTCCGATCTCCGGTCGCGCCATCTCCGGCCTCACGCAACTCACCGCCGGCTACAGCGGCACCTGGAACGGTCTGCCCGAGCCGGCGGAGGGCACCAACATCGATGGCGCGGTGGCCAACAACGGCCGTACCAAGTATCAGGGGACCATTGCTACCTCGGTCTCTCCGCGTATTGAGTCCTTCGAGCAGGTCAGCGTCGTAACCGACGGCCTGAGCCTTGGCAATGGCTTCGGCACTGCTACGATGCAGCTCAACTACATCTCCCGCCGGGGCAGTAACCAGTTCCACGGCCGCGCCTACTATGACTTCCGCAACGACGGCCTGAATGCAAACTCCTGGACCAACGATGTCTCGGGCCAGCGCAAGACCAAGCTCATCCAGCATGACTTCGGCGTCAGCGTTGGCGGCCCGGTCTTCAGGAACAAGCTGTTCTTCTTCGGCACCTATGCCGAGTTCAAGCAACCGGGCACGCAGACGGTTGCGAACAACATCTTCCCGACCTCGGTTGTGAACGGAAACTATACCTACACGGCGCTAGATCCGAGCGATCCCAGCCACAAAGCGACTAAGACCTACACCGTCAATTTGTTCCAGTTGGCGAGTAATTACAGCGCGAGCCTTCCGAGCACCATCAACCCCTCGGTGAACAAGTTGATCCAGAATGCCCTTAGCGCGTCCAATGGGCTGAAGACGGCCAGCTATTCCGATCCGAATCTGACAGAGGTGTTCTTCAACGTCCCTGGGGCCCAGACGAATTACTATCCCGTGGCACGCCTGGACTACAACCTCAACGACAAGGTGCGCATGTACATGTCGTGGCTCATGACGCAAAGCAACCCGGTGGGAAGCTATCCCGCGCCGTTCCCCGGTTCCTCCTTTGCCAACCAGAATGGAAACAACTTCACGCGCAACTTCAACACGAATTATGGACTCGACTACATCATCACTCCGAAGCTGATCAACCAGTTTAAGTTCGGTTTCATGTACAGCAAGCAGCAGTTCGTCGGCGGGGCCGCGCCGAACTGGCAGAACACGCCGCCGGTCTTCTTTAACATGACGGGGGACAACAACATTTCGGGCAACTACGCCAACCGCATGTCCGGCCTCAACTACTCGCTGCCGACCGGCTACGAGTACCCCGTGTTCAGTCTGTCGAACGGCATCACGTACGAAAAGGGCTCGCACAGCATCAACCTTGGCTTCCAGGGCTATCGTGAGCAGGACCACTACTACAACCCTCCGGTGGGCTTCCCGAACATCAACTTCGGACTGGTTACGGGTGACCCAGCACAGAACGCCTTTACATTGGGGGACCAGTACGGCAATGGCGGCACGTTGCCCGGAACTTCCTCGGCATACAGTTCAGTCCAGAGCGAGGCCTGGCAGATCTATGCCATTCTCGCGGGCCGCATCTCCAGCATAAGCGGCAGCCAGGGGTACGATCCGAAGACCCAAAGCTACCAGCCCCACTCCTTCAACCTTGATGAAGTCGCTTTGGCGACCGGTATATGGGCTCAGGACTCCTGGAAGGTTCGCCCAGACCTTACGATCAACTACGGCCTGCGCTGGGATTTCGTCGTCGACCCGCATGACGTGAAGGCCGCGTACCACAACGCCAGGCTGGACAGCATTCTCGGTCCCACCGCCGCGGGCGATCTTTTCAAGCCAGGCGCGCTCGGTGGCAACCTCAGTCCCACTTTCGTTCTCAATCCGCGTCCGTTCCAAGGCTTCTACAAGACTCCGCAGCCGCAGGTTGCGCTCAACTGGAATCCGCACACGGCGGCTGGCAGTCTGTGGCGCAGGATCCTGGGCGACGACGCCACCTCGATCCGCGTCGGCTTCGGCCTACGTAACTTCACACAGCCCTATCAGTTCTACTGGGACGCCTCGTCTGCACAGGCGCTCCTGTACTACCAGACCTTCGCCCTTACGGCGAACACCACGGGCGCTACCGGCACCTTCACGCCAGGCTCCGTGGCCTATGGGGATGCACTCCCAGCGTTCGCCTACAACCCGGTAACCTTTCCCACCACGGCTCCGCTAACGAACTTTACGTTCATCAACTCCGGCGTTCCTGTAGAGGGCATCAAGTCCAACATCCGCATGCCGTACACCGAGTCGTGGAACTTCGGTATCCAGCGTTCGATCTTCCACAACACGGTGTTGGAGATCCGCTACAACGGAAATCGCACCATCCACAACTGGACGACGCTCAACTACAACGAAGTCAACATCTTTGAGAATGGCTTCCTGACCGACTTCAAGAACGCGCAGGCGAACCTGGCCGCCAGCGGCAATAAGAGCTTCAGCGATGTGGGCGGCATCAAGACGCCGATTATCGATGCGGCCTTTGCAAACACTTCGTCGGCCTACAAGAGCCCCACCTTCATCGGTTATCTGCAGCATGGCGCAGCCGGCTCGTTTGCCCGTCAGCTAGCGGGCAACGGTCAATCCACTCCGGCTTACTTCTGCGCTCTGGTAGGCTCTTCCTTCGCGCCCTGCGGTGTGAACGCGAAGTTCAAGGGCGGCGGCGCGGGTTATCCCATCAACTTCTTCCAGGCCAACCCGTATGCTCCCGGTCAGAACACGCAATACATGACGGATGCCGCCTATTCCAACTACAACGCTCTGCAGGTAGACCTGCGCATGGCTCCATGGCGCGGTTTACAGGGCGATTTCAACTACACCTACGGTAAGACGCTGGGATTCGGCACCAACAACAACGACTACCTGGCGACGCTGGACAACTTCTACACGCTCCGCAACCGAGGCCTGTCCTACGTACCGCAGTCCTTTGACCTGCGCCACATCTTCCACGGCTACGGCACCTATGAGCTGCCCTTCGGCAAGACCAAGCCGTTCCTCCACAGAAACTCCCTGGAGAACCAGATCTTCGGCGGCTTTACGCTGGGCACGGTCATTGGCTATCAGACTGGCAACCCGTTCCTTCTCACCGGCGGCTACGACACCTTCAATCAGTACGATGGTGGCGTGGCGCTGAACGGCATAACGCCGAATCAGCTCCAGCAAAAGGTCGGGATCCACTATGTTCCGCACCACACGACGGCCCTGGCGTTCGACCCCTCTCTGTTCTCGAGCGCATCGGGTGGTACGGCGAACTATTCAATCCTGGGTCCCAACACTACGCCCGGTACGATCGGCAGCGTCGTGTGGCTCCATGGTCCCAAGACCTTTACGCAGAATATGGAGCTCTCCAAGCTGATTCCGATCAGGGAGAACGTCGCCACGAACCTGCAGGCTGCGTTCATCAACGTGTGGAACCATCCCACGTGGGGAACGCCTTCCGGTACGCTGCAGTCCACCGGCTTTGGTACGTCGAGCATCGTCACTGGCGCTCGCCAGATCGAACTGCGCGCCAACTTCACCTTCTAGCATTGGCAGAACTGCCAAATGATCTGGAAGGACGTCTCACGGCTGATGCAGCGGACTTTCCACGCTGCATCAGCTTTTGTCTTCAAGAGCAGCCTCCACTTATTCCTATGTGTACCGGCCGACACCAAAGGACTCATTGATGCATACCAATCGTCGACACTTTATGAAGAGCGCAGCAGCGATGGCAGCTGTCAGCGCCTCACCGGTGGTGGCCCGTGCGACCGTTGCTCCGCCGCTGCCGTCCACCGCGAAACCGCTGCCTCTCTCCGCGGTGCGGCTGCTGCCCTCTGATTACGCGACCGCCGTGGAGGTAAACCGGACCTACCTCCTCAGCCTCAGCGCAGACCGCCTGCTGCATAACTTTATGCAGTATGCTGGGTTGCCGCCAAAGGGCGAGATCTACGGCGGCTGGGAGAGTGACACGATTGCGGGCCACACGCTAGGCCACTATCTCTCCGCGCTGGTACTCACCTATCAGCAGACCGGTGATGAGCCGTGCAAGGAACGTGCGAACTACATCGTGTCGGAGCTTGCGCGGGCCCAGAGCGCGCGCGGTACAGGATATGTCGGCGCGCTCGGCAGAAAGGTCAAGGGCGGTCCCATCGTCGATGGCGAGATCATCTTCCACGAAGTGATGCAGGGCGACATCCGCTCTGGCGGCTTCGATCTCAACGGCTCGTGGTCACCGTTTTATACCGTGCACAAGGTCATGGCGGGACTGCTGGACGTAAGCGCGGCGTGGGGCAATCCGACCGCGCTCCAAGTCACCACAGGGCTAGCAAAGTACTTTGCGAAGGTCTTCGCGGCACTCAGCGACGAGCAGATGCAGCGGATGCTCAACACCGAATACGGGGGTTTGAACGAGATCTTTGCCGAACTATCCGCGCAGACCGGCGACAAGCGCTGGCTGGGCGTGGCACAACGCATCTACGACAAGCGCATGCTCGACCCGCTTGAGGCCGGCGAAGATAAGCTGGCCAACTTCCATGCCAACACGCAGGTGCCTAAGCTCATCGGCCTCGCACGCATCCACGAACTCAGCGGCCAGCCGGAGCCCGGCAAGGCCGCACAGTTCTTTTGGACTGCGGTCACACAGCACCACAGCTATGTGATCGGCGGCAATGCAGACCGCGAATACTTCTCCGCGCCGGACACCATCGCCCAGCACATCACCGAGCAGACCTGCGAGCACTGCAACACATACAACATGCTCAAGCTCACGCGGCACCTTTACAGCTGGAGTCCCAACGCCGCGTATTTCGACTACTACGAACGCGCGCACCTGAACCACGTGATGGCCGCGCAGGATCCCTCGACCGGTGGCCTCACTTACATGACGCCTCTGATGACCGGCTCACGCCGCGGCTACTCCAGCCCGAAGCGCGATGACTTCTGGTGCTGCGTCGGTACAGGCATGGAGAGCCACTCCAAGCACGGCGAATCGATCTTCTGGGAGGGCGAGGGCACGCTGCTCGTCAACCTCTACATCCCCGCCGAAGCCGCGTGGGCAACGCATGACGCGAAGCTGAAGCTCGAGACGAAGTACCCCACCCAGCCCGAGGCGCAGCTCACATTTACCAGTCTGAAGAAGTCCAGGAGGTTCGCCATTGCACTTCGCGTGCCGGGATGGGCCAAGGGTAACGCGAAGGTGACGGTGAACGGAGCGGCTGTGACGCCTGTGATGACCAACGGATACGCCGTGGTGAGCGGTACCTGGAAGCAATATGATGCGGTGGCCATCACGCTGCCGCTCGAGCTGCGCATCGAGTCCGCTCCGGGAGACGTGAACACCATCGCTGTGCTGCGCGGGCCGATGGTGATGGCCGCGGACCTCGGCCCGGTCTCGCAGGAGTGGAATAGTCCCGACCCCTCGATGGTGGGCTCGGATCTACTCGAAGGCTTCAAGCAAATGCCAGCCCTTGAGCGTGTCTCCTACGAGACGCACGGCGTGGTGCGGCCTGGGGACCTCACCTTTGTGCCGTTCTATGGCCAGTACCAGCGCCGCAGCGCGGTGTACTTCAAGCGCTTCACCGATGCAGAGTGGAAGGTCGAGGAGGCCGCGCTCCTGGCCGAGCAGTCGCACCAGCGCGACATTGCTGCTCGCTCCGTGGATGCAATGCACCTAGGCGAGATGCAGCCCGAGCGCGACCACAACCTCATTTCGGAGATCAGTTACCCAGTAACCTATCGCGGACGCCATGGCCGCGATGCTCGCGCCGGCGGCTACTTTGAGTTCACTATGCAGGCCAAGCCTGGTCCTCTGGTGTTGCTGGCCACCTACTGGGGCGAGGAACGAGGCAACACCTTCGACATCCTCATCGACAATAAGCTACTGGCCTCGCAGCAGCTGAAGAATGACAAGCCCGGCAAGTTTTTCGACATGGAATATCCCGTGCCGGAGGAGCTGACGAAGGATAAGACAAGCGTCAAGGTGCGCTTTGTGCCGAAGGGACGCTCGACGGCCGGACCGGTCTTTGGCGTCCGTCTGTTTACCCAGAAGCCGGCCGAAGGAACCACAGCGAACTAGCTACACCTCGGATCACACGTGACGGGCGCGGGAGAGCTGGTCTCTAGCTCAGCCTTACTGCGGCGCTTCCCGCACCCACGGTCACTGTTTTCTCGGGACCATCAACAAGTTTCACGCGGAAGCGGCGAGACTGCGAGCGTGAGCCTTTCGCGTGGTGCAGCGTGAGCGTCGTCGCGGCATCGTCCCAATGCATGGCGATCTCGGCGAAGTCGCCGCGCTCGTAGGCGAAGCTCTGGCCGTCGTCATCGTAGAAAGTGAACGATCCATTCGCGCCAGGATAGACCGTCAGTTGCACAGGCCCGCTGAGGAGCTCATCGGAGTACTGCTTCACAGGGCCAGTCGAAACGATCGATCCGGCGCGCACCAAAAGCGGCATGACATCGAGAGCCGCCTCTAGCGTGACACTGCGTCCCCCGTCGAGACGCTTGTTCGTCCAGTAGTCCCACCATGCGCCGACAGGAAGCGTGACGGCACGCGAGGTTGCGCCGCGCTCGAAAACGGGGGCCACCAGCAGGCTTGGGCCGAAGAGGTATGCATCGACTGTAGCCCATGCCCGCGCGTCATCCGGGTACGCCAACCCCAGGCTGCGGATCAGCGGCATGCCCGTGGTGTGCGTCTCGTACGCTGAGGAGTAAAGGTAGGGGAGCAGCCTGTAGCGCGTCTCGAGGAACTTACGGCAGATGGGCTCGACCGCGGCGTTGTGCAGGTCCTCGGGCTTGGGCAGGAATGCCGCGGCGTTCGGTCCCATCTCCGACGGGCCATAGCTTCCGGTGTTCCATCCCCATGGGCGGCGCAACTGCCAGGTGCGTCCGTGGCAGCGAAACGACGGGCAGAACGCGCCGAACTGGAACCAGCGCACGAAGAGCTCGGCGGTGAACTCGCGCGTGGGCACGAAGCCGCCGATGTCTGTGCCCCAGTACGGCACGCCGTTCAGTCCCGCGTTGATGCCCTCCATGATCTGCGTCTCCAGCGTTTTCCAGGTGGAGTTCGTGTCACCGGACCAGAGCCATCCCCAGCGCTGGATACCCGCATAGCAGTTGCGGTGCAGCGCGAAGGGCCGGCGGTCCGGACGGATCTTGCGGCCACCCTCCCAGTACATGCGGTTGCGCGCCAGCCGCGAGGGCGTGGGAAGCACGTCGCCCTCGTCCGGCCACCAGCCGTCGACGCCGAGGTGCTCAAAAGGTTCATGCTGTGCCCAGTAGTTGGCGGCGTCGCCCGCAATACTCGCGGCTGCGCCGGAGTCGTGTACCGTTCCGTGCAGCGTCTCCGGAGGGTTCACCACGTGCAGCACGACCTTGAATTGTTGCTCGTGGAACTCACGCAGGACCTGCTGCGGGTCAGGGAAGACCGCGCTATTGAAGGTGAACGAGCCGTGCCCGGTATTCCAGCCCGAAGGGCAGAAGCCCGTGCCGAGGTAGATCATCGCGTCGCAGGGAAGCTTCTTCTCGCGGAAGGTGTGGGCTTCGTCGAGTATCTGCGCGCGGTCTTCCAACGTGCGGTGCGACTGTTGGAAACCGAGCGTCCAGCGTGCGGGCAGGTGCGGGTAGCCGGTGAGTTCGGCGTACTGGCGAAGCAACTCGGCGGGCGTCTCGCCCACCATCAGGAAGATGTCCTGTGAGCGTGCCACATCGCTGGGCCTCCATATGCCGCTCTCTCCGCTCAGATCGAACTGCCCGGTCGGCAGGTGAAAGTAGAGTCCCCAGCCTTTGCCCATCAGCCACGGGATGGGGTTGCGCGCGCCGAAGAGGCGCAAGTCATCACCGGCGCCATTGCGCATGATGTCCTTGGTGCCGCGGCGATCAAGCGGGTACGTGCCCGGCCCCAAGCCGTAGACAGGCGCTCCGCCGAACTCGAAGTGCACCTGGTTGATCTCGGGGTGGAAGGTAAGCCGCTGCACGAGGTCTCGCTGCGGGTGCTGCACGCTGACGCGGAGCGGTGCGGTCTCCACGCGGAAGGAGTATCTTCCCCACGCGTGCTCGCAGGGCTGCGCGGACTGGTCGGCGCGCTGGGTGTGCAGCGGCGGATGGTAGCGTCGGGGGACCAGGCTGCCGTCGTCGTAGAAGAGGTCGATGTTCTCTTCGATCGCAGAGACCGTGATGCGCAGCATCTGCGGCGTGACTGCGGTGATGTGGATCTGTGTGCCTGCGTCCCCGATGCGGAGTTGCGGTGCACGGGTGGAGTGGGCGGCAATGGGAGCTTCCGCCGGCGCTCCGGGCGCAACGTGCGGAGCCAGCAGAGCACCGGCAGTGCCTGCGCTGGCCATTTTCAGCAGCCGCCGCCGGGAGATCGAAGAGGTCGTGGGACGCATTTTGAAGCTCCTTCCGGGCGCAAGCCCGTATGCCTGTGGTGCATCGAAGTGCGGTCGTCGAGCCGAAAATCAAGATAAATGAATTCGAAGTTGTATACAACGTCGCAGACATGTATAAAGATTTCACAAGCGGAGCCCCTTGCGAGACACTGACCCGGAAAACATCTGGGGCCCTCCGCATTATTTGCGACTACAAGACTCGCTGGCCGCGCCACACGCATCTTTAACCTACATCCACCGTAAAAGATCGCGCGCGAGGTCCGACCTCGCAAAGAAAAGGTGACGTGCCTCATGGATCGACGCAGGTTCCTGCAGACAATGGCGGCGAGCGCTGCCGCTGCCAACACCCTTACCGCACTCGCCGAGCAGAAGGACGCGCCGCAGAGGCCCTCTGCCCCAGCCCACACCGATACAACGCTGGGTATCGTTTCGGCGAGCAAAGTGGATATCAGCGGCCACACACTAGTCTGCAGCTTCGCGCACGAGGGTGAGACGTGGAAGGCGTATGAGGACCTGCGCACACGCGATGGATCCATCACCTTGGTCTCAGTCTCGGGCCGTGCACGTGTGCTGACCAAAACCGCTGAAGCGAGCTTCGCCTCCGATGACCCGCAGCACCTTGGGCTCGACATCAAGGACATCGGCATGGCTGGGCCGGACCTCCTTGCAGACAAGCTGCTCGCACAGGGCGACCCGGACGAAGACGAGGTGCGCAACGCCGCGCCGCCAATGCACTCCGCACATCCGCGCACGCCGAATCCGAACTACCGTCCGTCGTGGGACACTTTCGTCGGCACGCGCGAGTGCAGTGACACCATGCCTGTATATCCCAGCGGGAACACGCGTACGTACCACCCCGTGCAGTACTTCCATGAACTCACGCAGGAGCGCTCCAACCAGCGCCACGACGGCCTCATTGGCGGCTGGATGCCAGCTGTGCGCAAGGTGATGCCGGCCGATGCCGGCGGCTACTACGAGGTCGTCGTCTTCGGTGATGTGCTTGCGAAAGATCGCTTTATCGTGCAGACCTGGCACCGCACCATGCATGTGCAGGATGGCAAGGTAATGAAGGTGGAATATGGATACAGCTATCCCGCCTACACGCGCCGCCGCCAGGACCCGAAGCCCGAGGACTTCTTCCGTGCGCTGCTGGTCTTCGCCGGATACTGGGAGCGCCAGATGCGCGATCTGAGCGCGATTACGCTGCCGGATGCGAGCTGGACCAATATGGTGCGCTATGCGTTCGTGAAGGAGCTGATGGTGCGACCCGGCGGCACGTATCCCAAGTACGGTGCAGTAGACCGCGACTACTTCGGTCCCGAGTACGACGGCTTCCAGGACATTTTTACGATGTCTTTCTACGCGAACATGGAGTGCGGCCGGTTCGACCTCGCGCGCGATGTCTTCGACAACTACTTTTCGGACTTTACCGATGCAAAGGGCATGATCAACATGCGCGGCCCGGAGACCGCGCAGTACGGCCTCACGCTCTTCCTTATCGCCCAGTACTACGGCCTCACCAGCGATCGCGCGATGCTGACGAAGCATCGCGCGAAGATAGAAGGCATCGCAACGATGCTTGTCGAGCTGCAGGACGAGGCTCTTGCGTTGCCCGAGATCGACCGCGGACACGGGCTGATCCATGGCTGGTGCGAGTCAGACGCCTGCCTTGCGCCCGATCCTTCGGTCTGGTGGAAGTCCTACTACGCCAACAGCGCCTTCGCCGTGCGTGGCTGGCGCGAGCTTGCCGCAACCTGGCGCAAGCTGGGCTTCACGACGAAGACCGACGACTGGGAGCGGCGCGCTACGCGGCTGCAGGCGCAGTTGCTCAAGAGCCTCGATGCCAACACGCGAAATGATATGAAGCCGGTGTATGTGCCGCTGTTGCCCGGATCGCCATATACCTTCCGTGAGGCGCTCGAGAAGGAGCGGCCCAGCGAGCAGCAGTGGTCGCACCGCTGCTATGCGGAGCTGCTGCAGGCCAATGTGCTGCCCGAGGCAACAGCCAACGCAGTGATCGACACGATGCGCGCCTACGGTGCAACGACCTTGGGCGTGGTGGCCAACGTTGGTCGAGCAAACCCCAATGGCCGCGCCATCCTGGGCTTCATCTCCTATGGCTATGCGCAGATGCTGCTGCGTCTTGGCCGCATCGAGGAGTACATCCTCTTCCTCTACGCACACCGCTATCACGACCACACGCGCGGGAGCTGGACTGCCGGCGAGGTTTCAGGCATCACGGGCGGGGGCGCCATCTTCTGTATCCCGGCGCAGCAGACCATTCCGGTGCTCGTGCGCTGGATGCTCGTCTTCGAGGACAGTGACAATGATGTGCTGCACCTCGGCCGGGCCATCCCGCGCGCGTGGGTTTCCAGCGGCAAGTCGATCGCCATTGAAGAGGCCCCGACCCGCTATGGCCGCGTGAGTTACAGGCTGGAGACGCGCGGCGATGAGCTCGTTGCCACCGTCAGGCTGTTAGGCCCTGGGAGGCTGCCGAAGGAGATGCACGTCAGCTTCCGCGCACCGGAGGGCAAAAACCTTGCGAGCGTCCTCGTTAACGGCAAGCCTGGTGCGGTAGGAGGTATGCATCGGGAGGCGGTGGTCATTGTGCCCGACGCCGTTCGCCACTTCGAGGTCGTAGCGAAGCTCGCCTAGATTCCCAAAGCCCGCCAGCACCGCGTCGACATTCTTCGGTGAGCGGGGAGGCTTGGTAGCGCCTGACTCTCAACTCAGCAAGAAACGCGGCGGCAGCGCACATCGGCGCTGCCGTTTCTCTGTTTGCGAGAGGACCACAACATAGATGATTTTTGCGCTTTTCAGATGCACGTGCGCTCTGATATATACAAAAAAGTATTCACAGTCGTGTTCATTGTTTGCAGGCCACTCTACACCTCTTCTTCCCCCTTCTTTTGCCCCGGCCAGCTGACATGACGCAGGGTGCGTTTGGAGCCTTCATGATTTGCCGCTTCACAATTTCGCGCGCCTTTCTGCTGGCCGCCGTCTTGCTGTTGTTTGTCGGCGCTGCCGCCGCGCAAGACCTCACCGGCTACTGGGATGTACGCACCCCCAGCTACAGCGGCGACGGCACTTTCCGCGACACGTACTTCCGCATCGAACAGAGCGGCGAGACGGTCTCCGGCGAGCTGATCCGGAAGCCCGCGGGCATTCCTATCACCGGCACATTCAAGGACGAGGCGCTGCACTTCGTTACGGTGCCGCCAGTGCCTCCCCCTCCTCCTCCGGGGCAGCCGCCTCGCCGCCAGATGCTGCCCATCACTTACGACGGCACGCTGGAGAACGGCAGGCTGATGCTGACCACCCACGGCCGCATGGGCGAGATTCACTCCGTCGCTGAGAAGGTGACGAAGGAGGCCACCGAGCCTCCGGCGGCGCTGCCGCTGCCTGCACTCAAGACGCTCCCCGACAACGGCCTCGCAAAGACCCCTCCAATGGGTTGGAACAGCTGGAATAAGTTCGCCGGCCGCGTGGATGATGCCGCGGTGCGAGGCATGGCCGATGCGATGGTCGCAAGCGGCATGCGCGACGCGGGCTATGTGTACATCAACATCGACGACACGTGGGAGTTGGGCCGCGATGCGAACGGCAATCTCATACCGAACAAGAAGTTTCCGGACATGAGGGCCCTGGCCGACTATGTGCACTCCAAGGGGCTGAAGATCGGCATCTACTCCTCGCCCGGGCCCAAGACCTGCGCGGGCTATGAGGGCAGCTATGGGCACGTCACGCAGGATGCAAAGACCATCGCGGCATGGGGCATCGATTATCTGAAGTACGACCTCTGCAGCGACCTTGACATCTACAAGGACGATGCTCCGACGCTGCAGGCGATTTACCAGGAGATGGGTGAGGCTCTACAGGCCACGCACCGGGACATCATCTACAGCCTCTGCGAGTACGGCCGCGCCCAGGTATGGACGGGCTGGGGCGAAAAGGCCGGCGGCAACCTGTGGCGTACCACGGGCGACATCAGTGACCGCTGGGATTCGATGGACCGCATCGGCTTCGACCAGATCAAACTGGCTGCGTATGCGAAGCCCGGGCACTGGAACGATCCTGACATGCTGGAGATCGGCAACGGCGGCATGACCGTCGATGAGTATCGCACCCACATGAGCCTGTGGTCGCTGCTGGCGGCGCCACTCATCGCCGGCAATGACCTGCGCTCAATGACGGACGAGACCAGGAACATCCTGCTCAACCGCGAGGTTATCGCTATCGACCAGGATCCCGGGTACAAGCCCGTTGGCTCGATTTCGAGCAAGAACGGACTCGAGACGTTGATGCGTCCGCTGGCGGACGGCTCGGTAGTCGTGGGGCTCTTCAACCGCACGAGCGCGACGGCGGAGATGTTCTTCCCGCGAGAAAGCCTTCCAGCGTCCTTCAACAGCAGGAAGCTCGCGCTGCGCGACTTATGGAAGCATGAGGCCGCGTGGATGGCAGGCGAGAGATTCACCGCGATCGTACCAACTCACGGCGTTGTGCTGGTGAAGATCAGCGCGGAGTAGTTTGTCGTGTCACTTCGAGCCGGAAGGCAGGGCCTTGAGCCGTGTCCTTTCGGAGTATGGGATTCGAAGCAGCAGAAAGGACCGTTCTGTGCGGTATCGTCTCGCGCGGAGCTCGATATTCATCGGCGAGGCCGCCGTCTGGTTCGCTGCTGCCTCGCTTTACCCCCATGTCCGCGCGCAGACGGCCCAACCGGAGCCGCACACGATCTACAGCTCAGGAAATCCGATCCTCTCCGATGGCTCATATTACTCCGCCGACCCTGCTCCGGCGGTCGTCGGAGATACGCTTTACATCCTCGCCGGACGCGATGAAGCCCCGCCTAACCGCAATGACTTCGTAATGAACGAATGGCAGATCTTCGCCACGAAGGACGTCGCCTCGCATGTGTGGCAACATTACCCTGGCATCCTGCGGCCTGAGACGATTTTCGCATGGTCGAAGCCAGGCCATGCGTATGCTGGCCAGATCGTCGAGGGCTCGGATCATCGCTTTTACCTCTATGCTCCCGTGCAGGAAGGCGAGCGCGAGCACCGCGATCCCTTCGTCATCGGTGTGGCGGTGGCGGACAGCCCGCTCGGGCCGTGGAAGGACGCACATCGCGCCGGCCCCATCGTCTCGCAGTCCCTGCCCGAGCCCAACAACATCCAGAACATCGACCCTACGGTCATGGTGGATGACGACGGACACGTGTACCTCTACTGGGGCACCTTCGGCCAGCTCCACGGCGTGGAACTCGAGCGCGACATGGTGACGCCCAAGGGACCGGTGGTGACAGTGCGTACGCTCACCGGCTTCTTCGAGGCCGCATGGCTGATGCGGCGCGGCGATACGTACTATATGATCTACGCTGACAACCAGGCCGGGTCGGACTCTCCGTGCACGCCAGCGGTGTACCACGCGTGCATCGCGTATGGCACAGCACCTAAGCCGCTCGGACCATGGACCTATCAGGGCGTTATCCTCGATCCCGTCTCGTCGACAACCTCGCATCCGGGAGCCATCGAGTTCAAGGGCCAGTGGTACCTCGTCTATCACACTGCCGACGCAAAGGGCGGGGGGCACTTCAGGCGCAGTGTGGCGATAGACAAGCTGGAGTGGGATGACAGCGTGAAGCCCGCACGCATCCTGAAGGTGAAACCCACGCACGAGCCCCAACCGCCTCCGCAGCCGACGCGCAATATCGCGATGGCCGCTCACCCTGCTGCCAGCAATGAGCCCGTGCCCGTGCAGTACTGGATCAAGGCCCTGAATGACGGTATCGTGAGGCCGAACCCGCTTCCGCCGGACATGTGGGGGAGCTGGTCTCGCAACAACCCTCCGCGCCAGTGGATAGAGTACGCGTGGGCGAAGCCTGTGACGCTCAACGGGGCGCGCATCGTCTTCTGGAGCGATCATCCAGCAGGGTCGGCGGAAGGTGTTGCTCCTCCTGCGAGCTGGCGCCTCGAGTACCTGAAGCACGGCGCCTGGACCCCGGTGCCCGGAGCAAGCGGCTATCCCACTACGCCGGTCCGCAGCTTCGTCGACGTGAACTTTGCAAAGATCAAAACAAATTGCCTGCGCGCAGTCTTCGATGCCTCCGAGAAGGACGGCAAGTACGCCGCCGTGGCTGTGGAGGAGTGGGAGACTCTTGCCCCGGACTCGAAGCCTCCTGCCCGGCGTGGCAAGCCTCCTCAGGACGCGGAGGCCTGCAAGGTGCATTAGCTGGCATGCCGCAGACGAGCCATGAAAAATCTCTTTTGGTGTACGCCCGAAAACAAATACTTTTACGTATACTTCTTCGTGCCCCAAACATTCTCGCGGTTTGCGCGGTGCTGCGTTGGAGGAGCGCTCTTCTCTAGCTCCGGCCTAACGCCGCGGCTCCCGCGAGAGGAGGTCGATCGCCGATGATTCCTCGTTACCGTCTTCTCTTCGTCCTGCTGTTTGCTCTTTCTTCCGCTGTCGCATTGCGTGCGCAGGGCACAGTTGCCGACTACCAGCGAGCTCATGACCTGCAGGCCAAGGCGCGTGACCTCGTGATCAACGTGCCGGGTCCCGCGCACTGGATAGAGGATTCGCACCGGCTCTGGTACGCGCACAGCGTGAAGGGCGGCGCGGAGTACATACTGGCCGACGCCGATGCCGGCACAAAGAAGCCGGCCTTCGACCACGCGAAGCTGGCCGAAGCAGTGAACAGGGCAACCGGCGGACACTTCACCGCGGTGACGTTGCCTTTCCAGGGCATGGGCTCCTCCCGACCTGGAACGGCGCGCGCGCAGGCAGGACCGCAGCGGAGAGCACCACTGAACTTCGTCGATAGCGGCAAGGCCATCACCTTTGGCGAAGGTGGCTCTATGTACCGCTGCGACGTCCAGGCATACGCCTGTGCGAAGACCGGGCCGATTAGGACTGGAGGATTCGACCGCGCGACGCCCAGCGAGGATACTGATGCGCCGAATCCCGAGGATGTCAGCCCCGAAGGGCCAGGAGGCGATCCCGTCGATGGCCTCGCCTGGCAGCCGCCAGCACCGCAGGAGGAGGATGCTGGGCGTTTCAGCAGGCTTCCGAAGGGTTGCGCCGCGCAAGGAGCGGATCGTGAGGGAGAAGGTTCCACTCCCGGACAGGGAAGGGGCGACGCCGAGCAGTTGCAGCCCGCGCGTCTCGGTGTCGGTTCCCAGCTCGGCGACCAGCGGCTGGCCGCGCCCCATGATGCCTGCGCCTCCTTCGACGGCAAGTGGGAGGCGTTCATTCAGGACTTCAACCTCTTCCTGAAGCCGGTGGACAAGGGCGAACCAGTGCAGATCAGCTTTGATGGCTCGGAGAACAACTATTACTCGCTGCGCAGCGTGGCCTGGTCCCCGGACTCGACGAAACTCGTTGCGTATCGCACGCGTCCCGGCTTCGACCGTAAGGTAGAGTACATCGAGTCATCCCCGCGCAACCAACTCCAGCCCAAGCACTTCAGCGTGCATTATGCGAAGCCTGGCGATCCGGTCGATATCGCCTATCCGATGCTCTTCGACGTTGCTTCGCGGATTGGTATTGAGATCGACCGCTCGCTTTTCCCGAACCCCTACAACATCACCACTCCGGTGTGGTGGAAGGACAGCCGCGGCTTCACCTTCGAGTACAACCAGCGCGGGCACCAGGTCTACAGGGTCATCGAGGTCGACGCGAAGACTGGCACGCCGCGAGTCCTCATCAATGAAGAGACGAAGACCTTCTTTTACTACAGCAACCTCGGCCCAGGCCTTTCGGCCGGTCGCAAGTACCGCTACGACGTCAACGATGGGAAAGAGATCATCTGGGCATCCGAACATGACGGCTGGGAGCACCTCTATCTGTACGACGGTGTGACTGGCAAGGTGAAGAACCAGATCACCATGGGCGACTGGCTGGTGCGCGAAGTCGTCGCGGTGGATGAGAAAAAGCGGCAAATCTGGTTTGCCGCGGGTGGCAGCATCCCCGGGGAGGACCCCTACTTCACGCAGTACTACCGCATCAACTTCGATGGCACGGGCCTCACGCGTCTCACGGATGCCGATGGAACGCACACGGCTGTGTTCTCGAAGGACCGTGCGTTCTACGTCGATAGCTGGCAGCGCGTGGATCTCGCGCCTGAGTCGGTGCTCCGCCGCAGTGACGACCAGAAGGTGGTGCTCGAGCTCAACAAGGGCGACACCTCTGCGCTGCTGGCAGCGGGCTTCCGGTTCCCTGAGGTCTTCGTCGCCACGGGTCGCGACGGCAAGACCGACATCTGGGGTACCATCACGAAGCCACTTCACTTCGATCCGACGAAGAAGTATCCAGTCATCGAGAACATCTATGCCGGTCCGCAGGGTTCGTTTGTGCCCAAGACCTTCAGCGCGGTGGCTCCCGACCAGGCGCTCGCGGAGCTAGGCTTTATCGTCGTACATATCGACGGCATGGGCACTAGCAACCGCTCTAAAGCCTTCCATGATGCTGCATGGAAAAACCTCGGCGATGCGGGCTTTCCGGATCGCATCTTGTGGCACAAGGCTGCGGCGGCGAAGTATCCGTGGTATGACGTCACGCGCGTGGGAATCTTCGGCACCTCGGCCGGTGGTCAGAGTTCTCTCGGCGGCGTGCTCTTCCATCCTGAGTTCTACAAGGTCGCTGTGACCAACAGTGGCTGCCATGACAACCGCATGGACAAGATGTGGTGGAACGAGCAGTGGATGGGTTATCCCATTGGCTCGCAGTATGAGGCGTCGTCGAACGTGGTCAACGCTGATCGATTGCAGGGTCACGCGCTGATCATCATCGGCGAGATGGACTCCAACGTCGATCCTGCCTCATCGCTGCAGGTCGTCAGCGCACTGGTCAAGGCGCATAAGCACTTCGACATGATGTACATCCCCGGCCAGAACCATGGCGTGGGCGTGCTCGCCAGCGAGCACTACCGCGATGACTACTTCGTACATCATCTGCTCGGCGTGGAACCGCCGGACTGGAACAAGCTCTCGCTGAAGGAGGCCAAGGAGCAGAGCGACGAGGCAGCGCAGTAACCGGAACGCGAGAGGGAAGACGCAATGCCATTGCGACGCAGGTTGGGCAGCGAAGGGCCGGAGGCGACAGCCATCGGGCTGGGAACCTTCAGCTTCTCGCATGCCTACGGGCCAGCGGATGCGGCCGAGTCGTTGCGAACGCTAAACCGCGCGCTGGAACTCGGCTGCGCGAGCTCGACCGCATCTTTACGCCGGAAGCCATCGCAGGAGAGCGAAATGCGCAAGACTCTATCTTTGCCTCGGCGAAAACAAATGCGGAGTGCGAAAGAGCAACATTCGACAAGGCGAGAGGAGCGCGATGATCGAAACCGTATGAGAGCCATAACGAACTCCGTGGCATCGCTGCTATTCGCCGCGCTTGTGTGCGCGACGGCCGCGGCCTGCCGTGCACAGACGCCGGCCTCCGCAGCGCCCCCCGTTAGTGAAGCTGACCGTCTTCGTGGCGAGTACGGACCGTATCGCGCGAACAACGACCTGCTCTACTACCACCTTGATGTGCGCGTTGATCCCGAGCACGAGATGCTCAGCGGCAAAAATGTCATCCGCTTTCGGATGCTCAAGCCCGGCACGCGGATCCAGCTCGATCTCGTGCCGGTCTTTCGTATCGACAAGATCGTGCTCGATGCGGCCGATGGCAGCACGCGCGAGCTGAAGTACGAGCGCGCTGCCGGCCGCACAGTATACGTTGACTTTCCCGAGACACTGAAGAAGGGAACCGTCGATACTATCGAGTTCTACTACTCCGGTCATCCGGTGGAGATGGGCCGCTTTGGCGGCTTCGTCTTCCGCAAGGACCCCATGGGCCGCCCGCTGGCGAATACCGCGTGCGAGGAAGAAGGCGCGAGTGTCTGGTGGCCCAACAAGGACCAATGGCAAGATGAGGTCGAGTCGATGGACATTAGCGTTGAGGCTCCCAGCGACCTTGTTGAGGTGTCGAACGGCCGGTTCCAGGGCAAGAAGGACCTTGACGACGGCTTCACGCGCTGGGACTGGCATGTGAGCTATCCCATCAACAACTACGACGTCTCGCTGAATGTGGGCAAGTACGTGCACTTCAACGACACATACAACGACCAGTACGGCCCGCTGACGCTGGATTACTTCGTCTTTCCCGAGGATCTCGACAAGGCGAAGAACCAGTTCATCCAGGCGAAGAACATGCTCAAGGCCTTCGAGCACACCTTCGGCGAGTACCCGTTCTACCGTGATGGCTACAAACTGGTGGAGGCCATGTACTCAGGAGTGGAGAACCAGACGGCCATCACCTACGGCAACCACTTTGAGAACGGTTATCTCGGCCGACCGAAAACCGGCATTGGAACGTGGTTCGACTTCATCATCGTGCACGAGAGCGCGCATGAGTGGTTCGGCAATAGCATCACCGCGCGCGACCGCTCTGATATGTGGATCCACGAAGGCTGGGCCAACTATCTCGAGTCGGTCTTTGTGGAGTATATGTGGGGCAAAGGCGATGCCATCATCTACGTCAACACTGGCAAGCAGAATGTGAAGAACACCGAGCCGGTCATCTGCCAGGAAGGCACGGTTTGCACTCCGCCAGTGGATCAGTACAAAAAAGGCGGGCTCTTTCTTAACACTTTGCGTAGTGTCATTGACGACGATCATGAGTGGTTCGCGCTGTTGCACGACTACTACCAGCACTTCAAGTACCAGACCATTATGACCACTGACGTTGCCGCGTTCTTCTCTCAGCACAGCAAACGCGACCTGACGCCGATCTTCAATGAGTATCTGCGCCATGCCTCGATCCCAGTGCTCGAGCTGCGCTTCGACACGCAGGCGCATACAGTCTCCTATCGCTGGCTGGCCGAGGAACCTGCCTTTGCCATGCCTATCAAGGTCGGCGACAAGGAACACTGGCAGACCATCGCTCCTGTAACGACACGCTGGCAGACGATGGAGACTCCGCTCGACAGCGATCACTTCGATGTCGCAACTGATCTCTATTATGTCGACGTTCGCAGGCACTAACCCAATGACCCGAAACAAGGATGACGCGCATGATCGGACGATCGAAGAAGACCAAGACAGATTCCGCCGCATCGCGCTCGGTGTGCGTGCACACGTTGCTGGCGGCACTGACTGTATCGCCCATGGCCGGAGCACAGGGGCGCATGTCGCCGGGCAAGCCTATTGGCACAGTGACCACGCAGGGAAGTCTCATCATCCTAACGCTCAACGAGGATGCAGTGGGCAAGCCGCACCTCTTCGATCTTGAGCACCACACCGTGCGCTTCACGCTGGACGGCACGCGCTATCGGGTAGAGACCGTGGGCGAGAAGTGGGACGACGACTTTGGCACGGAGATGAAGGACCCGCACGCGACGTTGTCGAAGTTCGCGTTCCCGTTCTCCGGCAAAAACTGGAGCAGCTTTTCGGTCGGTGTCACTGGCTCCATAGTTTTCGGTGAACCCTTGGCGACGGGCGGTCGCGCCCGAGGCGTGGGACAGCTGCCGAACCGCGACGGCGGGCTTGCCGTGGAACGCTACGCTTTGCTGCGGCGCGCTGGCAGCACCTTTATCAACGGTACTCCCGCAATTAGCGCCTTCTTTAAGCCGCGGATGAGCGGCACGCGCTTTTTGAAGGAGCTCGATGATCGTGCCGTAGTCACGTGGACCCTTACCGAGCCTTACGCCGGCATCCAAGACTGGACATGGAAGCCCACGGTGAACCGCTTCCAAGCCGTGCTGTACAAGGATGGCCGCATCGACCTGAACTACGACGAGGTGGATGCGCGCGACGGCATCATCGGTATCTTCCCTGCCGTGTCAGGCAATGATGAAAAGCCGCTCGCAACCCTGAAGGCCACACCTCCGACGTTCCCTCTCGCGGTCAAGAGTATTCAACTCACCAGTGTGGATGGTCTTTTCCTCAAGGCCCAGTTCACGACGGCCTCACCGGTGCCCGCACCCAATGATTCCGGCGCGACAGGACTTGTATATCGTCTCTGCATCAGCGCGACGAAACCAACTGCTCCCTGCGTGGCGAATACGCCAGGCGAGGCCGTATGGAGCGTACAAGGCACGCGTATGTTCCGAGACGGCGGTGGGAATAGTGGTGACAGAGCGCCGCGCTACACGGGCTTTGGCACCGGGCTTTCGCCGGAGGTCGCGGTAGAAGGCAGCACAATCACGCTGAAGGGCACGCTTCCAACCGGGATTCGCGAGGGCGCGCAGATCTACGTCTCCGCGGCCGTGGAGTCTTCCGGTTCGCAATCCCAGCAGATCGTTGCGCAGGCCGTGAAGCTAAAGGGCATCGCAAGTCCGGAGATGCACCTTGCCGCGCTTATGAAGCAGAATGGCGCATTCCCGGTGATCTATGAGAGCTTCTACTATCCCGAGGCGCCGCGCGCGAACGATCTCACCTGCTCGGTCATCAAGGCGCTCGGCGACCGCTTCGACCTCCTTGCTTACTACTCGGACTTCCGCATCGACAACCCTGAGGCGGGCACGCCGAGCACTGGTCCGCTGGGTGGCGGACCTGGCGGCGGTGCGGTGACAGGCATCGGCGCGCAGCAGCGCAACCTTGCCAGCTACTGCACGGAGGGCCGGTTCCAATGGCAGTTTGTTCAGCCCGTCTACATGGGCTCGAACCAGATGGCCGAGTATCCACCGGACGATGTGAAGGACCAGAACCGCCACAACATCGCAGCCTACACATCCCAGCTTGCCGAGCGCACCTTCAACGACAAGGTGCCACCTTACGACTATGCGATGTCACAGATCGGTCATGAGATGGGGCATCGCTGGTCGGCGTTCGTTTCGGCAAAGATCAACGGCGAACTCATTCCGCTCGGCCCGACGCACTGGGCCACCGGCCTGCAGTCGCCGGCGGCGTTTCCGTATCAGCGGCCAACGGAAGCCTCCGCAATGGGGGGAGGCGTTTGGCAGGACAACTTCGACGGCACCTTCACGCAGCTTGATGATGACTACTATGTGCCAGCGACCGGCTGGTCCTATCTCGACCTCTACCTGATGGGCCTGATTGCATCCAGCGAAGTGCCGGACTTCTTTCTATTGCGCAACCTGCAGCCGCAGGGCCGCGACGCAAACAGCCACTTGATCTACAAGGCCGATCGCACAAAGATCACAATCGACGATGTGATTGCGGCCGAGGGTCCGCGCATGCCCGATGTCGACCATGCGCAGAAGCGCTTCAATACCGGCATGGTAATCGTCCTGGAGTATGGTCATCAGCCTCCGCCCCAGCTGCTGAAGGACGTGGAAGGAATCCGACTGCGCTGGATGGACTACTGGGAGACGACGACAGGCCATCGCTCGGTGATGACGACGGACCCTCGATAGCCTGTTTTGCTCGTCGCCAAAGCCACCTCGCCCGCCCGGTGGATGGAGAATACGCCACATGTTTCGAGACGCACAAACGGAGACTGCTGAATCGGTCTCATCAGAGTTCCGCCGTGGACTCGGGCTTTTTGATTCCGTGATGATGGTCGTGGGAGTCATGATTGGCTCCGGAATCTTCATCGTTTCGGCGGAAATGCTGCGCCAGATCGGCAGCGCCGGCTGGCTGCTGGTGGCATGGGGGCTGACAGGAGTGCTCACCGTAAGCGGCGCGCTGACCTACGGTGAACTCGCAGCCATGATGCCGCAGGCGGGCGGAATGTACATCTATCTGCGCGAGGCATTCTCTCCGCTATGGGGATTCCTTTATGGCTGGACGCTGTGGACAGTCATCCAGACGGGAACCATTGCGGCGGTGACAATTGCCTTTGCGCGGTTTGCAGGCGTCTTGTGGCCGTGGGTTTCCGAATCGCACTACCTCATCGCTCCGATGCATGTCTCCAGCCGATACGCAGTGTCGTTGTCAACCGCGCAGGCCGTGGCCATCGGCGTGATTGTGTTGCTGACCGCAACCAACAGTTGCGGCTTGAAGTACGGAAGATTCGTCCAGAACCTTTTCACGATTGCGAAAACCGGAGCTCTACTTGCCGTTATCATCCTCGGATTGACTTCGGGCGCCAATGCCACGGCCATTCACGCGAATTTTGATAACGCGTGGCTGGCGCAGCCATCTGTTTCGCTCATGGCAGGCCTGACGGCAACAACCGCCGCCGGCTTGTTCGCGGCAATCTGCATCTCTCAGACGGGGTCTCTGTTTTCGGCCGATTCCTGGCACGATATTACGTTTGTTGCAGCTGAAGTGCGAAATCCTCGGCGCAATCTGCCACTGTCGCTCGTCATAGGGACCTCGGCGGTTATTCTGCTTTACTTGCTGGCCAATGTGTCTTACCTGTTCACATTGCCGCAAGCCGTGATCCAGCATGTTCCTGACGACCGCATTGCGACTGCGGTATTGCGCGTGATCTTTCCGCGATTCGGAGCGGGCATGATGGCTGCAGCCATCATGATATCGACCTTTGGAACGGCGAACGCACTCACACTTGCGGGCGCGAGGGCCTCCTACGCGATGGCCAAAGACGGGTTATTCTTTCCTATCGCGCAGAGGTTGAATTCTGCGCGTGTCCCGGGATGGGCGCTGCTGATTCAAGGATGCTGGTCAGTACTGCTGGTCCTGCCGCGAACGTACGATCCAGCGACAGGGAAATTGGGCAATCTGTACAGCAACCTGCTCGAGTACGTGATTTCTGCGGCGTTGATGTTTTACATTCTCACCATCGCGGGAGTTTTCCGTTTGCGAATGACACGCCCAGACGCGGAAAGGCCTTATCGGAGCTGGGGATATCCGATTGTGCCGGCGGCGTACATCCTGGGCGCGGCAACGATCCTGATTGTGTTGTTCGTGTTTCGCCCAGCTACTACCTGGCCCGGCCTTGGGATCGTGATTCTCGGCTTGCCCGTGTATTTCGTCGTTCGTCTGCGGAAAGACAGAACAGAGTCAAATGATGCAACGGCCGAACCGGCTGCGGAAGAGCCCGGCTATCCGACGTAAGTGCGCTCTGCTCCTTATTCCAGCGGCGTTCCCGGGGGAACGGGTCCACGTTGCATTGCGGACACAAGCGGTGCGCGGAACATTGCTGCAATAGTGATGGTCGGCATAAGACGCTGCGTGGCCGCCGGCGGCGTCTAGTGCGGAAGGACGGGCGCCTTCAACGAAAGTCTATTTCCCGGCGCTCACCGCCGACGAAGCCAGGTTTCTCTCCGGAGGCTCCGCACCCAGTATATTGTGAACGAAGTAGTCGAAGAGTCTGTATTCAGTGTATGGCCCATACGGTCCGCGAGTGCCATGACCTGCACCCGGCACCACGAGCAGATCGAAGGTTTTGTCCGCATGAATCAGACGATCTACAACCTGATAGGTAGAGGATGGATCGACGTTCTTGTCCATCTCGCCCACGACCAGCATCAGCTTGCCCTGCAAACGCCAGGCGTTGTCGACATTCGAAGATTCGGAGTACTGTGGGCCAATGGGCCAGCCCATCCACTGCTCGTTCCACCAGATCTTGTCCATGCGGTTGTCATGGCATCCGCTGTTTGAAACCGCAACCTTATAGAACTCCGGGTGGAACAACAGGGCGCCCATAGCACTCTGCCCGCCCGAAGAGGTTCCGAAAATTCCTACACGCGAAATGTCGTACCACGGATACCGGGCTGCAGCAGCTTTGTGCCATAGAATGCGATCGGCGAATCCTGCGTCTTTAAGGTTGTGCCAGGTCACGTCGTGGAAAGCGCGTGAGCGATTATTCGTGCCCATGCCATCCATCTGAACTACGACAAACCCCAGTTCGGTTAGCGGCTCGGCGCGCAGACTGAAGGACTTCGGAACGAAGGAGCCTTGCGGGCCGGCGTAGATATCTTCAACTACCGGATACTTCTTGCCCGGATCGAAGTTGGTGGGACGATAGATCACCCCCCCAGATGTCCGTTGTCCCATCGCGTCCCTTGGCTTTGAAGACCTCCGGTGCGTGCCATCCAGCGGCTTGAAGCTTCGCGATATCCACGTGTTCCAGTACCGTTAACTGCTTGTGATCCTCTGTGCGATACAGAGCCATGGTTGGCGGCAAGTCAATGCGCGACCAGAGATCAACGTAGTACTTGCCGTCGGCGGAAAACTCTACGTGATGATCGGCTTCGGTTTCGTTCAAGGGAGTCAGGCCGCTGCCGTCGAAGTTGATGCGGTAGGCGTGAACGAAATACGGATCTTCATTCGGATTCATGCCGCTGGCTTCAAACCATATTTGTCGCTTCTGCTCGTCGACGTGGTTAACTGCGCGGACCACCCATGGTCCTTTTGTGATCTGGTTCTTGACTCCTGTCTTGCCGTCGAGCAGATAGAGATGCTCCCATCCGTCGCGTTCAGAAGCCCATATAATCTCTTTGCCGTCGCTTACGTCGTAACGGTACTTCTTGCCCGTATCGAACTGGTTCATGATTAGCGGGCGATAATCGACGAAAGTCGAGCTTTGTTCAGTGATGAGCGCGCGCGCGCCACCGGTGGCTGCATCCACCTCGATGACTCTGTACACTTGATGGCCACGCTGGTTGTACTCAAAGGTGAAACCGCGGTTGTCCTTCCACCACACCGCGGGTGAAAGGTCATACGGATTGGGAAAGAGAGAGTTATCGATAGATACTTCCTGCTTTGCGGCTACGTCAAACAGAGTCGGCTGCTGAAGCGGAAGCACGTCTCCGGCCTTGGGATAGACCATGGTCGAGTACTTGGGCTGGAGCTGATCTTTGGGCGAGGATTCAACGTAGCGCACCAAACGGCGATAGCCGGGACGGATGCGATAGGCTACCAGGTGCTTTGAATCGGGCGACCAGACGATACTGTTGACAGCGTAGTAATTGTCCTCCGAACCATCGTCGCTTAGAGCGAACTTTTCCTTGCCGTCTTTGGAATGGACATAGAGATTGAAGTTCTCCACAAAAGCCAGCCATTGGCCATCGGGGGAAGGTTTAGTCTCCCGTTCGCTGTTGAGGACAGTGGGCGTGTCGGCGTAGTCGTCGCCGTCGTAGTCGTCATCGTCGGGATGCAGCCGTTTACTGGTGCAGGTCCAGGCGGCCAAGTCGCAATGCCAGCGCAGATCCTCGAGTACGAATTCGATTGCGGATTGCTTGTCTGTGAAACGGAATCGCGAGAAAGGTAGCGTGGCTGCTTTGTAATCTTCTCCGCTTGCGGCCGACAGGGCAGTCGCTAGCTTGGCATGGTCGAATGCAGGCGTTTTGCTCAAGTTCTCGGCATTGGCAAGGATGAACTCATGTCCGCCTTCCACAGATCTTCGATAGACAAATGTATGGAAAGACTCCTGCCAGACGGGCGGATCGGGAAGCTTTTCGACCAGAGAGTCGTATTTCTTCTGAAGATTCAAGGCTCGCTCGTAATCCGAGCCAGCGACTTGGGCGTCGCCCGTTAACCAAACGAGACTCAAGAAGAAAAAGAGTGCAATTCGAGTTACCCGCCGATTCATAGACCTCCTGAGAACGTGTACCCGGGCGAAGCCTCGCCGGCCGCTTTCTTAAGGAGGGAACCGGCCGCGAGGAGCCTGTCGTACTCCTTTTTCTGATCCTGGGAATTCGGGCCTGACGGAAATCTCAAATGCAGCGGGAACTCCGGGGAAGAGGTTGGTTTTTGCCGCGGGAAGAAAGCACGCCAAATGAATTTAGACGATTGTGTACGATATTGAATGCCAGAAGTCAAGATGTATGCCTCCTGCCGAGAGTTGTTGTCCTGCCGGTAAGCGACCAGGGTAAGAAAAAATGATCAGATTTGCAGGCCTTGCGAAAATTTATCTTGCATAAAATACAAAATTAAATACATAATTTCGTTCCAAGCCCGATTCGAGAGACTTTCAAGCGCGATTCGAGAATACGTTTTCTCTGATCGCGCAAAAGGGGTCCATATTCTTTACGCTCAAGAGCAAAAAGAGGCTCAAAAGTCAGAATAATGAGCGCGAAAAGGTTTCCCGATTCGCATATGGGCCCGATCCCGGAAGAGACCGTATTGGAGGACAGGATATGAGAACGCAAGGAGCCCGTGGGCTCTTGAATTCGCAGGCAAACAGCGCAAAAGAGCAGGAACAGCGCACCAAAACCACAAGGCAAAAACGAGCGGCACTCCAACTGCTGCAACGACGCCATCTGCTCGACGCGCTATTCGCGATCTGCGGCCTCGTCTTTGCCATCACCGGGCCGACATCAGCGCGGGCACAGGACCTCTCCACAGGCGGTTTGAACATCACGGTGCAGGATGCTACTGGAGCTGCGGTTAATGGAGCTCACATCGAACTCAGAGATCTTGGGACAAACAACGTCCGTAACGCCGTCACCAAGGGAGCTGGCGATGCCGTCCTCTCGTTTCTCAATCCAGCCCGCTACATTCTCACTGTTTCAAAAAACGGATTCGATTCGAAAGTTTATTCCTCGGTAACAATCCAGACGAACCAGACGACTGATCTGCGAGTCACCCTTGCCGTCGGTACTACCACAGAGACGGTCGCCGTTTCTGGTGACACGAGTCCATTGATCGACGGCACGCAGAACACGCTGGCGAGCACCATAGATCTGAAGCAGGTTGACAATCTGCCGATCGACGGGCGCGACGTGTTTTCGCTCGCATTTATGGTCCCCGGAGCGGTTGGGAATAACTTCAACAATCTCCCTGGCGGGGCAGTAAACACCAGCGCTGACGGCTTCTCGACCATGACGAACCGCAATAAGAGCAGCGGCTTCGATTATGACGGGCCCTCGATATCCAATCGCCTGGAAGATGTGCAGGAGATGACGGTACAGTCGGGCGAACTGGACGCCAGCAAAGGCGGTACGGCCGCGATGGACATAGGCTTCCTGACCAAGCGCGGCACAAACCGGTTTCACGGGCAGCTTTACGAGGACTACCGCAGCGATTGGCTGAATGCGAATGACTGGGTCAGCAACGATGTAGGCGTGAAGCGGGGCTTCCTGCTCGAGAACGATTTCGGCGTCAGCGTCGGAGGGCCGATTCTCAAAGACAAGCTGTTCTTTTTCGTGAGTCTCTCGAATTTCCGTCAGCCCTTCAGCTCCAGAGTGACCACCACTGTGGCTACTCCACTGGCGCTATCAGGCATCTACACCGTGCCCGGTTCCGGTGCGACCGACAATGTGCTGCAGGCTGGCGCAAGCGGAGGCTGTTCAACCTGCACAGGAACCGTCAATTCGCTGATCGCAACAGACCTCGCGAATATCGCGTCGACCTACAACGCCAAAGGTGCGACGCTGACTCCGGATGGGGTTGACCCAAACCATCAAAACCTAAATTTTCTCAACAAGGGGTCTGCAATCAATAAATACCCCACGCTGCGTCTTGACTATAACTTGAGTCCGACTTTCCGCCTGACCGGATCTGCAAAGGAAAGCAATTACTACAATATCAATGCCGGAGGGCCTCCCTATCCTGGCCCGCTCTACGCCAACCAGGCGTACAGCAACGTGGAGAGAAATTACCAGATCGTTACCGGATTCGACTGGAACATCAGACCGAACCTGGTAAACGCGTTTCGCGTGGGGTATCTCTACACCGGCTTTACCTATAACTCGCAGGGAATCGATAGTCCAACTGCCACGATGGTTCAGCAGGGTGATTTGGCTTTTGGTTTCGGGCTGAATAGCGGAGTGAACGGCTTTAACAGCCTGAGGGGCGGATCGCTCTACCCGGTCCTGAGCGTCAAAGACGATTTCATCTGGCAGCGCGGCCGGCATACGATGTCGTTCGGTGTGGAGAGCGCAACCGAGGTCGATCACTATTACAACAACCAGTTCGTGCCTTACATCGGCGTCAACTACATCGCTTCGGGCGACCCCGTCACCAATGCGCTGGTCAACTCTGTTCCCGCCAACGCGCCGGCATCGGCGGTTTCCGATGTCGAAGGGCTCTACGCGACCCTGACGGGACGAATGACTTACTACAGCCTTGGCGAATTCGTCAACGCGAAGACCAAGCAGTTCGAGCCCGGGATCTCCTTTGACCTTCATGAGCGGCTGAATCAGACGGCCCTGTTCTTCGAGGATTCGTGGAAGATCAAGCCGACCCTCACAATGAATGTGGGGTTGAGGTGGGATTTTACAGGCGCATCGAAAGACGAGACCGGATTCTATACGCATCCGACCATTGCTGATCTATGGGGGCCGACGGCTGTCGGCGCCATCTTCAAGCCGGGAACCCTTGGCGGCAATCCCAATCCGGTTGAGGGACCGGCTTCTGAGGCGTACAGCCCCTCCTACGTTCACCTGGAACCGAATGTGGGCTTCGCATGGAACCCCCATGGCAGTTCAGATTCTGTTCTCGGTAAGTTCTTCGGCGACGGACTGACCGTTATCCGGGCCAGCTACACCTGGAAGAACTACACCGAGGGTGCGCAGAACTTCTGGAACTTCGGCTCCAACAACGGCGCAAACTTCAACACCTACTACTATGCCAACCCGGTTGCTCCCAGCGGCTCGACCCCGGGCGCGGGATTCTATGACGCGGGCTCTTTGAGCCTCGGCGGCTCGTCGCCAGTGTTGGCGTCAACCTCGCCATCGCCGTTTCAGTCCATCATTCCCGAGTCGTACCAGGCCTTCAGCGGAACGTCGTACCTCACGTTCGATCCTCACATCAAGCAGCCCTATGTGGAGTCGTGGCAGTTCGGCATCCAGCGTGCGCTCAGCGCTAACAGCGTCGTCGAGATGCGTTACGTAGGCAACGTCTCGCGCAACCAGTGGCTCGGCGTGAACTACAACGAGGTGAATATCTTCGAAAACGGGTTCCTGGGCAACTTCACAGCGGCGCAGGCTAACCTTGCAGCATCTAGTGGAACCACATTCCAGGGGTCGCAGCCCACACCGATCTTCGACCAGGCCTTCGCCGCGACGGGCGCATCCAGTAATTACACCAGCGGCCAATTCATCACATACCTACAGCAGGGACAGGCAGGAGCCTTCGCCAATGCGCTTGCCGGCAATCCCAGTTTTCTCTGCTCCATGATTACGAGCTTCAGCGGGTGCGATACGGTAGGTCTTCCCGCTACCGGGACGTATCCGATCAACTTCTTCCAGGTAAATCCATTTGCTGCCGGACAGGGCATTTTTGAGATGACGAATATGGGGTACTCGAACTACAACGCGTTGCAGGCAGAGTTCCGCCAGCGACTGAACCACGGCATGCAGTTCAATGCCAACTACACCTGGTCGCACTCGCTTGAAAACAACGTGCAGGGCAGTACGGCTCCCGGTTTTTATGGCGGAGGCGGCAAAGCGTCGGCGGGCGGCAGCGGTCTGAACTCCAACACCCTCAACAACAGCGCAGGAGGTTTTTACACGCTGCGCAATACTCATCTAAATTACTTTCCGAGCGCCTTCGATATCCGCCAGGTCTTCCATCTGAGCGGAACCTACGATCTGCCTTTCGGACACGGGCAGCCATTCCTGACAGACAACAAGTTCCTGAACCCGGTCATCGGTGGATGGACCGCAGGCATCATCCTTACTCGGCAGACCGGTGATCCATTTCTTTTCACGGGCGGAACGCAGACCGTGAACCAGAACGACTCTGGCATCGAGCTGAATGGAGTTACTGTCTCGCAATTACAGAGCCAGATCCGGGTACGTCCCGGGCCGGCTGGAAGCGGACTGGTGAGCCTGTTTGATCCAAAGTACATCTCGAGTTCGGGGCAGGCAAACAAGCAGTACATCAGCCCTAACTTCAACGCCGGGAAATTTGGCACGCTGATGTGGCTTCACGGTCCGAAGTGGATTAATACGGATTTGGAAATCACGAAGGTCGTCCCGATACACAGGGAGATGAATCTTACTGTGCAGGGTGCGTTCCTCAACGCCTTCAATCATGTTGCCTGGACTGGCATGGATAGCGGCGTTCAGGATGGTACGTTCGGCACAACTTCGACCACGGCCAACCTTCCACGGAGGATTGAGGTCCGCGGCAACTTCCGCTTCTAAAGCGCCCACTACCGTCGTTGTATCCCCGCTGCATGCATTTGCAGGTATGAATGCGGCGGGCATTTTCCTCCGCGACCCGCGGCCAAACGATTGCGTCATGTCGCAGTTTGGCTACAACTCGTCTGAGAAATTGCTAGAATTGATCAACGAGAGCAAAGTTTCGGATGAAATGCCGTTACTGTACTCAAGTGTGTCCGGAGATGGAAAGCGGAAGGTGAATGGCACCCTCAATCACGAAAGCCACCAAGCTCAAGAAACGTTCTCCCAAGCCCGAACATGGCACGAGCGTCGGCACTGCCTTCCAGCGTATCCGCGATTTGATTGTTCACTGCAAACTGGCGCCGGGAACCTGGATCGTCGAAGGAGATCTGTGCGATCACCTGAACATGAGCCGGACCCCGATCCGAGGGGCTCTTTATCTGCTCCTGCGTGAAGGATATGTTGTCGAATATCGCAATTCCAGCAAATCGCGCATGATCGTCGCGCCCTTGACCAAGGAAGACGCCAACGAACTCTATCCGATTATTGGGCGTCTCGAAGGCTTATCCGGGCGTCGCGTCGCCGCATTGCCTCAGCGAGATCGCGATGAACTGGCCGCAAAACTGAAGCGCGTGAATGAAAAGCTGGCGAAAATTGCTCGAGAGCGCGGCTATCATGGCCCCGAGATATTCGACCTGGATCATGAATTTCATCGCCTGCTTCTCGCTGCAGGCTCGGGAGCGCGATTAACCGCCTTGCACAGAGCCATCGAGCCCCAGACCGAGCGTTATTGGCGTCTCTATGCGAGTTCCATCATCGGCGAACTTCATCTTTCTGTTGAGGAGCACGAAGAAATTATTGCTGCACTCGTCGCGGGAGACCGCGACAGGCTGGAACAGGCACTCTTCACCAATTGGGAAAACGGTTGCCACCGGCTTGCGAAGGTAATCGATATGTACGGAGAACGAGGCAGTTGGATGTAGCTCATGCTCAGACCGAGCCATCATGTTTTCTGCGACTCTCAACTTCAAAGTCCGTGGAGGGCCAGCGGTACCGATGAGTCCAAGAGCGGCTCCCCCAACCGTTCTCTTCGCGGTGCTCGCGCCGCGCGACTTGCCGGTCACTTCATGCTCTCCCGTCTCTACCGGCACATCTTCCCACCCACTACAATTCCGGTGAGCTCCACATGCCGACGGCGTTTACCCACCGAAAACGCCTGGACGTGTTCTTGGTGGACTTCTGACGCTAGAGAGCGACTCCTCGCTCGGGCGAGGCCCTTACCGATGCTCTCGCGGACGGGAGGCGGATGGCGAGCTGGATCTCGGGAGCGTAGCTGCGCACGGCATGTTTAGTTGCAATGAGAGAGGGAAGCCCGTCATTAGCCCGCAAGAGAAACCCGTTTTTCGAGCTGATTGCAGACTCCAAAGCACCGCAACGGTACCCATGATCGACATCTGTGCGTATGCGAAGTGGCTGGCAAAGTGAGCGGCAAAACAATGGGTAGGACGATCCAGGACGAGGAGCCTGAAAGGGGGCAACCCCCGAAAGTGCACTACGGAACCAGCGAACAGAGAATTCGGACCATATTCCCCCACAGCTTCGAGCGAAGAATGTTTCTCTCGTCCCTTTTGGTGGCAGAAGTTAGGGTATTTGGCCGGAAATACGCGAGAAGCTCGCTATTCTCTCTCATGTTGTTGATTATTAAGACTTAATGACGGCGGATGCAGTCCGCTGCGTTAACAGGGAATTCTTCGACTCAAACGGCCTTCCTAATCGATTCTCGCCAGTGTTTATGGGCTTTCTAGCGGTTTTTTGTCCAAATCTGCCGAATCCGAACCGGGAATTTCTGAGGGGATAACAGGGAATTTGCTGTGGGAATAGGTCGCCAGCACATGCAGATATTCAGTCTCAGTGCGTCGTTCCGCCATAGAAGTTACGCCTTGGGGACTGTCGCCTTCAGGCGACAGCGGAAAAGGCGTGGGGTGCGAAGGGTCGCTCGCTTTGTGTTAGTTGAGCGGCACCTGTATGCTTGCCGCAAATGAGCGAACGATATAGGAAAAACA
>DATFSK010000103.1:0-90016 GCA_035262645.1 Terriglobales bacterium
GGTCAACGCCGAAGTGGGAATGGGCAAGGCGTACGACTTCAGCGCCAGTATCGTTGGCACCGACAATACGGACGTGAGCTGGACCATCGATGAAGGAGACGCGGGCGGACGGATCATTCCGCGAGGCGCGAAATCGATTGGCGGGGCCGTGTCGGCGCAGGCGGTTTACATCGCACCGAATACCCCCGGCACCTTCCACGTGACGGCAACGACCAAGGCGGACCTGGCGAAGTTCGATTCCGCCGAGATCACCGTTCAAGGGCCGCAGAAGCGTTAGCCTCACTCCTCGCCGTTTCCGTTACCTTTTCAGCGCAAGTAGGTATAGCGCACGATCTGCCGATCGGCGCTACGAGTTTGCTTTCAGCATTTGTTCGGCGTGCTTGAGCGAGGTATCGGTCAGCTTGGCTCCGCTGATCATGCGGGCGATTTCGCGAGTTCTTTCTTCCACGTCGAGAGCGCGGACAGAAGTTTTGGTTCTGCCGGCGGATTCGCGCTTTTCGATGAGGTAATGCTGATCAGCGAAGGAGGCGATCTGCGGCAGGTGCGTGATGCACAGCACCTGCTTGGTGCGCGAGAGTTGTTTCAGCTTCTTGCCGACCGCTTCGGCGGCGCGGCCGCCGATGCCGCTGTCGATTTCGTCAAAGACGAGGGTGCGCTGATGGGTGGTCTGAGGAGTTGCCCCGTTGCGCCCTGCGCGTTTGCTTTGACCGGACTCGATGCTGGTTTTTAGCGCCAGCATGACGCGCGAGAGTTCGCCGCCCGATGCGATTTCGTCGACCGGACCGAGCGGCTCGCCGGGATTGGCCGAGATCAGGTATTGCACTTGATCGAAGCCACGCGGCGTCCAGTTTGATTCTTCGTCGGTGCCGCTGACTTCGACTTTGAAGCGCGCCTTCATTGCCAGCTCGTTGATCTCAGCTTCGACCAGCTTCTCCAGCTTGCGCGCGGCGTCGTAACGCTGGCGGGAGAGAGCGCGCGACGCATCGAGATATTTCTCGGCTGCATTCTTCAGCTCGATGCGCAGCTTGCGCAAAGTTTCGTCCTTGTTGTCCATTTCGCTGAGCTTGCGCTCGAGTTCGTCTCCGAGCGCGATCACATCTTGCAGCGTGGGGCCGTATTTGCGCTTGAGACGATCGAGCGTCGCGAGGCGATCTTCCACTTCGGCCAGGCGCTCGGGTGAGGCTTCGATGCCTTCGCCGTAGTCGCGAAGGCGCTGGCCGATGTCTTCGATGGTGATGCGGGCGGACTCGAGCTCGGGGATGGCGTCGCGGAACTGTTCGTCGAAGCGCAAGAGCTCTTCGATCTGGCGCGTGGCGGCGCGGACGTTCGCTGCCGCAGACGAGTTGCTCTCATACAGCGCATCATAGGCCGCCATGGCGGCGGTGCGAACGCGTTCGGCATTGGCCAGGACGCGCTTCTCGGATTCGAGTTTCGTGTCTTCGCCTGGTTGCAGGCGGGCGTCGGCAATTTCCTTGCGCTGGAAGCTCCATAGATCGAGCAGACGCAGGCGGTCGTGCTCGTCACGTTCCAGATCGGCAATGTGCTGGCGGACGGAGTTCCACGCTTCGAAGGCGGTCGCTGTGGTGGAGTTATCGCATGCGGCGAAGGTATCAAGTAATTGCAGGCGTGATGCCGCATCGAAGGCCAGCACGGCCTCGTTTTGCGCGTGGATCACGGCCAGGTGCGGAGCAAGCTCCTTCAGCACGGCTACCGTTGCCGGCTGGTTGTTGATGAAGACGCGGCCTTTGACGCTGGTGGAGATTTCGCGGCGAAGGATGACCTGGTCTTCGTCGGCGTCGATGCCGTTGTCTGCCAGAACCGAGGTGATCGCCGGCGAGTCGTTTTCGAAGACCGCGGAGACGGTTGCCTTGTCGGTGCCGTGGCGGATGGCGTCGCTCGAGGCCTTGTCGCCGAGCAGCAGCGCGAGCGCGTCGATGAGGATGGACTTGCCCGCGCCGGTTTCGCCGGTCAGGAGGTTGAGGCCGGGGGCGAATTCGACGGCTACGTTGTCGATGACGGCGTAGTTTTCGACCCGCAATTCGAGGAGCACAGTGGTTCTCGTGCGAAGTGTAGCAGGGAAGCAGTCGGCAGTCAGCATTCAGCCGCGCGCTTTTCGCCTTTCTCTGTTCGCCCTTCGCCAGATAAGTGAGGCGAACAGGCATGTCCACGAAAAGCGAAATGCCAAGAGACAAGAGCGAGGAGCGAAGCATCGACAGCCGACAGCCTCTTTACTCACTCGGAACCCCGTCCCACATCCCTGCGTCTGCTGCGTCAAATGCTTATAATGCCAGTAACGAAAGTTGAGCGCGTTCTGTCTCATGAATCTGTTTCCTGTGTTGCTCGCTTCGGCCATCGGCGGTGAAATCTCAGGTCTGATTGAAAGCAGCGGTCTCGTCGCCAAGACTGTCCTCATCATCCTTCTGATCTTCAGTGTTGCGTCGTGGGCCATCATTTTTTCCAAATGGGGGCTGTTCCGGCGCGCGCGGACGCAGAGCAATCGCTTCATGCGCATGTTCCGCAAGTCGGAGCGTCTGAATGACGTGGCCTCCGTGGTCGAGCAGTTCAAACCGAGTCCTCTGGTCGCGGTCTTCGAGGGCGCCTACAGCGAACTGCGCAAGCAGACGACCTATCCCATTCGCATGGCCGCATTGCAGCGGGCGACGCAGATCGCCGCTTCGGAGGAGTTAACGCGACTGGAGAGCCGTCTGCCATGGCTCGCGACCACGGGTGCGGTCACGCCGTTCATCGGACTGTTTGGAACGGTCTGGGGCATCATCGATGCCTTTCACGGATTGGGAACGGCTGGATCGGCGACGTTGCGCGCTGTTGCGCCCGGAATTTCGGAAGCGCTGATCACCACCGCGGCCGGACTCTTCGCCGCGATTCCCGCGGTCATCGGCTATAACGCGTTCACGCAGCAGATTCGCGAGTTCGGCGCGCGCATGGATGACTTCAGCCTGGAACTGGTCAACGAAGTGGAGCGCGCGCAAGCCGGAGCAGCGCGGCAGCCGGCGGCAGTGGAGCGGCGGTAATGGCTTTCACCAACGCCCAGGGTCGAACGCAGACCTCGCTGGCCGACATCAATGTCACTCCGCTGGTCGATGTCGTGCTGGTGCTGCTGATCATCTTCATGGTGACCGCGCCGGTGCTGCAGTCGGGTATTGAAGTCGCGGTTCCGCACACCAAGACGGTCAAGGAGATCACCGAGGAACGGCTGGTGATCACCATCGACCGCGACCAGAATGTCTTCCTGAACAATCAGCCGGTCAACATCAACCAGATCGGCCAGCGCATTCGCGAGAAGATGCGCGACCCCGAAGGGCAGGCCGTCTACCTGCGCGCCGATGAGAACGTGCCCTTCGGCGCCTTTGCCACGGTGATGGACGCGGTGAAGCAATCCGGCATTACCAACGTGAGCATCGTTACCCAGCCGCTGGAGAAGAATGGACGCGGACATTGACATTTTCGCGTCGGAGGGCAACGTTAAGGGCCCGCTGATCGGCTCCCTTGCGCTGCATGTCGGATTATTTGTCCTGGCGCTGTTCGGCTATCTGATTCCTGTTGGGCGCGGTGAAAGCTGGGGCGGCACAACCGGTGGCGGCGGGGCAATGAGCGCGACGCTGGTCAACAGCATTCCGCTGCCGGCTCCGCAGACGCAAACGCGGAACGTGCTCGCGAATGAGTCGAAGGGGCTGAGCGTGGCGCAGGTTCGCGAGGTGGAGAAGGAGCAGCCGAAGGCGATTGAGCTGCCCGCGCCTGACGTCAAGCTGAAAGGGATTCGCAAGAGCGAGCCGAAGAAGCCACCGCCGAAGGAAGTGGCGAAGGTCGAGGACAACAAGATTCCCTTCGGCGAAGGCGGGCCGGTGAGCGGGCCGTACGGTTCGTTTTCCGCCGGCGGCGCGAAGGGTGGACTGAGCTTCAGCGGAGGCACAGGCGATTTCGGCAGCCGCTTCGGGTGGTATGTCGACGCGGTACGGCGGAAGGTTTCGGAGAATTGGCTGAAGTACGAGGTCGATCCGAATGTCGATACCGCGCGGCGCGTGTACATCTACTTCGAGATCAGCCGCTCGGGCGAGCCGGGAAGTATTCGCGTGGAGCAGTCCAGCGGAGTGCCGTCGCTGGATTTGTCGGCGATGCGGGCTTTGCAGAGGATCGATACGTTCGGGCCGTTGCCGCCGGAGTACAACGGGCGATATGTGGCGGTGGAGTTTTGGTTTGACTACAAACGATAGCTGCAGGCAGTCCATCGGGCTTGCGGTTGCGGAATCATATTGGAGCTCATGGTTGAAATGCGTCGGATGAAATCTTTCTTTTCGTGCTCGCTGTTCGCTCTCCTCGTCATCACGTCTCTTTCGGCCCAGGATTGGATTCGTACCGGAACAGGTCTTGGGGTGGAGAAGATCCGGCTGGCTGCGCCGGACTTCAAGACGGTCACCACGGACGGCGGAACGCAGAACCTGGCGATGACGTTCAACGTCACGTTCTCCAACGACCTGCAGAACGCCGGCATCTTCGACATGGTTTCGCGCAGCTTCTTCCCGCTGTCGATCCCGGGGGCGCCGCAGGAGGTGCGCCTGAACGAGTGGGGCAGCGCGCCGCCCAATGCCAGCATGCTGGCCTTTGGCAACCTTGGTGTCAGCGGCGGATTCTTTAATGTGCAGGGCTGGCTGTACGACACCAAGAATCCGCAATCGCCGCAGGTACTGGGCAAGCAGTATCGCGAGCAGGCGACGGACGAGAACGCGCGCGTAATCGCGCACCGCTTCGCCGATGAGATCATCTTCCGGCTGGGCGGGGGCGTTCCCGGCATCGCCGAGAGTCATGTTTATTTTGTCAGCTCGCGCAGCGGGTCGAAAGAAATCTGGCAGATGGATTACGACGGAGCGAACCAGAAACAGCTGACGCATCTCGGCTCCATTGCGCTGTCGCCGCATGTTTCGCCGGATGGCTCGCGAGTGGCGTTCTCGGGCGTCACCAAGCAGGGCTGGCAGATCCTGATGTACTCGAAGGACCTCAGTCGTCTGGTGAGCTTCCCATATTTCGGCGGCGACAACTACTCGCCGGCATGGTCGTCGGACGGGCAGAACATCGCGTTCTCGTCGTCGAAGAGCGGCAATACCGAGATCTACAGCGTCAGCTCGACGGGCGGGAGTTCACGGCAATTGACGCAGAGCAAGGGGCCGGATGTGTCGCCGACGTGGAATCCGAAGACGAATGCGCAGATCGCGTGGGTAAGCGGGCGCACCGGGCTGCCGCAGATCTACACGATGGCATCAGATGGGACGAACCTTGCGCGCGTTACCGATCAGGGATATGCGGTGTCGCCGTCCTGGTCGCCGAATGGCCAGTTCCTGGCGTTTGCGTGGGTGCGGCATTATGGACCGGGAGCGCCGGGCGCGAGCGACATCTACATCATGGATGTAGCGAGCAAGCAGTGGGCGCAGTTGACGCACGATGGCGGGCGAAATGATTTTCCATCGTGGTCGCCGGACGGGCGGCACATCGTGTTCCAGTCGAATCGTACAGGGAAGACGCAGATCTGGACGATGCTGGCCGACGGCAGCGAGGCGCGGCAATTGACGACGTCGGGCGAGAACTCGCAGCCGAACTGGAGTTTTAAATAGGCTTTTAGCTCTTAAGCTATTAGCTTTTACCTTTGTAGCTTTGAAGTCGGCTACACACCGGCTTGTTTCTTACGGGGGGCAAATAAGGCAGGGAGCTTGATTACTAAGAGCTAAAGGCCAAGAGCTAAGAGCCACGAGCCAAAAGCTCTCCAGGCCGCGAAGGGAGCACACTTCCGGCCGGTCATCAATAACTGCGAGTGCTCTCGCACTGAAACGGAGGAGAAGAGTTGAATCGCAAATGGAGTCAATGGAGCAAAGCCGCGATCGCGCTGGCCGTCGTCATGTTGGTGGGAGCGTGTCATAAGAAGGCACCGCCACCGCCACCGCCGCCACCACCGCCGCCAACTCCGGCGCCGACCGCTTCGTTGACTGCCAATCCCAACACGATTAACGCCGGGCAGTCGACCACGCTGATCTGGAAGACCGACTACGCCACCGACGTGAGCATCGACGGGATCGGCAAGGTTGATCCCAGCGGCTCGCGAACGATGACACCCCCCGAGTCGACGACCTATCGCCTGGTGGCGAAGAACGATACCGGGACCCAGGAAGCCACCGCGCGCGTGACGGTGACGCCGGCGCCGCCACCGCCGCCACAGGCGTCGAATGAGACGGACGCCCAGATGTTTGCCCAGAACATGAAGGACGTCTTCTTCGACTACGACAGCTACGAGATCACGCAGCAGTATCAGCAGGTGTTGCAGGCCGACGCGCGCTTCCTCCAGCAGCATCCCAACATGAAGTTCATCATCGAGGGACACTGCGACGAGCGCGGCTCGACCGAGTACAACCTGGCGCTGGGCGACAATCGCGCCAACGCCGCCAAGCAGGCGCTGATCTCGCTGGGAATTCCGGCCGACCGGATTCGCACCATCAGCTACGGCAAGGAGAAGCCGTTTTGCACCGAGAGCACCGAGTCGTGCTGGGCGCAAAACCGGCGCGCGCACTTTGCCTATCAGCAATAGCGCGAGCAGGTGACGAACATGGGGCGGCCGGCTACCGCCCCGCGTCTTTTCTTGGTCGCGGGTGACATCCTCGTCGTACCATAGTCTCTTCTGAAGGCGATCGAAATTTCTTTACCGGACATGACCTATGCGATTTCGCAATAACTTGTTGTGGCCGGCACTTGTCGCAATCGTGCTGGCTTTCGAAGTTCCATCCTACGCTGTAAGCAAGGAAATCATCCAGCTGCAAACCCAGGTGCAGTCGTTGCAGGACCAGGTGGCACGGATGCAGCAGTCCATCGACATGAACATGGGCGTGATGAAGAACCTGATCGAGCAGAGCGCCGACAGCGTGAACAAGATGAACGCCGCCGTCACCGATCTGCAAAACAAGATGCAGGGGCTGAGCACCGACAACAACGGCAAGATCGATCAGTTGTCCAGCCAGGTGCAGTCGTTGCATGACTCGGTGGACGAGCTGAAGTCGCGCCTGGCGAAGGTGAGCAAGCAGCTTGATGACATGCAGCAGGGCGGCACGAACATTCCCTCCGGTCAGCCGGGGATGACTGCCGCTCCGGCAGGCGCTCCCAACGCCGGGGCGCCTGGTGGTGAGACGACCTCGAATGCGCCGCCGCCGGACCAGCTCTACAACAACGCGCTGCGCGACTATAACTCCGGCAAGTACGATCTTTCCTCGCAGGAGTTCGGCGACTACATCAAGTACTACTCGAATACCGATCTCGCCGGGAATGCGCAGTTCTATCTTGCGGACATCGAGTATCGCCAGGGCAGCTTCGAAGCGGCGGTGAAGGATTACGACAAGGTGCTGGAGCAGTATCCCGGTGGAAACAAGGCTGCCACGGCGCAGCTCAAGAAGGGATACGCTCTACTGGAGCTCGGACAGCGCGATGCCGGCGTCCGCGAGCTGAACAGCCTGATCGCGCGCTATCCGCGATCGATTGAAGCTTCGCAGGCGCGCGATCGTTTGCGGCGCCTTGGTGTCACCAGCGGCAGCACGGTGCATAAGCCGGCGACAACAAGCCACTAACGCCCAGACAAATCGCGATCCATTTCGCCAATGACAGCCGCCGCGTCGTTGACTGCCTGGGCCGGAATTCCCGCGCTCATTCCTTGCGCCAGGATCAGCTCGCGTGCCTCCTGCCGGATTGACGGCAGGTGCATCCAGAACATCACCGCGCCCGCGACCGACGCGACGCCGCCGAGCGCCACCGTCCAGGGCGCGCCAATCCTATGCGCCGCAGCTCCGGCCGAGAGAGCTCCGAAGGGCGCCATGCCCATGAACATCATCGAGTAGACCGCCAGAATTCTCCCGCGCAGCTGATCGGGCACCATCGATTGAATCAGCGTATTCGACGACGCCATCTGCACCATGATGAAGAATCCTACGGGCACGAGCAGCAGCGTCGAGAGCCAAAAAACTCGCGACGAGGAGAACAGTATCAGGCTGACACCAAAGCCTGCGGCGCAAATCGCAATCAGCCTGCCCAGCCCGCGGATACCGACGCGCGCGGCGAGACTGATTGCGCCCAGCAGCGCGCCGACACCGGTGGCGCCCATGAGAATACCGAGGCCTCGCGCGCCGCCATGCAGGATCTGATCGGCGAAGAGCGGCATGAGGATGCTATATGGCATGCCGACGAAACTTACCAGGCCCAGAAGCAGGAAAATCGCGCGAAACGGTCCCGTGTTGCGCGCATAACGGAAGCCTTCCAAAATATTTTCTACTGGTGATCCTCGCGTTTCCAGGCGCGCGGCGCGCCGGATGCGCATCATCAGCAGGCCCGCGATCACCGCAATGTAGCTGACCGCGTTCGCGAAGAAGCACCAGCCCTCGCCGATTGAAGCAACCAGAATTCCCGCAACCGCCGGCCCGATAACGCGCGCGCCATTGAACATCGAGGAGTTTAGGGCGATGGCGTTCATCAGGTCTTCGCGTCCGACCATGTCGATGAGGAACGCCTGCCGAGCGGGGATATCCAATGCATTGACCACGCCGAGTCCTGCAGCCAGCACCATGATGTGCCATACCTGCACGCGGCCGCTGAGCGTCAACGCCGAGAGGATGCCGGCGAGGATCATCGACGCGGTTTGCGTGCCGATGACCACGCGATGGCGATTGTTGCGGTCAGCAACGATGCCGCCCACGGGCGCCATGATGAAGACGGGAATCTGGCTGGCGAAGCCGACCGCGCCCAGCAGGAAGGCCGAATCCGTCATGCGATAGACCAGCCACGACTGTGCGACAGTCTGCATCCAGGTGCCGATGAGTGAGATCAGCTGGCCGGCGAAGAACAGCCGGAAGTTGCGATGCCGTAGCGCGCGCACCGCCAATGCCACTCGTGAGGCGCGCGAGGCGGGCCGGGTGAACTCCTGCTCTTCTTCCTTCAATACTGAACGCAGGGATTCTTTTTCGGAAGGTTGCGAGAGGTCGGCCATTCGTCAGTTGGATGCTGAGCAAAACCGCGCTGACCCGGTTTCGCGTGGCCCCAAAGCTCACGGCCACTATCCAGAATACTTCAATTCGCGCTGAGACGATTGCGACAGCTGGTTTTGTATCAGGACATCACTGTTGGCTGACGAGTTCGGCAGCGAGTTGCGATTGTTCAGAACCGAGCGCCGTAGGCGCGGCGCACGGTTTTAGCCCAGGACGCAGCGAAGCGGAGTCCTGGGTCGAGTGAAGAATATTTGTGAGTCCCGTAGGGACGGCCTGAGGTTGTGTCGTCCTGACTCCTCCTACGGGCACCTCCATATCCAGGACTCACGTCCTGGGCTCCGATTGTGCCGCCCTTCGGGCTGAGCGCCGTCCGAGCCTATGTCAACAAGGTTTTTCGCGGCCTCTTCCGTCGCGCCGCACGCCGCGCCCTGACGATCCGGTTCTGCCGAAACCACTTGCCGCGCCTCGGGCGACCACGCGTCGGCGTGCGATCCACACGTGTTCTCATTCTCCCGAGGTTGCAGGACTGTGCGTCTGCGAATATCTTCCTAATTTGAATAATCCGACGTCACTTGCTCCGCAGATCCCCCCAACGCGCCGCTTCTTTCGCCGCGTGAAAGGAATTCTTCTTCGTCCCAGGCCCGTGTACCGTTTCTATCTCAAGAGAAAATTCGGCGCGGGCCGCCTCTCCCAACCTCCCGGGCCGAACATCGCCAACGGAACCCTGAAGACAAGGGCCGAATGGGAAGCGGCACACGCGAACGCTGAACGCCTGCACGTTCCTTCGCACCGCGGGCCGGAGAAAGACTGGGACCACCTGGCGGCCGTCACGACAATTCTTACGAGCACAGATCGCTCGGGGCGCATCCTCGACGCGGGCGCGGAAATCTACAGCAACGTCCTGCCCGCGCTCTTCCTCTACGGCTATCGCGAACTCTATGGCATCAACCTGAGCTTCACCGATCCCACGCGCCGAGGGCCGATCCGCTACATTCCCGGCGACCTCACGCGCACACCCTTCACCGACGGCTTCTTCGACGCCATCACCTGTCTCAGCGTGATCGAGCACGGCGTGCCGCTGGCTGGCTATTTTCGCGAGATGCATCGCCTGCTCAAACCGGGTGGGCTGCTCATTACCTCGACCGACTATTACCCGACGCCGATCGAAACACGCGGCCAGACCGCGCACGGCACGCCCATCAAGATCTTCACCAGGCCGGAGATCGGGTCGGCGCTTGAGTTTGCGCGCTCGCTGGGATTCGAACTCACGGGAGATGTCGATCTGGAATGCGAAGAGAAGCCGATTCGCTGGGAGCAGTACGGGCTGGAGTACACGTTCGTCTTGTTCACCCTGCGCAAACAGGGTTAAGCGGAACGAAACCTATCGCAGTTCATGACGAGCTTTCACTCGCTCCTACGCCACCGTCGATCGGCCAGTTCGATCAGCCCATACAAGACCACGCACACCCAGAAATCCACGATCAGCCCGAGATCCAGCCGGTCCGGACGGTGCCTTCCCGCCGGCGGCAGGTGAGGCATCAGGACAAAGAAATAAATGAGATTGCCAACCACGATGGCAATGGTCTGTTTGAGCAGTCGTCGGCCCACGCATTAGGTTGGACACCGCAGCGGGCCTGGGCGATGCCAGAAAAGAAGCTAGCGGCTCGAAGCTTGCGGCTGATTTACCATCAACCCAGTGCTCAACCTCACCACCAGCGTGCAATACGTCAGAGGCATCGGCCCGCACTTCGCCGAAATCCTGCTGGAAAAGGGCATCAGCACGGTCGAGGACCTGCTCTACTACCTGCCCTTCCGCTACGAAGATCGCCTGAACCCGCGCGGCATCGGCGAGCTTCGTACCGGCGAGATGGCCAGCATCATCGCCGACGTCCGTACCTTCGGACTCTTCCGCACGCGCCGCATGCCAATCTTCGAAATGACCGTCGGCCAGGGCCGCGACACGCTGAAGTGCATTTGGTTCAACGCGACCTATCTGCGAGACAAGTTCCGCGCCGGCATGCTGATCGCGCTCTATGGCAAGGTCGAGGCGGGAGATCGCGGCGGACATCGCTTTCAGATTATTCAGCCGCAGTTCGAGATCCTGCACGATCCTTCCGATCCTGAGGCTGGCAAGGAAGAGCAGTCGCTCGAGGTCGGGCGCATCGTGCCCATCTATGAAAGCGCCGGCAACGGGCGGCTTACGGCACGCTGGTTTCGCCGTGTGATTCACGGCATGCTGGAGAACCTTGGACCGGAGATTCCCGACGCGATCCCCGCAATCGTTCGCGGGCGCATGAACCTCATCGACCGCCGTCCCGCCTTCTGGCAGGCGCACTGGCCCGAGCCGGGCGAGAGCCTGACGCAGTTGATGGCCGCGCGCACACCCGCGCATATTCGACTCATCTTCGAAGAGCTCTTCTTTCTCGAGCTCGGCCTGGAGCTAAAGCGCCGCAAAGTTCGCGCGCAGAGTGGCGTCGCGTTTCCCGTCACCGATCGCGTGCGCGATGCCATCAAGCGCATCCTGCCATTTCATCCCACGGCTGCGCAGAAGCGGGTGCTGAAAGAGATCGCCGACGACATGACCGCGCCCGTGCCCATGCGCCGTCTGCTGCAAGGCGATGTCGGCTCCGGCAAAACCATCCTCGCATTCGAGGCGGCAGTCATCGCCATCGAGAACGGCTATCAAGTCGCGCTGATGGCGCCGACGGAAATCCTCGCCACGCAGCATTACCTCTCGGCGCGGCAGATCCTCGAAGCTGCCGGATATCGCATCGTGCTGCTGACGGGTTCGCAGGAGACGGGCCGCAAGAAGCAGCTCCGCCGGCACATCGCGCAAGGCAACGCGCAACTGGTCATCGGCACCCACGCGCTTATCCAGGAGTCGGTTGAGTTCGATAAGCTGGGGCTGGTGATCGTCGATGAGCAGCATCGCTTCGGCGTGATGCAGCGCTTCAAGCTGATGAAGAAGGCTGATGCAGCGCCGGCAGGCGATCAATCGCCAATCGCTGCATCGGGAGTAACAGCGAGTGTGGCAGGTGATGGACGTCAGCCTAAATCCGCGACGCTCGAACCCGACGTGCTGGTGATGACCGCGACTCCTATCCCACGCACCCTTGCGCTGACGATCTATGGCGACCTCGACACCAGCATCCTCGACGAGCTTCCGCCCGGGCGGACGCCGATCACTACGCGCCGCGTCGGCGACGAGCGCGCCGACGAGGTTTGGCAGTTCGTGCGCAAGCAGGTGGCCGCAGGGCATCAGGCGTACATCGTCTATCCGGTGATTGAAGAAGGCGCAATGGAGGGAGAGCTGAAAGCCGCCATCAAGATGCACGAACACCTGCGCTCGCATGAGTTCTCCAGCCTGCACGTCGGGCTTCTGCACGGCCGCATGAGCGCCGACGATAAAGACGCCACCATGGCGGCTTTCAAGCGCGGAGAGATCCAGGTGCTGGTATCAACCACGGTCATCGAGGTTGGTGTCGATGTGCCCAACGCCAACGTCATGGTCATCGAACATGCCGAGCGCTTCGGCCTCTCGCAGCTTCATCAGTTGCGCGGGCGCATCGGACGCGGTGCCGCCAAGTCATACTGTGTTTTGATGACCGGCGGCAAGGTCTCAGAGGAAGCGCAGCAGCGTCTCGATGCCATGGTGCGCACGCAAAACGGATTCGAGATTGCCGAGATCGATTTGCAGCAGCGCGGCCCAGGCGAATTCTTCGGTACGCGCCAGGCCGGCATTCCGAACTTCCGCGTGGCAAACCTGCTGCGAGATCGCGACCTGCTGGAAGCGGCGCGCAAGGAAGCTGGGTATGTCCTCTCAGGCAATAAGGCAGACGTCACCAAGGAGGAGCTCGGCCGCGCCGTAAAACACCTGCGCACGCGCTGGAACCGGCGCTACGGACTAGTAGAAGTGGGCTGATTGGTGGTTCCAGCCTTCATCTGCGCGGCTGCGGCAGCGCTCTCTCGTCCCGCGCGGCGCGGGACGACTCAACTCAGCCCAGAGCCTAGTCCTGGGTGGCGATCCCCATAAACTCCCACGTCCCGGTAAGTCGCGCCCGACCGCGCCATGCTGCATCCAACCCCACGAGGAGTTTGCCATGCTCGATCCCAAAGAAATCCTGACCACGCTTTCCGACCGCTTTGCCAGCAGCGGAAAAGTGCAAAACGTTTTCGGCGAGCCGATTGAGGCCCACGGCAGAACCATCATCACCGTCGCGCGCGTGAACTATGGCCTGGGCGCGGGTGGCGGCGGCGAAAACAAGTCGAAGAGCGAAGATGCCCTCGGCGGCTCAGGCGGTGGAGGCGGCGTCAGCGTCTGCCCCGTCGGCGTGTTGGAGGTGACCGAAGCCAACACGCGCTGGATACCCTTCTTCGATCCGAGGGCAACGGCACGCCTGATTGTGGCGGGAATTGCGATCGGATTTATCCTGCGGAGGGCGCTCCGCTGGAGATGAAGAGCAGGGTCAGGTTTCGATTTCCGGGGTCTCGAAAGCGTTCTCAGGCTCGGAGTACGACAGGTGATTACTCTAAACGTGAAACTTGAATCCGTGCCAGCCACGGCGCAAACTGGAAGACCGTGACCGCAACTAGCAAGCCCGATCTCTTTCGCCTGCTGCCTTCCGTCGACGAACTGCTGCGCGACAGAGAGGTGGAAATACTCGTCCAACGATTTGGCCGCGCAGCCACTGTGGAGGCTTCGCGCGCAGCGGTGGATGATTTGCGTAGCAATGTAGCGGGAGGTTCGCTGGAGGCAAGCGACATCAAAGCTGCCATCGATGATCTGCCACAAGCGATTCAACAACAACTCGAAAGATCGCTGACTTACTCGCTTCGCCCGGTCATCAACGCCACCGGTGTGATCCTGCATACCAATCTCGGGCGCGCTCCGCTGAGCGAAGCCGCGCTGGAGCATGTCGCCGAGGTCTCGCGCACCTACTCCACGCTGGAGTTCGATCTCGCTGCCGGCGAGCGCGGCAAGCGAGACGTGCATGTCAGCCGATTATTCGCGCAGTTGTTCGGCGACGTGGGACGCGAGGTCTCGACCATCGTCGTCAACAACAACGCTGCCGCCGTGCTCCTGGCACTGAACTCGCTGGCGGAGGGCGGGGAGGTGATCGTCTCGCGCGGCGAACTGGTCGAGATCGGCGGATCCTTCCGCATTCCCGACGTGATGGAGAAGTCCGGCGCCATTCTCCGTGAAGTCGGGACCACGAATCGCACACGCATCGCCGATTATGAAGCGGCCATTACCGATCGCACGAAGCTCCTGTTGCGCGTGCATCGCTCCAACTTCGAAATCGTGGGATTTACCGAGCAGCCGTCGCTGAAAGATTTGGCCGCCCTTGGACGCAAGCACAATATCCCCGTGATGGAAGATCTCGGCAGCGGCGAGCTCTTCGATCTGCGGCAGGTTGGCGTGCATGGGGAGCCGATGATCGCCGACAGTCTGCGGGCAGGTGTTGACGTCCTGACCTACAGCGGCGACAAGCTGATGGGCGGCCCGCAGGCCGGGCTGATCACCGGCGCTCCCGAGCTGGTTGCGAAGATCCGTAAGAATCCGCTCTTCCGCGCGCTCCGGGTCGACAAGATGTTCTACGCTGCGCTGGAAGCCACGCTGCTGGCCTATCTTCGCGAGGATTACGATTCCATTCCCGTTCTGCGCATGATGCGCCTTCCAGATAGCGAACTGCAGCGCCGTGCCGAAGAGATTGCGCGGCAGCTGCGAGCGAGTTCGCCGCAGATCGAGATTGAGGTCGTCGAATCGCGATCGGTTATCGGCGGCGGTTCGGCGCCGGGCGCAACGCTGCCGTCGCGAGCATTGGCGGTACGCAGCACAAAGCTGAGCGCCGACAAGCTTCTGGAACAGCTTCGGGGTTGGCAGACGCCGATCGTTGCACGCGTCGAAGATGATCGCGTGCTGCTCGATCTGCGAACAGTTGAGCCGAAGCACGACCTGGCAATCCTCAGCGCACTACTCGGCGCCTTGAAGTGAATGGCGACCATCTACACCATCGGCCATTCCACGCGCACGCTGGACGAACTCATAGCCGCGCTCCAGGCACACGGCATTCGCACCCTCGTCGATATCCGCGCCTTTCCCATGTCGCGCCGGCTGCCGCATTTCAATCGCGAATCGCTGGAAGCCGAGCTGCCGAAACATGGTGTCGCGTACGTCTGGATGAAGGGGCTTGGCGGCCGTCGCAGGAAGATCCGCAACGACTCGCCTAACACCGGCCTGCGCAACGATTCCTTCCGTAACTACGCCGACTACATGCTGACGCCCGACTTCAGCGAAGCCATCGAGCGACTCATAAAGATCGCCGAGCAGGACAACACGGCCATCATGTGCGCCGAGCGCGTGTACTTCCAGTGCCATCGCATGCTCGTCAGCGACTATCTCACGGCGCACGGCCACACTGTTCTGCACATCGAGGACGACAAGCATCCGCCTCGCCCGCACAAGTTGATGGCAGAAGCGCATGTCGTCAACGGGCAGTTAGTCTATAATGCCCAGCAACTGTTCTGACATTCACGCACACGCTTCGCGTGATGAAGACTTTCCTGCGCTCCAGGAAAACCGATTCGGGAAAGTTCCCGAGACAACGGCGTGTTGATCACGGCCGTGCGTCAGGCACGTGCCTTATGATCCGCGTGGAGCGACCTGGTGCCGTCTTCCCCAACCCCGACGAATAATTCTGCGGCTTTTGACATGCGGATCTCCGGACGCTGCTCCGCCAAGACGAGCACGGCGCACGGCCCGCAATGCCGGACTCTGCTCAACGATCGCTTCGATCACGAATCCTGCGGGGTGGGCTTCGTCGCCGACCTGCGCGGCGGATCGAGTCACGAGATCCTGCGACTGGCGCTGACGGCATTGAGCCGGCTGGCTCATCGCGGCGCGGTTGCTGCCGACGGGAAGAGCAGCGACGGCGTAGGCGTCCTTACCGCCATTCCGCGGGAACTACTGCTGAGGCAAGCCGGGCTTCGTCTGCCTGCGGAGAACGCCTTCGCCGTGGGCATGCTCTTTTTGCCGCAAGACGAAACTCAGGCCACACGCGCCCGCATTTGCCTGCAAGACTGCATCACGGCCGAGCGCCTGCAGTGGCTGGGCTGGCGCGAGGTCCCGACTCGCCCTGAGGTGCTGGGCGAAATCGCCTTGGGATCAATGCCGGTCATCCGGCAGGCGCTGATCGCCGGGCCGGAGGAAGGGAAGTACACGGAAGGGGAGATCGAGCATCGGCTGTTTCTGGCGCGCAAGAGCTTCGAGCGGCAAGTCGCCGACAGCTACGTGTGCTCGCTTTCGGCGCGCACCATCGTCTACAAGGCGCTGTGCGCAGGACGGCTGCTGCACGATTTCTATCCTGATTTGCAATCGCCTGAGTTTGTCACGCCATTCGCCGTCTTTCATCAGCGATACGCGACGAACGTGCTGCCCTCCTGGCATCGCGCGCAACCTTTGCGCATGCTGGCGCACAACGGCGAGATCAATACCATCTGGGGCAATCGCGCGCAAATGGAGGCGCGACGCGCGACCCTGCCGCCGGAGTGCGAGCCCATACTCAGCAGTAACGCTTCCGATTCGATGACCCTCGACGAAGTAGCCGAGCTACTCGCCAATTACGATCGCAACGTAGCTGAGGCGGTTCGAATGATGCTTCCGCCTGCGGCCAGCGGCCCCGAAAGCGAGTTCCACCGATATCATGCCGATTGCATGGAGCCGTGGGATGGGCCATCAGCACTGGTCTTCAGCGATGGCAGGCTGCTGGGCGCGGCCCTTGATCGCAACGGGCTGCGGCCGTGCCGGTATGTGATTACCGACTCTGGATTGATCATCGCCGGTTCCGAAGTTGGGTTGGCGGATGCCGATGCCGATTCCGTTGTGAGCAGCGGTCGCCTCGGTCCGGGTGAGATGATTCTGCTCGATCTTGACAGGCAACGGCTGTTTCAAGGCAAAGAGCTGGATCGCCACTTCGACGAACTGATGACGTACGCACCACTCATCGATGACATTCCGTTGAAGCCGATCGTCGATCTGATTCCCGTGTTGCCGGAGAACGAACTGTCGAGGCTACAACGGGGCTTCGGCTACACGCGCGAAGACTTGAAGATGGTGATCTCGCCGATGGCGGTAGAGGGCAAGGAAGCGATGTGGTCGATGGGCGACGACACTCCCATCGCGCCTCTTGCCCGCGCGCCTCGGCCGCTGTATGGCTTCTTCCGCCAGCGCTTCGCGCAGGTGACCAATCCTCCTATCGATTCCTTGCGCGAGTCGTGCGTGGTCTCGTTGCGCACTCGACTGGGACCGTGGGCGCATTTGCTGGACAAGCATGCTCCTTTGCCCGGACTCGTCTTGCCTTCACCGTTTCTCTCGCTTGCGCAGGCGGAAGCATTACACCAGGGAGCGTATCCACTGCATCACGAACTGCCGCTGGCGCGCCTGGAATGCGCTTTTGAAGCGGAGCACTCACTGGAGGACGCCATCGATACCTTGCGCGAGAAAGCGGTAGCGCTGGTGCGCAAGGATGCGCGGATTCTGCTGCTCAGCGATCGCATTTCGGCCTCCAAAGACTTGCCTATTCCAATGGCGCTGGCGACAGGCGCCGTGCATCATGCGCTGATGAAAGCCGGGTTGCGGACCAGTGTGGGGCTGGCGGTGGAAGCGGGCGATTGTCGCGATGTGCATCACGCTGCTGTGCTGATCGGCTATGGCGCAGGCGCGGTGTGTCCGTGGCTGGCTCTGCAAAGCGCGCGCAGCCTGGCCGGCGAGCTGGGCGAAGCTGCGCTGCTGAAGGCGATGCAGGCCGGATTGGCGAAGATCATGTCGAAGATGGGCATCTCCGTCCTCGACAGTTATCGCGCGGCACAGCTTTTCGATGTGCTTGGACTCAATGGCGACGTAGTGAGCTGTTGCTTTACCGGCAGCCCATCGCCCCTGGAAGGATGGGGATTCGCGGAGATCGAGGCGGCGGTGCTGGCATCGTGGACGGCTGAGCACCACACGGCTGAGCTCCCCGACTATGGCTGGGTTCGCTTTCGTCGCGACGATCGGGCAGAGTCGCATCTTTGGGAGCCGCAGCGCACTCGTCACTTGCAACTCGCGGTGGGCGCGGCCAAAGCTTCTGCGCAAGCCACGTCTACGGCGGCTTTGGTGGAAGAGGCATGGTCAACCTACAACGGAGAACGTGACCGCCGTCAGCCCCTGATGATCCGTGACCTGCTGGAGTTCGTTCCCGCCGGCGAGCGGATTCCTGTCGAAGACATCGAGCCAAGCTCGAATCTAGTGCGCCGGTTCGTCTCCAGCGCGATGTCGCTGGGTTCGCTGAGCCCGGAAGCGCACGGGACGATCACGCTGGCGATGAACCAACTGGGAGCGCGCTCCAACACGGGTGAGGGCGGCGAAGATCCGGGCGCGTACTTGCCGGTCGCCAGTGGGCCGCAGAATCTTCTGCCGCGAAATAACAAGATCAAGCAGGTTGCATCGGGCCGTTTCGGTGTGACTGCCGAGTATCTGGCCAATGCCGAAGAGCTGGAGATCAAGATCGCACAGGGTTCGAAGCCAGGCGAGGGCGGGCAGCTTCCCGGGCACAAAGTGACGGAGCTGATCGCAACGCTGCGTCACGCGCAGCCGGGAATCACGCTGATCAGTCCGCCGCCGCACCACGACATCTACAGCATCGAAGACCTGGCGCAGCTGATTTATGACCTGAAGCGCATCAATCCGCGCGCCGCCGTTGGCGTCAAGCTGGTGGCGCAGCTTGGAGTAGGCACGGTCGCCGCCGGGGTGGCGAAAGCTTACGCCGATTACATCCACATTGCCGGGCACAGCGGAGGTACGGGCGCGTCGCCGCTCAGCAGCATTAAATATGCGGGCAGTCCGTGGGAGCTTGGCCTGGCGGAGGCGCAGCAGGTGCTGCGGCACAACGGCCTCCGCGGGCGCGTGCGGCTGCGCGTGGATGGCGGATTTTCCACGGCGCGTGATGTACTGATCGCGGCCATGCTGGGCGCGGACGAATTCTCGTTCGGCACGGCGGTGCTGGTGTCGATCGGTTGCGACATGGCGCGACAATGTCATCTCAACACCTGTCCCACGGGGATTGCTACACAGCGGCCCGATTTGCGCGCCAAGTTTCGCGGCAAGCCGGAGCATGTGGTCCGCTTCTTTACCAACATTGCAGAAGATCTGCGGTGCATGATGGCCGGGCTGGGATTGCCGTCGCTGCAGTCGGCGATCGGACGTACGGACTTGCTGCATCAGTTGCGGTCGCACGGGAATCTCGATCTGGAATCCGTGCTGGCATCATCGCCGGACGGGCCGTTGCATTGGGAGGGGCAACGCAATGCGCGTCCGGAAGAGCACGATCCCGTTGACGACGCGTGGGTGGCGCCTGCTCTTGCCGCCACGCGAGTGCGCAAGCCATTCGAGTACGAAGCGGACGTGAAGAACGAAGACCGCAGCCTTGGCGCGCGACTGGCCGGCGAGTTGGCGCTGTTACGCTCCAGACAACCATCGGTCGCGCCCCACGTCCGCGTCCGGATGCGCGGTACCGCAGGACAGTCGTTCGGAGCCTTCTGCTGCGAGGGCATGTCTCTCGTGCTCGAGGGGCAGGCGAATGATTACGTCGGGAAGGGGCTCTCCGGCGGGGAACTCGTGCTGCGCGGGCCGGGCAAACTGGCCAGTTCAGCGGGAGCGCACGTCATCCTCGGCAATGTTGCGCTCTACGGCGCAACCGCGGGATTCCTGTTCGCCGCAGGAAGTGCGGGCGAGCGCTTTGCAATTCGCAACTCCGGCGCCACGGCGGTAGTGGAAGGCGTCGGCGAACATGGCTGCGAGTACATGACCGGGGGGACGGTGCTGGTTCTCGGCCCGACAGGCAGCAACTTCGGCGCAGGAATGACCGGTGGCACGGCTTACGTCTGGGACCCGGAAGGGAAGTTTGTCAGCGGGCAGAAGTTTCATTCCGAGTTCGTCGAATGCAGGTCGCTAAGCGAGTGCGAGGTCGACGAGCAGAAGTTCGTTCGCGAGCTCTTGCAGCAGCACGCGGCGAAGACCGAAAGCCCGGCCGGCCAGAAGCTGATCGCACGCTGGGAAGCGGCCGTGCTGCAGATCCAGCGCGTGGGGCCGAAAGCTATCCCCTTGCAGTGAATGTTGGAAAGCCAAGCCAGGGATCGGATGACGCCGGAGGCTTGCTTACAGCAGTGTCATGCGTCATCGCGTCTCCTCCGCCGAGGGTGTACTCTTGCCATTGGTTCTGTTTCGGGAGTCCATATCGTGTCGTTCCTTCGCATTCTTCTTGTGATACTTGTTGTCTCGTTCGTTGCTCCGGCCCTTGTATTCGCGCAGTTTCCAATACCGACAACACGTTCGCTGGAGGACAACACGCCGGCGGAAATCCGCGAACTGGTCTCCAGGTATTGCCGCCTCGACTACGAAGGCGCGCGGCTGGATTCGCAAGCATGGCAGAAGCTGGAACCATCGGTTTGGTGGAAGTCGAATCCCAAGTACACACAGATCGATGTCGTGGCTCGTTACGCCGTCGACATGCCTGCTGCGGTTAATCGTGGCAAGACTTCGGTAACCGTTCACTATCGATTGCTTGGGATTTTCGATGTCGCGACGGGCTACGTTCCGGAATCTCCTGTCGCGGATCAGGACGTGGACTTCCAGATGAGCTCCGACAACAGCGAGTGGCGGATCGCCGACGTGGAGAACACTGCGCCGCATCCATCGCGCGCCGCGATGCTGAAGTGGTTGTCGCAGAGCATTGCCGCGTCACAAGACGCGGCTGCGAAAGAGCGTTACGAGAGCGCCCTGAAGCAATTGCAGGCGCAATCGGCCTCGCCGTTCGCGAAGTAAGTCCGCTGCGGAATCCGCGCTAAAAATCAAAGCCCCCGCAACTGCGGAGGCTGTTCTGCAATCTTCTTGCCGGAACGTTACTGCGGCGCCCCGACAGCCGCGGCGCCGGTTCCTTCCGCGGACGTTGTCGGCGTCTTCACCGTGAAGAAATTGTGGTCATACAGGTTGCGGTACATGACGCCCGCCAGTTCTGCCGCCTTGGGACCGAACGTCGGACGTCCACCTTCCAGGAAGACCACGGTCACGATTCGCCCGTACTGTGTGTTCGCATACGAGCCAAACCAGCCGAAGCGCGTCCCATCCTTCGAGCACGTCCCCGTCTTTCCCAGGATCGGCTCTTCGATGAAGTTCGCGCGCAGCAGCCGCGCCGTGCCGTACTCCACCGCGCCCGACATGCCATCGGAAATCTCCGGAATCAGCGGTCCGATATCCAGCTGGCGTTTCACCTTCGGCGTAAAGTTCGTAACCTCTTCCGGCGTTGTCGGATGCTGCAGGTAATAGAGCGTACCGCCGTTGGCAATCGAGCCCATCAGCGCCGCCAGTTGCAGAGGCGTCAGCGAGATGCTCTCGCCGAACGAGCACATCTTCCCCACTCCGCCAAGCTTCTCGTCAAGCTCCGTCGAAGGGAACGTTCCCAGATGCTCGTTCGGGATGTTCCAGCCCGCCAGCTCGCCCAGGCCAAACTGGTGAGCGTAATAGCTGACCTTCTCGAACCCGAGCTTGCGTCCCACCGCCTCAAAGTACGCGTTGTTCGACTTCGCCAGCGCCGTCGTCAGGTCCACCTTCCAGTACCTGTTCAGCAGGACTTCGGTGTCCTTCGTGATCACGTTCTCGCTTAGCGCCGCCAGCGCTACCGCGACCTTGATCGTCGAGCAGGGCTGCGCGCCCGCCGAGAGCGCCAGCTTCTGGTTCACCATCGCCAGGATGCGTCCGTTGTCGGGATCGATGGCGACGATCGTCCCGTTCATGTTGCCCAGCGCCTCGATTGCAGCGGCACGAACAACAGGGTCCTCGCCGGCCGTGATATCGCCTTCCACCTGATCGTTGGCGAACGAGCTGGCGTAGAAGCGCTCGTAGTAATGATGGCGCTTGCGGTAAACCACGACATGGCTGGAGCGATTCAGCCGCGCCGCCGTGGCGCTGCTGTGACGCATGCGCGACATCTTTTTCTGTGCCGCAGTCGATTCGGTTACGTGCTTGGTAGATTTGCGGGTCTTATGGGTGGTGGAATTGGAGTGCGTTGCGATCGTCGCCGCGGACGCAGCCAGACAAGCGAATAGTACGGATGCGATGATGGCCGTAACGGGGGAGCGCTTTGACATGTAAAGACCCTGAATCCCTGAAATGACGTAACTGCGCTTGCCGGAGACTGCTTGCTCCTCCGATTTTTTCCGCTGCTCTCGGCTGCCAACGGATGCCTTCATAGTAGGTACTTTCTCAGCCGAGGGCAACCCGAAACCGCTCTCACAACATACCGGCCCGACAAAACGGATGCCGGAACTGCAATGCGAGTTGCGTATCTTTCTCTCGCGCCTCGCCTTTCCGGGCCGGCGCGAACATTTCCTTCATACTTACTTAACACATCCTCCGCAGATTGAGGCGTGGCAACCGTGGTTCCCGGGCGCTGCAACCCTCCAGCCGAGGACGTGTCATCCCGGCCGAGGTCGCCGGGGCGACCCAGTGGGGGGACCTGCTTTCCTCCCGCAGTGGTATCTCTCCCTCTTCCTTCCGTGGAATCGTTGCCAGCGACTGCTTTTTCGATGTCCATTTCGCAAAACTCTTTTCCATACAACGAAACTTCGCCCGCGACCCAGGGTTCAGTTCACTAACAACCCTGAGAATGGTCGTGTAACAACGGCTACCCCCTCCGGCGTGCAACTCGCCCCTGTCCGCTGGAGGGGCTTTTCTTTGCCCCGAAGCCGAATTCGATTGGCAGGCCCCCTCCCCCCCATATTTTGCAAAGTATTGCAAACTCTTGGCTTAGGCAGAATTTGGCCCGCAAAGTATTGATCTGCTGAGGCCGAGATTATCAAAGTATTGAGCCGCAGAGACTTACGTTGATTCGAGGCAGGAAGAAACGCCAGGAAGCATCCCAACTGACAACCGGCAATCGACAACTGGCAACCGCTTTCCAACAAAGTCTCCCCCAGGACGCAAATAGGGCAGGAGCGCCGGGGTTGAGGCGGATCCTACCCTAACACCTTCCACTTTCTCTTGAGCCGCACACCCCGTCAAGATTACGAAAGTACAGTATCGGGTAACTGTACCTTCGTGCAGATCTGCCCCGAGTAACCTCGCGCTTTGAGTCCACATTTTGTTACAACTCGTAATCGGGGCGCATGATGCACCAGGTGCCCCACCCAAGCCCCGTCTGCTTGAGCGGCTCTTTGGGAACGTTGAAAGGCCCTCTACTGTCCTTTGCCTGTAACCGTCGCAGGGTCCGTCATCTCCGCCAGCGGCAGTACCTGGTACGTCGCGTAGTTGTACACCGGCGACATTGCAAGCAGGCGATCCAGTTCTTCGTTCGAGTCCACGTTGTAGATCCACGCCCCGCCGTGGCTGCCCACGACGTGGTAACGGCACTCTAGCTTCTTCTGTGCCTCGAGCCTCTCTCCGTATTTCGGCTGCTCGCCGATCGCGCGAATCACCTCAGCCGACAGCCGTGTCACCTCGAAGTGCCACAGCACAAGAAATTTCATAACCCCTCCCCAGCTCCTTACGCGCAACCATCTGGGTGCCCCACTCATTCGTTCTTTCCAAAAGTGGGTCTGCATCAGTGTGCGATGGCCCGGCCCTCGCGCGCTCTTTGAGCTCCCGATCCCCTCACTTCCCCTTGACCGCCGGCTGGCTCCGCGACGCAATGTACTCCTCAATCGCGCGTTCCAGTTTCCCCTGCTCGCGCAGCACATACTCGATCGCGTCGCGCACCGCGCCGTGCCCACCCGCGCGCGGTGTCACATAGTGAGACTCGCGAATCACCTCTTCGCGCGAGTTCTTCACCGCGATCGCCAGCCCGCACAGACGCATCACCGGCAGATCAATCACATCGTCGCCAACATACGCCGCCTGCTCCGGCTGCAGCCCTTCTTTTTCCAGGATCTCGTAAAACGCAGCCGCCTTGTCCTGCTGCCCCTGATACACGTGATTCAGCTTCAGATCGCGCGCCCGTAGCGCCACCGTCTCGGAGATACGCTTGGTAATAATCCCGGTCTTCAGCCCACCCAGCCGCGCCAGCGAAAAACCGGTCCCATCGTGCGCGTCGAAGCCCTTGGCCTCGATGATCTCGTGGCTGGCAATCCCAAATCCGCCCGCATCGGCCATCTGCTCGCGTCGCGCGCTAGTGGATTGTTCGGTGCGCCCGCCCGGGGCAGGGAAGAGAAAGATGGTCCCATCGGTCATTACCCCGTCCACATCGAACAGCATCAATTTGATTCTCTTCGCGCGTTCTGAGGACATGGGCTCATCTTAGCAGGCGTCGCCGTTGGCCATGCGCTCTTCGCTTTTAGCCTTTCGCCCTTCGCCAGACATTGGGTTAACGCCGGCTGTTGCGTCTCTGGAAGTAATTGTGCCTGTGTGCTCTCCCCGATAAGCCCGGCGAGACCTCTGGCGAGTAGCGAAAGGCGAATGGCAAATGGCGAATGGCGAGCCACGGCGAACAAACGGCGAAAATCTGCTATAATGGCAGGATGCCTCCCAGCGCGATCCCGACCTCACTCTCCTGGGCTCATCCCCTCGTAGCCGAATGGTTCGTCTCGCGCTTCGGCACGCCCACGGAGCCCCAGGAGCAGGGCTGGCCGCAGATCCTCGCAGGCCGCACCACGCTGATCTCCGCCCCCACAGGATCAGGCAAGACGCTCGCCGCCTTCCTCATCTGCATTGACCGCCTCGTGCGTAAAGCGTTGGAGGGCGAACTCCGCGACTCGACCGAAGTCCTCTATGTCTCGCCACTGAAAGCACTGGGCAACGACATCCAGAAGAACCTGGAAGGCCCACTGGGCGAGATCCTCGCTCTCGCCGGCGAGCGCGGCTACCTTATGCCGGAGATCCGCACTGCCGTCCGCACCGGCGACACGCTGATGAAAGAGCGTCGCGAGATGCTGAAGCGGCCGCCGCACATCCTGGTCACCACGCCCGAGTCGCTTTACATTCTGCTTACGGCCAACAGCAGCCGCGCGCTTCTGAGCCACGTGAAAACCGTAATCGTCGACGAAATCCATGCCGTCGCCGACGACAAGCGTGGCGCACACCTCACGCTTTCGCTCGAACGCCTCGACCTGCTGGCGAACAGCCCAACGCGCATCGGCCTCTCGGCAACGCAGAAGCCGCTGGAAGATGTCGCACATTTCCTGACGGGCGCGGACCGTCCGGTGCCCGCCATCGTCAACATCGGCCACCGCCGCAAACTCGACCTCGCCGTGGAAGTCCCGCGCTCCGAACTCGGCCCCATCGCCACCAACGAAATGTGGGGCGAGATCTACGACCGCATCGCCGAACTGGCGCAGCAACATCGCTCGACGCTGATCTTCGTCAACACCCGCCGGCTGGCCGAACGCGTCGCAATGCATCTCGGCGAGCGCATCGGCGAAGACCTGGTCGCCGCCCATCACGGCAGCCTCGCGCGCAAACTTCGCCTCGCCGCCGAGCGCAAGCTGAAGAACGGCGAGATCCGCGCCCTCGTCGCAACCGCTTCGCTGGAGCTTGGCATCGACATCGGCACCGTCGACCTCGTCTGCCAGATCAATTCGCCGCGCTCCATCGCCGTCGCTTTGCAGCGAGTCGGGCGCGCAGGACACTGGCGCGGCGCCGTTTCCAAAGGCCGATTCTTCGCCACCACGCGTGACGATCTACTCGAATGCGCCGCCACTGTCCGTGCCATTCGCCAGGGCGATCTCGACGTGCTGCACATTCCGGAATCGCCGCTCGACATTCTGGCGCAGCAGATCGTCGCTATGTGCGCCTGCGAGGACTGGGACGAGGACGAGCTCTTCGCCTGCGTTCGTCGCGCCTATCCCTACCGCGACCTCAAGCGTGAAGACTACGACCGCGTTCTCGAGATGCTCTCGCAAGGCATCGCCGCCAGGCGTGGCCGCTACGGCGCTTACCTGTTCCGCGACATGGTCAACCGCCGCCTGCGTGCCCGCCGCGGCGCACGTCTCGCCGCCATCACCAGCGGTGGCGCTATTCCAGAAACGGCGCTCTTCACGGTCGTCGCCCAGCCGGAAGAAGTCGTCGTCGGCACGCTCGACGAAGACTTCGCCGTCGAGAGCAATGCCGGCGACATCATGCTCCTCGGCAATACCTCGTGGCGCATCCAGCGCGTCTCCTCCAACACCGGAAGAGTGATCGTCGAGGATGCTCACGGCGCGCCGCCAACCATTCCGTTCTGGCGCGGCGAAGCTCCCGCCCGCACCGACGAGCTCTCGTTGCATGTCGGACAGCTGCGCGAGCGCATCAGCGCTCTCACGCCGAATACGGCTCCGCTACCCGCTCCGATGAATCCTGAAGTCAACGAGGTGCGGCACGAGATGGAGCGCGCGGCTGGAGCGCTGTCCGATCCCGCATTTCCTCCCGTGCAGCCGGCTCTTCAGGATGCTGAGCCCCCGCGCATCCGCCTCCGCGGACTCGAATCCAGCCCTCAAGTGCAAAACGCAGCCGCCTGGCTTAAGGACGAGTGCGGCCTCGACGACTCCGCCGCCGAGCAACTGATCGAATACATCATCACCGGCCGCGCCGTCCTCGGCGAAGTCCCCACGCTCGACAGCATCATCGCCGAGCGCTTCTTCGACGAAGGCGGAGGCATGCAGCTCATCATCCACGCTCCCTTTGGCGCCCGCATCAACAAGGCCTGGGGACTCGCGCTGCGCAAGCGCTTCTGCCGCTCCTTCAACTTCGAGTTGCAAGCCGCTGCCACCGACAACGGTTTGAACATCGCGCTTGCCGAGCAGCACAGCTTCCCGCTCAGCGACGTCTTCCACTATCTGCAAACCGAAACCGTGCAGGACATCCTCGAGCAGGCCGCGCTGCCGTCGCCGGTCTTCGCCACGCGCTGGCGCTGGGACGCCAACCGCTCGCTCGCGCTCCTCCGTTTCCAGGGCGGCAAGAAAGTTCCGCCGCAAATCCAGCGCATCCGCAGCGACGATCTCCTCGCCTCCGTCTTCCCTGACGTCGCCGCCTGTCCCGAGAATCTCGAAGGCGACATCCACATCCCCGATCACCCGCTTATCCAGGAGGTGATGAAGGATGTCCTCACCGAAGCCATGGACATCGACGGCCTGCGCCGCGTCCTCGAGGGCATCCTGGGCGGCGCGATTCGTTGCCTCGCGGTCGACACGCCTGTTCCATCGCAGTTCTCGCACGAGATCCTGAACGCGAACCCGTACGCCTACCTCGACGATGCGCCGCTCGAAGAGCGCCGCGCCCGCGCCGTGCAGATGCGCCGCGTCCTACCCGAAGCTGTGCTGAACGAAGTTGGCAAACTCGATCAGCAGGCCATCGCCCGCGTCCGCGAAGAAGCTCGCCCCGACGTCCGCGACGCCGACGAACTACACGACACGTTGCAAACGCTGGTCGCAATCCCAGAAGAGATCCCCGACGAAGACTGGCAACAGGCGATCACGAGCTGGATGCCGCTTAACGTAGAGTTACTGGAAAACTGGCGTGCGGTGCGGGCGCAGATCCCGCTAGAACAGGTAGAGCGGGCCTTTAGGTCCGCGTCCACCCAGCCGCTTAACAATCCCGAGACGGCTTCATCCGGCGTCAGCCGCCGCTATCTCGTCGCCTCCGAACGCGCCAAGGACTTCGCCCTCATCTTCCCAGATGCGCACTTCGAAACCACTCCGCCCGACCTGCCATCCACCATCACCTCGCGCGATGACGCCATCCTCGCCATGATCACCGGCTGGATGATGCACGCTGGCCCCATCACAGCGAGCGCCCTCGCCTACTGGCTGGGCCTCGGCACCACCGACGTCGACAAGGCCTTGCTGCGCCTGGAAGCAGCCGGCTCTATCCTGCGCGGCAACTTCACAGGCCAGAGCGCCGAAACGGAGTGGTGCGAACGCCGCCTGCTTTCGCGCATCCATCACCTCACCGTCGCCACCCTTCGCAAGCAAGTCGAGCCCGTCACTGCCGCGCAATTCATGCGCTGGCTCCTGCGCTGGCAGCACATTGCCCCGCAATCACAGCTTGCCGGCGAGCGCGGCCTGCTTCAGGTGCTGCGACAACTGCAAGGCTTCGAGATCCCCGCCAACGCCTGGGAGAAGCAAATTCTCGCGCGCCGCGTGACCGACTACGACCCTGCCGCCCTCGACCAGCTCTGTCTGACGGGCGCAGTCGGCTGGGGCCGTCTCTCCCCGCATCCGGCCACACTCGAAGATTCGACAGAAGGCCGACGCCGAGTCGTACCGACCAGCGTCGCGCCGATTACGTTCTTCGTTCGGGAAGAATCCGACTGGATGCAGCCACGCCTCAGCGAGGACGAGCAGAACTACGAGCGCGTCCTCAGTCCTGCGGCACACACTGTCCTGGAATTCCTCCGCCGCCGCGGCGCATCGTTCTTCGCCGACATCGTCCGCGGCACCGCCAGGCTGAAAGCGGAAATCGAAACCGCGCTGTGGGAGCTGGTCGCGGCGGGCATGGTCACCGCCGACGGCTTCGATAATCTGCGCTCGCTCATCAATCCCAAGCGCCGGCTCGGACAGGGCTCCGGCAAATCATCGCGGCCTCGCCACACGCCTGGGCGCTGGTCGCTGCTTTATCCCGCCGAAGGCTCCGATCGCGCCAGGGTGGCCGAGGCCACCTGCTGGATGCTGCTTCGCCGCTATGGTGTAGTCTTTCGCGAGGTGCTGGCGCGCGAGTCGAACCTTCCAAAATGGCGCGAATTGCTGATTGCCTTCCGCCGCCTTGAAGATCGCGGAGAAGTTCGCGGCGGCCGCTTCGTCTCGGGCTTTTTAGGCGAACAATTCGCGCTCCCCGAAGCTGTCGAATCCCTCCGTGCGATGCGCAACCTGCCCGCCGCCGGCGAGACAGTCACCATCTCCGCCGCCGATCCTCTGAACCTCATCGGCTTCATCGTGCCCGGCGAACGCGTCGCCGCCATCTCCGGCAAGCACGTGAGCTTCCGCGACGGCGTTGGTGTGGAACCAGAAGAGCGCCCGTCCATCCTGCGCGAGGCAGCAGCGCTGTGACGGACGAGTTAGTCGAAGGCGTCGACTACTATTGGGAAAACCGCTTTATGGTCTTCACCGCCGTCTATCTGCAAAAGCGCGGCTTCTGCTGCCGCTCCGGCTGTCGCCATTGCCCCTACGGCTTCGTTCCGGAACAACAAAATTCTCCGCAGCAGCCATAGCTCGTACCTGAGCAGATTGTCATCACCAGGAGGTCGCCGCGGCGACCGACGAGGGATCTGCTTTTAGTCCGCACCACAATACTGCCGCGCCTCTGCCGCGCCTCCCGACTTTACCCCATCGTATGCACATGCTCAGGCGTGATCTTGAACAGGATCCGCTGCTCGCCCGGCTGCGCAAACGGATACTTGTCCTTTCCCAGATATTTCTTCGCCATCTTGTCAATGTGCTGCGTTGCCCCATCCTGCGTCACCTCGCGCACCTTCCCGCGAATCTCCAGGAAGCGATAGGGATTGTCTGGATCAATCAACGCAACCGACACGCGTGGGTCGCGCTTCATGTTCCTGTCTTTTAGCCGGCCCACGGCGGTATTTACCCACACCTCTCCGTTGTCGAAATCCACCCATACGGGATTCGTCTGCGGACTGCCGTCCGCCATCAGTGTGCTCAGGCTGCCAAAGGCTTTCTTCTGAAACAGGTCCATGAATTTTTCCGGAATCTTCGCGGGCATATCGATCTCCTTGCTGAACTCTGCGAACGCAGGTGATAAGAACAACCGATTTGGATTCCCAAAACATTCTATGAGGTGCACGAAACGCTGCCAAAATCGCCGCCGGACTCGCCGGACTCCAGCCCGGCGGCTTTGCGCTTGCGCGGTCAATGCCTTGCTCTCCGCCGTCCCCTGTTCTAACTTGATTTCTCAGGTATTCCCCAGGCTTCAGCAAGGACTCAATATGCCTCAAATCGACGTGGACCGCCGCGGCCCTGTACTACATATTTCCGTAAACCGTCCCGAAAAGAAGAACGCGCTGACAGGCGACATGTATCACGGGCTCGCCGATGCATTCGACCAGGCCGGAAACGATCGCGACGTTCGCGTCATCCTTCTCTACGGCCAGGGCGATACCTTCACCGCCGGCAACGACCTGGAAGATTTCCTGCACAACCCATGGAAGGGCCAGGCAGTCCCGCCGCCCATCCGCTTCATCCGCGCGGTGGCTTCTGCGAAGAAACCGGTGATTGCCGCCGTGCACGGCCTGGCCATCGGGATAGGCACCACCATCCTGTTGCACTGCGACCTCGTCTACGCAGCTGACGATGCCCGATTCATGATGCCTTTCATCAATCTCGGTATCGTCCCCGAAGCCGCTACTACGGTCTTGCTGCCGCTTTTAGTTGGCAGGCAGCGCGCCGCCGAACTGTTCCTGCTGGGAACGACCCTTACCGCTCAGCGCGCATTCGAACTCGGCCTGGTCAACGCGGTCGTACCACGCGAGCAACTCTTCCAGACGGCCACGGCAACCGCGCAACAGATATCCGAGCGGCCCCTGGGCGCCGTGGTGGCCTGTAAGGACCTGATGAAGCGCGCCTTCCACGCAGAAATCGAACGCGCCTTGAGGGACGAAGAGGCCGTCATAACCGAGCGCCTTGAATCGGCGGAGACGAAAGAGGCCCTCAGCGCTTTCCGCGAGAAGCGCAAGCCTGACTTTTCGCGTTTCAACGTGTGAGCGTTCCCATGTTGCGGGGGACGCCGGTCCAGCGTGCTTGCCCCCTGCTTCACGCCACTCCGTTCGTTGTCCCTCCTGACAGGATGCACTCTGCCGCGGGCCTGTCATTGCCTCCTCTCTTGACGCCAGCACGCAAAAACGATACCTATTACAGATACATAAGCTGGGTAGCCATTACAAAATTATGAGTGAGCTAGTCTTAGCTCCGGAGATTTTTGACCGCCTGCGGCAGGCAACGGCTGGCGATTCTGCTACCCTTGCCGAACTGTGCCGCGAATATGTGATCGAAGCTCGCGCCACGATCACCAACATCCGCCAGGCGCTCGCCCGCAAGGACGCTGCACAATTGCGCGATCGCGCCCACTACCTGAAGGGCAGCAGCATGATGATCGGCGCAAAAACTCTCTCGCTGCACTGCGCTACCCTGGAGAAGATGGGACGCGATTCCGACCTGGGCGAAGCCGACGCTGCACTGGACCAGGCTGCCGTGGCGTTGAAAGCCGTCGAAGAGGAACTGGCGAAATGCGTGGGGGCCGTCGCGCTTCCCGCGGAAGGATCAGCCGCGTAGGTACGATATAGAAGACCATCCCTCAAGTGAGGACATAAGATGGCGCCGACTGCAATACGAATCTTGATTGCTGATGATCATCCGGTGGTTCGCATCGGGCTGCGCAACATGCTGATGGCGGATCCCCAGATGAAGATCGTGGCCGAAGCCAAAGACGGCGTGGAAGCGCTTCACATGGTGCGCACGCTGCATCCCGACATCCTCCTCCTCGATCTCGCCATGCCGAAGATGCCCGGCATGGAAGCACTGCGCGAACTCACGGGCGACAACTCCAGTACGCGCACTATCGTGCTGACCGGGCAAGTCGACAAGCGCCAGATACTGGAGGCGCTGCAACTCGGCGCCCGTGGCGTCGTCCTCAAGGACGCCATCGGTGCCCATCTCTCCGCCTGCATCCGTGCGATTATGCAGGGACAGTATTGGCTGGAAGGCCGTCCGGTACAGAACCTCGTGCAGGTCCTGCGCGATCTGAGCGCGCAAACGGCTCCCCCTCCGCGCAAAACCTTCGGCCTCACGGCGCGCGAGCTCGAGGTGGTTGCCCTGATCACCGAAGGCTCAACCAATAAGCACATTGCCGAAACTTTTGGCATCAGCGAGGAAACCGTCAAGCGCCATCTGACAAACATCTTCAACAAAATTGGCGTCGGCAACCGCCTCGAATTGGCGCTCTTTGCGTTGAATCACCACTTGCTCCCGCCTCAGGCTGACGCAGGCTAGATCGCATTCCAGCCGCGGGCGTGAGGCCCCACTCAGCTTGCGATCGGTCTGGAGCCGCGGGGCGCCGGCCCGCCTCCCAACTGGCTTCCCACCGCTTCGGCAAACGGAAAAGTCAAGCCCCAAGCTCCAAGCTCATTTGCCCTTCTTGATTACCCATTTACTCTCTCGCTTCCTACACGACTAGGCACTGTTTCACCTGCCCCTTGACCAGTAGCGTAGACACAGGACTTGTATGGATGAAAGTGGCAAGTGGCAACCGACATTGAACTCGGTTGCCTTAGTAGAAGCGGTTCTCTGCGCCGACTGCGAGATCATCAGTAACAGCGGGGGCGAAACCTGCGAAGTTTGTGGCAGCCGTTCCCTGTTGAGTGTCAGCCGCGTACTCGGTGGCTGCATCGAGGGCGAGCGTGCCACCCTGGTAGACGCCGATCATAGTCTATTCCGCAACGGTTTCACCGTCCTGGTAAATCCCGACGCAAGCAACATATTGCAGCGCCTGCGCCGTCGCCGCCGCAATAACTTCTAACCCCTCTCCGGCTTTTCGTTAGCTCCAGCGAGCATCGGCGGATTCAAGCGCGCACGCCGCGTAAGCGCGATCAGGCGCGAGACCTACTTCCAACCACCCGGCCGCGACGCTCCCCCGCTTGAACTCTGATCGTACGATTTCCATCCAGCGCACTCCTTCGTACATCCAATGACAATCATCTTCGGCGCGAGGTCTTATGGATCAGGACAAGCAGCTTCGCCAGCAGTTAGTGAAAGTGATGGATTGGAACGAGGCCCATGCCGATTTCTCGGCGGCAATATCGGACCTCCCCGCTGAACTACGCGGCCGTGTGCCGGATGGCCTGCCCTATTCCGCGTGGCAACTTCTGGAGCACATACGCATCGCCTTGTGGGACATCCTTGAGTTCAGCCGCGACGCCCGCCACAAATCGCCGGAGTGGCCGGAAGGTTATTGGCCGAAAGCCGCGGCTCCGCCAAACGAACAAGCCTGGGACAAGAGCATTGGCGCCATCCGCGAGCATCTCGACGAAATGCGGAAGTTGATTACGGATCCGAAGCATGACCTCTTCGCGCCCATAGCGCACGGCTCCGGCCAAACTCTACTGCGCCAGGCCCTGCTCACCGCCGACCACAATGCCTACCACATCGGCCAAATCGTTCTGGTGCGCAAAGCGCTGGGTGCCTGGAAGGGATGAAAAGAAGCAATTAGCAGTTAGCTCTGACCATCAAAGCCGACACTCGTGTCTTCAGAAAAAGTTTTGAGGTTGCGAAACACTTGAGTGTTCTTGAGTTTCAGCTCGAAGCTCGAAGCTCGAAGCTCGAAGCTCTTCTTCAAACCATCGACAACGCATCCACATCCACCACCACATGATTGCGAGGAATCTTTTGTGCCTCTGCATGTTCCAGCATCGCGCGCAGCACGCTGTTCATCCGTTCTCGGCTTGGCGACTTCAGCAGAAAATGATAACGATACTCCGTCTTCAACCGCACAATCGCCGCAGCCGCCGGTCCCATCACCCGTACTCCTTCCAGACGCGTATCGCGGAACCACTTCCCAAGAATCCCTGACCACGCCAGAGCCTCCTCGAGCTTCTGGCTGCGCACCAATACATTACTCACTGCGCTGAACGGCGGGTAATGCATCCAGCTGCGGAAGCGGATCTCCTTCTCATAGAAGCCGCGATAGTCGTGCGCCGCCGCGAACTGTATGGCGTAGTGATCCGGGAAGAACGTCTGCAACACGACCTTACCGGGAGTCTCCCCACGTCCAGCGCGTCCCGCAACCTGCGTCAGCAACTGAAACGTGCGCTCCGCCGCGCGAAAATCGGGAAAACTCAATGCCGCATCCGAACCCACGACCCCAACCAGCGTGACATTCGCAACATCGTGACCTTTTGCAATCATCTGCGTTCCCACCAGCAGATCGATCTCGCCCGCATGCAGCGCGCTCAATATGCGCTCGAAATCCTCGCGGCTGCGCACCGTATCCCGATCGAGCCGCCCGATTCGCGCCTGCGGAAACAGGCCGTGCAATATGTGCTCCAGCTTCTCCGATCCTGCGCCAAGATATTGCACATACTCGCTGCCGCATTTCGGGCATGTCTTCGGAGCCGGCCGCAAATACCCGCAGTAATGGCACACCAGGCGATGCTCGCGTTTATGATACGTCATCGCGATGGCGCAGTTCTTGCATTGCACTGACTCGCCGCACTCGCGACAGAGCACGAATGCCGAATACCCGCGCCGGTTGAGCAATACCATCACCTGCTCGTCTCGCGCCAGCCGCTCGCCGATCTCTTCCACCAGCTTCCGCGACAGCACCTCATCTTTTTTGGTGCGGTGAAATTCTTCGCGCATATCGAGAACTTCTACTTCCGGCAGCGGCCGCTCCTCGATTCGATCGGGCAGCTCCAGCAGCTTGTATTTGCCTTCTACCGAATTGTGGTATGTCTCCAACGACGGCGTGGCAGAGCCGAGCACGGCAGTCGCATTCGACATCTTCGCCCGCATCACTGCCACGTCCCGCGCGTGATAACGCGGCATCTCTTCCTGCTTGTACGAGTGGTCGTGCTCCTCATCGACGACAATCAGCGCGAGATCGGGAACAGGCGCAAACACTGCCGACCGCGTCCCTACCACAATGTGGGAATCGCCGTTACGAATGCGCTTCCATTGTTCGGCACGCTCGTCTTCGCTCAACGCCGAGTGCAGGATCGCAACCTCATCGCCGAAGATCTGATGCAGGTCGGCGGCAACCGCCGGAGTAAGCCCAATTTCCGGCACCAGCAGAAGCGCCGAGCGTCCCTTCGCCAGTACCGCCTGCATCGCCGACAAGTAAACCGCTGTCTTCCCTGATCCCGTGACTCCATGCAACAAAATAGGCAGGAACTTGCGCTCGTCGATGGAAGCCGAAATCGTGTCTAGCGCCGTCTTCTGCGCGGGAGTGAAGAGAAACTCCAGCTTCCGCGGCTTCAGCCCCGAGACATGGAAGCTGGCCGGCTCGTCGCTGAGCTCAACCACTCCCCGCCGGAGCAGCGTCTGTAACGTCGTTCGCGGCACTGCTAGGCCGCGTAATGCCTCGACCGGTGCTCGTTTCCCCTCCTGTTGGCTCAGGTAGTCGACAATCTTCTGCTGATTCGCATTCAGCTTGCCTTCCGCCTCTTTCAGCACCGCGAACTTTACTACGCGTGTGGCGTCCCGCACGTCGCTCAAATCCTCGCGCGCAACCCATTTTTTCCGCAGCAAGCCTTGCAGTACCGCCCGCGAGGCTCCCGAAGCTGACCGCAATGTTGCTTCCCGAACAATCTCGCCATCGGCCAACCGGTTCAGCACCGCGTACTCCACCATCTGCTGCTCCGGTTGCTTGCGCGAGCGCAGCGACGAGCCCGCTGTCGACGCAACATGCAGCGCCTCGATGCCCTTATCGGTGATACGGTAAGCGAGCACGCGCCGAAACTCCGCCATCAGCGGCAGCATGCTGCGATACACCTCGCCAACCGGCGCGATGTAATACTGAGCGATCCAGCGTCCGAGCTGCATCAGTTCTGGCGTAAGAGCAGGCGTTGCATCCAAGACCTGCCCCAGGCGCTTGACCGTGAAGCTCGGCTCACGATCGTGCAGCTCAGTCACGACCCCGCACAGCCGTTTCTCGCGGAAGGGAACAATCACGCGACCGCCTACGACGGGTGGCGGAAGGTTTTCGGGAATGCGATAGGTAAACGTGGCGTCGAGCGGGACAGGCACAGCCACATCGCAGAATTGCGGCATCGCCGTCTAGCTTCCCTCGGGCGCGCGCTTGGGTGCAGTCAGTCCCAGATACTTCATCACCATCTGCAGGTCCTTCCACGCTTCTTTCTTCTGTCGCGGATCGCGCAGCAGGAACGCCGGATGGTAGGTCACCGCCAGTTTGCATGAGAAAGGCTCACCCGCAGCAGCGAGCGTTCCCGGCGGCGAGAAGTCGTAGAAGCGCCCCCGCATTGCCGTCATGGAGTCATTAACGCCCAGCAGATTCTTTGCAGCCGTCGCGCCCAGCGCGACAATGACCTTCGGCCGGATGACCTGCATCTGCCGCATCAGAAATGGCGAGCACGTTTCGCACTCATCGCGCTCCGGCGTGCGGTTTCCCGGCGGCCGGCACTTAACGATGTTCGCGATGTAGACCTGCTCGCGCTTGAGTCCCATCGCTGCGATCATGTTGTTCAGCAGCTGTCCCGCCCGCCCCACGAACGGCAATCCCTGCGCGTCTTCATCGGCACCGGGACCTTCGCCGACGAACATCAGCTCCGCATGTGGATCGCCGGTGCCGAAAACGATCTGCTTCCGGCCAAGCTTGGCCAATTTGCAACGCTGACAATCGGGGCCAATCTCATCCAGAATGACTTGCAGTTGCGCGTCTCGGTCGTCACCAAAATCCGCGCTCCAGCTGGTGGTCCCGGCCGAGCGCAACGCCGCCTCTCCCGCTGATGTAGCGTCCGCCTCCGCCTGGCAAGGCCCAGCCGGAGCACGCGCGCTTACCTCGCGCCGGTAGAGTGGTCCGATGCCTAATTCACGATAGAACTGCAGCCGATCGCGCAGGGCCGTTTGGATAGTGGGATTGTTGCTCATCTGGCGGTCGAGGTTGAAACCCTGGCGCCGTGCTCCCGCCGCATGCGCGACACGTGTTGGAAGATCTTCTGTGCGATATCCAATTTGCCCGCCTCCGGCACGGCGATTGTCGCCGCGGCGGTCACGATCGTCACCTCATTGCAATCGGAGTTGAACCCGATATCGGAACGCGAAACATCGTTCAGCACAATCGCATCCGCGCGCTTCTTTGTCAGCTTGGCGCGAGCATTCTCCAGCCCATTTTCGGTTTCAGCGGCAAAGCCGATCAGCATCGGCGATGTTTTACCCGAGGCATGCCGCAGGCTGCCGAGATCGGCCAGGATGTCAGGGTTCGGTTCGAGCTGTATTTCCCTTGCGCCTGTGCGCTTGATCTTCTCCGCCGAAACGTCTTTCACGTGATAGTCAGCAACCGCCGCGGCCATAACAATGACGCTTGCCTGCTCCCAGCGATCGAGAACCGCAGTTCGCATCTGTTGCGCCGTCTCGACGTAGATCGTCTCGGCCGCGCCCGGTGGCTGCAAGGCAGTCGGCCCACTCACCAGGATCACCTTCGCGCCGCGGCGCAGCGCAGCTTCGGCGAGGGCATATCCCATCTTCCCGCTCGAGCGATTGCCCAGGTAACGCACGGGATCAATCGGTTCGTAGGTCGGACCGGCGGTGACCAGCACGGTCTCGCCTGCCAAATCTTGCGCGACGCCCAGCCGCTCCAGTGTCGCCGCGACAATTTCTTCCGGTTCCGCCAATCGTCCCGCCCCAACCATCCCGCAAGCCAGATATCCACTGCCCGGCTCGACCACCTGCACACCTCGACCACGCAGGATCTCCAGGTTCGCCCGCGTCGCCGGATGCTCCCACATGTTGACGTTCATAGCGGGCGCAACGATGACGGGCGCGGTTGTGGCGAGATAGAGCGTGCTGAGGAAGTCGTTGGCAATCCCTTGCGCGAATTTCGCAATCGTATCGGCGGTAGCAGGCGCCACCAGCAAAGCATCGATGGATTGTGCAACAGAAATGTGCTCGACCGCCGAGTCAAGATTTGGCTGCTCCGCCGAAGACCCAAACATGCTGGTGATGACTTTCTCGCCGGAGAGTGCCGCAAAGGTCAGCGGCCGCACAAACTCCTGCGCCGCGGCGGTCATGATGACCTGCACGCTTACGCCGCGCTCCTGCAACTGGCGGACGATTTCAGCGGCTTTGTACGCGGCGATCCCGCCGCTCACGCCCAGAGCGATCTTCATGGGTTCTCACTCAGCTGATGCCGCGCGCAGATCAGACGATTCTTCCTAGTCGTCGGCCTCGCCGCCCACCGGGCCGTCCTGCGGCTCGCCAGCTACCTCCATCGGAGCGGCGGCGCCGGCGGCCGGAATCTCCCACTTCACCTTCCCAGCCTGAATTTCTTCTTCTGCAATGCGGCAGGGCTTGCGCGAATGCGGCTCCAATACCGGGCGAGCGCCATTCTGTATCTGGCGAGCGCGGCGAGCCGCCACCAACACGTACCGATAGTTGCTGTCGAAGCCTTCAACCAGTTTCATAGCTCACTCCGTAACGGTGGGACGGGAAAGATCAAAGGTTGCCAGGATCGTTTCCACCTGCGGCATCATCGATTGTCGCAGCGCACGACTGGCAACTGCTATTACCTGTTCTTCCTTTGGGGTCAGAGCGGTGTGGGAGCGTTTCAGCCGCTGAGCCTCGACAATCGACTTGAGGGTGTCAATCGACTCCTCCAGACGATCGTTCACCAAAATATAGTCGTACTGGCCAAAATTCTCAATCTCGCGCGATGCCGTCTGTAGCCGCCGCTGGATAATCGTCTCCGTATTAAAGGGCCGCGCGCCGTTTCCCATCAATTTTCTCTGCAAATCGTCATCAGCCTCGGCCCGCCGCCGCAGTCGCGTCTCAAGCTCCTTCCTTGAAGGTGGCAACACAAAAATACTCACCGCATCGGGGATTTTCTGCTTCACCTGCGCCGCGCCCTGCACGTCGATGTCGAGCAGCAGGTCATGGTCGCGCAGAGCCGCCTCCCGCAAGAAGCGTTTTGCGGTTCCATAGTAGTTGCCGAAAACCTCCGCCGACTCCAGGAACTCATCTTCGTGCATCATGCGCTCAAACTCATCGCGCGTGATGAAGAAGTACTCGCGTCCGGACTGCTCACTGCCGCGCGGAGGCCGGGTAGTGTAGCTGATGGAGAACTCCAGGTTAGGCACGGTGCGGCGCAGTTTGTTCGTCAGGGTCGACTTGCCCGATCCCGAGGGTGCCGAAATGATGAAGGTCAATCCGCTCATTCCAGGTTCTGTATCTGTTCCCGTGCCTTCTCAATCTCCGATTTCATCGCCAGCCCGAGCTCGGTAATGCGCAAGGCCTCTCCGGTCACGCCCGTCGTCTTCGACATCAGCGTATTGGCTTCGCGATTCATCTCCTGCAGCAGGAAATCGAGCTTCTTGCCGGCTTCGCCTCCGGCTTCCACCAGCGAAAGGAAGTGCTGGATGTGGTTCTTCATTCGCACCAGTTCTTCCTGAATATCGCTGCGTTCGGCCAGCATGGCGGCCTCCTGCAAAATGCGGTCGTGGTCGATGTGCGAGCCCAGCAGTTCCTGCATCCGCCCGTGCAGCTTCTCCTGATATGCCTTTAGCACCCTCCCACGCAACTGGTCGATCTCGTGGGTTGTCGAGGACAGATGGGACATACGATTGCGCAACTCCTCAACCGCGCCCCGTCCCTCTTCCTCACGCATGTGGTTCAGGCGCTCGATGCATTCTCCCAGTGCAGCCGTTACTTCCTTCTCCAGCACTGCCATGCCATCGCCGTTCTCTGCGGCATTCAGCGCGCCCGGCAGCTTGAGCACGGCATTCAGGTCGGGCTCCGCACTGACGCCGAACTCCTCCGCGACTTCTCGAAACGTCCGCAGATATCCCCCGACCAGGTCGCGGTTCACGGCGAAGGCCGAACCCCCACTGCGCTCCAGGCTCAGCGTAACTTCAATATGTCCGCGGTGCAGGCGTTCCTTCAATACCCGGCGCACCTTTATCTCGATCGGGTCCAGCTCTCCGGGCATCCGTAAATGGAGATCGAGAAAGCGGTGGTTCACCGATTTCAGGCTTAAGGTCAGGGTAAGCTGGTCGTTGACGTGGCGCTTGACCTGCGCGTAGCCGGTCATGGAGCGGATGTTCATGGCGCGGGATCACTCCGTTCCTGAAACTGCCTCAATGTCTTCGAACTGCAAATCATACAACCGGCGATAGGTGCCGGCACGTCCGAGGAGGAGTTCGTGCGAGCCCTCGTCGGTAATCATTCCATTTTCCAACACCAGGATGCGATCGGCGCGGCGCACTGTCGACAGCCGATGCGCGATGACAAAGACCGTCCGTCCCGCCATCAGGTTCTGTAGCGCCGACTGCACCAGCGCCTCACTCTCGGCATCGAGTGCGGAAGTAGCTTCGTCAAGAATGAGAATCGGCGCATTCTTCAGGATGGCGCGTGCGATTGACAGCCGCTGCCGCTCGCCGCCGCTCAGGCGTAGACCCCGCTCGCCGATGACCGAGTCGTACCCGTCAGCTGAAGCCATGATGAAGTCATGCGCCAGCGCTGCGCGCGCTGCTTCTTCCACCGCTTCCATGGGAATCTGCGGCTGTCCGTAAGCGATGTTGTTGCGCACCGTATCGTTGAACAGGATGGTGTCCTGGGTGACGATTGCGATCTGCGAGCGCAGCGACGAAACCGTCACGTCCCGCACGTCATGGCCGTCGATCAGCAGCCGTCCACGACTCACGTCAAAGAAGCGCGGCAGCAGTTGTACCAGCGTCGTCTTGCCCGATCCGCTGGAGCCGACGACCGCCACCACCTCTCCCGGGACGATGTCCAAGTTGATGTCGCGCAGCACGTCGCGCTCGCCCTCGTCTTGCGAGTAGCTGAAGGAAACATGTTCGAAGCGGATGCCACGCTGGAAAGCAGGCAGCTTGACCGCGTCCGGCTTCTGGCGGACGTCGTCCTGCGCATCCAGAAAGTTGAAGATCTGCTCAGAGGCGCCTAATGCTTGCTGGAAGTTGTTGTTGAACTGCCCGAACTTACGCACCGGCTCGTACAGCTTAAAGACAGCGATGATGAAGGCGATGAAAAAACCCTCGCTCAGATAGCCATGCTTGATGCTGTCGCGGCCGAGCAGGATCAGCAGGGCGATAGCGATGGCGCCGAAGGCGTCCATCATGGGCGAGTTCAACGCGAACGCTGCGGCCGATCGCAGATTGGCCTTGAACAGCCGCCGCGCGGCCTCGCGGAAGCGCCGCATCTCCCACATCTCCATGCAGAAGGCTTTAACCACGCGGATGCCGGTAATGGTCTCGTGCAGCAGGTTGTTGATCTCGGCCAGCTTGTCCTGACCTTTGCGTGTGGTGACACGAACCTTGTTCCCGACTCGTCTCGCCGAGGCGATGATGAAGGGAACGAAGATCAGCAGCACCCAGCTCAATCGCCGGCCCAGGCCGAAGACCGCGATACCTATGAAAATGAAGGTGAAGAACTGCTGCAGGAACTCGGCCAGCACGCTCGACATGGCGAACTGCACTCGTTCCACGTCATTCACAATCGCCGACAGCAGAGTCCCCGTGGAATACTGCTGGAAAAATCCCACCGAGCGTCGCAGCGTCGCGGTATGCAGGTCGTTACGCAGATCGGTAGTCATGCCGAAGCCGGCGTAGTTCGCCAGATAGGTGCCGGCGTAATCGAAGATTCCTTTAAAGATCGTGGAAATAATCAGGGCAAAGGTAACGACGGTCCAGACGTTATGCAGGTCTCTCGGGACGAAAGAGCGCAGATCGAGGTGGTGTCCGAAAACCGGGACTGGCAATAGCGGCAAGGTCTTCGCTTGCGAAGCCGGATTCAGCACCTGGTCAAGAATGGGCCCGATGAGCAGCAGTCGAAACGCGTCCAGTAATCCCACCAGCGCCATCGAGATCACGGACGCCAGCAGGTAGAACCAGTAAGGCTTGAAGTATCGAAGAAGGCGGCTTATTCGACGCATAGTCTGCTGCGGTCTGCGCCAAGACGCTGGGGAGCGCAGCGCAGGCTGGAACACTCGGACGAACGAACCAATTATCGATTCTACTGGATTTAGCGGGCAGAAGAAACGGTAAGCATCAAACCGGACGGCTCTCAGGCGAGGTCTGTTCGTTTCGCTTCTCGCGGAAAAAGCCCTGCAACAGGTCCATGCAGCGCGCCGCCAGAACGCCCGAGGTGACTTCTACCTTATGATTCAGCTTGGGATGATTCAAAACCTGCAGCATGGAATGGACGGCGCCTGCCTTGGGATCCTCCGCCCCGTAAATTAAGCGGCGGAGGCGTGCGTGGGTGATCGCACCCGAGCACATTGCACAAGGCTCAACCGTGACATACAAGTCGCAATCCAGCAGGCGGTAGTTGCCGATGGTTTGTCCCGCCTCCCGCAAGGCAAGTATCTCGGCATGGGCCGTAGGATCATGGGCGCTCAGCGGACGATTGCATCCCCTGCCGACAACGCGCCCCTCGTATACGACAACCGCTCCTACGGGCACTTCACCCAGCGCGAGCGCGCGCTGCGCCTCACGCAGAGCTTCCTCCATCCACAGTTCGTCAGATTTCATGAGAAGCAATTAGCAACTAGCAATTAGCCCAGGCCTCGACGCGGGCCGACCGAACAATACAGCCATAACAATGAATCGCATGTCGCCGGTGACGATCAACGTTTCTGATGAAGCAGGTTAGCTAAGTGCTCATTGCTAATTGCTTTCTTACTCCCGCAACATAATCCTCTGCACCGCTGTCGCTCGTCCTGTCTCCGCATCGCAATCAATCAGCGTCGCGCACAGGCGCACATCGTTTGTCGCCGGCTCAAACCTCCCCGGCATGTTCGTCAGGAATCGCTGGAGGATGAGCTCCTTCTGTACGCCAATCACGCTATCGAACGGACCTGTCATGCCTACATCGGTCTGGACTGCTGTCCCACCGCGTAGGACCTGTTCGTCCGCCGTGGGAACATGCGTATGCGTGCCCAGCACGGCTGTCACCCGCCCTTCCAGATACCAGCCCAGCGAGAGTTTCTCTGACGTCGCCTCCGCGTGGATATCGACCAGGATCACCTTCGCCGTGATCTCCTTCAGCAGCTTGTCAGCCAGGCGAAAGGGATCGTCGTTAGCGGGCATGAAGACGCGCCCCTGAAGGTTGATAACCGCATAAGGAACACCCCCGCGGGTGCATCCCTGGTACCAGCCGAATCCGGGCGTTCCCGCAGGATAATTCGCCGGACGCAACAAACGCCGCGCCAGTGACGCCTCATTGCCATTGGCCGAGTTCATGTACTCGATGATCTCGCGCTTGTCCCAGACATGGTTGCCGGTGGTGATGACGTCGATGCCGAGCTCGAACAGTTCCTCGGCAATCTGCGACGTGATGCCGAATCCGCCGGCGGCATTCTCACCGTTGGCGATGGTGAGATCGACGGCGTGCTCCTTTTGCAGCTCGGGAAGCCGTTCGTGAACGATATTCCGGCCCGGCCGGCCGAAAATGTCTCCGACGAAGAGTATTCGCAAGATGGTTGCGGTCCTTAGGCGCTAGTTGTCTCGATGGTATCACGGGGTGGAAGCCGCATAGAGAGGTGACGCATTAACTGCCCTTTAGGGTCAGGGCCGCAGATCCCCCCACCCACTCCAGATTCTTGTTATGGTCGACGCCCATCATGATGCCGCGGCCCATGCGCACCAGTGGCAGCACGGGTGTCAGCTCGCCGCGCTCTTGTTCGGGGCCCCCGGCATGCCCGCTTTTGGCACGCTGGGGTGATTGGGGCCAGACGAACATCATACGGATTTCCATCTGCGTTGGGCCGTGCGGCGTTTGAATCACCGGCTCGAACCGCAGGCGCTCCTGAAGAATGTAGTTGTGGCGCTGGTCCGACGGGATAGCATCGATGTCTGACTTTGTGGGAGAGAACTTGATGCCTACTCCCGCAAACGAATACAGCGGCTTGAGCAGGTAGTTCTCGTTATCCGACGGAAGCTCATCAAGCTGGTCCAGGAACCACGTCTTCGGCACCGAAGGGTGCTTGAGATATGGAATAGAAAACTTACTGATCCGGAAATACCAGTTGGGATGTCCGGCCCACTCGACGTCCAGCTCCTCGCGCATATCGAAGGGCAGCGCGATCCCTTTGCGCTCCAGTTCGTCAACGATGCAGCGGTTATAGATTCGGCGGACTTCGATTTCCCGCCCGTCTTCTTTGTCGCGGTAGAACAACTTCCGTCCACGCTTCTCGAGTGACAGAATGTCGACGATTGCAATCCCAAGCTTGCGTTGCGTGACCAGAAAATCGGGCAACGTCTTCTGATGCTGGGGATCGATTTCCATAAGGATCACGTTTTCCGGGTCGTGATCGGCGACGATGAGCTGCCGCATCAGGCGCCAGTAGGAACCATCGTCAAGGCTGCTCAGGTAAATCCCAAGATCGTGCGACAACCCATAGGACTCGACATACTGGTGCGCCGATGTCGGTTGATAGCCATATAGCGACGGAAAGGCCTGCAACTCAACCAGCTTCGGCTCCAGCTCGCCATCCGCGCCGCGCACCAGGCCGAAGTCCACCTGCACAAACATCGGCAGCGGCGCTTCATTCGGCACATTGTATTTCTCAGGGATGGTGGCATCCGACAGGCGCCGGTATTCAGGATTGTCGACCAATTGCAGCACGAGCTCGCGTCCGTACCGCGCCATCTTCTCCAGCAGACTGGCGGGCACGAAGCACGGCGTCTCCGAAACTGGAAACTCCACGTGCGTCGCGCACGCGCGATCCAGATTGTTCAGAAAGCGCCGGTACTTCTCAGGCGTGAAGTTGCGGTTGAATTCCTCGCGAAGGGCAGCAAGCACGTCAGGCCTCGATGAGGAAGCGCCCCTTTTCCATGATCTGCCGTCCATCAACCCAGATATCGAAGTGCGTCCCCACGACATCAATATGCGTCGACGAATACCAGTTCGCGCCAGTGTGTTCGCTGTATGGATTGCCGAAGGCGATGTGAATTCCGGGGAACTTTTCGTCCTGCAGGATCTGGCCGATCACGTGTTTCAGCTCGATATTGGTGCCGATGGCGAACTCACCGACGGCGTCGCTGTTCTCGTCGGTATGGGTGTAAGCCCAGAATTCCTGCTCCAGCTCTTTGTTGTCGCTCGCGACTTCCGTGATGCGGTTGTCCTTCATGCGAATCGTCAGCGGCTGCCGAGCCAGGTCCTGATACTTCTCGCAGAGATAGTCGCCAACCACGCCATCGACCACGCAGACGCCGTTGACTTCACCAGGCGCAGTGAAGATTTCACCGCCCGGCAAATTGCCCCACTTGTCGCGGCTGATGATGCCGCTCGTCTTGATCCAGCGATACTCGGGATTCAGCTTGGCGGTGAAGTCACTGCCCGCGGGATTGGTCGCGCGGATCTCCTTCGCGCGAATGACCAGGTCCATCACCTTCTGGCTGAGCCTGTCGACTTTGTCGTAATCCGCGCGCATGCCCTCCAGCATGATCTGCCGGTTGATGTTCACCATGTGCGCGTGTCGCATCCTGCGGCGGTTGACGATATCGGTCATCTGCATGCGCGACTTCAACTCGTTGCGCTGTACTTTCACGGCAAAGATGCTGACGTCGCTGCTTTCCATGTCTTCGGCGATCTCCGGCGGAAGCGCCGTCAACGGGCGCGGGGCGAGATCCTCCAGCACGAATGCCTTGAACGAAGACCCCAGGGCCGCCAGTTCGTGGGCCATACTGGCCGCGATTTCCCGGCAAGCGTTGTCGGTGATCAGTGTGACCTTCTCGCTCGGCTGAATGCGGAGGCAGGTGTTGACCGCGTTGCATGCGCCCGGTGAGAGCTCAGGATCGAAAGAGGTTTTGGCCAGATCGGTGAGAACGGGTTGAATCAAGTAATGTCCTTTCAAGCTTCGATAGTGCCGCAATCCAACACTGCTCGCTGGGCACGGCCAGGTCGCGTCTGGTCCAACCTACCGCCGCGCTGCCGTCTGCTCGAAGATCCCCACCCGGGTCTCTTCGACCATATAATCGACCACCTTCTTCAGGTCGCCGGTTTCTTTGTAGACCTTCAACTGCCGGTCAGCGCCGGTGCCCATCTTTAACATCTCGTGAATGTAATCGATTTCCTCGCGCGAGCCAAGCTCATCGACAACGGGATCGATCAGCTCCAGATATTCCTGCATCAACTCCCGTAGCGGGACCTCTTCTTCCTTCCCGAAGTCGATCAGCTTCCCATCCAACCCGTAACGCGAGGCGCGAAACTTGTTCTCGCTGATCAGCGCGCGGCCGTAGATGCGGTAACTCTTGTTGGATGCGTGAAGCTTGTACAGCATAGCCACCGTCGCCTGAATCAGCGCGGCGATGGCAACGGTTTCATCCAATCGCATCGGAATGTCGCACACCCGCACTTCCAGCGTGTTAAAGAATGGATGCGGCCGAATGTCCCACCAGATCTTCTTGCCATTGTCGATGCAGTTGGTCCGAACCAGCAGCGCAACGAAGTTCTCGTAATCCGACCAGTTGGAAAAAGTATCCGGAATTCCTGTGCGTGGGAAGCGCTCGAAGACCTTGCAGCGGTACGACTTGAAGCCGGTATTCATGCCCATCCAGAAAGGCGAATTCGTGGAGAGGGCCAAAATATGCGGCAGGAAGTACCGCATCGAATTCATGATGTGAATTGAGGTGTTGCGGTCTTCGATGCCGATGTGCACGTGCAGCCCGAAGACCAGGTTGGCGCGCGCAATCAACTGCATGTCCTCAACCACGCGCGCGTAGCGCTCGTCGGGATAGATCTCCTGCGACTTCCAGTCCGAAAAAGGATGCGTACTGGCGGCCGCGAGCCACATCCCATGCTCGGTCGCCAGCGTGAGCATCTCGCGCCGCAGCGCCAGAATATTCTCGCGCGCCTCCCTGATGTTCTTGCAGACGCGTGTGCCCACCTCGATTACCGACTGATGCATCTCCGGCTTGACCGCTTCGTGCAGCGCGAGCTTCGCCTTTGGCAGGATCTCCGACGCGATATGCGAGCGTAGGTCGCGCGTCTCCGGATCGATTGTCTGATACTCCTCTTCGATTCCGATACTGAGGCTTGGCCGGTCCATCGATTTACCCCTTGGCTGTTCGCTTGCGTAATTGCTTAGATGCTGCCTCAAGCATTGCCCCAGGCTTGGAGGAGCTCAGGGCAGGCTCAGAAGCCGCTTCGGCCTTCGGCGCAACCGCGCTCCTGGCAGCGCTTTGACTCTTCGGCACGCCACCGCTTAAAAATGCGCTCCACCTGTATTCGGCGAGCTTTCCTGTGTGCTCCTTCGCCTTGCGAACCGCCAGTTCGGCAACGTTGTTGACGATCCACTCGAAGTTCTCCGGACCGACCGAGTTCACATCCGCATCAGGCGCCGGATTCATGAAGTCGATGGCGTAAGGAATACCATCTTCGCAGGCAAACTCCACGGTGTTGAGATCGTAGCCGAGCGCGCGGCACAGGGTCAGGCAATCGCGCTCCACTCGCTCCAGAAGCTTGGGATCCACCGGCGGCGCGTTCTTCACATAACGCTCGTGGAAGGGAGCCGACGGATCGTACTGCATAATGTGCACCTTCTCCTGACCGACAACGTAGCAGCGGAAATATTCCTTGAACTTCACGCCGCGCTGCAACGTCATGCACAGGTCGCGCGTCTGGTCGTACGCGTTGAAGAATTCTTCCGGCGAGTTGACCTTGTAGACGTCCTTCCACCCGCCGCCATCGAACGGCTTCAAGAAAGCCGGAAACCCGACATAGCTGAAGATGCTGTCCCACGGCATGGGAAACTGCAGATTGCGCATGGAGCGATCGGTCGTGCCCGGAGGGTGCTGCTTGTGTGGAATCAATACCGTCGGCGGAATCGCAACTCCCAGCTTCTCCCCCAGAGCATAGTTGAAGAACTTGTCGTCGGCGCTCCACCAGAAAGGATTGTTGATAACGATCGTGCCGGACAGCGCCGCGTTCTTCAGATAGCCGCGATAGAACGGAATGTCATGCGAGATGCGATCGACGATGACGTGATACGGAGAAGGCTCCGCCATCCGCACTTCGCCCACCGTAGCGAGCTCGGCCTGAATCCCAGCCTCACCCATGGAGTTGATCTTCTCCACCAGCGCAGGCGGAAAGGTGGTCTCCATGCCAAAAATGACTCCAATTTTCTTCACAACAGCTCCTTGGTCCGGCGGCACAAGCGCCTTCTGATCAGGTCGCGCCTTGTTTGGGATGGCCCGGGGAAACGTACGATTGGACGTTTCTACTGGATAATTATTTTAGGCGAAACTTCGGGCAAAGAGTAGCGAAACATCGCGTCAGCGCAGTCCCGGCATCGATGTTTCGCGGCTGCCATCAATGCAGGTAGTCCACCTGAAGTGGCGCCGAGAACCTTCTCTCGATCCGAACTCCAGCCTGCCGCAAGTCCCTCAAGGCATTCTCGTCAGGATCAACCAATGCCGATTGCTTCTCTTGCGTGCGCAGCTCCTCCACGGTCCAGAACTGCATGGGATAGTACTGCGATAGGTTCTTTTCCAGGCGCTGGTGCAGATAAGGATCAGGACCCGCCGTAGGCGGCCGGTCGAAGTCCGACGGCAGTAACAGCACGCATTGCTCCGGATGCTTCGCATAGTGCTGTGCTTCCAGAAACAGCAGTGGCCCCGAAAACACGAAGTAGCGCTTGCCCTCGAGTTGCAGCGAACTCTCCACCTCCAGGAATGGGCGAATGCCTATGGCTTCCACTTTGTCGGGATGGCGCGCGACCGTCAGTTGCTGCGCCATGCCCCAACCTGCCAACAGTACAAAAATTCCAAATGAAACCTGCATGGCTTTGCGAAGATGCCGCCATAACAAAAAGGAAAATGACACCGCGACACCCGGCAGGACGCCGATGAAATAACGGCTGTAAAACGCGTTCGTTATCCACTCGGCGACCACGAAAGCAATCAGCGGGATGGTTAGAAACAGCCAGCCAATAGCTTCCATCGACTGCATCGGCAGAGCCGTCTCCTGCCGGTTCTCCCAGCCCGCAATCACAATCCAGAGCACGATGAGCGCCAGCAGGAACAGTCCATCCGGAAAGATCTGCGAATAGATGGCCCGCAATTCCAGGAAGGTCGGCCGGTTCCAGTAGCCGCCGGCAAACTTTCGCGAGAACGAGAGGATAAATGGCGAAAGCAGCACCACCGGGATCATGGTTCCCGCAATGCCCGCAAGCAGTTCCGATGAAGGCCGATTTCCCGGTTTCCAGCGCAATGCTTCCCACAGCACGTAAGGCACAAGACACATTGCAAAGTAATAGTGGAAGCAAACGCCGGCAAAGAACGCGGCGCCGAAGAGAAACGTGGCCCAGTTCTGCCTCTCGCCGTTATAGGTCCACGCCCAGAACGCGACGGCCGAGAACATGAAGTAGATGGCATACGAGCGCGCTTCGTATCCGTAGTAAGGCAGGAAGGAACACGTCGCGACAGCCATTGCAACCAAGCCATGCAGGCCGTTCATCAGCCGGCGCCCGCTATCAAATATGACGAGCAGGCCGATCACCATCGCCAGCGCCGAGGGGAGCCGCGCCGCTACATCACCAGTTCCGAAGAGCGAATCGAAGGCCCTGACCACCATGTAATACGGAGGAGGCAGCGCATCGGCGCCGTTTGCCAGAGCGCTCCAGACGGTCCTCCAGTTCGCCAAACGCGCAATGTGCAGGGTGAACAGTTCGTCGAACCAGAACGTGCGGTGTCCAGCGATATAAATGCTGGTCACGAAGTAGAAGACGGCGAGCAAGCCTGCGGCAATTACAGTCCAGGCGCGGGTTGCGCGGCCTGTATCTTTAACAGCGCGCAACGCCGCAGTGGGTACGGTCTTTGCCGAACTTAGCATGTCCCCTCAGTTTGGAAGAGAGTGGCGCGATGGCGGCAAACCGTTCCCGCTCGCCTTGGCACATTGGTCGTGATGGTGCACTCTATTTTGCGTGTCCGGGAAGAATTTCGCAATCAGCAAAAATCTTTAGACTACATTCACGCAGGGTAGAATGTGTCTGGTCTATGGGGAAGGTCGATGTCATTCCAAGCGAGCGAGGCACGCCAGTTCCCCTCGCCGACGGGTTGCAAACCGGATTGTGGCGAAAGAACTGGGATTGCGTCGCTGTGTTGCTGCTCGTTTTGGCCTCTTTCCCCACCGTCTGGTTGTCCCATCGCACCGTCACTCTTGTCCCTAACCTGGGGCTGATTGACGATCATTGGCACCTCGACAGCCCCTTCAAAGCCCTTCGCGGAGTGTGGATAGGGCGTGATGTCGCTTTCACTCATGGCCCAATCTTCCAGTGGCTCTCGTCCATTCCGGCGCGCACTATGCCGCTCCACTTCGGCGGACTATATGCAACCTGGAACACCGTTCCAGTCTGGTGCGCCTTCGTATTCGCCTACTGCGCCCTACGTCTGCTGCTCCCCGAGCAGCCGCCGTGGAAGCGATTTGTTCTTCTGCTCCTGATCGCGTCCTTCTGGGAGACATCATTGCGGACAACGCTCCCGGTCTTTTTCTTCGCGCTATTCCTGCTAGGGTGGTATGCGGCGCGAGACGGACGGGTGCGCGTCCCGTTCGTGGCTGTCGGTGGCGCTCTCTTGTGCGTCATCGCATTCCTGGTCGCTGGTGATACCGGAATCTACGCGACCGCTGCGTGGATCATCTGTTTCGGGGCATTCGCATTCGAAGCCAGGCGCGAGGGCATGGGCAAGAGCTTGATCGTCGCGCTGGCAGTGTTTTTGGCTGCGTCGTCAGTGTTCGCGATCGTGGTCAATTGCTTCCTGTCCACGCCTCTCAATTTCAAGTTCTGGCGCGATTCCTTGGCGCAGGTTGCCGCCTACCGCTGGGCGACCCCCGCTGCGATGACAGATCAAGGCGCCGCATACCTCTTCGGCGGGTTGCTCATCGGTGCGGCTGTGTTTGCGGTGCGCACCGCTACACGTCGAGGAGACCGCCTCGCCGTTACGCAACAGACAGCTTTCCTGGCGGGAGCGTTTGTTCTCGCATTGGCGGAGATGCAAAGCGCCCTAGTGCGCTCCGACATAGGTCACATTATCATCGGCGAGTTTGCCATGGTCTTCTTCGCCGGTGTGATTCTGTTCTCATTTCGCGGGAACATCAGCTCAGGCGGCGGCGTGCTTATTGCAGTCGCTGCGTGCCTGGCGTTCTCGCACCCGCTATTTCGACCTTCCAGCCTGATCCGCCTTTACGGCGCGTTGCGGCATCCTGTGACCGAGTGTCCCTCAGGCCGCACCGAATACGATCGCGCTTGCTATGTCGAGCCGCTGACACCGCAGATGCTGACCGTCGCAGCAAACTTTCTCAGTCAGCACAGTAGGCCTGACGACACCGTCTTCATCTTTCCCTATCAGACGATGTTCGGCTTTGCCTCGCGCCGTAACGTGGCGGGTGGCTTGATGCAGGCCTACACCGCCAGCGGCCCGTATCTCTCCCAATTGGAGATCGCCGGTCTCGACGGCAAGTCGATTCCAGCAGCGCTGTACATGCCGGACGACGACTACACCCATATGTCGCAGGCTGAGATGTCAGAATGGTCACGCAATTACTTGAGCGTGCCGGTCGATGGCATCCCCAATTTCACGCGTACGCCTGAGGTCTGGTTCTGGTTGGTGCGGCACTATCGAGCAGCGGAGCAACTGACATCCGGAGTTGTCGCCTTACAACGCGACGACGCACGCGCTTCGCATATGGCTTTGCAGGCGCAATCGTTGGCATTGCCCCTCCAGACGTATTCCATCGGCACGCGACGCTCGGCAACGCCTATCGGAGCTCCCAGCTGGCCTGCCGGCTTTGATTTCATCCGCCTGCGAATAAACGTGCACTATAGCTTTTGGTGGAAGCTGCGTAAGCCCGAGCGATTGCAGCTGGAAATCACGCGCGCCGACGGCACCCGCGACGTTCAGTGGTTCATCATCGAGCCCAATCGTTCCAGTGATGCGTGGTTCTATCCCTGGAGCGCTCCTGACCTGGCGCGGTACTTCGATGGAGACGAAAGCCATTGGCGGCCGGCGTCGCGGCCCGCCATCACTAACCTGCGCATTCTCGCCACGCCACTGGACTGGGTCTCGCTACAACCAGACTCGATTACGATCGAGGCGGCAGATGCGGTGCGGCTCACGATGCCGCCTCCACTCCGGCAGCAGTAACGCGATAAGGTACACTGGAGCTCCGGGCCCATGCTCATCATTCCCACCTACAACGAACGCGATAATATCGCCACGCTCGTGGGGCGCATCCGCAAAGCTGCGGGGAAAGAACCTGTCCTTTTTGTCGACGATAATTCGCCGGACGGGACCGCGGACGAGATTCGCCGCATTCAGGCGAGCGATCTCGACGTTCATCTTCTGCCGCGACCCGGCAAAGGAGGGTACGGCTCCGCTTGCCGCGACGGCATCAAGAAGGTCCTGAACGAGAACCTCGCGCCGTACGTGATCCAGTCCGACGCCGATCTCTCGCATCCCCCTGAGCTGCTGCCGCGCATGATCGAGCTGCTCAAGACCAATCCTGTCGTCATCGGTTCGCGCTATGTCGACGGCGGCGGCGCGCAGAACTGGGACATTCGCCGGCGCTGTCTGAGCTTTGGAGCTAATCTCTATGCTCGTCTGTTCACCGGTGTCCCGGTGCACGATATGACGGCTGGGTTCGTCGGCTATCAGACGGACATCCTGCGCAAGGTTGATTTGGACTCGATTCGCTCAGAAGGCTACGCCTTCCTGATGGAAATGAAGTTCAATCTTTATCGCCATGGGGCGACATTCTGCGAGTTCCCCATCGTGTTTTATGAGCGCGAAGCAGGCAAGTCAAAGTTCAGCCGCAAGATTCTCTTCGAGGGTATGCGTTTTCCTTTGAGGGCATTCGAGAGAAGGATCAGCGGTTCGTAATGGTCTGCTGCTGCTTCAAGCTGAGGCGCACCGCGTCTGCCGACTGCAGCGTTATGGATTCCGGCTTCTGCGAGAACCAGTCAAACGGACTCACAACCAGGCGCAGATCGGTAACCGCCGGACGCGGAGAGACGCGCCAGCGCCTCTCATCCGAATCGAAATAACGCGAGAGATCCGCTTCCCGCCAGGGGTAAATCCAAATCTCGGACATGACGTTCGGCTCCGCTACCAATGTTCGTAATGTTCGCGTGCCGTCAGCCAGCGTAATCTCCAGCCCAAGCCTCTCCGGCTTGCGCAGCTTCCACAGTGGGCTGTAGTTGACTCGCATTCGCAGGCGCAGGAAATCGGCCCCGTTTGCAGGCCACAGCGGCGCGCCTAGCCCAATTACCTGACTACTTGTCGAAATCGCATACCTATCGGCGGGGAGTGAGAGCGGATATTCCTCCATCGAGATTCTTGCGTCGCGTGATTCGTCTCGGAGTAATGGCACAATTCCCGGCGCAATTTCGAGATCGGAGCTGTAGTGCCGGAACATCCAGAACCAGATTGAGGGCGTGCGAGTGAAGTTACTGATGCCATCGATCTGCAAACTAAGGTTTGGATTGGCTGGCCCGTCAGCGGTTTGATCGGGAAAATAGAGACCAACCTGCGCCCTTGCCTGCTGCATGCCCGCAATGTCGAACTCTGACAGATACTTTCCATTCGCCAGGAAAGATTGCTCAACTCCGGCGGCAACGTTTCTCTGCGCAGCAACCCCATACATGTACTGGTAAGGAAAAATCAGCACGGAATCTCGCTCTGCGCTGTGCTTCTGTAAATAGCCAACTGCCGCCTGGAGCGTACCGGCAAACTGGGCTGGATAGCAGGCGTGATCGATATCGCGATAGCCGCCTGGGCATATCGCGATCGGTTGGATTATTCGCGCGAGGCGAAAGCGCAGACTGGATGGGCGGAACTGGGGCGCTGGCTCTGAGAAGAAAAACGAGCACACGATGGCCGTCACCGCGGTCGCCGCTGACATCAGGCGCGAGCGGAACGAGAATACGACCACGCCCACGAATAGCACCATGGGGTACACACCAAACACGATATGGTTGTAGTCGGAACGGACCAGCCCGCTTTGCATGCACAGCAGGGCGAACGCAAATGCGCTCAGCAGAAAGCCGGGGCGCGCGGCCAACACTTCCGTTCGGTCCGCCGGAACAATCCGGCGCGCCACAAACAATAGCGCGCCGATAACCAGCGGCGCCAAAAGATGGATCGCACCATCCGTCGAGAGCGGATAAGGTTCATTCCAGCGATGCACCCCGACCAGCGCCAGCGATGTTCGCCAGAAGCGAAAATCAAGCGGCGAAGCCATGATCCAGTTGACCAGCAGCACCAGAACACCGAGCGAAAGCGCAAAGCCGCCGCCAGCTGCTGCAGAAATTTTCAACCCTGGCGATTCGCGGCGGCGTTCCCATGCCACGCCGCAAGCTCCAAGCACCCACGCCGCCACAGCATACACGCCGGTATCGGCCGAATAGAGGAAGGCAATCGTGGCCAGCAATGACGAGCCGCACCCAAAAACCAATCGCCCGATGCGTTGCGCGCTTACTGCATACCAGCCGCGCAGGAACAGCGCGAATAGAAAGATCGCAAAGGCAGTTCGGCCGTCCCACGGTGTCCAGAAGACCGCTAACAGCAGAAGCAGCAAAAAGCGCTTCCATGGCGGCTGTTCGCGGAGCAGCAACCGCAGTGTCGCATAGGTAAACAGAAATCCGCACCAAAGCAACAAGGTGCGATAGCTGACGTATGTGTCAGCCATCGGATATCGGGACCAGCGTTCGGGCGCGGCCAGGAGCCATTGAAAGATAGGGCCATAGACGAACGCGACGTCGCGTCCGAAGATCGTGCCCTGGGTCGCCTTGAAGGCCGAATCCAGCACCCACTGCTCGTCGAATGTTCCCGGGCGCTGTACAAGAATTACGGTGCGCGGCGAAATCCAGGGAAGGGGAAGGGAAGCAGCCATGAGCAGCAGAACGGCGGCAAGATCCCAATATCGCCGGAAAACGTTGGCTGGGCGAATTTTGGGAGGATGTCGAAGGGGCGAGCCGTTTTCGCTCACCACTTCTTCGAGGTTCGGCATAAGGTGCCGCCATTTTATCGCACGCTGTCAGCGGCCAGGCTGGCCACAGAGCCGCCCTCGAGTGTCAAATTGTGTTTTGAGTTCTTGCGCCTCGCGAAAAGAGATGCTTACGGCACAGGTGAAGTTCGCTCCAGCAGCACCGTAGTTTCATCCTGATAGAGGCTTCTCCATCCGGAGTGGTTCATCAGCAGATAGGCCACAGAATTCTCTTTTCTGAAAAGCACGTAGCGGATGCGGTACTTGTCCAGAATTTCCAGCGTATTCTTAATGCCGAGCGCGTCCAGGTAATCAGCAAACACGCCGTTGTATTCGTAGATGTCAATGCGTGAGTCGATAAAAACCGGGATGTTGCGCGCATTCCAGATGAGAAAGCCTCCCCAGAGACAATCATTAAACACGTGGCCCTGGGGGCGGAACTGTTGCAGGTAGTTCAATGCCTTGACGGGGTAACTCCGCACCGTGTCGCGCATCAGATATTCGGCGGATGGGAATCGCCAGGTGCAGCCGCCGATGATAGCGAGGATGAAGACGGCATTCAGCCAGCGCTTGTCGATTCGTGACTCATAAGGCGGCAGGAAATCGAGCTCTTTCGCAAAAGTCGGCGTTATCACGATCGCGGCAAGAAATAGAAAACGACTGTAGGTCATTGCGGCATAGAAGCCAAGCAGCACGAAAGCCACCTCGTCCACGCTCCAGCGCCGTTTCCGGATCAGCCCTAGCACGATTGTCGCCGCCAATATTCCAAACAGGATCTTTCCGCGCACGCCATGAAAGTCCAGACTCATCCACTCGTCAACATGGTTGACGTTCAGCTTCTGCTGGAAGGCGAAGTTGAAAGGGTAGAAGACCAGGTGATACGTGTATGGGTTCAGAAACAATCCGGCTACGCTCAAGCTGCCCACAACTGCCAGCTTTCGCATCTGGGCTGGACTCCAGCGCCGTGCTTCCAGCCGCCCCCAGGTTCCTTGCAGCAGGCCCGCCGCGCAGAAGAGGCCGAACAGTACCATGCCGATCAGCCAGGATCCATGCAGGTTCGCCCATAATACGAACAGTGGAGGCAGTAGCCACAGCGTATCTTTGCCTTCTTTGAACCGCGCCAATACATAGAGTTCTGCGACGAGGCACATCCATCCCGCCAGCAACGTCCGGGGGCCGAAAGACACGGTCGCCAGCCATACTGCGGCCCAGGAAGCGATGAATGCGGCCTTGACGTTCTTGCAAGCTATATAGGCGAGACCGAAGACTCCAAGAAGTATCAGTTCCACTTCGCCCAACATCACGGCATAGATGCCGCGTATACCGAACCATTTCCATGCGAAGTAGTAGGGCAGCTCGCCAAGCCATGCTTCGTTCATCCAGCGCGATCCAGTTGCGGTGAATGAGTAGAAGTCCTGGTGCACAACGGAGTGGGTCTGCACCCAGACCTCAGCGTTCCGCAAATGCCACCAGATATCGGGATCAGCCATGCTGCGGCTGTCAAAAACAAAAATTGACGCTGCCAGAGTCATGGCCAGCAGCACGGGAAAGGAAAAAACCTTGGACAATATCGCGGCTGCCGCGTGGGACCGTGCCGATGCTGCGGGCGCCGCGGGCCGTGTGAGTTCTACACCCTTGGTTAGCTCTGCTTGCACAACTTCAGGCTAGCGCGCAAGGCACGTGAGCACGCTAAAAATGTGTGCCAGGCTCCTCATTGTCAGTCGCCGCCAATCCATTCTGGAATTGGTGCCGAATAGGAAAACGGACTTGTTCAACAATGCAGATAGTTTTTGCCGCCGCATGCGCGCTGCCATAGCATTTTCTCAGGAGCGATTTGCCGCATGTTGCGACCTGTACGACGCGGGCGACGATTTCTCGCAGCGAGCTGCGGTTCGAGCATGATCGAGACCGCGATGGTCGTACCTATTCTTGTCTTGATGTTGTGCTTCGCAATCGACATTGGCTACTTCTTTATCGTTGCTGCCAATCTGGTGTCTTCATCCCGAAACGCCGTGCTGTATTCGGGGCAAGGCTTTATTTCACCTGCACAGCAGTCGCTACCATCAGCCGGAACGTTGGGGTCGCTCTCCGATACAGCAGGCGTGGCCGGCCTGGCTGGAGGCGATATGGCAGGTCTGGCCAACATGACTACCAAGACTACCGTGCAGGTCTGCTCGAAGGTTATTGGGACTACTCAAACCGCGAATGGTTATGTAACAAAATGCAGAACGTACCCTTCGGGAAGTCTCGGTTACCCCCCCGACCAGGATCCCGAATCAGCGAATGGAATGCTGGCGTAGCGTGTTGATGTGGTTTACACCGTAAGCCCTCCCATCCCAGTCGACTTCTTCAGCTTCACCATGCCCCCTTTGACATTGCACTGGACAGCGGAAATGCGAGCGATCGATTGATGCAACGAGACACTCATCGGCGAGAAGGGTTTAGGTTGGGCCGGCATCGCCGGCTGGCTTTTGAAGAGAGCGGCTCCGCGACCATCGAGTTTGCTCTCTCTGTCTGGACGTTGTTCCTGCTCACCTTTTTGATCTTCGAGTTCTCCATGGCCATTTACACCTACAGTGTGCTTGCCAATGCGGCGCGGGAAGGTGTGCGTTACGCCATCACCCATGGAAGCGACAATGCGTCTTGCAGTGGTCCCAGTCCTGGTTGTGGCGACAGCACCGGGAGCAATATCACAGGCGTTGTGCGCGGCTATGCGGCAATTTCGTTTCACGACATCAGCGGGATGACGGTGACGCCAAGCTGGCCGGATGGCTCATCGACGCCGTCCAGCCGGATCGTCGTGAACATCACGTATCCCTATGTGGCGTATTTGAGCCTGCCGGGATTTAACTCTCCCACCATGCATGTCACCGCGGAAGGAAGGATAGTGTACTGACGAGGTGTGGACAATGGCTGCTCACCGGAATCAAATCGACCCCGCGTCCGCACGTTATCCAGGAGAAGGCGGACAAGCGAGCATCCTTGTACTGCTGATGCTGGCTTTATTCTTGCTCGCCGTTCTGGCATTCGCCGTGGACTATACCAACATCTGGTTCCAGCGCCAGCGATTGCAGACCGCCGCCGATGCCGCTTGCCAGGCCGGGGTCATGGACATCTATCAGATTGCCGCGGGCGCGACCTTACCGAACATGGGTTTTGCCCTCGGTCCGGCGGGTAATTGCAACGCTTACGGCTCGAATGGCCCGACCATGTGCTGGTACGCCAGTAAGAATGGATTCGACGGATACAGCGGCGGAGGGGCAAATGTTTCCTGGACATTCCCGCCCACCGTGGGGGGCGTAACGCCTCCTCCATCGTCGGTCAGCCCCTATCCCTTCATGCAAGTCACTGTTTTGTATCCCGTCAGGACTTACTTCAGCACGCTGCTTACGGGCAGCCAGACGCAACAGGTAGGTGCGATTGCAACTTGCGGACTAACTTCCCTCATGGAAGGAGACGTAATCCTGGCCCTGAACCCCACGGCGAGCGGCTCCTACACAGAATCGGGAACAGGAACCAGCGTGAAGGTCTCAGGCGGGACGGCAAGAGGCATACAGGTCAATTCCAATTCCAGCTCCGCGGTTGTGATGAACGGTGGCTCGACAGTGGACCTCAGCAAAGGAGGTCCCAATTACACCGGCTCGGATTTTGGCGTCACCGGCGGACCTTCTAGCAACTCCTCCTTTACCGGCGGGGCGACCGGCAACTGGCGGCCACTGGATACTCCCTTGATCAACCCATACCAGAGCACGCCGGCGCCGGCGAGCGTCAAACTTATATCGCCGCTAAACGGTACGAACGGCAAGGCGGTTCCATACGGGACAGATGGCTGTCCCGATCCGGGTTCACCTTGCCAGGAATTCTGGCCGGGATATTACGGCAGCGGCATCACCCTTACCGGCGGCAAAACCGCGATCTTCAATGCGGGGATCTACTACATGGACGGGCCCCTTAACGTGAGCGGAGGAAGCACCCTGCGCATGGCGCGGGCGGCGGGCCAACTGCCCACTGACGGCATGATGTTCTTTTTCCATTCAGGCACGGTAAAGGTGACTGGCACCGGAAGCGGTTCCAGCAGCCTGGATCCGGTCCCCTCCACAAACCTTACCTGCGACGGGAGCACGCCCAGCGCGTCGTTGGGCATACCGAGCATGCTTTCTGGCCATGTCCTTTGGGCGCAGTGCACCAGCCTGGGAACCTATTGGGACGCGGGGCACGATACGAACGACTCCGTAGGTTCGCAACGCGGCTTGTTGTTCTTTCAGGATGCTTCCGACACAGCCAATTCCCCAATCTTGGCAGGAGGCAGCGGAATCGCCTTGGCCGGGAATATGTACTTCCATTCGAGCACCTACAGCGACAACCTTACGATCACTGGTAATTCCGGAGTCTTCGCCGCCACCTGGGGAAGCATCGTGACCGATTCGTTAACGATTAACGGCGGATCGACGGTGAACATGCTGCTCAATCCCGCCAACTCGTTGCCCATGACGAAGGTGGCGCTTCTTCAGTAGCCCTGAGCAGCCTATCCCTCAATCGCCAGCACTGACCGGTTCCGGAACTTCCATCGGAACTTCGCCTCGTGATGCAGTCGTTTCCGCTGGTTCCGGAGATTCCTTTGCCTCAGACTCGGTTTGCTTTTGCTCTTCGGGTACGAGCTCTCTAAGCAGCACCACCGACCGTCCAGCCACGTCGAGGCTCCCATCCATCGGCTGTTCGTGAAATGGCTTTTCCAGATCGTCAGTGTTCATGAGGAGCTTCCAGCCGCGGCCTTGAGGCGAGGGCGGAAGAGTATAGGTGACTTTCTCGCTGTAAGAGTTCAGTAGGACCAGAAAGGAATCGTCGCTCAGTGGTTCACCCATCTCATCGGCATCGTCGAGAGTTGAACCGTTGAATATGACGGCAAGACTTCGCATCCACCCCGTATTCCACTGCTCCTGCGTCATCTCCTTCCCATTGGTCTGATACCAGGCGATGTTCTTCGAGGAAGGATGATACACATCGCTGTCCTGAAAGAATTTTCGCCGCCGAAGATTGGGATGGGCCTTGCGAAATTGGATCAGTTGACGCGTGAAATCCAGGAGTCTTATCCGGCGCTCGTCCAGCTTCCAGTCATACCAGCCGATCTCATTGTCCTGGCAATAAGCGTTGTTATTGCCTCGTTGTGTGCGGCCAATTTCGTCGCCGCCGCAGAGCATGGGAACACCTTGCGAAAGAAACAGTGTCGCCAGCAGATTGCGCTTCTGACGCTCGCGGGCAGCAATAATATTCGCATTGTTCGTGGGGCCCTCCACCCCCATGTTCCAGGAGTTATTGTCGTTCGCCCCGTCCCGATTACTTTCCCCATTGGCTTCATTGTGTTTCTCGTTGTAGCTGACCAGATCCTCCAGCGTGAAGCCGTCATGCGCGGTGACGAAGTTAATGCTGGCGTATGGACGGCGGCCGTCATGCTGATAAAGGTCGCTGCTGCCGGTCAGGCGATAGCCAAGGTCGGAAAGCTGCCCTTCGTCGCCTTTCCAATAGCGCCTCACGGTGTCGCGATATTTTCCGTTCCATTCCGCCCACAGCACAGGGAAGTTCCCAACCTGGTATCCCCCGCTGCCGACATCCCAGGGCTCCGCGATCAACTTCACCTGCGAGATGATTGGGTCTTGATGAATGATGTCGAAGAAGGCGGCCAGGCGGTCAACATCGTGCAGTTCGCGCGCCAGGGCCGCGGCCAGATCGAAGCGGAAGCCGTCGACGTGCATCTCCACCACCCAATAGCGGAGACTGTCCATGATCAGCTTCAACACCTGTGGATGGCGCACGTTCAAGCTGTTTCCCGTTCCCGTGTAATCCATGTAATAGCGCGGGTTTTCGGGAACCAGCTTGTAATAAGTCGGATTGTCGATGCCGCGGAAGCTGAGCATGGGACCGAGCTGGTTGCCTTCCGCGGTGTGGTTATAGACCACGTCGAGAATGACTTCGATACCCTCGCGATGAAGCGCCTTGATCATCGCCCTGAACTCCGCGACCTGCGTGCCCATATCGCCCGAGCTGGAGTACTGCGATTCCGGACTGAAGTAGTTCAGCGTGTTGTATCCCCAGTAATTGCGCAGCCCGCGATCAACCAGCGCTTTGTCATGGATCAACTGATGCACCGGCAGCAACTCAACCGCGGTTATGCCCAGCTGCTTCAGATATTTGATCGCAGCCGGCGAAGCCAGTCCGGCATAGGTCCCGCGCACATCGTGGCGAATGCGCTGATTCAACTGGCTGAAGCCTTTTACGTGCATCTCGTAAATGATGGAATCGGCCAAAGGCGTGCGGGGCGAGCGGTCGTGCTCCCAGTCGAAATAAGGATTCACCACCACGCTCTTTGGCATGCCGCTGGCGCTGTCGCGGCGATCGATATTTAAATCGGCATTCTCGCCCCCCAACCGATAGGGATAGATTGGCTTCTGCCAATCCACGAGTCCATAGATTGCCTTGGCATAGGGGTCGATGAGCAGCTTTGCAGGATTGAAGCGCAGTCCCCGAGCGGGATCCCACGGTCCATAAACGCGGTAGCCGTAAAGCTGTCCGGGCTCTACGCCCGGAATATAGGCGTGCCAGACGAATGCCGTCTGCTCGGCGAGTTGAACGCGGCTGGTCTCCCGCCGGCCACGGCTGTCGTAAAAGCATAGTTCAACTTTGCTGGCGTTCTCCGAATAGAGTGCGAAGTTAACACCCGTGCCGTCCCAGGTGGCGCCCAAAGGGAACGGCTTTCCAGGCAGGCAGCGTCTTTCCATTCAGCCTCCGCAGGTAGCACAGTTTGGATGCAGAATTTGCCTTTGCTGCTGGCAGGGGCCGGTAAGAGCTTAGGATACTGTACCTTTCCTTCGCCCCCGGCATCCTACCATGTACCGTATGCCTGCTTCCGAGCTGGGAAAGTGCGCAAATCCGGATTGCAAGGCCGAGTTCAAACGGCTCGGCACGGGACGGATCTATACCCAGGCGGTAAGCCATCCGCAAGCCTGGGGTCTTCCCCCACATGTGAAACAGAAGGTCGTCTGGCTGTGTTCCGGGTGCGCCAGCACAAAGCACGTGGAATTTGACCAGCAGCGCTGCCAGGTGCTGATCGTCGGCGTCAACATTCGCAGCGGCAATCAGCCTGAACGCCACCTGGAGCCGACCCGTTATACTGCTGGAACGTCGGCTTGACGGCGGCATCGAATACCCCATGGTTTCCCGCCCCCAACCTATCAGCGAGCAGGATCTCCGCGACCTCGGCTTTGGCTCCGTGGTTTCGCGCGAGAGCCATCAGCGCCTCCTCAATCGAGATGGCAGCTTCAATGTCCGGCGCAAAGGGCTGGGACTGCTCGGGACCTGGAGCCCATATCACAGCCTGCTCACCATGCCGTGGCCGCGTTTTCTGCTGCTCGGGATCTTTGTCTACATCGTCACCAACGCCATATTTGCCGTCCTCTACCTCGCCTGCGGCGTCGATTCGCTGGTCACCACCAGCCCGGGAATGGGTCCGCACCCGTTCTGGCGTGGCTTCTTCTTCAGCGTGGAGACGCTTTCGACCATTGGGTACGGCAACATTGTTCCCGTGACCCTGGGCGCCAACGTCATGGTCACGATCGAAGCGCTGGCCGGCCTGATGGGTTTCGCCATTGCGACCGGCCTTGTGTTTGCCCGCTTTTCGCGACCGACGGCGAATATCCTGTTTAGCAGCCATGCCGTGATTGCACCCTACCAGGGCATGAATGCGCTCGAGTTTCGTGTCGCCAATGGGCGCTCTAACGAACTGATTGAAGTAACCGCCAAAGTGGTGCTGAGCCGCTTCGAAGAAGTGGACGGGGTGCATACCCGGCGTTATTACCCTCTGCCCCTGGAGCGCGATGGTGTCGTGTTCCTGCCCTTGACCTGGACCGTCGTTCATCCCATCGACGAACACAGCGCTCTGCGAGGAGAGACGCCACAGTCGCTGCGCGAATCAAGCGCGGAAGTGCTGGTGCTGCTGAAGGCCTTCGACGAAACTTTTTCCACCATTGTGCAAACGCGCACTTCCTTCACCTACGACGACGTCGTTTGGGGAGCGCGCTTCGCCAACGCGTTCATGGCACATGCTGCGCAGCACGTTACCGCCGGACCCAGCAAAGGCGGGAAGGTTGCGGTCGATATGCGCCTGTTCGACATAATCGAGCCGGTTTTGGACAGACTAAACAGTTGAATATGTTCCGCTGCTCACGCACAATATCGTCGTCGTCTCACTCTCAACCTCTCTGATCGCCTTCTGTTCGGGTCTTGTCGTCTACCTGCACTTTAAAAAGGAGGAGCTATGGCAGAAGTTCTTGCGAGCGTGAAGCGGGCATCCGGCTGGTCGATCGCGCTCGGAATCCTGATGATCCTTGCCGGAATCGTGGCGATGCTGGAACCAGGACTCTCGGGCGTAGTCATCACCTATGTCGTGGGCTGGTCGGCGATTTTCAACGGGGCCGCACAGATCGTGTACGGGTTCCGGACGCATGGCGGCTCACATATCTTCCTTGAGGTGATCCTGGGAATCATCTACATCATCGCCGGCGTTTACCTGCTGATGCATCCGGTCGCCGGACTGCTGGCGCTGACGTTGATTCTTGCCTGCTTCCTGCTGGTTTATGGCGTCTTCGCCCTGGTGCTGGCATTTCGAATCCGCCCTCGCACGGGTTGGGGATGGGTCCTCACCGACGCGATCGTCACCATCCTGCTAGGCATACTCATTTGGGCGCACTGGCCGATCAATTCAGCCTGGGTAGTCGGGACGCTATTCGGTATCAGCATCTTTATCTCCGGCTTCACCCGCCTGATGATGTCATTGGCCGTACGAAAAATTGCAAGCTCGGCAGCTTGAGGGGCGAACGGCGCCTTGCGCAGGGCCGGGTTGCATCCCAGGCGAGAGAAATTTAGATCCCCTAAGCGTGCGCCCAGAACGTGGGCCGGTTGCTCGCCCGTCGCGCATCCGGGCTAAGCCCATGATGTTGGCATGTTTCTGTCGTATGCGAGGAGTTCCACACGCCATGCCCCTGGTCCGACGCAAACCCGCAGCCGTTTTCGGCATCTTCTCTATTTACGCTGGCGTTAATACCAACGCAGTAAACGGAGGAGGATGTTTTGAGAAACCGGATTTCAACCAGAAGCTGCCAGGGATTACTGGTAATCGCCTTGGCAACCTTGATGACACTGTTCGTAACCACGGCCTGCAACCAGGCGCAGCACCCGGATGTGAAAGACGACGTGAACAACGCCATGACCCGCAACGACCTCGGCGTGGTGAAGGTCTCGCAAGACCGCGACAAGGGCGTGATTACCCTGACCGGCGACGTCGACTCGCCCGAGAAGAAGGCGTTGGCGGAGAGCGTAGCGACGCAGGCAGCGCCCGGATATGCGATTTCCAACGAGCTCGGAGTTCGCCCGGTAGGAAATGAGAGCCAGGCCAAAGCTGTGGATTCGAACCTCGACAGCGCCATTCAGGACAATTACAAGGCGGCGCTGAAGGCCCACAAGAACCTCGACGATCAGAGCATCTCTTACGACGCGAAGAACGGAACGTTGGTCTTGAAGGGTAGCGTGAAGACGCAGGCACAGAAGAAAGAAGCCACGCTGCTCGCGAAAAACGTGCCGAACGTGAAGGAAGTCGTCAACGAGATCGAGGTCAAGCCGGACAAGAACTCTACCAATCAATGACGTTGAAAGGCCCGTTGCCGGCTGCGAATAAAACCGGTGCAGCCCACGCGGGTACTGGCTGCTACTGGGCGCGCAATACGCCGCCCAGTTCCTGCAGCTTCTTGATGGTCCGGTTCGACCATTCGGCGACTTCGTCGTCGCGTAACGTGCGCTCCTGGGATTGGAATTCCGCCCGGAGCAGCGCAGAATACTTTCCCGCTCCCACCTTTTCGCCGCGATAAATTTCCGCCGGGACGAAACTCTGCAGCTCGGAGATTCCCAACGCAGCAACCGCTGAGTGGATGCGCTCGAACGTAACTCCGTCGTCGAAGACGAAGGAGAAGTCGCGGTCGACAGCAGGGAACTTGGAGATGCGCTGGTAGCGCGGCTCGCGCAAGTCATGCTTGTACAGGCGATCGAGCATCACCTCGGCGATGTAAACCTCCTGGCGAAGCTTACGGGCCGCGGCTTGATCGGGGTGCAGTTGGCCGAAGTATGCAACGGTTTCGCCGTCCAGCACTACGCGGGCGGAGCGGCCAGGATGCAGATAGGCCGGAACAGTCGTGTCGGACTGGACAGAACCGTGCTGAAACGCGGAGAGCAGCTTCTCGATCGCACCCTTCATATGGAAGAAGGTGTAAGTCTGGGCTTCGCTGTGTACGCTTTTGCTCACGACGTTGCCCGTTGCGGCGAAGGCGAGATGACGGCGCTCCTCGCGATCGTCCCCTATGCGTCCGAAGATCTCTCCCATCTCGAATGCAAATACGTCATTGGTGCCGCGATTCAGGTTGTAGCTGACGATATTGAGCAGGCCGGGTAGTAGTGAGGTGCGCATGAAGGCCGACTCCTCGCTCAGAGGATTCGCGACCGCGAGAGGCGCAGGTTTCGAAGCGATGTTTCTAGGCGATTCGGAATCGATGAACGTTTTCGCGTCCTGCTCCGCGATGAAGGTTATCGAAATCGCCTCGTTGTAACCGAGGGCGAGCATGATCTCCCGAACGCGGACGTTCTTCGCCTCGTCAGGCAGTTCGACGACACCGCCAGTGAACGCCGGCAATGTGTTGGGAAAGTTGTTGTAGCCGTAAATTCGCGCGAGCTCTTCCAGTAGATCGATTTCGCGCTCCACATCCAGCCGCCACGAGGGCACGTTGACGATGAGATCGCAATCGATTTCAACCGCAACGGCCGTGCCTGTCTCCGTGGCACGCACAGCCGCCCCTACCCTCGACGAAGCTTGTGTAACGCCGAAGCCCAACTTGCTGAGTATCCGCTCTACCTCGCTTTCGGCGAGGTCAATGCCGAGATGGCGGCGGATCTCCGAATGTCGCAGCGGGATGGGCGGACGCTCCAGCTCGCGGCCGACCGCGTCGACGCGTTCCCCCTGGAGCTCTCCGCCGGCGCTGGCGAGGATCAACTCCGCCACGCGATCGCATGCCAGTGGCGTGATACCGTAATCGGCGCCGCGCTCGAAGCGGTGCGACGCGTCGGTATGCATCAGGTGGCGCTTGGCCATGCTGCGGACGGTCCACGGCTCGAACCATGCCGACTCGATCAGCACATTCTTCGTGCGCTCCGTGATCATCGTGTCAAAGCCGCCCATCACGCCGGCGAGCGCAACCGGCTTCTTCGCGTCGGCGATCACGAGGTCTTCGGTCGTGAGCTTGCGGTCGACGCCGTCCAGGGTCTTTAGAACTTCGCCCTCGCGAGCGCGGCGCACGATGATCGTGCCGCCCTCCAGCAGATCAAGATCGAAAGCGTGCGTGGGGTGGCCGAGTTCGTTCAAGGCATAATTCGTTGCGTCGGCGACGTTGTTGATCGAGCGCGAGCCCAGGAGCTCGAGGCGCTTCACAACCTTATCGGGCGAGGGGCCGATCTTCACGTTGCGCACGATGCGCGCCGTGTATCGGGCGCAGCCTTGCGGGTCTTCGATGACGATGGGAAACGCGTCGGCTTCAAGACTGGTCGCCGCAGCTTCCATCTGCTCGGTAAGGCTGGTCATGCCGATCGGGCCGGAGATATTCGGCGGCGCTGCGCGACGCACCTTCGGCTTCGGCAACTTAGGTGCGACCGGCTTCAACGCGACGTTGTAGATCGCCGAGACCTCGCGCGCCACGCCGTAGTGATTCATTGCGTCGACGCGGTTGGTGGTCAGGTCCATCTCGTAGACGGTCGAGCCGCTCTCTTCCTGGACAGATTCCACCGCGATGCCGACCGAGGTGAGATCCTCGGCGAGTCGCCGGTCGTCAGCCGGCACATCAACGAATTCGCGCAACCATGAAGGGATGATTCTCATGCGAACTGCTCCAGGAAGCGCATGTCACCCTCGTAGAACAACTGGATGCCTTCCACTTCGTACTTCAGCAGCGCGATGCGCTCGACGCCCATGCCAAAGGCGAAGCCCGAGATCTTCGACGAGTCGTAGCCGTTGTGCTTCACGAACTCGAAGACGTTCGGATCGACCATGCCGCAGCCCAGCAGCTCGATCCAGCCGCTGAATTTGCATTTGCGACAGCCTTTGCCGCCGCAGAAGATGCAGCTCACCTGCATGTCGGCGCTCGGTTCGGTGAAGGGGAAGAACGAGGGATAGAAGCGCGTCTTCACCGACGAGCCGAAGAGCGCCTTCATCGCGTGGTCGAGCGTACCCTTCAGATCGCAGAAGGTGATGTTCGTGTCCACCGCCAGTCCTTCCACCTGGTAGAACATCGGCGAGTGTGTCGCGTCGAGCGGATCGTTGCGATGCACCTTGCCCGGGATCACGATGCGCACCGGCGGCGGCTGCTTCTCCATGGTGCGGATCTGCACCGGCGACGTGTGGGTTCGCAGCAGCAGGCGATCGCGCGCCGGCTTGTGCTCCTGTCCTGCGATGAGCAGCGTGTCCTGCGTGTCGCGCGCCGGATGGTTTGGAGGAAAGTTGAGCGACTCGAAGTTGTAGTAGTCGGTCTCGACCTCGGGGCCTTCGCCGACCGAATAGCCCATCGCCTTGAATACCGCGACGATCTCGTCCATCACACGTAGAACGGGATGCTTCACGCCGATGCGGCGCTCGATGCCGGGAAGGGAGATGTCGATGCGCTCGGCCGCGAGCTTGGCGTCGGCGGAAGAGGCGTGAATTTTGTCATGCGCCTCTTCAATGGCCGCTTCGACGCGCGACTTCAGCGCGTTGACGCGCTGGCCGACCTCCCGCTTGGAAGGCCCCGGTGCAGCCTTCAGCCAGGTGTCGTTGATCTGGGTGAGAACGCCATTCTTGCGCGCCAGCCAGCGATCGCGGAAAGTTTTCCAGTCGGCGTCGGAGTGAAGCGCGGTAATTTCCTCATCGAGAGCCGCGAACAGATCGGCGCCGGCGCGATCGAGCGCGCCAGGCGAATAATCATCGAGTTTGGGAACCGTGTACATGAAACGTTACCGGAGTCACCGGGGCTAAAGCCCGATCTTTAACTCGCCGTTAGCGGCACGGCTGAAGCCGTGCCCTTTCAAACACAAAACACAACGGGCGGCCTCAAGGCCGCCCTTGTCATAACTGCGATTTCCTTAGACCGGGCGGCTATGCCGTGGCGTTTTGCGCCTGTTTGCACAGCGCCGTAAACCCGGCTGGGTCATTCACCGCCAGATCGGCCAGGATCTTGCGATCCAGCTCGATGCCGGCCTTCTTCAATCCGCTGATGAACTTGCTGTAGCTGATGCCGTTCAGCTTGGCGGCGGCGCCGATGCGCACAATCCAGATGGAACGGAACTGGCGCTTCTTCTGCTTGCGGCCGCTGTAAGCAAACTTCAGTCCGCGCTCCACCGACTCTTTCGCCGAGCGGTAAAGCTTCGATTTTGTCAGGTAATAACCGCTTGCACGCTCCAGTATCTTCTTGCGGCGTGCGCGGCGCTTGGTACCACGTTTTACGCGAGGCATTGCTTCTCCTTTTCTACTTCTTTCAAGCGGCTGGAGGTAAGAAGGTGACCACGCTCGGAAATCTCAAACTACCGAGGGGCCGATGTACCTCGTCACACGCTGTTGGCCGTCGCGACCTGGTGGCCGACGCCGGCTGCCGCACCATGCGGCGAAATCGATTCTAGTATGGAATCATCCGTTCGATCTTCTTCTGATCCGCCTTGTCCAGAATCGTATCGGTATCGAGCTGGCGCTTGCGCTTAGTACCCTTGGAAGTCAGGATGTGGCGCTTGAACGCGTGACCGCGTTTGATTTTGCCGGTGCCTGTCTTCTTGAAGCGCTTGGCCGCTCCGCTATGTGTCTTCAGCTTTGGCATAATGATCTTTCTATTACAACATAAACCTGCCGATTCCAGCTACTCACCATACGCGATAATGTCTGCACGCAATGAGTACAACCACAAATCGCAGCCGCCCAAAGGGCATGTTCGTTGGACTGGCAGCCGTCGACATAAGCTATACGGTCGACAAAATTCCGCGGCGTAATCAGAAAATCTCGGTTGAGGGGCAGCAACTATCAGCGGGCGGCCCATCGGCAAATGCGGCCGCGACATTCGCGTTCCTGGGAGGACGTGCGGAGTTGGTGACAGCGATCGGCGCGCATCCCCTGGCCGCGATCATCCATAGCGACCTTGATCGATTTGCGATCGCAGTGCGCGACATGGCCCGCCACCGGAAAGAACCTCCACCCGTCTCCTCAATCATGATATTGCGCGGCGGCGGTGAGCGAACCGTCGTTTCCGCAAACGCGTCGATATTTCCCAACGCCCCCGCAAAATTCAATCCGCGATGGTTGAGTGGCGTCTCCATTCTTCAGGTGGACGGACATTACATGCCGCTGTGCATCAGCGCTGCAAGAGCGGCAGGCGGTCGCGGAATTCCTGTGGTATTGGATAGCGGGAGCTGGAAACCAGGAATGAATGCGTTGGTACGCCTCGTCGACATTGCGATTTGCTCCGACGATTACCGGCCTGAGGGATGCCGAGACGCCGCCGACGTCCTCGAATTCTTGTCCATGCGAGGGATCCGGCGAGTTGCGATTACGAGGGGCAGCAACTCTATCCGCTTCCTAGACGGAGAAGAACAGGGCAAAATAGCCGTTCGGAAAACCCGCGCCATCGACACGCTAGGCGCCGGCGACATCTTTCACGGCGCATTCTGCTACTTCGTCAGCCAGAGTGGTTCCGGTTTTCGCGAAGCACTTGCCGCCGCGGCACGAGTTGCAACCTTTTCGTGTGAATATCCGGGCACGAGGTCGTGGATGCAAAATTTCGCGACTGCTAAGAAGCCTGCTGCCGGCTGACGAACCTCGATTGTTCAATGCTGTGGCCGCGGAAAAGTTCTATCACGACTGTCAGGCTGATTGCTGAGTTGCTAATTGCTAATTGCTAATTGCTAATTGCTAATTGCCCCTCCAGTCCTTAGGATTTCTTCATGGTCCGCGAGTTTTCGGCTGGCGGCGTTGTCGTACGAAAAATGAAGGGCCGCTGGTTCGTTGCCGCCATCGAGCCGCATATGAGCCGTCCTAAGAAAGCGGCGAAGAAGACGGCTTCTGCAATTAAGAAAGCTCCGCCCCAGATCACGGCCTTGCCTAAAGGCGCCATCGACGAAGGTGAAAAACCAGAGCAAACCGCGCTGCGCGAGGTGCAAGAGGAGACCGGCGTCTCCGCCGACCTCATCACAAAGCTCGCCGACATCAAGTACGTTTATGTCCGCAACTGGGGAGATCGCGCGCGTGTCTTCAAGATCGTGAGCTTTTACCTGCTGCAATATCGCTCTGGGAAACTCGGAGACATCTCGCCCGACATGCGAGTGGAGGTGCAATGCGCCTTCTGGCTTCCTTTGGACGAAGCGCCCAAGGCCCTCACTTACAAAGGCGAGCGCGAGGTCGCCGAGGCGGCCTTACAGTACATCGCAGATCATCCTGACATAGGATCAAATGCCACAGACACCGCACATTGAGCGCCACTTCACCGCCGGCGAAGTTGTGCGCGATGTGGTCATCGGCATGTCCGATGGCCTGACCGTTCCGTTCGCCCTTGCCGCCGGGCTGTCGGGAGCCATCGATAACAGCCACATCGTCGTCGTGGCCGGACTTGCAGAGATCGCCGCCGGTTCGATCGCGATGGGCCTCGGCGGCTATCTCGCCGCCAAGAGCGACGCCGAACACTACGCCAGCGAGCGTCAGCGTGAAGATCGCGAAGTGCAGGAGATTCCTGACGAAGAGGCGAGGGAAGTGGAGAAGGTGTTCGCCGATTACGGCCTCTCGCATGAAGAGAGTGGGCCAGTCGTCCAGGCGCTGATGCGCAAGCCTAAAGAATGGGTCGACTTCATGATGCGCTTCGAGCTGGGCCTCGAGGAGCCCGATCCCAAACGCGCCGTGCAAAGCGCCACTACCATCGCGGCCTCGTATGTTGCCGGCGGCATCATCCCACTCTCGCCGTACATGGTTTGCACAGCGCGCGACTGGCTCTGGTCTGGTCGGTACTGGTGACGCTCGTCGCGCTGGGCGTTTTCGGCTACATCAAGGGCCGCTTTACGGGCGCCAGGCCGGCTCGCTCGGCTTCACAAACCGTTGTGATTGGCGGACTTGCCGCCGGCGCCGCTTTTCTGCTTGCCAAGTTGATCTCGTAACCCAATATGGGAAAAAGATTTATGCAGAATTCTGTTGACTGAATGAGGATTCATTCAGTACCATCAACTCAACTTAATAAAGCGCGCGCCGTTGCCATCCTCACCCCACATCTTACGGCGCGCGCTGCTTGTGTTTTGAGCCGCTGTTTTATGTTTTTCGTCATCAAGAGGAGAGTTGTGCTGTCTGTCTTTCCAGGAGAAACACCGCAGCGATTCTGTGTTCCATTCAATCAAACATATACAGCAACGTGTATCTCTGCCGGCTGACACGGCTGGCAGGATCTGAATCAGACCGCTCGCTGGTCTAAGCCGGAGTCATAACGAACTCATGCTGAGACGGATTGAGAAAGTCGCCGTTCTGGGCGCGGGCACCATGGGCGCCCGCATCTCTGCGCACCTGGCCAATGCCGGTGTTCCTTCGTACCTGCTTGACATCGTTCCGCCCGACGCCGACGGCCCGACGCGCAATCGCATCGCCGCCAATGGCCTTGAGGCTGCAGTGAAGTCGAAACCCGCAGCTTTCTTCGAGCCGTCGCTCGCCCGCCTGGTCACCATCGGCAACTTCGAAGACGACTTGCAGAAGCTGGCCGACGTCGACTGGATCATCGAAGCGGTTGTCGAAGACCTTGAGATCAAGCGCGCCCTGCTGCGCCGCATTGAAGCCATTCGCAAGCCGGGCACCATCATCACGACCAACACTTCCGGACTTCCCGTCGCGAAGATCGTCGAAGGTTTTCCCGACGACTTCCGCCGTCACTGGTTCGGCACGCACTTCTTCAATCCTCCGCGCTACATGCGCCTGCTGGAGCTGATCCCCACGCCCGACGCCGATCCCGCCGCGATGGATACCATCGCCCACTTCTGCGATCTGCACCTGGGTAAGGGTGTGGTCTACGCGAAAGACACGCCGAACTTCATCGCCAATCGCATCGGCACGTTCTCCATCCTGAACGTCATGCGCCTGATGCAGGAGATGGACCTGAGCATCGAGGAAGTCGACGCGCTGGCCGGAACCGCCGTGGGCTGGCCGAAGACGGCAATCTTCCGCCTCGCCGATCTCGTCGGCCTCGACGTGCTCGGCCACGTCGTGCGCAACGCCACCACCAACATCCACGACGAGCGCGGAGACCTGACGCTGCCCGAGTTCTTTGCCAAGATGCTGGAGCGCAAGTGGCTCGGCGACAAAACCAAAGGTGGCTTCTATCGCAAGAATAAGAAGGAGGGCAAGAGCGAGATCTTCGCGCTCGACTGGAAGACGCTCGAGTACCGTCCCTCGCAGCGCCCGAAGTTCCCCTCGGTGGAGATGGCCAAGACCGTCGAAGACCTTCCCGAGCGCTTGCGCATGCTGTTACAGCCGTCGAAGGACAAAGCCGGCATCTTCCTCTGGTCTGCTCTCGCCGATCTTTGGACGTACGCTGCCAATCGCATCGGCGAGATCGCCGACTCAGCCGTCGAGATCGATCGCGCCATGAAGCTCGGTTTCAACTGGGAGATGGGCCCCTTCGAGATGTGGGACGCTGCCGGCGTCGCCAAGACCGTCAAGCGCATGCAGCTAGAAGGCAAGCCGGTATCACCAAAGGTCGAAAAGCTGCTAGCCTCCGGCCACGAAAAGTGGTATACGGACGAACCGAAAGCCCCCAGCGGCCGCGCCTACTTTGACCTCGGCAGCGGTCATTACCAGTCGGAGAAAGTTCCTGCCGGAGTGTGGTCGGTCGCGGTCGCCAAGAAGTCGGGCCTGGTCGTGAAGAAGAACGCGGGCGCCTCGCTCATCGACATCGGCGACGGTGTCGGCTGCATCGAGTTCCACTCCAAGATGAACGCCCTCGGCGGCGACATCGTGCAGATGATCACGCAGTCGCTGAAGCCCGGCGGCCCCGGGGACAACCTCGACGCCTTCGTCATCACCAACGACGCCGCCAACTTCTCCGTCGGCGCCAATATCATGATGCTGCTAATGGCCATCCAGGAAGAAGAGTGGGACGAGGTCGACCTCGCCATCAAGCAGTTCCAGGGCATGACACAGACGATCAAGTTCTCGCCCAAGCCCGTCGTCGTCGCCCCCTTCGGCATGACGCTCGGTGGTGGGACTGAAATCACGCTCCATGCAGCCGCGCGCCAGCCACACGCCGAGCTCTACGCTGGGTTGGTAGAAGTCGGTGTCGGCCTTATCCCCGGCGGCGGCGGCTGCAAGGAGATGATGCTTCGCGGGATCAATAAAGCCACGCACATTCGCCCGGCCGGCCGCGGCGAAAGTGTCGAGATGATGGAAGCCATGAAGCAGGCCTTCGAGACCGTTGCCATGGCGAAGGTCTCGATGTCGGCTTTCGAGGCGCGCAATCTCGGGTTCCTTTCCTCCGGCGACGACATCAGTATGAATCGGGAGCGCGTCCTGACCGACGCGAAAGAGCGCGCCCTGGAACTGGTGCACGAAGGCTATCGCGCGCCCGTGATGCGCACCGACATCCCAGCGCCCGGCGAGAGCATTCTGGCGACGCTGAAGCTGGGCGTGCACATCATGCACGAAGGCGAATTCATCACCGATCACGAAGTGAAGATCGGCAACAAAGTCGCGGAGGTGCTGTGCGGCGGCAACGTCACGCCGGGCACACTGGTCAGCGAGCAGTATTTGCTGGACCTGGAGCGCGAGGCCTTCAAGTCCCTCTGCGGCGAAAAGAAAACCCAGGAGCGCATCCAGTACACGCTGAAAACGGGAAAAACGCTCCGAAACTGACACCGTTCGCCGATTTGGCTGAATGCTAACTGCTGAATGCTGACGGCTAATTACTAATTGCTGAGGTCCTCATGCGCGAAGTATTCATCGTATCCGCCGTCCGGACGCCGGTCGGCAAAGCTTATAAAGGAACGCTGCGGGCGACTCGTCCCGACGATCTGGCTGCCACGGCCATCAAAGGCGCGCTCGAGCGTGTGCCTGCGCTCGATCCCAAAGAGATCGAGGATGTGATCTTCGGCTGCGCTATGCCAGAAGCCGAGCAGGGCATGAACGTCGCCCGCATCGCATCTCTCCGGGCCGGTCTCCCGGTCGAAATCTCGGCGATGACGATCAACCGCTTCTGTTCGTCCGGACTGCAATCCATCGCCATGGCCGCCGAGCGCATCATGGCCGGCGGTGCGGAGACCATCGTCGCCGGCGGCGTCGAGTCCATGACCATGATCCCCATGGGCGGCAACAAGGTCTCCGCCAATCCCTGGCTGGTCGCGAACTATCCCGATGCATACCTCTCCATGGGCCTCACTGCCGAGCGGCTGGCAAAGCGCTTCAACATCACGCGCGAGATGCAGGACGAATTCTCCGTTCGCAGCCACAAAAACGCCATCGCGGCCATTCAGGCCGGCAAATTCGACGACGAGATCGTTCCCGTGCCCGTCAGCTTCACCACGCCAAACGGCAGCAAGCCCAAGCGCACCGACATCGTCTTCAAGATGGACGAAGGCCCGCGTGCCGACACATCGCTGGAAGCGCTGCTCGCCTTGAAACCCGCCTTCCACGCGAAGGGAACCGTCACCGCGGGCAACTCTTCGCAGATGTCCGACGGTGCGGCCGCGGCACTCGTCATGTCCGCCGATCGCGCGAAAGCCCTCGGACTGAAACCGCTGGCGCGCTACGTTGCCTTCGCCACGGCCGGTTACCTGCCGGAGGAGATGGGTATCGGCCCGGTCTTCGCCATTCCGAAGGCGCTGAAGATGGCCGGCCTCAAGCTCGAAGACATTGACGTGATCGAGCTGAACGAAGCCTTTGCGGCGCAATCGCTGGCGGTCATCCAGGAAGGCAAGCTCGATCCCAATCGCATCAACGTAAACGGCGGCGCCATCGCGCTCGGCCATCCCCTGGGATGCACCGGCGCAAAGCTCACCGCCTCCATCATCCGCGAACTCAAGCGCCGCAATGGCCGCTATGGCATGGTGACGATGTGCGTCGGCGGCGGCATGGGCGCGGCAGGCATTTTCGAGAATCTCCAGTAGGGAATTAACCACAGAGACACAGAGACACAGAGATACAGAGGCAACTTGAAGAATAGAAAATCGGGGGTTCAACGTTCTTGATTTTGCAAACAAAGTTCTTGAGCGTTTTGAAAACAAAAACCTCTGTGACTCTGTGTCTAGGTGGTGAAAAAAGGTTTTCGCGATAAGGAAGGATCTATGGCCACAACGACGGCAGCTCCCAGGACCAAGACCACGGGCGGAAGCTTTCTGCTCGAAGACCATCAACTCGACAACGTCTTCACCCCCGAAGATTTCAACGAAGACCAGCAGATGACCGCGAAGCTCGCCGACGAGTTCGCGACCAACGAAGTTCTCCCCAACGTCGAGAAGATCGAGCACAAGGAGTGGGAGGTCACCCGCGAGCTGCTGAAGAAAGCCAGCGAGATGGGCCTCACCAACGCCGACGTTCCCGCCGAATACGGTGGCGCGGAGATGGACAAAGTCTCTTCCGCCATCATTGCCGATCGCATGGCGAAATGCGGCAGCTTTGTCGTCTCCATGGGTGGACACGCCGGCATTGGCACGCTTCCGCTCGTTTTCTTCGGGACGGAGGAGCAGAAGAAGAAGTACCTGCCCAAGCTCGCTTCGGCTGAGATGATCGGCGCCTACGCGCTCTCGGAGAGCACGAGCGGCTCCGACGCGCTCAATTGCCGCACCAAGGCCGTGCTCTCGCCCGACGGCAAGCACTACATCCTCAATGGCGAGAAGATGTGGATCACCAACGCGCACTTCGCCGACCTGTTCACCGTCTTCGCCAAAGTCGACGGTGAGAAGTTCACCGCCTTCCTCATCGAGAAGACTTTCCCCGGCTTCTCCGTCGGCGCGGAAGAGAAGAAGATGGGCATCCGCGGCTCCTCCACCTCGCCACTGATCCTCAACGATTGCAAAGTGCCGGTCGAGAACGTGCTCGGCGAAGTCGGCAAAGGGCACATCATCGCCTTCAACATTCTCAACGTCGGCCGCTTCAAGCTTGGCGCAGGCTGCGTCGGTGGCGCGCGCACTTCGCTGCAGAACGCCATCGCCTACGCCAAGCAGCGCAAAGCCTTCACCAAGACCATCTCCGACTTCGGACTCATTCGCGAAAAGATCGCGCAGATGGCGGTAGGAATTTACACCGGCGAGTCGATGGTTTACCGCACGGTTGGTATGATGGACACCGCGCTCGCCGACATCGACAAGAACCCGGAGGCGATTCGCAAGGCCATCGAGGAATACGCGGTCGAGTGCTCCATCATCAAGGTCTGGGGCTCGGAGATGCTCGACATGGTGGTCGACGAGACAGTCCAGATTTACGGAGGCTATGGCTTCGTCGAAGAGTATCCGGCGGAGCGCGCCTATCGTGACTCGCGCGTCAACCGCATCTTCGAAGGCACCAACGAAATCAACCGCCTCATCATCACCGGTTGGCTGCTGAAGCGCGCTATGAGCGGACAGCTGCCGCTGCTGCCGGCCATCAAGAAGGTCATGGACGAAGTCATGTCCGGCCCGTCCGGTGAAGAACTGGAAGGCACGCTGGCCGCCGAGCGCAAGCTGGTGGAGAACAGCAAGAAGCTGGCGATGCTGGTTGCCGGCGCTGCCTCACAGAAGTACATGCAGAAGCTTACCGATCAGCAGGAGATCATGGGCGCCATTGCCGACATGGTGATCGAAGCGTTTGCCATGGACTCCGCTCTTCTCCGCGGGCGCAAGTCGGTCGAGGCGCAGGGCGAGGAGAAGTCAGCGCTCATCGTCGCCATGACGCAGGTGTACCTGGAAGGCGCATTCGCGCGACTCGAAGCAGCGGCGAAGAAGGTCGTAGCCGCGGTCGCCGAAGGCGACATGCTCCGCACCCAGATGGCGATTGTCCGCCGCTTGACCAAGCACGAGCCGGTCAACATCATCGCGTTGCAGGAGAGGATCGCCGCCCGCGTGCTGGAAACCGGCAAGTACGTCACCGCGTAAGCTTAACCACAGAGGCACAGAGACCCCGAGGTGAAGCCTTGGCCTTCTCTGTGCTTCTTTGTCTTTGTGGTGATTAGCTTTCGAATTGATCCAGAAGGCTGTCGCTCTGTTTGTGTTGCACCGCTGCGATGTGAATAATGGGACGGCAAGCCGTAATCGAGGAGAGTGAAATGCCCAAGAGCCGTTCCTGGATGTTCGTCCTCTTTCCCGTCGTCGTCATCACCGCATTCCTCATCGCCCAGGAGCAGAAGAAGCCCCTCAGCCCTCCGGCGCAGGCCAGCGTGACCTTTGCCGACGGCAAAACCGCCACCATCGACTACAGCCGTCCGTCGATGCGCAACCGGAAGATCTTCGGTGGGCTCGTCCCCTACGATCAGGTCTGGCGCACGGGCGCAAACGCCGCCACCAGCCTTAAAACGAATGTCGACCTCAATATCGGCGGCACCAATGTTCCCGCCGGGAACTACACGCTCTACACGCTCCCCGGCATGAGCAGCTGGCAGCTCATCATCAACAAACAGACGGGACAGTGGGGCACCGAGTACAACAAAGATCAGGACCTGGCGCGCATTCCTATGAAAGTCACGCAGCGTCCCGCAGGGCTGGAAATTTTCACCATCTCCTTTGACAAGACGGGCGGTAATGCGGCGACATTGAAGCTGGAATGGGAAAACACCATCGCCAGCGTGGATGTGAAAGAGAAGAGTTAACGTCCTTTCTCCTGGCCATGAAATATTGAATTGTCATCACGAACGAAGCGAGGGATCTGCTGTTCTTCACGAGGGCAGCAGCTTCCTCCCGTCAGAAAGCGCTCGTGACGACAGATGGACTTCCATCGTTCCCAGCCTTAACAATCCACAATTAACCGGGCGGCCGCGAATCCTTCAGTATGCCAGCTTCGCAAGGTCCATAAACTCGGGTAATTCGATCCCTAGTAGCTCGCGCAAACATCGCCGCAGTTCGCTATCTGAATTGAGTTGGGTCTCTTTGCGTCCAGAACCATCGGTCAAGATCAGCCGCATATTCGAGACGGTGATCCGCCCATCAGGAGTCGCGCGGCTGCAAATCCAGCTCCTGGTGAAGTGCGACTCCGGCGACGTCTGATGAAACCTGCACATCCCCTGATACTCGCCGAGCGTATGCGGGGCGTCGCGGAAGGCATACAAAGGAACCTTCCCCTTTTCATCTTCACGCTGCAACTGCCACTCGTTCCCAACTGCCACTACAACGTAACGATGGCCGTTGACTTGGTCGGCGCCGCCTGCGTGGAACACGATAGGATCAACAAAGGAATCTCCGAATCCGACGTCGACCAGCCAGGGTTCCTCCAACTCAAGCTTCAATAGCATGTGATCGAACTCCGGCCCGAAGCCGCCGTCCTCGCGCCGGACGCGGGCTGATAGCATCTGCACCCGAAAGCCCATGGCCCGCAGCAACTCGCCGAAGAGTCCATTCAGCTCATAACAGAACCCACCTCGCCGTCGCGCGACAATCTTGTCGTAAATCAGCGGAGGATCAAGCTGAATGGGAAAGCCCAGAGCAATGTCGAGATTTTCAAAGGGAACGGTGAACAGATGTTGCCGGTGAAGGCTGCGCAGGGTAGTGGCGGACGGCTCGCGGGGACCATCGTACCCGATGCGCTGCAAATACGCGTCGACATCCATGGCTAAACCGACAGCTCATCTTGCAGCCAGACGGCCTCTTGCGGCTTCGCTTCGGCCGTCAAGTCGAGCACCAAATTCTCCAGCACCAAACGCTTGCTGGGAGGGTTCGACCGTAACGCCAGATCGGCCCGCGCGACGCGCCGAATCGCCGCCGTCAACTCGCGCCGCGACTTATACCGCCGCGCCTGCCGGATGACATCTTCCGCCGCGAATGGCGGAATGCGGAATCCCTGCCACAGCGCCTGCCACAGCGCGCGCGAATCGCGCACATTCCTCTCCAGGATCACCAGCATCTGACGGAACGTTCGCGACAGCATGTACAGATGCCCAATCGCAGCCTCCTCTCCATCGCCACTGCTGAGGATGGCATCGAGCACAGCCAGCGCCCGCCCACGATCGCGCGATGAAATCGCGTCTGTCAGCTCGTAGAACGACCGTTGCTTGGCAGCGAGCACCAGCGTCTCAACATCGCCCAGGCTGATGCGCTTCTTGTCAGCGACGAACAGCACCAGCTTCTCCAGCTCATTGGCGACCATCATCATGTCGCCGCCAAGCGAGTCGACCAGCTCGCGCGCTGCATCCGTATCAAGCTTCACGCCCTGGGCGTCCGCGGTCGTCACCGCCCATTTGACCGCATCACCTTCTTCTACGCGGGCGAACTCCAGCACCGGGCAATGCTCGCCCAAGGTCTCGCGAATGCGCTCGTAACGGTCTTTGTCGGTAAGCTCCATGCGCCGAGCGTCGGCAGGGATGCTGATGTAGTCGGCGACGAACACCAGCAGCGCGTCGGGATTCGGATTCTTAAAGTAGTCTTCAATCGCGGCGAACTCGTCATCATGCTTCCCGCGGCTGTACAGGTTCTTGATGCCGCGAATGAAGAAGACCTGAAAGGGCGACATCAGCGACGGTGTCCGAGCTTTGTCGAGGACCTGTTGCAGATCCACTTCGCTCAAATCCATGTCATACAGGCTCAGTTCGCGCACATCTTCCGGGACCAGGTGCTCCAGAATCGCATCGCGGCAGCGCTTGCGAAAAAAAGCCTCATCGCCGATGAACACATACCCCGGCGCCAGCTTGCGCGCTTTCACATCGGCCACGAAGCGGTCCGATGCCGCGAAACTGCGCATTCAGTACGCCTCCAGAATGTTGGCGACCAGTGTCTTGGCGAAGCTGTCGGCGATACGTTGCGTGGCCGGCGTTGCCTCTTCGAAGAAGCTGGCCGTGTTCACCGATTCCTGGTACTGCTCGCGGTAAACGAAGTTGGGGTTGCTCCACAGAACCTTGCCGTTCTTGTCCGTGAGGTTGGCATTGAGCATGATAACGACAAGCGACGACGAAATCCTGCCGTTCACCGAATCGTACGTCAGAGGAGCGATATAGACGCTGGTAATTGTTCCCGACAGGGTTGCGTCCGCCGTACCGTCATTCGCCGTCACGATCCGGTAATTCGTGCGTTCGCGCAATTCCCGCACCGTGGCCTCCGTGAACAGCTGGCCAACGCGATAGGCTTGCGAGGCGTTGACGATTCCCGGGACATAGACGGTGTGCAGATCGCCGGGCAGGCGGACGGCCGTGCCGGAAGTGTGATACCCGCAACCTGACGCTATGAACAGCAGCAGCAACGGAACGCAGGCGGCGAGGACCAGCCGACGCAGCTTGATGGGATAAGTCACTGGACAGTCCCCCGCGGACGTGAAGCAATCATGTTCTCGGCGCACTCCACTGCCGTGAGGGCCGCAATCCGCAGATTGTCAGAGGCCGCCCAAAGCCAGAACCCCTTGGGATTTTGCGCGTCGTGTCGAACGTACACTTGTATCTGCTCCTGCCCAGCAGCGTTGACGTTGCTGGGGGATTCCTCCGCGCCCTGCAAAATGTCTACGTGCTCGCCGGAGATGGCCGCGATTACTTCTTCAATCTGCGCCTCGTTCTCCAATTCAATGTAAAGCGAGAACGCGTGCCCGTGGAAGATGGGCGCCTGCAACAGCATCAGCGAAGGTACGGTCAGCTTCTCCTGCACGATGCTTCGGAAATGGCGCTGGATACGGCTTTCCACGCTGGCAAGCGCCGGCAAGGATTTGTCTCCGTAGCGGTCGAGGAGATTGAAGGCCACCTGCGCGTCGAAGACACCCTTTGGCAGTTGTTGGAATGAGAGGAGGTTGACGGTCTGCTCGTGCAATTCGTCCATGCCGCGACGGCCGTGCTCGGAGGCGGGTTCGAACGCCGTCGCCACAGCACGCAGGATTCGTCCTGCGCGTTGCACGCGCAGCATCAGCAAAGCCAGCACGATCGCCGCTGGATGCGCGATGACGACCGTCGACTCCGCGAAATCCACCTTCGGCGCCGCATTGAGTTCACGTTCCACCCACGGCGCGCGCAGCAAGACTCCAGGCTGCCCCTCAAGCGCATAAGAAAGGTCGACAATGTCGCTGCCGGCCTTGCGCGCCAGCTGCCAGGTGTCACGTGTGTAGTTTTCATCGGAGGCAAAGAACGTGAAGTCCACGTTTTCCAAATGCTCGGGTAGCACGCTTTGAATAAACGTAGGCTCATCGCCCACGGCCTCAAGCTGTCCCAGGGACTCTTCATCATCGAGCAGACGGACATTCTCCGCAGGAAAATTCCGGTCAGCGAGAACGTCTTTCAGTTCGCGTCCTTTCAGTGTCGCAGCGCCTACGATAGCGACACGGAATAGGCCGCCCCAGTGACCACCGTCGGTGCGAGCGACAGAAGGATTGTTAGGCTGACTCTTCATCAAGCGTGTGAGGCCTCATCCTGATGCGGGGGAGGTGGCACCGTCGGCCGGCGGAACACAAACGACAGCCGCGCCAGTACTCCGGAAAGGATATAGACGATTGCCAGCGCGAACAGCACATACTGCGATGCAACAAAGATGAGGGCGATCGTCAATCCCAACACGAGGATCCAGCGGAAATTCTGCGGCTGGCGGAAGTTGATGCCCTTCAGGCTGAAGAAGCGCCAGGTGCTGACCATCAGAAACGAGATAGCAAACACAAAGATTCCCCATCCCACCGAAAGCCACCAGATCTGCAGCGGATTTCCCTGGACCAGGTGCACCACCGCAGCCACCGCCCCCGCGCCGGCGGGAATCGGCATTCCAACAAAGTATTTGCGTCCCGGACGTCCCGGATTGGACGGCTGCGGATTGACCTGAATATTGAAGCGTGCCAGGCGGGAAGCGCCGGCCAGCAGGAACGCGAAGGTCGCAACCGCGCCGCCTTTCATGACCCACGCCCGCAGCTCCATGTTGCCCTCGGCCGGCAGCATGCGGAAGCCCCAAATCAATGCCAGCACCGCCGGAGCGATGCCAAAGGCGATCACATCGGCAAGGGAATCCAACTCACGTCCAAAATCGCTGGCTGTGTTGGTGAGCCGGGCAATGCCACCGTCGAAGAAATCAAAGACAATCGCAAATCCGATCGCCTTCGCGGCCTGATCGAAGTGCCACGGATCGTTAGCGGTTCCCTGAATCGCCTGTGAAATCGCGTAGTATCCCGCCGCCATGTTGCCCGCAGTGAACATGGATGGCAGCAGATACAGACCTTTCCTGGGGCGCCGCTGCGTCGGCTGAAGATCGTCCCGTCGCCAGGAATACTGGTTCATCGCACCTCCGCAACGTCGCGAAGTTGCGATTCAACGAGACGTGGTTGCGCAACCGCCAGCACGCTGGATCCGCCTTTCACGTGATCGCCAACTTTCACTTTCATCTCGGCAGTAGCCGGGAAGATCACGTCAGTGCGAGAGCCGAACTTGATCATTCCAACACGCTCCCCGCGCTCCAGCCGATCACCCGGCTTCTTGGTGAACACGATGCGGCGCGCCAATAATCCTGCGATCTGCCTAAATACCACGGTTCCGGCGTCTCCACGCACGGTGACGACGTTCTGTTCGTTCAGTTCTGCTGACACGGCGCCCATAGCATTACCGAACTTTCCCTTCTGGTAAAGCACATTCTCGATCACGCCACTGACCGGGGCTCGGTTGACGTGGACGTCAAACACATTCAGAAAGATGCTGATGCGGGTCCGGGTCTCGCCGCCGTCCTGAATTGCCGAAATATTCGTGATCCTGCCATCGGCTGGGGACACGATTGCGCCCTGAATGGCAGGAATTCTCCGTTCCGGATCGCGAAAGAACCATAGGAAAAACGCCGCCAGCAGCAACGGGACCACCGCCAGCGCCGGCATGGTGAGCCACGCGACAAGAGCGGCCGCCACAACCATAGCCAGTCCGTAATAAATGCCATCGCGAACCATGGGATAGTTCGATTATAGAGCCTGCCAAATACCCTTGCCTCATTGGCAGGCCACGGACCGCCCACATTTACCTGATTGCGAAATATGCAGAAGGGTTGATTCGAAAATGCCCGGTTTCACCAGGTGTAATGAACGCGGTACGTAACCACCTGCTCTCCATCGGGCGGGATGCTGGCCGCAAACTCCACGGTATGACTGTCTTTCTTTTCGTAGGCCATCGATTTCGCGGTAATGGTCCAGTTGTCACAGCGGTAAAGGTGTTCCACCACCTGCACCTTCACCGTTTCTTTCTTGTGGTTGCGCAGCTTGATCACATAGCTCTCGTCGATGAAGCGCTGCTCACCGTCCACATGAAAATCCATGCGCGTACGTTCCGCCGTGATGTCAAAGGCATTGCCGGTGTAAACGCGAACGGTCTCGTCTTTTGGAGTGTGCGCGATGACATTCTCGCCGATAAATTGCAGGCTGCCATCACTGTCGCGGCGATAAAACCGCATCCTTCCCTTGGGCAATGGAATGCCCAGGTGGGCCGCAGCCGAGTTTTGGAACTCGCGCATGATGTAAACCTGTTTATTGCTGGTCATGCCGACGCTCGGCTGTTGAAACTGGTACTCCCAGTTGCTGCGCAAATACTCGGGCAGCATGTAGCCTTCATAAACATAAACGCGCTTTGAGGGAACGCCGGAACCCCGCAAGAACTCCACCTGCTTGGTCTCTCCCGTCTCGACCGTCGAGGGCCTCTCCAGCGTGTAGAGGTGATATTCGTCGAACGCTTTTTCGGTGGCTACCGCGGCAACAGGCGCGGCGCTGGTCACTTCAAGGTCCCGTGCCTTGGCCGCGAACTCGTTGACGGAAGTGATCTTGTTTACCTCACCAGCTATTAACTGGAGTCGGGCTTTCTCAAAGGTGTGGCCGCTGTGGTTCTCTAGCGTGATCCATCCAATGACATCGACCAGATCGCCGTTCTCGGGCGCGACCACGTTGTAGCTCGCCTCCCAACTCATGCCGCCGGTGATGTAGCTGATCTCGGCATCCAACTGCGCGGTACGGTCCGACTGCAGCAGCCAGTTCAGCGAAGGCGTCAGCAGAGCTTCGTTCTGCAGCGCCGGAAAGATTGGCGTGCCCGGCAAGCCAAACTGGATTTTGCCGTCGATTTCGACGATGGTCTCTCCGGAATAGCCGCAATTACCTCCATAGCACCCGTTGCCGCCGTACATTGCTCCGCCAGCGCGAATCACTCGCCCCCGGACGATCTTGCCGGGTGCGATTTGAAATTCAATTTCCTTGCCCTCATAAGCCCGCAGCAAATTCTGCTGCGAAGCGATATCGGTGCGATAGTTCTGCTCCAGGATGCTGAGACGCACCCGCCCGCTGGGGTCGCGGAGTACCACGGAATCAGGCTCAACGAACGAAGTGGCGCTGTCGAAGCTCAACTGATTCACGCCGGCATTCAGTTGTAGCGGTACGAACTCGCGCACCAGCGCGAAGTTCTGGTTGTATATGGTGAGCGAAGGCGCCTGGCTTGAATTCTGTTGGCACCATCCGGCGGCACACAGCAGCAGACAGATTACAGCACAGCGTCGATACATTCTGTCCTCCCGTGAGGTTCATCTCGAGCGCAGGTCAAAGTCTCACGTCGACTGCGGCGGCAACGATTTCAGACGCGGCTGCGCTTGTCTTCTCTCGAAGAACGAGAATGGGTTACAAAATTGCAGGAATTATTTAATGAGGATGGCAGGAGGCATTCCGGTCGATCCACTAGCCACTAACCACTAACCACTAACCACTGTTTTTCAGCGCTTGATCAGCCACATCGCCCATGCAGCCACAATGACTCCGCCGATGAAGAGCACAAAGCAGTACGCGCCGTAGCGCGCCATATCGCGCGTGGCGTTGCGCTGTGTGATGCCGAAGACGACCGACGCACAGATGGCAAATATCAAAGCGGCGTTGAAGTGCGAGAGTTCGAAAGTCATTCTTTTTTGCCGATCGCGATGTGATAAGCGTCTACCGTGGCAATGATGTTCAGGAGGCCGGCGACGACGATGTACTTCGTTCCGTAATCAGCCAGGGCGCGATGGATGTTGCCGATTCCCCAATCCATAATCCGCGCTGCAAAATACAGCGCGCCCGCGCCCAGATCGCCGATAAATCCCAGGATGTCCAGCAGATCGCCCGTGTTGAACGAGTACACCTTGCCCTGCATCCCGAGTCCGACGAAGAACATGGTGAAGATCGCGGCCATCAGCAGCAGGCCGCGAATCCAGCGCCGCTGAATGAAGTGTCCCAAGCCAGGCACCAGCCACGCCGCAATAGGCGCGATGGTCGCCATCGAAGTGCTTCGCTCTGCCGCCTTCTCTGAGCGCGGCAGAGTAGCTGTGTTTTGCGGGTTCGCCATCAGATAAGCACCAACTCGTTCTGGATCCTGCCGGTCACTTCGCCTTTGCCGTTGCGCACCATCATATTCACTTCGCTGCGCACGCCGAACTCCGGCAGGTAAATCCCCGGCTCGACCGAGAAGCAGGTGTTGGGAAGAATTTCGCGATCGTCCTTGGTCTCCAGATTATCAAGATTCGCGCCGTTGCCGTGAATGTCGCTGGTGATGGAGTGGCCGGTGCGATGGATGAAGTACTTGCCCCAGCCCTTCGACTCGATGAACTCGCGCACCGCTTTGTCGACCTCCCAGCCGCGAATCTTCTTCTTCGCGTCGAAGGCCTGCTGCACCGTCTGGATCCCCACATCGCGCGCGCCGCGCACGATATCGAATACTTCGCGCTGTTTATCGCTTGATGTGCCGACGATTCCCGTCCACGTGATGTCGTAGTAGACCGAATCAGGCTCGGTCGTCTTCGCCCAGATGTCGAGCAGCACGAAATCGCCCTGTTTGATCTTCGCCGATGAGGCCGAAGTCGGCTCGTAGTGCGGATCGCCGCTGTGTGCGTTCACGCTGACATTCGGCGGATCTTCTGTCTGCAAGCCGTCGCGCTGGAACGCTTCCATGATCCACTGCTGCATCTCGAACTCGTGCGTTCCGCCGTTGCGAGCGCGCCGCCCGACCTCCTGGAAAAACGCGGCGGTGATCTTGTCCACGGCGTCGCGGGCTTTGAAGTGCGACGCCATCTGTGCTTCCGTCAAGGTCGCCTCGAAGCGCGCAACCAGGTTCGCCGAGCTCACGATCTCTTTACCGAAGCCGCGCACCAGTTCCAGCATGCCGGCATCGACCAGCGAGATGTACGGAATCTGATTGTTCGGCGAGTACTGCATGGTGACGCGATGGTAGGGCTTGAGCATGGCCTCGAGGTTCTGCCAAAGCTCCTGCCACGCCGAATATTCCATCCGGCTGCCGGGAAGGGAATCCAGGTGATGGCTTTCGATGCGATGCACCAGCTTGACGGGCTCGCCATTTGCAGGCACAACGTAAAACCAGCGCCGCGTAACCATCATGGTCGGCGAGAGGCCGAGCACGCGATAGGCAATGGGATCGCGGTGATGATGATCGTAGAAAAGCCAGCACTCGTGCCCGCCGTCACGCAGCGCAGCCTGAATTGCAGCAAGATTCATCGTCTGTCCATTCTAAAGCAAGCAGAGACTAGCTGCGAGCGGCGAGCTGGCAGATGTCTACGCCCCAGCGGCCGCCCGCCGCGACTTTCCCAGAACTTTCTCCCGCGTTTCCACCGGTAACGTCTCGCAAGCCGTCCTCAGCACCAGCCGCGGCGCTCGATCTCGAATGGTCAGCAGGTACGCTACGGTCTGCTCGCGATTAAACTTCGCCGCCTCCCGCAGCAGCCAGCCCAGTCCCTTTTGCACCATATCGTCCTCGCTCGCCAACAGGAGCTCTGTGACGCGCTGGATGTGCGCGAAATTCTTATGCTGACGCGTGCTATGAATCAGGCTCACCGCCGCTGCGCGCTGATGCCAGCGGTTCGACGACTTTGCCCAGCGCATCGGCCGGGACAACAGCGAGGCGTCAGCGGCGATCATCGGTCCCAACAGATAATGCACCAGGCCGTCGTGATCCGCCCACGTACTGACGCGATCCAGCCAGCTCTCGAACAGCTTGAACTCCGCCTTTCCAAGTTGACCAACGATGCCCTGGAGCATCAAGACCGCGAAAACTTTCTCCTCGAGCACGTCGCCGCGAAACAGTCGGTCCGCCACCTGGAGGAGATAAGCTACATCGCGATCGGCGAGGATCGTCCTGCGAAACCGCACGGCAACCTTGCGCAGCTCGTCGGTATACCATCCGCGCGACTTGACCTCGTGCTTGAAGAAGCGTTGCACCTCTTCGGTATGCGGCGCCGAGGCGCCATTCACCAATACCCGACGAATGTGCGCCACGATGTAGGCAGGGCTTTTACGCATATTGAAATGTCTGACTCACCAGTGTTGGAGAGAACCCGTCCCGGCCTCAGTTTAGCCCAGGACAGGGTCCTTGGCTGACGGCCGTAAGAGCCTGAGTCCCGACGTCAGGGATGGACCGAAATAAAGCCGTCTTTTCCACCTCTTCCACAGACCACAGCTGCCGCCGCAAGCGCATAAAATAAGAGTAGCGATGCCCCAACCCGAATTCGTCCATCTCCATCTTCACAGCGACTACTCCATGCTGGACGGCGCGTGCGAGGTCGAGCGCCTGGTCAATCGCGTCAAGGAAGTCGGCATGAACGCGGTTGCCATGACCGACCACGGCAACATCTTCGGCGCTGTCACCTTCGTGAACGCGGCGAAGGAAGCAGGCGTCAAGCCGATCCTCGGTTGCGAGCTCTACATCTGCAAGAAGGAAGACCATCGTGCCGCTCCAGAAGGCGACAGCTATAACCACCTCATCGTGCTGGCTGAAAATGATCTCGGCTATCGCAACCTGGTGAAGATTGTCTCCGAGGCGTCGCTGCACGGCTTCTACTACAAGCCACGCGTCAGCAAGAAGTTTCTTGCCGAGCACTCGCAGGGGCTGATTGGCCTGTCAGCATGTCTGAAGGGTGAAGTCGCCGAGAATCTCACCGAAGGAAAGTACGAACAGGCCCGTGAGGCGGCTGCAACGTATTCCGACATCTTCGGCAAAGGCAATTTCTACCTGGAAATCCAGGACCAGGGCGTCCCCGACGAAAAGCGCATTCAGCCAAACCTGTTGAAGCTCGAGCAGGACCTCGGCCTGCCGCTGGTGGCGACCAACGACAGCCACTACCTCTGCGAAGAGGACGCGCACGCGCAGGACGTGATGGTCTGCATTCAGACCGGCAAGTCCATCAACGATACCAACCGGCTGAAGTTCCACGGCAATCAGTTCTTCGTGAAGAGCGCTGCCGAAATGGCGAAGGTTTTCCAGGGCTACGAGCGTGTGCTCGCGCGCACCATCGAAATCGCCGAACGTTGCAATGTGCGCCTGGAAAAGGTCCATGACCCGTTCCCGCAATTTGTGGTCCCGGACGGCTTCACCATCCCTGATTACTTCGAGCACGTCACGCGCGAAGGCTTCGCCAGGCGCCTGAACATTCTGCGCGAGCTTCAGGCCGCCGGCCGCCTGAAGCACTCGCTGGACGACTACGAGAAGCGCCTCTCGCGTGAGATCGAAATCATCCGCCAGATGCAGTTCGCGGGCTACTTCCTCATCGTCTGGGATTTCATCCGTTACGCGAAGGAGCGCAACATCCCCGTCGGTCCGGGCCGCGGATCGGCGGCCGGATCGCTGGTCGCGTATGCGCTTTCGATCACCGATATCGATCCATTGCAGAACGAGCTGCTCTTCGAGCGCTTCCTCAATCCGGAGCGCATCAGCATGCCCGATATCGATATCGACTTCTGTATGAACCGGCGCGGTGAGGTCATCAATTACGTTACCGAGAAGTACGGGCGCCATCAGGTGGCGCAGATCATCACCTTCGGCACCATGGCGGCAAAGGCGGCGATGAAAGACTCCGGCCGCGCCATGGACATCCCCTACGCTGATGTCGACCGCCTCGTGAAGATGGTGCCCCCGACACTGAATATCACCATCGACCAGGCGCTGAAGGATTCGCCGCCGCTGGCTGCGGCCTACGAAAACGAGCCGCAGACCAAAGAGCTCATTGACACGGCAAAAAAGCTGGAAGGTTTGGTGCGCAATGCTGGAGTGCACGCCGCCGGCGTGGTGATCGCGCCGCAGCCTCTGACCGAGCTCGTCCCGCTGCATCGCACGAAGAACGATGAAATCGTGACCGCCTACGACATGAAGGCGGTGGAGAAGCTGGGCCTGCTGAAGATGGACTTCCTCGGGCTCACGACGCTGACCATCATTGACGATGCCCTGCGCCTGATCGAGCAGACCACGAGCACTCAGATCGACTTGCAGAAACTCGCGCTCGACGACCAGGTCACCTACGAGAAGGTCTTCCACACCGGGTTGACGAGCGGCGTCTTCCAGTTTGAATCGCATGGCATGCGGGACGTGCTGCGACGCTACAAGCCAACCGCCGTCGAGGATCTGACTGCCTTAAACGCACTTTATCGCCCTGGCCCGATTCAGGGCGGCATGATCGAAGACTTCGTCGAGCGCAAGTGGGGCCGAAAGAAGATCGAATATGAACTGCCGGAGCTGGAGCCGATTCTGAAGGAGACGCTCGGGGTCATTGTGTATCAGGAGCAGGTGATGCAGATCGCCAATCGCCTGGCGGGCTACTCACTGGGCGAAGCCGATCTCCTGCGCCGCGCCATGGGCAAAAAGGATCCGGAAGCCATGGCCAAGCAGCGCGAGCGCTTCGCGCGCGGCGCGACTGAACGCGGTTTCCCGCAGAAGAAGGTCGAGAAAATCTTCGATCTCATGGAGCAGTTCGCGGGATACGGATTCAACAAGTCGCACTCGGCGGCCTACGCGCTGCTTGCCTACCACACGGCTTACCTGAAGACGCACTATCCCGTTCAGTTTATGGCTGCGCTACTGACGTCCGTGTCGGGCAGTACGGACGACGTTGTGAAATACATTAACGAATGCCGCGAGATGGGCATTGCAGTCGAGCCGCCCGATATCAACGTTAGCGATGCCTACTTCACGCCGCACGGGGAGGCAATTCGCTTTGGACTGGCTGCGGTGAAGAACGTCGGGCACAACGCCATCGAATCGATCGTCAAAGCGCGCAAGGAGGGTGGAGCCTTCAAGTCGTTCTACCAATTCTGCGAGGAAGTCGACCTCCATCTGCTGAACAAGCGAGTAGTCGAGTCGCTGATCAAGAGT
>DATFSK010000104.1:0-9410 GCA_035262645.1 Terriglobales bacterium
GAGCTTTATCTTGCAGCTGCCGCGCCACTTTTGCACGATGTTTCCGTCGTCCTCTTTGATACAGGAATGCGTCCCGAAGAATGCCACTGCTTGCGGTGGGAGCACATTACTTGGGAAAGTGGTCGCAACGGAGTCGTGCTGGTCGCCAAAGGCAAGACGAAAGCTGCTCGGCGAATACTGCCTATGAGTTCGCGAGTTCGCCCCGTACTGGAGATGCGGTGGAAACTGGCGGGAGAGCCAGGGGAAGGGTGGGTGTGGCCGGCCGAAACCAAAGACGGGCACATCAATCACGACAGTCTGAAGCTGCAACACAAGAAGGCCCTGAAGCTTGCGAAGGTCCGTCCGTTCGAGGTGTATTGCATCCGGCACACCTTCCTCACCCGGTTAGGCGAAAGCGGCTGTGATGTGTGGACACTGGCGCGAGTCGCGGGACACACGAATATCAGTATTTCTCAGCGGTACGTTCATCCCTCTGAGGATGCTGTACTCAACGCACTCTCGCGGCTGGGTGGGCACAATTCTGGGCACAGTGCAGAAAAGGCAAATTCAGCCGAGGCCCAAAAACTCCTACTAAGGTCCACTAGTGCGGAGAGTTAGATGGTGAGCGCGGAAGGAATCGAACCTTCAACCTACTGATTAAGAGTCAGTTGCTCTGCCAGTTGAGCTACGCGCCCGTTTGTGAGGAAACGTTACAGAAGGGCAGCGTCATTATAACAGCCGCAGGCTTCGAGCCGCGAGCTTCTACTTGAGTTCCAGCTCGAGCACCATGGCTACAAAACCCTAACCTTCGATCCCGAGGGTGCCAGCTTCCAGTAATGCCCAACTCGATCCAGCATCCCAGATGCCGGCTCGCTTGGATTTTATCCACTCTCCACTAACCAATGCGGCTTAAGCTCCCCTTCAGCCTCGCGCGCTTATGATTGGCGCTAACATAGGCAATAGATGCGCGTGCTGATTGTAGAGGACGAGCGTCGCCTGGCGGAGAACATCGCGCGCAGCCTGCGCGAGAGCGCCGGTTACGCTGTCGATACTGCTTTCGATGGTGAAGAGGGTCTCTTCATGGCGAAGTCGAATCCGTATGACCTCGTCATTCTCGATCTGATGCTGCCCCAGCGCGACGGTCTGAGCGTGATGCATGAAATCCGCCGCGCCTGCCTCTCGTTTCCCGTCCTGGTGCTGACGGCGCGTGATGAGAAGGAGTCCGTGGTCGCCCTGCTCAACGCCGGCGCCGATGACTATGTGGCGAAGCCCTTCGACCTCGGTGAGCTGATGGCGCGTGCGAAGGCGCTGATCCGCCGCGGCAAAGGTCAGAGCGCGGCCGTGCTGAAGGTCGGCGATCTGGAGATCTCGACCTCGGACCTGACGGTCCGCCGCAAGGGCAAGCCTGTCGGACTTACGGCCATGGAGTATCGTGTGCTCGAATATCTGGCCCATCGGGCGGGGGCGGTCGTAACCAAGACGGAATTGCTGGAGCATCTCTACGACTTCAACTGGGAACGCTTCAGCAATGTCATCGAGGTGTATATCTCCGGCCTTCGCCGCAAGCTCGACGACACCGGAGATGCTCGGCTGATTCACACCTTGCGCGGACAGGGCTACATGTTGCGCGGATAACATGGCAAAGACTTCCATTCAGCGGCGACTGATCGCGGCGGTGGTGATTTCGCAACTGCTGCTGGCCGTGGGAGTTGTGTCGGTGGCGGTTTACTTCACGCGCCGCCAGCTGCGCAACGCCTTTGACGCACAACTGAATGGCCGCGCGATGAGCATTGCTGCGCTGGTTCGCTACTCAGAAGAAACCCATCCACGGCTCATCTTCGAGGACGATCTTGTTCCGCTGCCGCTAGAGCAAGGCCATGCCGATCTTTACGAGGTGCTGGGGCGCGACGGTCACCTGATCGCGCGCTCGCCCGGCTGGCCGTCGCAGCCATTGCCGGCTGCCAGGCCAGGCCGCTCGCACGTGAACTTTGAATTCGATGGAATTCGTTACCGCGCCGTGCACCTGGAGAATGTTCCCGTCCTCGATCGTGAAGTGGATACTCCGAAAGACGACGTCCTGACTGTCACCTACGCCGCCCCCACGGATCAGATGTCGCGCGCTATCGCCATTGCGGGTGTTTACATCGCGCTGGGCAGTCTGGTTCTGTTGGCGCTCACGGTCGGACTGGCCGCATGGGCCTTGCGGCGTAGCCTGCGCCCCCTGGCTGAACTGGCGGGCAAAGCCTCTGGTATTTCCACTTCAAATTGGGAGCTCGACCCCAGCGAGACCGCGCGCAACACAACCGAGCTCGCGCCCCTGACCCAGGCGATGACCACCATGCTCGACGGCCTGCATCGCGCCTTTACGCAGCAGCGCGAATTTCTGGCCAATGCGGCGCATGAGCTGAAGACGCCGGTGGCGATCCTGAAATCGACATTGCAGTCGCTCTTGCAGCGTCCGCGCGATGCCGGCGAATATCGAGCCGGTCTGGAGCAGGCATTGGACGACATGGCACGACTGGAGAAGCTTTTGCACTCCATGCTGCGGCTGGCGCGAGCCGAGCAGTGGGCGGCGGGCAGCGCGCGCCGCGATCTCGAGATCATCGACCTTGTTGCAACATGTCAGAGCGTCATCGATCATCTCTCGCCCATTGCCCGCGAGCGTGACGTCAAGCTTGAGTTCAGCAAAGACGGCGCCATGCCGATCCTCGCTGACGCTGACGATCTGGAGCTGGTCTGGTCGAACCTCCTGGAGAATGCCATCCGCTTCAGCCCCAGCGGAGAGACTGTTCGCATAAGTTTGCGGGCGAACGGCCCGGCAGGCTTTGTAGAAGTAGAAGATCGCGGACCAGGGATGTTACCAGCCGAAGGCGAGCACCTGTTTGAGCGCTTTCATCGCGGCGACGCATCGCGTGCGCGCGATACCGGCGGCTACGGATTGGGCCTGGCAATCTCAAAGGCGCTGATTGAAGCTTACGGCGGGACCATCACCCCAGAGAGTCAGCCGGGACAAGGTATGCGCATGATCGTTTCAGTACCGCTGAAGACTGGCTAGGAGCGGCTGCGCTGTTCCGTTGGAAGCGCCGGGTGTCAGCTTGGCAATCGCCAGTCCGAACGCAAGCCGGCTTCGGCCGCGGCCTTAGAACCTGAAATCAATACCCATGTTCTGCGCCATCTCCCTGGTCGCGCGGCGGAACTGTCCCGTATTGCTGACGAAGCTGACCTGCCCTCCTGTGCTCGAAGAAAGCGCCTGCAGCCGCGACCGTCCATAGCTGTCGCTGACGTCGACCCCGATACAGAAAATCCGCACGCCCGCGGCATTGATCTCCGCCGAAGTCTGCAACGGAGACGTCTGACTGTCGATGTTTCGCCCGTCCGAGACAACCAGCAGCACGCGGTTGGGATACTTCGCAATGCGCGCGAGGTGTCCGGCGGCGAATGCGATCGCGTCGTCCAGCACCGCGCCGTGCTGAGGCTTGATGCCCTGCAGCGCATCCTCCAGCTGCTGCGGATCGTTGGTCAGGTCCTGCTCGAAGACGAGATTGTTGTCGTACGTCAGAATGAAGGCCTCATCCTTGTCGCCGATGTGTCGCAGCATATCGACCAGGCTGTTCGTCACGGCAGAGCGGCTTCCCTTGTTGGTCAGGGACGTCTCAATCAGAATGCCTAGCGACATAGGCCCGACGGTGGACGGAGTCCGTTTGCGCACCACGGCGGGCGGCGAATTGTCTGCCCACACGGACGGCGCCGGTTGGGCCGACGGCGGAGGTGGCTGCGAAACTCGCGGTTTCGTCGCAGCCGGGCTTCGCAGGGCTGAAGTGGCCGGCGGTGTTGCCTTGGCCACCGTCGCCGGCTGAGTTGTCTTGGCGACAGTAGCGGGCTGAGGTGCAGTTCTGGGCAGCGGTGGCACCGTAGTTGGCGGTGGAGTAATTGACGCAGTGCGCGTAGCGCGCGCCGAAGGCGCATTCGGGCTGGCCGTCGCGGTGAGGAACTGGTTCCAGTCGCTGGTACTACCGCCGTCCTTCACGTAACGGGCGCGAGCGAAACGCGCAATCTCCATTCCTTGCGGTGTACCCTTCGAAAGGTTCACCGCGCGAGCCAGGCACCAGTAGCCTTCCTTCTTGTTGGGCTCCTTACCGTCTAGATCGGCGAGACCGAGCGCGTAGACATTGGCCGCATGATTGGGTTCCACTGCGACGGCATTGTGCAGATAAATTCGCGCCGGAATGTAGTCGCGCATCTCCAATTCGGCCGCGCCAGCGGCTCCACTCAACATCGCATTTGCCTGTCGCTGCAATTGAACGAAGTCGGCCTCGTTCATGCCAAGAGGCCGCTGGAGTCGCGATAGATTGTCAAGCCCGCGGCTTGCCATCGCCAATAACCGCGAAGGCTTCATCGATCCGTGCTGCAACCCGTTCCTGGCCTGGTCGCTGAGCAGCGCCAGCGCAATCGCATTGTCTTTATCGGTGAAACCCAGATCATTGGCCCAGGTCATCGCATGGGAGACGTTATTGACGCGAAGGTATTCCCAGATGATGAATTCCAGCGCCGCCGCCCTCAGTGGGCCCGGATGCGCCCGGATGGCAAACTGCTCCAGCGCCATCAGCCGATCATTCCGTTGCACTTTGGCAACTGCGCTGGTGTACTGACTGAGTTCGTTGCTTGAGGATGGTTGCGCCAACGCAGCGACCGTTACCGCGACAAGAGCAAGCAGCCAAACCGCTAACGTGGACACAACATTGCTTACGCTCTTACGGTGCTTCGAAGTCATATATCCAGACCAATGCAGGGCCAGGGGTAAGTCCGGGGACTGCGGCCAGGTTTTCGAGAAATGGCAGAGAGTTGGATGTCAGATCAGGCCCTTGAGGCTGGCTCGATTCCGGCAAAATCGTCGCCACGCCTGCGGGCTGCTCCCGCGGATTCTGCTCCCAACAAGATCCCCAATAGCGCCCCCGCAATCACGTCGCTGGCGTAGTGGTACCCGTCATAGATTGCGCCCACGCACATCAGGAGGATGGGGAACAGCAGCCACGGCGCAATCCGCGGGAAAAGTCGATAGGCGAAGATCAGGACCACGAACGCCAGCATGATGTGCGCGCTGGGAAAGGCATTGCCGTGCACTCCGGCATGGTTCTGGATCATCCGCACAAGGTGCTGGAAGATGCCGCCATGCGAGCTGCCGATCTGCTGTACGCCAACGTGGTTCGCAGGGCTCTGCGTCGGAAACAACAGATAGGTCGCATAGCAGACCACGTATCCTGCGCTCAAGGTGTCGGTCAGCCGCCGAAATGCGCCCTTGAAGGACGGACGGTCGCGCCAGGCCCAGAAGAGCCCTCCCACAATAGGGTAGAGCGGGTAAAAGGCGAAGTAGCCGAATTCCAGAAATTCGACGAGCGATGCTCGCGCATGCGTATGCATCCACTCCATCGGCGGAGTGCCAAACACCGCGATTTCGAACGCAATGATGTAATGGTTCTGCCAGCCGCTGCGAAGCGTCAGCGACAGGAATGACACTTCCTCGAACGCCGTGATGAAGAAGATGGCGGGCAGCCAGTCATGCGCGAACTGCCAGCCTTTACCATCGTTGCGCTTCGTCGCCAGCACAACGATTGCGGCCATGGCAAACAGGTTCCACGCAATATAAGCCGGCCAGTGGGCCACACGATCGTGACGTAGGCCTGCCACCAACAACAAGGCAAGGTGTACGGCGAAGTAGATTCGATCGGTTCGGTTCACGCTCGCAAGAGCATACCGCAAGCAGGTGAGATTCAGAGAAGCGTTACTTGAGATCAAGTAGCAGCCAGTCCGCGGTACTCGTATCAGTCGTGTGCGCGGGAAAAACCGTGACCGGAAGAGTCTGATTTTGCGCTGTCATGGGGGTGAGCTCGAAGCGCAGACGCCACGTGCTTGCGGGAAATCGCGTGCGCAGAATCTGATACTCACGGACCTTGGTGGGCAAAAATGTGCGCTTCTCCCATGAGTCAGGACGTGAGACGTTAGCGACCCAATCCTGGTTGTTCCACCACGTCCACTCCGGCCACTTACCGCCGCTCAACTCACGCTCGCCCAGCTTCGCCGAGGCATGCAGATCGTAAATGTGGCCATCTCCCGGCGAGAGATAGAGATCGACAATCCCGGACTCGGCCCGCGTGTATTCCACCGCAAGGTAAACGAAGCCGGCTGCCTGCTTGAAGTAGAGGTTAGCGACTCCGGGGACCTTGACGTTGGTCGCACCGCGCCACTCATCCGGCGAGAGCTTGCCATCCACCATAACCACTGTGCCGCTATGGGGAGCAGTCACGCGGGGCTCGGCAGCCACAGCGGCCGTACTCATCCATAATGTCAATGCCATGAGCTGAACAAGGCTGAATCGCATGGTAGCTACCGGTAACAGCAAACAAAGATGGACGTACAGCAGCAATAAACGAGAGCGGTTCGGGCACGGCTCGTCTACAATGCCACGCATGAGCCCCAAATCCGAAGATCTGCTGCGGCCCCGCGACGCTGCCGTCGTCCTCGGCATCAGTTATGCCAGCCTGAAGCAGTGGATTTACAAGGGCAAGCTGCGCACCATAAAGACCGCGGGTGGACATCACCGCGTCCCGCAAAGCGAGATCGACGCCTTCCTCTTCAAGTCACTGGGAAAGCAGCCGGCGGAGAGCCGCGCCACTTTTCGCACCATCAGCGGACGCAATCAGTTGGTCGGCCGCATCGTCGAGGTGCGAATCGAAGGCCTGCTGGCGCAGATCAAGCTCTCTATCGGGGGCCAGCACATCACGTCAATCATCACGGCTGATGCTGCGCGCGAGATGCGACTGAAGCGCGGAGACAAAGCTGCCGCCCTGGTCAAATCCACGGAAGTCATGATTGTGCGGGTGTAATGGCGAGCTGGTAGAGCTGACCTTCAAAGCCTGCCCTGAGCGAAGCCGAAAGGCCTGCGACCGCAGGTCTTTCCTCGCAAGCCGGCTTCAGCCGTTGACGCGGTGCGTTGTTCCAGAGAAAACTCGGGTGGCCGGCCGAGCACCAGCCACCCGCCTCTCGCTTACGGTAAGTAGTAGCGGAAGGATGTGAAGATCATGTTGTCGATGGCGGTTGGATTCGCCCCATTCGGCACAGGCCGCTTTGTACCGATACCAGCCCAGGCCGTCTTGGTCAGGTACGAGTACTGGAGACCGAACTGCAATCTGCCCTTGGGACCGTTGTAAGGCTTGTACCAGAACCCGGCGGTACCTTCCCAAATATCCTTGGTGTCGCCATTGCAATTGGTGAGCCCGCCTGGATTGAAGCCCGCGGTTAAGCCGGAGCTCGGCAAGGTTTCGATACCGCACCCGGTGTTGTTGAACAGGAGTGCGCCGTACCCAACCGGAGCTCCCTTGGCATTCAGGAAGGCCGTGCGGTCGTCATACTCGACACCGCCGTTGCCGTACCAATCCCACTTGGGCGAGTGATATTCCAACGTCAAGAGGCCCTGATAATTGGTGATCGGGGCCAGCGTGCCGTTCGGACGTACCGTCACGTCCGACAAACCAGCGGTTCCGTAGCGCCCGGTTCCCTCTCCAGCCAGGATGTGAGCGCCGATGTCAATGTGCTTCTGCATCACGGACCAGCGGGCATTAGCACCGCCACCGCCGCCCCAGGTCGAGTTGTTGAAAGCGCCGGCTGCGGAGGGCACGGTCAAGCCTGCATTGGGGAAGATCCGGTCACGGAAATCCGAGGCTACGCCAAAGATTTCATAGTGTCCGAATCCGGGCTGGAAGACCACCTTGCCGACAAAATCCGGCGAAGAGTTAAATGAGTAGTTCGCAACGTTGGTGCACGTTGTTACTGGAGCGCCGGCTGCGTTGAGCGTTGTCGAGCAGCCGTTGATGCCGGGGTTGTACAAACCGCCGGCGTTTCCTTGCGAACCTAACAGGAACGAGTTCGCGGTGTTGCCGTGAGTGGTCAGAGTTTCCTGCGAGTTTTCAACCGAGAAGCCAACCCACACTTTGTTGTGGAAGTCCTTCACGACGCGGAAGCCGTACTGGCGCGCCCAACTGAAGCCGACGGTATATTGCGCGTCAATCGTCATCGGCAGAGCCTCGGTGCGATTGTCTTCACCCACCTTTGTTTCGGTCACGAGACTCCACATCTGGCCACCCGTGAAGCTCCAGCCACTGTTCAGGGCGGCTTGACCCCACACCTGCCGCTGGCGCAGTACGTAAGAGTTGCTCTGATTGTTGTTCGAGGTTATGCCGGCACCCAGGAAGTCGGACTCGTAGTAGCCGGTCATCGACATGTTGTCCAGCTTGCCTTGGGCGAGCAGCGAGAGACGCGACTGGCGGCCTGAGCCGTAGAACTCGGTAAGACGCGCCTGCGAAGCGCCAAAGTAGGGGATTGCGTTCAACGGCGTGTTGACGTCGGCTGCGACGGCACGCTGCCGCCACGCCGTTTCTGCCGCCAGGAAGCCGCCCGGCGTGATGGTGATTCCCTTGTAATGGATCGCCAGCGGGCTCTCCAGTCCGGAGACGCGCTTCTGCGTTTCCTGGAGCTCATTCACCGTATTGCCTGACACCGTCTTCAGGTCAGCAACGTCGTGCTGCAGCGGGTCGAAGTACTGCTTGTCCAGTTCTTCGGCCTTGGGAACCGCAGCATTGGCGGTATCTTGTGCCTGCTGCGCCGCCGACTGGGCCGTCGTTACCTGTTGCTGCAGTTGCTGGATCGCCTGGTCGCGCGCGGCGATCTGCTGTTGCAGCTGTTGGATCTGCTGTTGTTGCGCCGAAATGGCGTCCTTCATGTCCTCCAACTGCTTCGAAACCGAACCGGAACTGCTGCGACGCGCCTTCGGTGCCGAAGTCTGGGAGTCGGTTTGTGCGAGAAGGCTTGTGCTAATCAACAAGCTGAGGGCCAGAGCAAGTCGTTTCATTTTTTCTCCTGAAACCATCACTTGAGGCGGAAAAAAATATACAACCGGCGACGCCAAATGCTGCTTGCAAACCGCCAAAATTAGGGTGCAATGAGTCAGCGAAATCCTAAGTTGAGGAAGTTACAGACTTGTGAATAGAAAATGAAAGTTCCGCGAATACGGCTTGTTTTGCATTGCTTTCGCGGGCTAGTCGGGTGCAGGTGGGAAACGAGGACGCCCGTCACAGCCTTTCGCCGAATATTTCATTCTCCTGTAATATTTGTCGTTTATGCTGCCCGGGAAACGGGGCCGCTCCGCCGCGCGACTGGTTACTCGCGCCAGAGCTGACGCCCTGGAACTTAGAGCAAACGAATATCGGAGGCGGTATGCGTCAAATTGCGCCGAGTAAAGGCTTCTGGACAGTTTTCGCTGCTTTTCTGCTCTTCAGCTTTCTTATCCCGGCCACAAACCTGGTCGCGCAGGAGAGTAGCGCAGCATCCGCGCAGGCCCACTTCCCGCCGCTGTCCCCTCAGGCGCAGGATCTCATTCA
>DATFSK010000105.1:0-8015 GCA_035262645.1 Terriglobales bacterium
CTCGGCATCCACCAAGGCAGTTTAATGGTTTGCGCCAGTCCCGCCAAAACCTGTGACTAAATCAAGGGCAAGCCTTGAATGTCCCACGCAAGATGATGCACTGCGTTGTTGGTGGCCAGCACCGCTGAGCGCCCGGGGGCAAACGCCAATCCGACCAGGTTGTGACCGGCAACAACCAGTGCCGCCTCGCCCAGGGGCGTGATGCGCACAATTCCGCGCCGGCCGGAGAGCGACGCGGCGACATAGAGATTGCCTGCTGTATCGAAGGCAATCCCCTGCGGCCGCCCCAGGCCGCGATAAAAAATGTCCACGTCGCCATGGGGGTCGATACGATAAACCGCATCGAAACTCGAGGTCGTGGGGCCTGTAACATAGAGATGATGATCAGCGCCGAAGGCAAGGTGATATGCCGAGACACTCGGCTCAAGCGTGGCGTACACGAAGATCTGGCGGTCGCGCGCGATCTTGAAGATGGTTCCGCTGCGGTCGCCGACGTATAGGTTCTGCTCCCCGTCAAAAGCAATTCCCGTTGCTATGCCCATGCCTTCGGCGTAGACGCTCATCGTGCCGTTGGGCGCAACGCGATATACGGTTCCGTCAAAGCGCGAGGAAACATACATCTGGCCTTCGCGATCGAAGGCGATGCCGGTGGCATTCATCATTTCCGAGAGGAACGGCTTGACGCTATAGGACGTATCGATGCGATAAATGGCAACCGGCACTTTCTGGCCGCGCGATCCAGAGAACGTGATGTAAATGTTGCCTTCAGCATCCAGGGCAGGATTGGTCACGGGATGGAGATTTTCCGCGATCGTGACCGCAACTTTGAGCTGGGCTGTGTTGCTGCGCGTGCCGTTCATGGCCACGGTAACGGCGCCTGAGTGAGCGCCCTCGGGGACGCGAGCAATCACGAACTCATCGGAGCTGACCACGATGGGCGCTTCGATCGCCCCAATTTCAACGCGCGGGCGGCCCAACTCCGGAGGCTTCAGGCCTGAGCCTATGATGCGCACTTCGCCACCCGGGAGCGCGGCCGAAGGAACCAGCGCTTCGATGTGCGGTTTACCGTTGATGTTGCGCTTTCCCAGCATGAGCGATCAGCGCAATACGCTGAACACGTGCGTTAGTAATTGCAGCACCACGAGCCCGTACACTCCGGCGCCAAGATCATCCATCATGATGCCGATGCCTCCAGGAAGCCGCTCAAGGCGACGCAGCGGCGCAGGCTTCACGATGTCGAAACAACGGAAGAGTATAAAACCCGCAAGCAGAGTTTTCCATTGGACCGGCGAAGCGATCAGCGTGAGCATCTGCCCAGCCATCTCATCGATCACGACATGGGGAGGATCTTCAACCCCAGATCGGCGCGCCTCGCGGGTGGCTGCGGGAATTCCGATGGCTATGGCCAAGGCGGTCCATGCAATCGCAAGGGGAATCTGCCACGCTGGGGATAACCCATGTGCCACCGCATACCACAGTCCAACCGTAACGGCCGAGCCCCAAGTGCCGGCGCCCGGCTGTAAATGGCCGGTTCCGAGCATGGTGCTGACCGCCCACGCCCAATCGCGTTTGCGAGTGCCGGGCTGCCCGCCGGTTTCAGTGTTGGTGATTTTCGTCGTCGGGAACATGTCCATTTGATCGCGGCCCGGGCTGCGATTCCATAGCTTCGGGATCGTTGATCGGCGTCGAGATCACGTAATCGCCGCTCGCCCACTTCCCTAAATCGATCGTACGGCAGCGCTCGCTGCAAAAAGGAAATTCCGGCTCGCTGCGAAGCACCAGCTTCTTGCACGTTGGACAGCGCAGCGCACGCGAGTTTGACTTGCGCGGCATCACATCATTGTAGATTGCGTCTGCGGTTCTCGTATCATTCCGCCATGCGCGAACTTGCAGCTTTTGTCCTTGCTGGCGGCAAGAGCTCACGCATGGGCCAAGACAAGGCTGCGATCGTGCTCGGCGGGAAAACGCTGCTGGAGCGAGCCATTGAGATTGCAAAAGTGGCAGGCGGGGGAGTCAGCATCGTCGCCTCAGGCGAAAACACCAGAAAATTCGCCGCGCAGTTTGGCCTGAGGACGATTGCGGACGTGCTCGAAGGTCAAGGGCCGCTCGCCGGTATTCATGCGGCGCTGGAGTCATCACAGGCCGGTGAGCTGAATTTTATTCTGGCTGTCGATACACCATTCGTTACCGCAGCGTTTGTCCGCTATATCGTCCGTCGCGCCCGCAACTCGAAAGACACAGTTACGGTGCCGCGTATTAGCGGACGTCTGCATCCACTCTGCGCCGTGTATCGCCGGGGTTTTGTGCAGAGCGCCCAGGCGGCACTTGGTGAGCAGCGAAACAAGATCGAAGCTGCGATTGATCCGGCAGCGCTTGACATCATCAACGAAGGCGATCTCGCCGCCGGGGGCTTCGATCCCGAGATGTTTGCCAACATCAATACACCTGCAGATTTGGCTCTGGCCCAGGCGCGCCTGAGTTCATAAAATCCGCGCGCCGGTCAGCTAAAATCGCAGCAGATGCACATCGAGCACCAGCACAAGAACCAGGAAGACAAGCCGTATATTGAATTTCGGGACGTCAGCAAGTCCTTCGGCAAACACACCGTCCTCGACCGCGTGTCGTTCGATGTGCTGCCCGGGGAAACCGTGTGCATCCTGGGCCGCAGCGGTGTGGGCAAGTCGGTCTCGCTGCAGCACATCATGGGTTTTCTTAAGCCTGACTCCGGACGCATAATCGTCGCTTACGAAGACATTACAGATTTGCCGGAGATCGAGCTGGAGCGCATTCGCAAAAAAGTCACCATGGTTTTCCAGAATGGCGCCCTCTTTGATTCGCTCACAGTCGGGGAAAATGTTGCGTTTCCGCTGCGCGAGCGCGCCGAGTTGACCGAGAAGGAGATGTATCAGATCGTCGAAGGCCTGCTCGACATGGTGGGCGTGAGCGAGACCCGCGACCAGCTGCCCAGCGACCTGCCGACCGGAATGAAGCGCTCCGTTGCCATAGCGCGCGCGCTGGCCGCGCAGCCCGACGCCGTTCTTTACGATGAGCCGACCACAATGGTTGATCCACTGCAGGCGGCGTTACTGGGCGATTTAATCGCCAAACTCAAGCTACAACTGAAGCTGACGAGCGTTGTCGTCACCCATGACATGCGGCTCGCGAAGAAGCTTGCTGACCGTATCGTCTTCCTGAATGAAGCACGCGTTATCTTCTTTGGCACGCCGTGGGAGATGGAGCACAGCAAGGACGATATCGTGCGCGATTTTCTGAAGCTCGACTCTTACGGCCCCGGCGATATCGGCGGCCACTGGGCGTCGCCGTTTCCACCGCGGCCAAAGCCCCCCGCGGCACCCCCGTCTTTGAGCGGCGAAACCTAGGGCAAGAACGGCAAACCCCGGCTTCTACCAGCCCTCATTTGTTCAACGCCTCTACCCAGTTCGTCACTAGCGTAAGTGGTGTCGTTTCGCCTTCCACGGCGCCGGCGCCGTTCAGCAGAAAGCGCTGGCCATTTGCCGATACATCGTAGGGACCAAAATTGAGGCCCTGCAGTGTGCTGGAAAACAGCGCGTGAGGCGTGCCGAGTGCAACCGAGGTGGCAGAGGGCATCACCTCAACGGCGTTCATACTGCCGTCATAGCTAATGAAGTACAGTTCCTTCCCGTCACCGCGCCATCGCGGGAATAGTCCTCCTGCGGTCGAGGCCTGCCATTTCGGGCCACCGCTGGGAAACGGCGTAATGTAGACCTCGCGGCGGTTGCTTTCGTCACTGGAATAGGCCAGCCATTTGCCGTCAGGTGAAACCGCCGGCGTTGCATCGAGGAACGGCGTTTGCACAATCGGAAAGGGCTTGCGGTCTCCGAACAGCGGCATCGCCCAAATGTCCTCGCCGGTGGTGCCGCCTTTCGCCCTTCGCTCGTAGACGAGATACCGCCCGTCTCTTGTGATGGAAGGCCAGGTCTTATCGGTGTCATCCTGCAGCACCACTTCTTCCGCGCCGCTCCCGTCGGCGGCCTTCATGAAGAGATCGCTATAACCTTTGCGAGGTGAGGCGTAGACGATTTCGCGACCATCGGGAGTCCAGGCCGGATAGCTGTCCGTCCCAGGATCGAAGGTGAGGCGGGTCCGCGTGCCGCGGGAGACATCCAGTATCCAGATATCGATGTTTGCACCGCCGTCGCCAAAAGCAACCGCAAGGCGCTGGCCGTCGGGTGAGATCGCAGGCTCAAGAAACGTCCTCTGTTCGGGGATGCTGCTGATGACCTTGCCGTCGCGACCGCTCCACTGCAGCTGCCACGTTCCCGACGCCCCACCTGACTGGTAGATCAGGATGCCGTTATCGGAGGTGCTGAATACTCCGCGGAATGACGGGCTGTTGGTTGCGACATGTTCGATCAGCGGGACGGCTTCGCCAGTGATTGCCAGGCTGCTCGGGCTGAATGGTTGCGCCAGCAAAGTGCCTTCACGGACATACAAGAGGTAACCCGGGGCCGCATACGTTGCATTGATGGCGTTGTCGAAGAGCAGTTTGTGGTCGAGGGAATCCAGTGAGCCAAGGCAGATGCCTGTCTTGTCGCCGCGCATCCAGAACAGGAAGTGCTTTCCGTCAGGCAGAAGAAAGGGCCAGCGATGACCGGTCTCGCCGGGCAGGAGCTTGGTGGCCGGCACAACTTTTCCGCCGGCCGCCGACACCCGCATCAGAACCCCGTTGATGCTGGGGGAAAACAGAATTTCACCGCTGCGGGTCCAGGCGCCGCCGCGGCCACGGTCGGACGGTGCAAGCTCCTGTGCTGGCCCCCCGCTAGAGTCCATGCGCTTCAGTTTGCCATCGGCGAAAAAGCCGACGCTACTCGAGTCCGGTGACCAGAACGGATGGATGGCACCGTTGGTACCGGTCAGGGAGAACGCGGTCAGCGAGTTCAGCCGTCGAACATAAAGTGACCGAACACCCTTCTCGTCGCGCGCAACGAATGCCAGCTTGGTGCCGTCCGGCGACAGCACCGGAACACCCGAATCCGGAGGTGTGGTGACAAAGTCTGTTTTGTCGGGCGGCAACACCATGGAACGAATCACTTGCTTGGGCTGTCGCAGGAGCACGGCCAGATACGCCGCAACGGCTACCAGCGCAACGATGACGACTACCGCAGCCAGCGAAAGCGCGTGACTGCTCTTGCGCGTCGGAGGCGCGACTGCCTGAGCGACGCCGGCCGCTTCGGTCATCTCCTCCAGCCGCAGCTTCACATCATGAATCGTCTGGAATCGTTCGTCCGGATCCTTCGCCAGGCATCTCTGCACCAGCCGGCTCAGAGCCGCCGGGGCCAGCGGCGTGACTGAAGTGATGGGCGGCGGATCCATCGCCAGGATCTGCCCCACCACGCTCGACTGCGTTTTACCGTCGAATGCCCGTTTGGCAGTCGACATTTCGTACAGCATCACACCGAAGCCGAAGATGTCGGAGCGGGCATCGGCCTCCAGTCCCTGAATCTGCTCCGGCGCCATGTACGGCACCGTGCCAATTACGGTGCCCGCGCCGGAGAGCGGGGACGCCGGGCTTGTCATCGTCTGCGCAGCAGCAAAGATCGATTGCGATCCGTTGCCTGGAGCGGAAGCAGCCATGGCCTGAGGCTTGGCTAGTCCGAAGTCAAGCAGCTTCGCTCCCATCTTCGTCAGCATCACGTTGCCCGGCTTCAGGTCACGGTGAATGATGCCGGCGCGATGCGCCCGCCAAAGCGCATCCGCCAGCTCAATTGCGATTTTAAGCAGTTGATCGGTCGGCAGCGGTCCACGCCGGATTCGGTCAGAGAGAGTTTCGCCCTCCAGGAATTCCATGACCAGGAACTCCACGCCGGGAGAGCCTGCGTCGACCTGAGCTGAGCCCACATCGTGCAGCACACAGATGTGGGGATGCTGCAGTTGCGAGATGACTTTGGCTTCGCGTTCGAAGCGTCCGCGTGCTTCGGGAGTCGAGACTAACTTAGCGCTCAAGAGCTTGATAGCAACGGTGCGTTCGAGGCGGGTATCGCGCGCGCGATAAACCTCACCCATCCCGCCCGCCCCGAGCGGCGAGACGATTTCGTATGGGCCGAGTCTGGTTCCCTCGCTCAGCATCCAGATCCTTCCGCTTGCCTGCGCTGGGCAGAGGCCACCCGGCCACACCGACCGGGCATCTCGGGGACCGCGGGTTGGCTCCCTGTGAGATTTTGCCTTCGACGTCCTCTCATCCAAATCACCTTTCCACCGGAACCTTTACTCTCAACTCCTCGAACCAGTTGAGCACGACATCGATCTCATGCGTTACCACATGGCCGTTCTCATCGACCGACTCGCTGAGGCTGACAATCTTCTTGCCGTCGCGCATGAAATCAAAGCCTCGCTCCACACTGCCTGCGGTATTAGAAAACGGGGTTTCCAGGGTCGAGGAGGCTCCAAATGAAAATGACGGGCCGGCGGCCACGGGCACACGAAAGATCCGCGAGCCCGGCCCAGTGCTTCACGCTGGAAACGCCCCAATCGTTCAGGATCGTCTGCCACGCTCGGCAGCAGTACTTTGATGGCGACTTCGCGGTCCAAGCGAGTGTCCCGAGCGCGATATACCGCGCCCATGCCGCCCTCGCCCAACGGCGAGACTATGTGATACGACCCCAGCCGGGAACCCGCCTCGAGACCCATTGGTTTTTTGTGATTCGCGGAGGGATTATACAAGAGAGCAGAACTTCCTTAATTGACCTCAAGCAAGGCTTCGAAGTGAATCCGCGATCGCGTGCGGTCTGGGTTAGCTGCAGCGCGTGCAAAAGGGGCGCGGCTCGGGCGACCTTGCGTGTATGCCGATGCCGATCAAATTGCACGTCTCCGAGCACACATCGTTCCTGGGCGACGATTTGTCGCGAGCTAAAGGTGAGCGGGAGCGGAGAGTTGATCGTTGCGAACGAGACTATCTTGCGGTGAGAAGCAGGTTGTCAACGTCCAGCCACGCGAGGACGTTTCTCGGCCTATTCTGCGCTCGCAGGTTGAGGAACCTTCTTGGTTCCTGCCAATTCGGCGGCGGTCTGCTGAATATTGAGCGGACCGAGGCGTTCAAATCCCGGCCAGGAGCCGTACTTTGGCTTAAGCTCAGCCAGCACAGCCTGGGTCAGCGCATCACCGCTCTGGCCGGCAGCCTGGGCCTTTTGTACGCTGGAGCGCAATGTAGCCAGGTAATCGCGAAAGGCTTTTAAGTCCTGAGCGGTCGCGACGTCACCGTGTCCAGGAACAAATGTAGCGTTGGGGTGGGCGGCGGCCATCTTGTCGAGAGTTTCGATCCACGCGCCCGTATTCGCGTCGATCAGATTTGGGATGCGCTGGTTCCAGCCAAGATCGCCGGTGAAGACAATGTTTGCATCCGGAACATAAGCAACCGAATCGCCTCCGGTATGTCCCGGCAAATAGACGAGGCGCACTTCGCGTGAGCCCAAATTCACCTGAAGCATGTGATCGTAGGTTATCTGCGGCTCAACGAGCGCTGCAACCAGCGCGCGCTGCTCAGCCGTTGGCGTGGCGCCATTCTGCTGATAAAACTTCAAATTCTCGGTGCGGACCCAGGCTCGCTCATTGCGGTGCGCGATGACCGTCGCCCCTACTTCGGTGAAGATGGCGTTACCCGCGACGTGATCAAGGTGATAGTGCGTATTGACCACGTACTTCACCGGCAAATTCGTGGTCTTGCGGATTTCCGCCAGCAAATCGCGAGCCGGCGCCTGGCTGATAAACGTATCAACCACCAGCACGGCCTCATCGCCGATGATAAAGCCGCTATTTCCTCCCGCGCGCCCAGAGATGACCGCATAAACGCCTTTCCCGAGCTGCTTAATGGTGAATGCAGGAGCATTGGCCTGCGGAGCAGTCGCGGTTTGAGGCTGCTGGGCGGGTTGCTGCGACTGCGCGAACAGGGTAGAAGACGCGGCGACGGCAGCGAGCGCTAGAGCTTTCCTTAGCATGGGGCGCGATTGTATTCCATTCCCCGTGTCGTTCGCTACCGG
>DATFSK010000106.1:0-48541 GCA_035262645.1 Terriglobales bacterium
CGAGCGGAAGACGATCTTCGGGTTGTGCTTCTGCAGAACCTTGGTGATGGCCGCCGTCAGCGTCGTCTTGCCATGGTCGATGTGACCGATGGTGCCTACGTTCACGTGCGGCTTGCTGCGATCAAATTTCTCTTTCGCCATGTCTCTCTCTATGCCTTAGGAATACCGATAAAGTTTGTTGAACTTCTTACGCAGGGGCTCGTCCACCGCCTCCAGCGTCGTCAAATAAAGTTCGCGCATCTGCGCCTGGTCGCTCACCGAAAGCGCATCGTAAAGTTGCTGCGCTGTTTTACCGCTCTGCACAAGCGCGGAATCCGACTGCTCCAGCAGCTTCTCGCGAAGAACACGCTGGAAGTCGCGAACAGCTATTCCCTTGCGCTGCAGCCGTCGCAGAAACGATGCGGCCTCGGCGGAAGCAAAAACCCTTGCGATCGCCGAACGGAGCTGCTCAAACTCGTCCAGCTTCTCGATCGCGATACCAGCCTGCTGAAACGGGACGCGCTCGGTGTTCACGATCGGAAAGCCAACAGCCTTTCTGAAAATCTGGAGCTGATGATCGGGATTGAACCGATGACCTCTCCCTTACCAAGGGAGTGCTCTACCAACTGAGCTACATCAGCCTGTGCACTGATACAGCCTTTCAGTACAAACCTTGGAGCGGGAGACGGGAATCGAACCCGCGACCAACAGCTTGGAAGGCTGTGACTCTACCACTGAGTTACTCCCGCCTGTGCCGTCCCTACGGGACTACCCTTCTATTTACGCCTGACCCAGGACTTCGTCCTGGGCTAAACTGACGCCTCGCCTCCGGCGCTCGATCCTTCTGTTACTACCGCGACGGCCAATCCGGAATTTGCGGCCCGCCTGTGCCTTCTGCGATGGCCAACCAGGTTTCCTGCCAGCGAACCGTCGAGCAATTGCTTATTCGTCGTGATGCTCGTGCTGTTCGTGTTCCTGTTTCTTGCTCCACGACCAGGTGCGAACCGCGAACATTGCCAGGATCGCCAGCGTCGCGTACCTGAACTTGGGATCGCTCAGCGTCGTCCATGCCAGGGCCGCCAGCACCGCGTACGCGCCCATCGCAACCAAGAACTTATTCATCGAAAACCAAACTTCTGGTGCACAGGGGAGGATTCGAACCTCCGTAGCTCGCAAGGAGCGGCAGATTTACAGTCTGCTGCCATTAACCACTCGGCCACCTGTGCACAACCGCCCCATCAAGCGCCCTTCGGCTTCGCTCAGGGCAGGCTACACCGGCGCTTGTCGGGGACCCCGGATTCGACCGAGCATTCGCTCTCAGAACCACGTTCGAGAGCCGGATTGCCGAGGCCCGGAATCGCCAGTTCCCTACTGTCAAAGAACGTTCATAACGGATTCGCTGACGAACCCGGCAAAACTCGGCAACAGCCGCGCGATCAAACTTCCACGCGTCTTACGATTGGGAAGCTGCTGCTGGATTCAGTTCTCTAGGAGAGCTGCGCGTCTCGTTTGGCTTGCTCCTGCTACGCCTTGCGGCGCGCTCAAGGTTACGATTCTGGAGCTGGCGAAGGGATTTGAACCCCCGACCCTCTGATTACAAATCAGATGCTCTACCAGCTGAGCTACGCCAGCGTGCATGATCCGACCCATACAGGCCGAATCTGGCAAGATTCTCCCTGCCAGCCGGGACAAACATTGAGCTTAACATAACGGCATCCCACGTGCAAGCAGGGCAAACTCGTTGACTCTCTTTATCTTACTCGAAGTTAGGGCGACAAAACTGGCGTCGCCAGGGTTACAGGGGAATTCTCCCCGTTAGAACGGGAGCAGGTGACGTTTCTTCTTTTTCTTGGACGAACTTTCCGTGTTGGTGTTGGCAGGAGGAGCCTGCTGTTGTGCGGAACTGCTCGACGCTGCCGGAGCACTGCTGCTGCTGCTCCCATTTGCGAGATCGTTTACCTGGGTTGGAGCCGGAGCGGACGCAGGTCCGGTGCCTGCGGCAGGCGGGAGATCGTTCTTCATCTCGGTACCGGCCGTCGTCTCAGCGGGAGTGCCGCCGGAGCCGGAAGCGTCTGAGGCCGCAGCAGCATCGGGCGCCGGAGCGGATGTACCAGGGGCAGCATCGGAACGGGGAACGGGAGCGTTTTCGGCAGGCGCGGAGCCATCGGTCACCTGCTCAACGGCGACATGATCCCCCATTCCAGCTCCCTGTAGAATGCTCAGCACACTGGCATTCGCTGCGCGCACCATGTCCGGAGCGCTGGCTTGCTTTGGATCGACCAGCGTAGGCTCACCGACCTTTGTCGCTTCCGAGACATCAGGGCCGCGGTGGAAGTTCTCCATGACTTTTCCGATGGTACCGAGTGAGCCGCGACTCTCAATCTCTGCCTTGTCCTGAGCGATCGCCTCAGGAGTGGCTTTCGGGACGGGCTGCTTCATGGCTTCCAGGCGTTTTTTGGCATCGCCGGCGCGGCTTTCCAGCGGATAACGCGTGAGGATGCGGCCATAGGCGGCAATTGCGCCCTGGGTATATTGCTTGATCAGGCCGCCCTTAGCGCTTTCCGGATACCGCGAATGGCGAACAATCTCAATTTCCTTCTCATAGGCCTGGCCTAATTCAAACAAGGCGTCATCGGCTCCGCTGTAGAGCGGATACGTGTCAACAACGGACTGCAAGCGCGCGATCGCGGCGGGATAGCTCTCACGCAAATAGTAGAAGTGGCCGATCATGTACTCTCTGCGCGCCAGCACCTCCTGGACTTGCAGCAGATGCGCTTTCGCTTCTGGAACCAGAGGACTGTCAGGGAACTGCAGGATCATCTGCCGGTACTCTTCTTCCGCGCGACGGGCATGGGTGGGATCGCGGTCGGCTTTTTCCATTTCGCTGAAATGGATGTTGGCAATCTTCATCTGCGCTTCGGCCGCCTCGGGCATATTGGGGAAGAAGGTGATGAAGTCCTTGTATTCGCTTTCCGCCTGCGTCATGGCGGCGGCGCCGCCTTCCTGATACCAGGAGTCGCCAATCGCCAGCTTGGCGCGCGCAATGTATTCCGAGTCAGGATACGTATTGATCAGCGTCTGCAGGCTGAGTCGCGCAACGTCATACTTGCCATGCTTCATCGCGTCCTGGGCGCGATCGAACAGGACCTTGTCGGGCTGCTTGGAGTCGAGATCGGCGATGGGATTCGGGTTCTTCTTGCTCTTCTTCTTCTTCTTGCTGCTGGAGGGCTGAGGCTGAGCTGCGGAAGTCTGCTTGTTCGTGCTCTGTGCCTGTGTCGTACCCGAGCTGGGCGCGGGATTGCTGCTGCCACTCTGCGACTGGCTGCCTGCGTCCTGGGCCATGGAACACAGCGCGAAGACGAAGGCCGCCGTGACCGTTATGATTGCGCGACGAAACATCAAACCACCTCTAAGAATCCTAAACCCGGCGATCTCACAAACAAAAGCGCCGGGCGTTATCGCCAATAAATCAGGCGCGCTGCAATGTTGCTTCCTGGGCCGCCTTGAGCAGCCCTTCTACGTTACGGGCCGGATCGCCTTTTCCGAAGACATGGCTGCCGGCCACGAAAATTTCCACCCCGGCGCGCGCCGCGCCTCCGACCGTGTCCAGATCAATGCCGCCATCGATCTCGATGCGGAAGTCCACGCCCTTGGCCGCGCGCATGGTCGCGAGCTTGCGTACTTTCTCGAGCGTGCCGGGGATAAATGTCTGCCCTCCGAAGCCGGGATTCACCGACATCACCAGCACGTGGTCCACGATGTCCAGCACCTCGCCAAGTGTTTGGACGGGCGTGGCCGGGTTAAGGGCAACGCCAGGAGCCATGCCGTGACTGCGAATCAACTCCAGGCTGCGATTGAGATGAATGCAGATTTCCTGATGCACCGTGATCCAGTTTGCCCCGGCGTCGGCGAAGGCCGGGATGTACTCGTCAGGATTTTCGATCATCAGATGGCAATCGAGAGGAACATCCACCGCTTTGCGGAGTGAGGCGACCACCGGCGGGCCAATCGTGATGTTGGGCACAAAATGACCATCCATCACGTCGACGTGCAGGAGGGTGGCGCCGCCTCGCAGGGCCGCGTTAGCGTCTTCCGCCAGACGGGCGAAATCGGCGGACAGGATGGACGGTGCAATCTCGATCAAAAGACACTTCTCTCGCGACTGTTTCAGGGCAATTTTAACACGTCGCCCAACGGCCCTCGAATGCCCGCGAGGTGGGGGAAAGCAGGCCCAAAGCGGCCTTGCCGTTGGATCTCATATGACAGGATTTGGCAACGGGCGCTGACTCGTTGCCGGCCGCTCGCGGCAGCGAGGTTTAGTACTTCGGCACTTTGGGATCGACGCGCTCGGACCAGGCATTGATGCCGCCGGCCAGGTTATGCACTTTCGTGAAGCCTGCCTGCTTCAGGAAGTCCACAGCTTTGGCGCTGCGTCCGCCCATCTTGCAGTGGACCACGATCTCGCGCGCCGGATCGAGCTCGCTGACGCGGCCGGGGAGATCTTTCAGGGGGATGAGGTGCCCGCCGAGGTTGCAGATCTGATATTCGTGCGGTTCACGGACGTCGAGCACGAAGAGATCGTCGCCGGCATCGAGACGCTGCTTGAGTTCTTCCGGTGTCATGTCCTGCATGGTAGCAGCAGTCGGCTTCTCTTCACCACGGACACCGCAGAACTGTTCATAGTCGATCAGCTGCGTTACGGTAGGACGATTGCCGCACACCGGACAATCGGCATTCCTCCGGACCTTGACTTCGCGAAAGCGCATGGAGAGCGCATCGATCATCAATAGGCGGCCGGACAGAGAATCGCCCGAACCGAGGATGAGCTTGATGGTTTCCGTGGCCTGGATCACTCCAACCAGACCGGGCAAGATGCCAAGTACGCCGCCTTCGGCGCATGAAGGAACGACCCCTGGCGGAGGCGGCTCCGGATAAAGGCAGCGATAACACGGACCATCTTTCAAGGCGAAGACGCTGGCCTGGCCTTCAAAGCGAAAGATGGAGCCGTAGACGTTGGGCTTGCCGGTAAGCACGCAAGCGTCGTTCACCAGGTAACGGGTCGCAAAGTTGTCGGTGCCGTCGGCGATGATGTCGAAGTCGCGGAAGATCTCGAGCGCGTTGGCGCTGGTCAGGCGCGTCTCAAACTTGACGACGTTTACGTTGGGGTTGATTGCGGCCAGAGTCTCCGCTGCGGAGTCTAATTTTTTCCTCCCGACGTCGTTAGTACCGTGGAGGACCTGGCGCTGTAAATTTGTCAGATCAACAATATCGAAATCGACAATGCCCAAAGTTCCGACGCCGGCTGCGGCGAGATAAAGCGCAAGGGGAGAGCCCAGTCCTCCCGCGCCAACGCACAGCACTCGGGCCTGCTTCAGCTTGAGTTGGCCCTCCATGCCGACCTCGGGGAGCAGGAGGTGGCGAGAGTAGCGAAGGACTTCGTCGTTGCTCAGGGTCGTCGTCAGCTTGTCAGTTGTGGACGGCATCGCCAGTGTTCGATTCTGTCGCGGACCACAAAAATTGGGCCGCTGGAAAGATCTCGTTCGCCGAGAATAACGCACCCTGCTTCGCTTTGTAAGGATGCGGGACCGAAATCAGGGATTCAAGCCTATCAATACGTGATGGGCGGCAAACTGCGACGGGCGCGGTGCATAAGGGAATAAGGTATTAATGTTGAAGGCAATATTTGCTGGCAAAGAATGAATAATCCGTTACAATAAACGGAAACTTTGAAGGTTGTGAGTTTATAAGGTAGTAACGCCATCCTGCCGTAAGCTCCGCCGCATCAATAGCATTAGGAGCACCGTGTCTCCCCTCCTGCCCATGAAGGAATCCTCGCGCGAGGTGGTGGTCGAGGTTACTCGCAGGCTGCAGCCATGGTTTCCGGAGATAACCGGGGCGTGGCGGCAGAAGATGTTTGCCGAGTACAGCTTCGACGGCCGCGCCATGGCCGCCCTTGAGCGGCTGACCATCGGGACAGGTTTCTCTATTTTCTCCCAGACGGATTTTGCCGCCTTCTACAACAGCCTGCAGCATTTTGGGAAACGGCTGGCAAAGCTGAAGGTGAGCGCGCGCGCGGTGGCGCGAGCGCTGCAGATTTACCAGGACCTCATCGATTCCTATCTCGAGCGAATCTTTCCGCCGAGCCGGCTGCCGCAGGCGCTGGCCGCCATGGAAACCTTGTCGTGGGCCAGCTATGTTGCCGTATCGGCGGCTTACGCAGATGCGCAGAAACTGGAGAGTGAAACGCTGTTGTCCGTGCTGGACGCGGAGCTCTCGGCGGGAAATCTGAACTCGCTGCTGCAACGGGTGCTGGAGATCGCGATGCACACGTTCGGCGCGAGTTTAGGACTCATCCTGCTGCGCGACATCGCCGACACGCACGTGCTCCGTGTTCAGGCGCATGTAGGACCTTCCAGCAGTTTTGAGGGCCTCAATCCTGCCACCGTTGTCGGCGAGGGCTTCGCGGGAAAGATCGCCGCCACCGGGGAGCCGGCAATTCTGGCTGACCTCAGGACGTCGAACGAGACGCAAGGGCCTTTCCTGCATGGCACCGCCAAAGCGCTTTGGGGAGTGCCGCTGAAGTCTTCCGATGATGCGGTGATCGGGGTGCTGGTGATCGGCTTCTCGCGGCCGTACGAATGGCTTCCGACGGAACGGGAGTTATTGCGCGCGGTGGCCGATCGTTCGGCGCTGGCGATCGATCGCGCCGGCATGAACGACGCTTTGCGTGAACGCGAGATGCGCATTGCCGAACTTTCGGGTCACCTGCTGCACGCTCAGGAAGAAGAGCGCAAGCGCATCAGCCGCGAGCTGCACGATGAGACCGGGCAGGCGCTGATGGTCATTCGCCTGTATCTGGGGATGCTGGAGAGCAGTGTCACCGCCAGAAACGCTCGTCTGAAAATTCGCGAGACGCTGGAGGTGGTTGACCGCACAATCGAAGGAATTCGGCGCATCATCGGGCGCCTGTCTCCGCTCATGTTGCAGGAGCTTGGCTTGATTGCCGCCGTCCGAAAAGAAGCCAAAGATCTGGCAAAAGGCGTGGGCGTGAAGGCAAAAGTCACGGTGTCGCCGGAGTTCGGGCGTTTGCCGGCGGCGTTGGAGACGGCCATTTACCGCATTGTGCAGGAGGCTTTGCACAATGTCGCCAAGCATGCTAATGCCACCACCGTCAGCATCGATCTGAGATGTGACGGCAGCCTGGTCAGGCTGGTGGTGGAAGATGACGGCGTTGGCATGTCGTCAAAACCGAATCCGGGCCGGCAGACCTTCGGCATGACCGGCATGCGCGAGCGCATGTCAAATCTTGGAGGAAAGATGAAAGTGACCTCGGCGCGAGGCAAGGGAACCCGCATCGAAGTAAGTGCGCCTGTTGGCAGTGAGCCTGCCCCAGCCAAAGGAATGGTGGCAGGCGGCTCCGGCGCAGTAGCGTGGGGCGCTTAGACGTAGCCGAGGACAGCAGTGAGATCTTTAAGGCAGGGGTTACATGCCAAAAATCAGATGCTTATTGGTAGATGATCATACGTTGTTTCGGCAGGGAGTACGTCGACTACTGGAAAGCGAGAGCGACTTTGAAGTGGTCGGCGAGTCACCGGACGGAGGCGACGCCGTAGATAAGGCGCGTGAACTCCGCCCCGATGTCGTTCTTATGGACATCGGAATGCCTGGGCTCTCGTCGTTTGAAGCCACGCGGCACATCAAGAAAAATCGGCCCGAGACAAAGGTCTTGTTCCTCACCATGTACGAGGATGAGGACTATCTGGTGCAGTGCCTCGAAGTCGGTGCAGCCGGCTATGTGCTGAAGGACACGCCTGCGCCGCAACTGGTGAGCGCCGTCCGCGACGTGTACAAGGGGGGCAAGTACCTCAGTTCACAGGTGCTCGGGAAATTAGTGGAGGATTTCCGCGCGCGCGTGCGCGATGCCCGCATGCGCCCGCGTATGGCGACACTCACGCCACGGGAGCGCGAAATTCTAAAGCTGCTGGCGGAAGGCAATTCCGTGAAAGAAGTTGCGGTGCTCCTGGGACTAAGCGTCAAAACCGTGGAGGCACATAAGTTCAATTTGATGCGCAAACTCGACATTCACAACAAAGCGCAACTGGTGACGTATGCGATCCAGAAGAAGATCATCAAGGTGCCAGTGAACCAGTAAACCCAAAGTGTTTGGGAAATCGGTGCCATCGCGGAGCCTCCAGCATCCGTGATAGATTCGAATTTCTGGAGAGCATGCAACGATGGCGTTGGATCGTATTACCGTTGATCCACAAGTGATGAGTGGCAAGCCTTGTATTCGAGGAACAGAAGTCACAGTGGGAACAATCGTCGATATGCTCACCCAAGGCCGCGACACAGCTGAGATTCTCGGTCTTTATCCCTTCCTGGAAGCGGAAGACATCAAGCAGGCACTCTCCTACGCTGTTCTGTTAAAGCGGACGTGCGACTGAGTTTATGTCGTCCCTGAAGTGACTCCGGAATTTCAAACCAGCTCTTCTCCCAGCCCCCATGTACCAGGCTATGTTTGTGCCGCCCTGTGGCGAACTATTTCCTTTCCGCCGTCTGAGATGAATGGGAGAAATCTAGTTCACGCCGGAGTTCGTCTGGACCGGGGAAGCGGATTGATTGTCAGGTGGACGCATCAAGCCGAAATTCTGCAGATACGCTACGGTGCGCTGTGCCGCGGCATCGAAGATGAGCTGGCAATTCACGAACTGGGTATTCTCCCAGGTCACGTCGCCTCCGCCATAGACGAGCTTGCATTCCGTAAGAATGCAATTCAGAAAGCGCTTGCCGTCCATGTAGACAGTGACTCCCTGGGGATGCCAGTTCTCCATTACCTGCATTGTCACTCCTGAGTCGCGAAATTAACCAAGCACGAGCGTATCACGCTGGCGATTGGCGATGATGCAAAGCAGAGGCGCGGATGCCGAAGCGAAAGCCGCTGCTGAAGCGCGGCTCTGGTAGTCAAGAAATTGGGCAGGCGTGCGCCTGCCCGTGGAGAATAAGCCGTCAGAAATAGAGCTACATATTCGGCGTGACGGTTTCTGTGCCGGTCGGCCGAGTGGCTTCGTTCACAGCCGCGCGAGCATGGCCCATGGCCCGCTCGGCGGTGCTGCGGATGCTCTCAACTCCGCGCTGCACCCGATCGCGGTTCTGCTCATATGTCTCGCGCGCCGAGTTCTTCAGGTCATTCGCGCGGTCCGCCAGATTGTTACGCGTCTCTTCCCCACTCATGGGAGCGAACAGAAGGCCCAAGCCAACTCCGATCCCAAGCCCAATCAGAAAACCTTTCATAGCTTCCTCCTAAGATATGTCGATGCCCGATGTGGCGCTTTCTAAGGTCCCGGAGCTAGAAGACCATGAATGCCACCGACAAAACGTGTGATGCGGGTTGGGAGAACGGGAGTTTGCCGGGCAGCGATGAAGGTGTCCGGATCAGCTGTTTCAGCGCCGAAGGCGCGCTGGGTGGGTCGGGGTAGACGTCAAGCGCGAGAGCCGAGATCCGACGTCCATCAGGGAATGCAGTGCTTTGTTGACCGCCTCTGAATTTGGAAACACTGCTGCGACCTCCGGATCCAGGACCACGACATTCGAGTTAGCCCTGACCCGTTCGTAGTATTTGCCGCGCTCCAGCTTCTTGAAATCTGAGAGCTTGTACGCGGGGCGTAGTTCGTCAGATCGAGATTTTGCCTTCTTCATAAATTTGCTTCTCAGATCGGGTCGCCCGACGAGCGCTAATGATGCGGACAACGTCATCACGCTCGGTATGAGACACGGCGAGGAAGCGGTTAGCGGACGAGAAGCCGAACGTCACGAACCGTTGCTCATCTTCGGAATGGTCTGCCTTGGCGGAGTCCCATTCGAAGCGCATGCCCTAAAGGCGACGTTATCACAAACAGGTTCCTCCACGCGGGATGAGGAGTATGCGGGCCGGGCCGTGCCCTGAAAACCAAATATGCGGCGTTCTGGCCTGAGCTAGAACCTGGAGCATCGGGCGGTCCCTGCCGGGACCGCGGAGATTTTTGCCCCGGTACCCAGGACTTCGTCCTAGGCTAGGCTCAGTCGTCCCTTCGGGACAGCGTTCTTGGCAGACACAGCATTGTCCCCCACCTCACTGATTACAGCGTCCTCTTAAATAGCATTGTGGCGATGGTGATCATGACTGCTGCCGCGATGGTCAGGTAGGCCAAGTCGGCGCGGATGGCGACGAAACCCGCATCCTTCAGGAGCAGCGCCTTGAACCCGTGCACGGAATAGGTGAAGGGATCGATGTAGGCGATGCCGCGCAGCCAGGCCGGAAACGCCTTGATCGGGTAGATGGAGCCGCTGGGGAAGAAGAGCAGCGTGTTCAGGATTCCAAATGTGGCGCGCGGCACCAGCGGGTCCTCGACGCGCACCATCATCAGAAACATCATGGTGTTGAAGGCGAGCGACGTCACCACGATCATCAGGAAGACGTAAATGAGGTTTTGCGGGGTGAAGATGGTGCCTAACCCCGCCAGCAAGGCGCCCAGAATCGTGATCACCACTCCCGCCATGATCGCCTTCAGCGCACCCGCGATGTTCAGCCCGGCGACGAGCTCGAACTTCGTGATCGGCGTCACCAGGTAGCCTTCGTGCACGCCGCGGGCTTTGTCGTCGATGTACAACATGCCGCCGCCGATCATCACCGAGACAAACATCGCCAGTGCAATCGATCCAGGCAGCAGATACTTCATGTACTCGATGTAGGGATAGAGCTCGACGGTGTCGAGTGAGATCTGCTGCAGAATGCGCGACGGCTCGACGTCGGGATTGTTGAGCGCCTTCGTGAGATCGCTGAACTGCTGCTCCAATGTGGAGCTCATGAAGTTGTCGGTGTTGTCGACAATGAGCGCAATGCGCGGATGGTTCTGCTCATACACCCGGCGCGAATACTCCGGCGGAATGATGATGGCGCCGTCCAGCCGGCCATTGCGGACGTCTTCCATGGCCTGCTGATCGTTCTCGTATGGAATGGGAACGAAGGTGTGCGCATTCGACTGGATCGCGGCCAGGGCCTCGCGAATCTTCACCGCTTGCGTTCCCTGGTCCTGATCGACAACGCCGAGACGCGCGTGCTTGATCTTCCCGCCAAAGGCGTTGCCCAGGACGATGAGCTGCACCAGCGGAAACACCATGGCCACCAGCATCAGGGCAGGAGAACGGAAGAACTTGCGCAGCTCGCGCTCGACAATGGCCCACATTCTATTCATGGCCGCATCCCCGGACGGTCGGGCATCACGAATCCATAGGCTTTCACCTGCTCATCGCGTAGCTGCCGTCCTGTGAAGTGGACGAAGACATCGTCCAGCGTCGTGTTCTGTACGGAGAGCGACTTCACCTGCACGTCGGATCGCACCGCGAGTCCTACCAGCTCGGTTGTGGTCTTCGAGCCGTTGCTGGTGAGGATGCGATACATGTGCGCCGCTTCCGGCTGCACCGAGGTGACGTCGTCCAGCTTTTCAAGTTCCTGTTGCCAATCGGCCGGCACGTTCAGGAATTGCGCCTCGATCACGTTGGTCCCTGGCACGCTGGCCTTCAGGGCTTGCGGTGAATCGAGGGCGACGAGCTTGCCGTGGTCGACGATGGCGATGCGATCGCAGAGGCGATCGGCTTCGTCCATGTAGTGCGTCGTGATCAGGATGGTGAGATCGCGGCTGTTCTTGATGTTGGTGAGCATCTCCCAAACGGCGACGCGAGAGACCGGATCGAGGCCGGTGGTCGGCTCGTCGAGGAAGAAGATCTTGGGGCTGTGCACCAGACCGCGCGCGATCTCAAGACGGCGACGCATGCCGCCGGAGAGCGTCTTGGTTTGCGCGCCGCGCCACTTGGTGAGATCGACGGTTTCCAGCAGCTCGTCGATGTTGCGTTTGCGGTGTTCGGCGTCGACGCCGTAGAGCTTGGCGTAGATGTTCAGGTTCTCTTCGACCGTCAGGTCGATATCGCTGGTGAGGGCCTGGGGAATCACTCCCATGCAGCGGCGTGCGTTGTCGGGTTGTTTGACGACGTCGAAGCCGTTGATGAGAGCGCGGCCGGCGGTGATCGGCAGCAGCGTCGTCATCATGCGGATGAGCGTTGACTTGCCTGCGCCGTTGGGGCCGAGCAGGCCGAAGATTTCGCCCTGCCTCACCGAGAATGACACGTCATCGACGGCGGTGAAGTCACCGTAGTTCTTCGTGATGTGGTCGACGATGATCGCCTCGCCGTTCGGCGGCTCGGGACAGCCCTTTGCGTCAGCCTTCGCACCTGGTGGCGAGCTGGTCTCGGCATTGCCGTTCGACTTTGGGCGGAGCCAACTCATTGCTTCCCCTCTGCCAGGCTGCGCGTGGTCAGGTTTTTCGGCAGCAGGACCTCCGCTGTCATGCCGGGGACAAGAGCGCCGTCCGGGTTGTCGACTTTCAGCTTCAGGCCGACGGTCTTGATGTCGCGCTTGCGGCGGCTCACGTCGCGCTGGGTGGCGTAGTCGCCTTCGACAGCTTTGAAGATCACGGTTCCGTCGATTGGCTTGCCCGCGGGCAAACGAACTTTCAGCTTGTCTCCTTGCGCGATGAAGCGGCTCTCCGTCTCAGGCGCTTCGGCGCGGACCCAGGTGTCGTTAAAGTCGATGATGGTGACGATGGGCTCGCCGGGATTGACGACCTCGCCCTGACGCGTCGCTCGGACGGAGACCGTTCCGCTCACCGGAGCGTAGATTTTCGTGTAGCCGAGGCGCGTCTCGGCTTCGGCCAGCTGTGCCTTCGCGTTGGCGACCTGAGCTTCATTGGCCGCGACGTTGCTTGCCGCGGCGCGTTGCTGATGCAATCGCGCGTTGGCCGTGTTCAGATCGGCCTGCGCGGCATCGACGTTCTTTTGCGCGCTTTCGACCACCGCTTGCTGGGCGTTGAGCTGCTCTTCGGCACGCACGCGCTCCTGGTCGGACTCGATGCCTGCTTTCGCCAACGCGATCATGCGCTGCGAGTCACTCTGCACGCGCACCAGGTCGGCTTTGGACTGCGCCAGAGCGGCCTTCGCAGCGGCGAGTCTTGCCTGCGCGTTGACGACACCGCTGTTGGTTTCGCCAAGCGTCTGCGCTTCTGTGGCTTGCGTCGAAGCAACTTGGGAGCCGTAGGCGTGAATCATGGCCTCGGCGGCATTCTTCTGGGCCTCAAGTTCGGCAGAGTCGATTTCGGCGATCAGGTCGCCGGCTTTTACCTTCGAGCCTTCGTCGACGTAGAGCTTTTCCACCCGGCCCATGATCTTGGAGCTGACGATCACCTGGTTGGCATCGACGATGCCGATGAGTACGGTGTCGCTGGTGCGGTCGGTGGAGTAGAAGTAGTAGCCGGCCGCGATGCCGAAGAGAATGAGCAGGAAAAAGAAAAACTTGTGCGGCTTCACTCGGACACCTCCTCGCCGGGAGTGGCTGGGCGCTTGCGAGGCTTCTTCGTTTTCCGGCGGCGTCGCTTTGCTTCTGCTTCCTCCTGCAGGATTTTCCTGGCGGTTTCAAAGTCAGGAAACCAGCGATTCATCCACCGATAGCCGGGGTTGGGGCGCGGCTGCGCCGGAGGCGAGTCTGCCTGATACGAGGGTTCGTCGCTTGTGTCGTGCGGCTGCGGCCTCTGTATCGGAGCCAGCGCAACATCGGGCGCCGACGCGGCTGACCGCTGCGGGTGGCGAGCCGGGCTGAGTTGCGACGCGCCTTCGCGCCTGGCGACTGCTAAATCGAATGGCGCTGCCGGGGGCAAAGCAGGATTCGACTCCGCAGTCTCTGGATCCGCGGTTGCGATGCGCGCGGCAAGCTTGAGGCCGGCGTCGCGGTCGGCGAACAGGGCAGCAGCGATGAAGTCGAGCACCGCCGCGCGGCGATCGTGAATTGCCTTCTCCGTCGTGGGATAAAGCTCCGGCATGAATTTGCGCCGCAACGGAGCCGTGAGGAAGTAGTGCACGATGGAGCCGATGGCGGAGGGCATGAATTGAGCAGGATCGACGGCGCGGAACTCGCCGGCGCGGATGCCGTCCTGCAACAGTCCGAGCAGACGCGTGCCGATGGGCTGCATGTAGTCGGCGAGGATGCGGTCCAGGTGAGGCGATCCACCGCGACTGGCGCTCATCAGCTCTTCCATGAAGATGCGCGCGTAATAAGGCGACTCGGCGATGGAATCGAAGTGCGTCCTGACGTAGGAGAGGAAACGCTCGCCCGCGGTGCCGGGGCGGTCGCAGACGCCCATGATGCGCTCCAACAGGCGCGCGAAGAAGCGGTCCAGGACAGCGCCGTAGAGCGTGTCCTTGTCGTGGAAGTAGTAATAAAGCAGCGCCTTGTTGACGCCGGCAGCTTCGGCGATGGCGTCCATGCGGGCGCCGGCGAGGCCTTCCTGGGCGAACTCCACCAGGGATGCCTGGAGGATGGCGTGGCGGCTGACTTCGGGCTGGCGGCGTCCGGAGCGCCGTCCGGAGCGGCGTGCGGGATGGGCTTGTGTCCGCATTTTTAACTAACTAGTTAGTTAGTATATTGCAACGCGTCGCCGCCGTCAACGCCCCGGTGCAGGCCGCCCTTGGGTGAGCGGCACTCGCCACCGTCTCTTTATAAATTCTTTATATAGCCGCTGCTAGAATTCGCCGGCCATGAAAAACTCCCTCATAGCGCTCCTCGTTGTGTTAGTAGCCCTGACGGCTGCCGTCGAAGCACAGACCTCCCCAAAACCGAATTTGTCGGGAACGTGGGTCTTCAATGCGCAAAAAAGCGCGCTCAAGGTGCCGCCTCCCTCGAGCATGATGCTGACGATCGTGCAAAACGACCCCCAGGTACAGTTGGCGCGCACGCAGGTCTACGGCGAGCAGAGCTTCAAGTGGGACCTGGAGATCGTGACCGACGGCCAGAAGGAAGTGGTGCAGAACTCGCCGGCCTACACAGCCAACGTCCGCGCTTACTGGCAAGGCGGTGCGCTGATCGTAGACCAGAAGATCACCGCGCCCGACGGGACGAAGGCGACCGACCAGGTCAGCTACAGTCTCTCGGGTGACGGCAGGATGTTAGAGGCCGTAGAGCACGAGGCGACGGTGGGCGCCAAAGGGAGCACGACGAACAAGTGGGTCTACGAGAAGCAAGGGCAGTAGCCGGCCGACGCGAGCTTTCCGCAGCCGCTTCCGCCGGCCTTAACGCGCCTTAGGTCCGAGAGCGCGACGCCGGACAGTCACAATACCAATCAGCCCCGAACTGAACAGCAGGATCGTACCCGGCTCAGGCACCGATGAGCCTGGGCCATCCGCATTTTCAAAGCCCATATTCTGAGTGACTGGGGTTACGAACGGCTCGTAGGAGTTGTGGGAACTTCCGCGGCCTGACGTAGCCTGCATGCCCGGCCCGGCGACCACGTCAGGGGTCAGATTCGTCGCGTTGTATTCCAGAACGAAGTGCTCCTGGTTGTTGATGGGCAGGCCGAGAACGGTGGAGAAGGTTCCCGACTCGCTGGCGACTGCTTGGAAGCGCGGCGAGATTATGGTGCAGTGCCCTTGCGCAGTCAATTGAGAACTTTCGTCGTCCACAAAAATTGATGAGCCGGCGTTACGCTGTGTGATAATCCCGTCTGCAATTCCGGCATAAATCCAGATCGCCTCAGGAGCGTGGAATGTCCACAGCTGCAAGCTCGCCTGTCGAGGGCGGAAGTCAACGACGCGGGATCGTGCTTTCAGGGATTCTCTGTCTGATGATTGGTTTGTTCGTGGGACATTTTGTTACTTACCACCTGATGTCGCGCCATCACGGGATGACGTTTCCCACGCAATATCAGGCGGTGCTGTTATCCAATGGCGCGGTTTACTACGGCAAGCTGGCGGGATACGGCACGCGAAATCCGGTGCTGTCGGATGTCTTCTATATCGTCACCAAGACCGATCCGGAAACGAAGCAGGTCAGCAATCTGCTGGTGAAGCGCGGGAAAGAACTGCACGGGCCCGATCGCATGTATATCAACGCGAGTCAGATCGTGATGGTCGAGCCGGTGGGCGCGGATTCGAAGGTGGCGCAGTTGATCACCGAGGCGGATCGGTAAAGCAATCTACGTGATTGGTGACGAAAAACCCCACCCGAGCAAAGGAAGCTCGGATGGGGCACCCGGCACCCGGCACCCGGCACCCGGCTGATTCTGGATATCTCAAGCTACTTCGCGCCGTAGAGGTCGAGAACACAAGAGCGTGTGCCGTCCCTACCGGGACTGGAAATATTCTTGTGCCGCCTACCCAGGACTTTGTCCTGGGCTAAGCTGACGACGCGCCTGCCGGCGCTCGATTTTTGGTGCGCGCACGGCGCTGACAAAGGCGGGCATGCCGCTTAGGACATCGGGACATCTGCCGGCCCTGCGGGACTCGACCTTGTGACGGGTCGGCGTACCCAGCGTTTCCGCGCTGGCAATTACCTTATTCGTGGCGAAAAGCCCCACCCGAGCAACCGAAGCTCGGATGGGGCACCCGGCTGATTCTGGATATCTCAAGCTACTTCGCGCCGTAGAGGTTGAGAACACAAGAGCGTGTGCCGTCCCTACCGGGACTGGAAATATTTTTGTGCCGCCTACCCAGGACTTTGTCCTGGGCTAAGCTGACGACGCGCCTGCCGGCGCTCGATTTTTGGTGCGCGCACGGCGCTGACAAAGGCGGGCATGCCGGTTAGGGCATCGGGACATCTGCCGGCCCTGCGGGACTCGACCTTGTGACGGGTCGGCGTACCCAGGGTTTCCGCGCTGGGCTAATCTCTTTCGGGGTTACTGTACTTGGCAATTAGCTTATTCGTGGCGAAAAGCCCCACCCGAGCAAAGGAAGCTCGGATGGGGCACCCGGCACCCGCTCCGTACACCCTCAATTCAAAAGTGAAATCCGATCTGAGCGGTGATCGTGCGCGGACTGACGTAGTGCGTCCCGCTGAACGTCGATAAAAAGTTGTACAGCGCGTAATTGTTGGCAAGATTGATGAACGTGAGTTGCGCGCTCCAGCGATAACGATCGCCTTTGAACAGGTTATCGTCGCCGATAGCCAAGTCAAACAGGTTGCGGCGGCTAATGCGCGGCGGATTGTGGTCATCGTTTTCGGTTCCCGGAGCCGGCACCTGCGTGAGCGTAGAACTGAACAGCGAGGCCGGACAAACAAAAGGCAGCGGAGTTGTGGGAGTGGCGTGCGCGCCATTACACGTGAAGCCCGCTTGAAATTCCTGATCCGCGGTAAATGGAATTCCGGAGGCATCCGTCATGGTGATGGCCGGTTGACCGTTGAGCAGGGTGGATTGCGGGCAGGTGTTGGCGGGACCGATGCCGTGGCAAGGCACTGAACCGGCAACCAGGCCGCTGTCATAGCGCCAGTTAAAACCAACCCATGGTCCGCGTTTCCAGGGAGTCTGGTACTGAGCGTGGGCTGTCATATTGAATGCCTCGTCGTGATCGATGCGAAAGACTCCCGTTGGCGCCAGGGGATTGGCTCCGGCTCCCGATAGCTGGGGAGTAAAGAATCGCGCGGCAACGCTGGACATCACCACCAGCGCGCTGAATCCATGATTAACCGGCACGCTGGCCCGTAGCGCAAAGCCAGGAATCTTGGAGTTGTGCCACGCGATTGGAAAGGCGATTGGCGTGTTGCCCAGCACGCTGAAGTCATACGCGTTGTGCGTGTACTTCCAGATGTACTCACCGTCGACCACGAGAAACCGTCCGAAGGCTTGTTGCAGGCCGGCATGAAATTCATTGCGAAAGCCCGGCGTTATGGGCGTCAGCGAGAAGGAGGCGCAGGCCAGGAGTGGATTCAGAACAGGCGAGCTACAGCCCAGGCTGGAGAGCACCAGATTCTCGTTGAAGGGCGTTTCGAGTGTGCGGGCGTAAGAGATGCGGAAGACAGTATTGGTTTGCTGGAGGTTATAGGAGATGCCGGCGCGCGGCTCTGCCTGGCCGGCGGTGGTGAGGCCGTTGTACAAAACACCCCGGATACCGAGATTGAAGGTCCAATTGCGCCTGGTGATTGTGTCCTGCACGTACATTGAGAGTTCTTTGACGTCGGTGTGGCCCACAAACGGGAAAAGCACGCCGCCGCGCGTCAGGTCGTAAGCGAGCAGCACCGGGTTGAAGAGGGGATACAGCGCCGAATTCGGCGCACTTGGATTTGTGGCAATGTTGGGCTGGAATCCGGCTGCCGCGCATTGCGAAGGATTGGTAAAACCGTTTACGGGAACGGCAGCCGCATTCAGGCACGGCGCGTTCAAGGTGGGATCGACTATCCCAAGCTGATCGTTCTCATCCAGAAATGTCTGCTGATAGGTGACACCGGCTTTCAGGTTGTGAATTCCTTTGGTGTAGGTAAGGTTGGCCAAAGCACCGGCGTTGAGAAGGGTGCGCTGCTGGCCAACGGTTTCTCGCTGAAGGTTCGCCGGCCCGAGATCGGCAAAGGGATCGTTGCTCGGATAATAGTTGAAGGCGTCGCGCCTTACGAAGCCTGTTACGTTGAGCAGCGCATTTGGACTGATGGTGTAGGACCACGTGGGCGCGACGTTGAAGGTCTGAATCCTGGCGCGCTGATCGGCGGGACCAACTGGGATTCCATCCGGCCCCAGCACTCCGACATTCAATTGGTCGTAGGAGTTGGGGTTCTGGAACCAGGAGCGTGTGTAGCCGAAGTTCAGGTGAAGAGCATTCGCACTGGAGAGCTGGTAATCGAAGCGGTCGAAGACATTTTCTTCATTTCCGTGGGCGTGAAAGACCTGGAACTCGGGAGGATCGAGAAATCGCCCAGTGTTGAGAGCGCTGGCGGCGATGAAGTTGCCCCAGTTCTTACCGCCATAGGAGAAATCGGCATCAAGATTGGAGGTGCCGAAGGTGCCATAGGAAGTGGTGATGTTACCGTGAGGCGTCGTAGAGCCAAGACCTGAGCGGGTGACTACGTCGACTACAAGGCTGGTCTTGTCGCCGTACTCGGCCGGAGGCGCTCCGGAAATGACCTGCATCGATTGCACGGCATCCAACGGGATCTGATTGGAAAACACCTTGTTCTGCTGGTCGGTGATGGGCTGACCGTCGAGCGAAAAGGAGTTTTCGGCGTGATCGCCAAGGCCGTGAAAGAGTCCATTGGAGTCGGCAGCAATGCCGGGCGATGCCAGAGTGACAAGCGAGCTGAGCTGGGAGGAAGCGCTCTCCAAGGGGAGCCGGTCAAAGAGACTGCGGTCTACGTCGGTGTGGAATGTGGGGTCGTTTTCGACCAGGTCCCCTGCTTCGGCCAGCACTGTCACGTTCTCAGCGGAAGCCGAAATCTGGAGGACTACCTTCAGACTGACCGGCACGGAGGAGCGTACCTCCACCTCGTGAGCATATGGCGCGAAGCCAGTCAGATTGACCGTCAGATGATAGGGGTTCGGCGGGACGTTGGCGAAGCTGAATTTCCCCTCGCCATCGCTGGTGGTGCTGCGCGTGAATTGGCTGACCACATTGCGAATCGCAACGGTTGCCCCTTGAATGACCGCTCCGCTCTGATCGGTTACGCTCCCGGTAATTGTGGCCGAGCTTCCGCCGGCTTGGGCACGCGCCAAAAAGGATGAAAATACAAAGAGTAGTGCTAAGAGCTTCAGGCTCCGGAACATAGATCCTCCAAAATTCAACTGGAGCCGTACACCAGCGGGCTTGGGTTCAAGGCCGGCGGGGCACAGGCGAAATTGGTTGAAAGCACGGCCGGCACGCGCCGAGACAGGCGGCGTCGACAGTTTTTCCAGTGCGAATTTGGCTAGAGGATGGGAGGAGCGCGGGAAGGAAGTCTAAGATCGGCCTGTAACGAGGAGTAATTAATGGACCAAAGCGCCAGCGAAATCCATTGAGGATTGAGAAGCTCAGCTTTGGGTAACCGCGGTGTGATGGCGCCGTTGTGACCTACGCGACAGAGTTCGCAACGGTCGCCAACGGCAGCGTTACTTTGCGAGCTCCTGCCGGCATCGGACGCTGATGTCGTTTGGCTGGACGATGTGCGCGAACCCATGATGTGCACCCACGGATGCAGCAGCACGTGCACGAACACCAACATCAGCAAGAATGCTCGAAACTTCAAGACCGAATCCTCGATCACAGACTGCTCTCAAGCATTGTTACCCGGGACGCCGTGGCCTGTAAAGAGAAGCGAAAATGAGGGCGGCCGGTTTGTGATGGCTCAATCTCGAATTGGTGGTCCCGAGGGGAACTGATCTACGTCACAGACAGCTTGCCGCTGGAAGTGAAAGCATAGAGTGCTGAGAAAACAAGGCTTGGGAACACTGCGCACCAAATCCCGGCCTCGGCACCGCACGCCTTCGCGCGTTGCTTCCGGAAAAACCGAAGGCGTCGGGGACCAATATGACCGATGAACAAGCAGTCGTAGACCGGATCGCAGTTTTCCCGAGACGAGGTGAGTTTGAGAAGGCTCACGCCCTGCTGACACGTCTGCAACTGCCTTTTGAGGTTGTTTCGCCAGATCCCAGTTACTCGCGGGTGGGGGCTCTCGCCCTGATCTGCGACTCAGCTGGCCTGTCGGCCATACTTACCACTCCCGCGGTCACGTGCGCAGGCTGGACCGAGTACCACCCGCCGGCAACCGAGACACCAGAGCCAACCCCGCAGCAATTCACCGAGGACGTCTTTGGAGAAGCGGTGATTATGTTCTTCGGCCCGTGCATGGCCGACGAAACGCGGGTCCGGCTGATCGCTCACCTGACTGGCGATCTCGCCGCAGCGCTTCCCTATTTGAACAGCTGTATGCCGCAGGCGTGTTTCAATGCCGGTCCCTGCACCCTTACATTCATGGATGGCCAGCGGATGGTTACCCTGTACCCTCGGCGCATCGCTATCGGCAAAGCGGATGAACTGGTGGACGCGTGGCGAACCCTGGAAAAGATTCGGATGCTGGTCAACACGACATGGGCGCAGCGAAGTGCCATTGTCCCTTCCTACGTCCGACGCTCAAAGCCGCCCGCGCTGGAGATCTACAAACGTCTCCCCCGAACGAACTGCAAAGCGTGCGGCGAACAAACCTGTATGGCCTTCGCCGTGAGCCTGTGGCAGGGTCGGGCTGTACCCTCGCAGTGCCTCCCCGTGTTCACGGAAGAACATGCTGAGCTGCGTGCCGCCCTGCTGGAAATCTGCCAGGGAATTGGAGTGGATGCAACTGGAGGAGCAACCGTATGAAGGACGTGTTGCTCAAGATCGGTCCGCCGGAGCGCCAGCGGATGGAACGAGTACCCAGCGCTTCCGCGGGCTAATCACTTTCGTCGCCGGCACTGTGCAGACAAAAATGCGACCTGACGGGAGGAGTTGTCAGGCCGCGAGCGCTGTGCTTAGACGGTTTCTGCTTGTACGTTCCGGCTACTGCAACGATGCCAAGGTCTTCTGTGCGTCCTGTGCATCCTGACCCCTGAGGTTCAGTGATACGGCCTTCTGCAGTTCGGTCTTGGCGCGGTCTTTCTCCCCGGCGCCGATCAATGCCATTCCCAAGTGATAGTGGAAGCCGGGATTCTGAGGAGCGCTCTTGACGGCATCCTCAGCAAGCGACACGGAGACGCGATAGTTGCCCTTCTTGTACTGAATCCAGGCAAGGGTATCGTTCACCGACTGCATTTCGGGAGCCAGCTGCTTGGCCTGAGTGGCCAGACTCAGGGCCATATCGAGGTTCTCTCCCTGCTCGGCGTAGACCCATGCGAGGTTGTTGGCGGCCACAGCATCATGAGCATTCTGCGACAAGCTGGTCTGATAGTACTTGCCGGCTGATTTCAGATCGCCCTTCTGAAGGTAGACGTTGCCGATGGCATTGTCGATGGTGGTAGAAGCGGGTTGCAGCGCTGCCGCCTTCTGGTACGAGTCCAGCGCGGCATCGAGATTTCCCTTAGCCATGTAGATCTGCCCGATGTGCATCCAGGCAACAGCGGCCTTGGGATCGATTTGCAGCGCCTTCTGATACTGGGCGAGCGCCTCATCATATTTATGCGTAGTCGCCAGGGCGGAAGCGTAGATGTAGATCGCGCCTGTCCGCTTGGGATTAGCCGCGGCGTAGCCGCTGGCGAGGCTCATGGCTTTCGCCGTCTGACCGGTGCCAAACATCATCGCGATGTAATTCGCCATGGCGGTGTCGTAGGTGGGATACAGATGCAAGGCAGCCTGGAAGGCCTTCTCCGCGTCTTCATATTTCTTCAGGCCGGAGTAGGCAAAGGCCATGTTGATGTAGAGGAGAGGATCGTTGGGAACGCTCTTCTGCGCCTCCTTCAGCTCATCGAGCGCCTTGTCGTACTGCTTAGCACCGAGGTCGATGGTGGCGATAATGTAATGCGCCATGGGATTGTTCTCATTCAGCTTTTGCAGCCGCGAAGCATACTCACGCGCGGTGTCGAAGTCTCGGGAATCGCGATAGACCTCGGCGAGGGCCTGAAGAATCATGGGGCTGTTGGGCTGAATGCGATTGGCTTCCTGTAGCTCGCTCTTGGCTCCGGGCATGTCGCCGGTCTGGCGCAGCACCTGGCCCAGAGCGAAATGCGCCTGCGGACTTTCCGGGGCGTCCTTGACCACCTGCCGCAGCACAGTCACAGCTTCGGCGGTGTTGCCCTTGATGGCCAGCAGACGGCCGTTCGTGAGTCGAGCCGTGACGTCGCCGGGATCGTCCTTGAGCAGGTGATCGACCATCTTCTGGGCGTCCTCGATCTTGCCCATGTTGATCATGGTCTCAAGCACACGCACCTGGAGCTGCTGGTTCTTGGGATCGAAGCTCAGACCGCGCTGGTACTCCTTGAGAGCAGCATCGGGTTGGCGCGCGGCAAGATAGTAGTCGCCGATGGCGGAAGATACTTCGGTCGAACTGGGCTGCTTTTCACGCAACTGCTGAACCACGGCTTCGCCTTCATCCTTCTTGCCTTCCTGCAGCAGCAAGCCGGCCAGCCGGAGATAGGGTATGGGCGAATCCGGATTGTTGCGGATGGCCATGCGATACACCTCTTCGGCCTGCTTCGGGTCCTTCTTGTAGAGGTAGAAGCCGGCAAGGTTGGTGTATGCCTGGAGCATTTTTGGATCGATGGTAATGACCTGGCGGAAATCCTTCTCCGCGGCTTCATCCTGCTTCATGAAGATGTAAGCCGCACCGCGGTTCAGGTAGGGATTCGGGTCGTTGGGCTTCAGAGCAATCGCCTTGCTGAATGCGGCAAGGGCGTCATCGAGATGCTTTTCGGCGAGCAGAATATTGCCCAGCAGCAGATAGGCGTCGGAATTGTTCGGGTCGCGATCGATGACGTAACGGGCCTGCTCTTCCGCATTGCCGTAGAAGTTATGACCGGAGGCCAGATACATGCCCCCGACGGAGACGCGAGCCTTCATGTGATTGGGATCGAGCTCCACCACCTGGCTCATCTCTTTGAAGGCTTCCTGGTTCTTGTTCAACTTCAGATCGGCCAGCGCCAGCTGATAATGGGCCTCGGCGAACTTGGGGTCGATCTGAATGGCTTTCTTGAACTGGATAGCGGCAGCATCGTACTTCTGCTGGTCCATGTACTTCATGCCGCTTTCGAGATACTTCTTCTTGGCGACTTCGGGATTACGGCTGCAGCCGGCGAGGGCGACGGTCAACACAGCCAGTACAACTGAAACGACGTAGCGATTCCGCATGACTTCTCCTGGGTTCACCGAGGGATAATCTGATCAACATCACTTGCAACTTGTTTTGCGAAGGTAATTGCGCGCCGCTTGGCTGTCGCTTCATCTCCGTTGTCCACCGGGACGGTGATGCGGACCAGCGCGGCATCCGTGCGGTTCAAACGTAGCGCGTCATAAACGAGATAGAACTTGCCCCAGTACTCGCTGGCGATGATGCGGCCATGCGACTGGTACCAGTACAGCACCATTTCTTCGTCCAGCGCCTTGCGTAAGATGTAGAGGTTGACCGGCACCGTGCGTCCACCATCCAGTGGCAACTGGTAGACCGAGGCCTGAACCGGATTCCATCCCGCGCCCGGCAAGCAGTTCTTCGGCGAGTGGATTGAGGCGCCGGTCCGCTGGCTGCGAAAGTATCCGATGTACAGGCCCAGCAGATCCTGGTTCATGCCGGGCGTCCAGTAACCGCGATTCAGGTAGTCGGTGACCTTCAAGATGTCGAGCGTTTCCTTGTCGAGCTTCCAGTCGATCACCTTCGCATAAGGCCCGACCTCGACGGGAAACTCCGAGAGCGGCTTTGCCGGCGGCGTCGCCTCGCCGTGAGAAAGATAGGCCATCCCCGTGGTAGCTCCCAGCAGCACCGCTACCATGATCCAGTAACGCACGCCTGCCTTCATTGCGCCACCTTGGCGGCCGGCGCTGGCCGTCCCTGGTCCTTGTCGTACCAGCCAAGCGTCTTGCGCACTGCCGTTATCACCGTGTGCAATAACAAGAAGAGAATGGTGGCGACCACAAAGATTACCCAACCGGAAAACTCGTGCATAAATCCTTCTGCGGCTCCAGGTCCCATGTAGTGTGCCATCAGCGCGGTAATCATCACGCGCGTGCCATTGCTGACAATGGCCAGCGGAACCATGGCTACAACGAGCAGGCACCGTACCGGAATACTGCGCTCAACAAGATATCCATAACCCGCCGCTAACGCAAGCAAGGACATGAGCGAGCGGATTCCGCTACAGGCTTCCACCACTTCCAGGTGCATGCCGGGCAAGACCAGCACATTGCCTTCGCGCATCACCGGAAACAGATTCAGCAGTTCCAGGATCCGGGTCGCAAAACGCGAAGCGATGAACTGCAGGGGAAAGACGATCTCGTTGTAGACCACAACCGGGATCGGAATCGCGAACAGGAGGAACGCCATGGGAAACGCCATAGCGCGCAGCATCCTCACGCCCGCGAAGTAGACGATCAGGCCGCAGATCGTCCCCAGCAGGGAAAGGCGCGTCAGCGACAATTCCGCGCCAAGGCTTCCCAGGAAGAGCAGTCCCAGCGAGAACAGCACAATCACCATTCCCCATGGCGAAGGCCGCCGCTCAATGACGCGCAATTTCTCGCGGCGCTGCCAGATCAGAAACCCCGACAGGATTGGAACGATGAATCCGTGCGAGTAATCCGGATCGTTATACCATTGCCAGACCAGGAGCTTAACCACCGAAGCGTACAGAAGGGCGAGCACGCCGACCAGCAGAAGTCCTTGCCAGCCGAACGGCTTCGCCGTATTCCACAACGTCTGAAAGAAGGATGACAGCTTGGAAGGAGGCTTCCCTCCGGGCAAGACTTCTTCTGCCGGTTGGGTCAGCGCAGTACTCGTCGTCTTGGTGCCAGCCAGCGCCACAGGCGAATGACTCCTTACTTTGCTTTTAGGAACCTACGACGTATGTGCAATTATTTAGCCGATATAGGAAAAACTTGTATTTTATATGTTGTTAACAAATAAGCATGTTACAAATTATCGATTCGGGAAGCGCAAGAGGTTAGTCACTTCATGTGCAAATCTTTGCACATCGGTTCCAGTGGAATTCACTGCGCGCCAGATGCTTTTGCCTGAATCGGCTGCGCCAACATGCATTTGAGCGGAGGCGCAAACCTCCACTTTACAGCCGAACGATCTTCTCGGACTTAAAACCCTTCATGGCGTTTCGCGTGTCGACAATCAACTTCGCCGAATTAAGTAATCCGCGATAGTCGAAATCTGAGTGGTCGGTCACGATCACCACACAGTCCGCCTCGGCAGCCGATTCCAGAAGCGGCTCCGATTGCAGAGTGATGCCGTCCAGCTTAACCGCTGGGATATGGGGATCGCTGTAGGAGATCACCGCGCCGCGTTTCTTCAGCAGCAGAATCACATCCAGCGCCGGCGACTCACGCAGGTCGTCGATGTTGCGCTTGTAAGCGACCCCGGCGACATGAATGCGCGAGCCGTTGATCGCTTTGCGATGGTTGTTCAGCGCGGTCTGGATCTTGTCGACGACGAAATGCGGCATGCTGCCATTGATGTAGCCTGCCAGATCGATAAACCGCGCCTCGATGCCCGACTGCTTCGTCTTCCACGAGAGATAAATCGGATCGATGGGAATGCAGTGGCCGCCAAGCCCCGGGCCGGGATAGAACGGCATAAAGCCGAACGGCTTCGTCGCCGCCGCATCGATGATCTCCCAGACGTTGATATCCATGCCATCGCACATCAGGGCCATTTCGTTCACCAGGCCGATGTTGATCATGCGAAAGGTATTCTCCAGCAGCTTCACCATCTCGGCGACCCGCGTATTGGAGACGGGAACCACTTTCTCCAGTGCTTGCGAGAAGAACAGGGAGCCCATCTCGGTGCATGCGGGCGTAATGCCACCGACCACTTTCGGCGTGTTGTACGTCTGGTAGACGGGATTGCCGGGATCGACACGCTCGGGCGAGAAGCAGAGAAAGAAGTCCTTCCCGGCTTTGTAGCCGAGCTTCTCGAATGTCGGCAGCAGTAGCTCGTCGGTCGTGCCGGGATACGTAGTCGATTCCAGTATCACCAGCAGCCCGGGATGGAAGTGCTTCGCGATCTCCTCCACCGCCGACATGATGAAGCTCATATCGGGATCTTTCGTCTTACGCAGCGGTGTAGGAACGCAGATGTTGATGGTGTCCAGCTCGCGAACAACCGAGAAATCGTTGGTCGCCGTGAAGCGCTTCTCGTTTACCCGCTTTGCAATTTCCGAGGAGGGAACATCCTGCACATGCGACTCACCGCGGTTCAGGCCGGCAACCTTGTCGCGCTGAACATCGATGCCGGTTACGGTGAAGCCTGCTTTGGCGAACTCGGTCGCTAACGGCAGGCCGACGTAGCCCAGCCCGACGATCCCAACCTTTGCCGTCTTGCCCTGGATTTTTTCCTTAAGAGCTTCCAGCGTCCCCACAACCTTATGTGCAGTCTGCATGCTTCAGGGCCCCCAAACAATCGTGATTCCGGTCACATGATGGCTCACAGCCGCCGGACATCAGGCCCGGCGCGACCTCCAGAGTAGCACGCCGCCGCTGGCGTAACGCCGGTCTCCAGACCGGCTGTCGCGCGGACTCCAGATCCGCGCTGGTGGCCGAGCGGATGGGACATACCCCTCCAATACTCGCGTTGCAGCCGCGCGGAGCGGGGGAACTCCGCGGACTAACTCCTCAACCGCTGATTCAGCCGATTCACCAGATCGGGATGCATCTTGTAATACTGCAATCCCTCGGCAGCGGCCTGCGCCCGCCGCGGTGGCAACTCGCCCTTCTCCATCACGTGATGCACGACTTCACCGAGCAGCTTAACCTGGGCCTTGTCTACCAGGCTTCGCATTGCATCGACAGCTTTCGCCGTCGACACATCCACCTCGCGCACCAGCAGGATATCTCCGGTGTCGATGCCGCTATCGATCAGGTGAACCGAACAGCCCACGGGATCGCCATTCCACGCCGCCCACTCCGTAACGTTCATCCCGCGATACGCAGGCAGAACGCCCATATGCGCGTTCAGCACACCCAGCGGCGCGGCCTCGATCAGGGGCCTTCTCAAGATGCCCGCCCCCGCATAGACGAACAGGTCAATCTTGTGCTCGCGCAGCAACGCAATCGCTTCCTCGGAATTGACCGACTCCACTTCGGCCGCGGAAATGCCGGCCTGGTGGCAAAACTCGAGCACCGTGACTGCCGCGCGCGAGCCGTTGTTCTCGATCGGCAGCGCCGGCCCGCTCTGCTGCGCCAGATTCGGCATCTGCGTGATCCGGCCTTCCGAGAGCCGCGTCTGCACGCGCGCCCACAGCGGCGGAATCGCGCGGCGCTCGATGAGCACGAAATCCGGACGGAAGCCCCACTTCGACCAGGCATCGCAAAACTCCATCACCTTGGTCGCCAGCTGGCTGGTCAGCAGAGCGACTTTCGGCTTCGCTGTCGCGGGGGAGTTGGCGGGGATTGGCAATGATTTTGGGACAGGCTCGGCGCTGGCGCGCGGCTTCGAGCGAAACGGAACATCCTTCCCCAGAGCCTTCTGTTTCGCCAACATCGCATCGATGAAATACTTGGCCGCCCAGTTGGGATAGCCGTGCTCGATGTAGTCGCCCCAGATGGGATGGGAGCCGGGAATGCCGCCCTTGATGCCGCCCTCTTCGCGATCCATGGCCTGCGCAGCTTTCACGATGTCGATCGCCTTCAGTGACGCGTTGAGCAGACGCGGGTCGCCATGCTCGTCGTACATGTGCAGCCAGATCAGCGCCAGCTGAACATTGCCGGTGAGGCATACGTAATAGGACAGCGGCCGCCACCGGTAATCGAGCATGCCCGCAAGCCCACGCGACAACTCCAGACGTCGCATCGCAGCGTAGGCGGCTTGTTCGGCGGCGCACGTCCCTTCTGCCGATCCGACAACTTCAGACGTCCGTAGCACTCCCCAGATCGTGTAAGCGATCGTGTGCGTCACCGCACGGCGGGCCTCATGATCCGACTGCCAGAATCCTGCCAGGTCAAACCACGCATGCTCAGCATCGTAGTGCTGCAAAACCCATGCGAGATGCCGACGCGAGGCCTCAAGCATGCGCTCATCGCCGAGAAACGCGCCGGCTTCAGCCAGCCAGCAGGTGAGGTGCGCGCTGTACGTGGTAACGACGTCCAGGTAGAAGTACTTGCGCCACGCTCCCGACGCATCCTGCACGTCGCACAGCCAATTCCCCGCGCGTTGCAGTGCAGTGCGGGTGCGCTCATCACCCGTCCGCGCCGTCCAGCTTTGAAGACCATGCATGATTTGCGCAGTGTTGAACGGCGAAGGATTGGTCGAGTTCTCTGCGATCTCAGCGCCCGGAAAGGCGCCGCTGGGCAGCTGCACGGCCAGAAGAAAGTCGATGGCGCGTTGCGCGCGCTTTAGGTAGTCATCGTCATGGAACTCGTCAGCCAGCCTGAGCAGGGTGGGAATAATGTAGCCGGTGGTTTCGGGATAAGAGGACGACCATCCGGTCTTCAGGTTGTAACGCCCGATGAAACCTCCGTCGCCGCCGGCATCCTGCGCGCGCTTGAGCCAGTTGATTGCCGCCATCAGGTGCTCCTGATCGGAGTACGCGCGCAGATTGCGCTCGACATCGACCACCTGCCCCACGGCAATGCGCAGATTCAACGGCCGAAAGTAGGCCCCATCTGCGCACTTTCTGGCGAATCTCTTAAGCGTTCTCACGTTCATCCGTGATAGTACCTGATTGCTGCTCTGGCGACTGCTCCCCAGCGCTTGCACGCATCTTCATGCGCTCTCTTTCGAGAACACGATGTGAATCCAGTTCGGGCGAGGCTTGATGAAGTTCGCCTGGAGCTTGTCGAGCCTGGCGGCCACTCCCGAGCAGACCTTCGAAAACAAGGACCGCTCATCGGGTGGGACGAGGACGGCCCCACAGTGAATGCACGGCTCGTCCTGAATGTAGGTGCCCCAGGGATTGCCCGCGAGATCATTCAAGAGTGCTGAGATCGCATTGGTGCGTTCCATGGTCGTGCCGACAAACGATTGCGACTTGATGACCAGGCCGGGAAAAAGCTTCGCCAGACGCGCTTCGTCAAATGCATTCACATGCGCCCACGGAGGATTGGTCTTGCCGCAATTGCGGCAGGTGGTGCGGCCGGAGCGGGTGTCCTGACGATAAGGAACGCCGATGACGAGCTCGTGACGCGCCACTCGGATGAGCTCGCGGCATGCCTGCTCGACCGCGGGAATGTGCTCCAAAACTTCAGCGCATAGGACGCAGTCGAAGGAATCGTCCGGAAATTGCAGGTTCGTGGCGTCGCCCGCCACCGTCTTGACCCGCGGGAATTCGAACGCTGGCTTCTCCAGGTCGAGGGCCGTGACTTCCTCGAAGTATTCCGTCAGCGGCCGCGAGTGATAGCCATCGCGCGCGCCGATCTCCAGGATCGACTTGCGGCCGCGCGGCAGGAGGCGAAACAGGTCCGCGATTCGCACCTGCTCGGTCTCGCTCTGCCGGTATTTTTCGGTGTCGATCACGGGCCTTGCTCGTCCTTCATGGTTTCTTCCAATAACTCCACCAGCAGCTTCTCCGCCGTGATCACCCAGGCGATTCGCCGCCCGCCGAAGGCGACGGCCGGCTTGGGGCGCTTAGCGATCACCGCGCCCCGCGAACGAAATTCCGTCAGCTGCTGCTCCAGATCGGCGACTTCGTAGCAGACGTGATGCAGTCCACCGCCCTGCTCCAGAAAACGCAATACCGGCGAGTCTTCCCCCGCCGGCTCTACTAATTCAATCTGAGGATCCTCGGCGCGCGTGGTCAGAAACGCGACCTTCACTTTTTGCAAGGGATCGTGAAAGACCTTCACATCCCATCGCGCCGCCAGCGAACGCAGAAATCCCGGCATCGCCTGCTCGATGCTGGCAACCACAAATCCCACATGATGGAGACGAAGCGGTGTGGCCATCAGGCCACCTGAAGGCGCTTCTGCAAGTATGAGTAGACCTTCTCGAAGGAATCGAGATCGGCGAGATCGTCCAAATCCATCTGGAAGCCGAACTCTTCCTCGATGACGTTCATCAGCGTGATCGCCGCGATCGAGTCCCAGGCAGCGACGGTGGCGGTTGAGGCGGTGGCGAGCGCCTCCTGTGGCAGGTCGGGAAAAACTACCTGAAAACAATTCGTCAACCGCTGCCGGGTGTCATCCATGCGCTTCCGCTCTCCTCATTTCGCGTACCTCATGATACAGCGCCGGACATTTCGCCTCGAACTGCGATCGCGTCAGGCGGAACTCACCTTTCGGTTCTTCACCAGTCAGGGTCGTGACAAATTCGCGCAGCGGACTGTTCTTTGCGGTTGGGGCGAAACGAAATTCAATCTCCGCGGCCCTGGTCGTGCCGAGCAGCATCTTCAAAGTCTGGTGCTCGATGCGGCGCGCGAAGGCGCGACAGCTCATCACCCAAACATCGAGTGTCAGCTTGCGGCCCTCGATGTGGCCGGCCGCGGCAGCAATCGTCCCCAAGGGTCCGAACTTGTCCTCGTAACTGACCGCCGCAAGCACCGCGCCTGGCTGCGTCACTAACTTCTGCCAATCAGGCTGCGTGTAGCGTTGGCCGTTGAGATTGAACTGGTTGGTCTTGTTCACCAGCTCTACGACGCGCGGCTCGCCGGGCACGGCGAAATCGAAGGTGATCACCGCGCCGATGTCCTTGAGGAAGCTTTCTGGTGTCGCAACCGTCGAAACCTGTTCGCGAAAGGCGGCGCCCCGGCGGATGCTCTCCAGTCGCAGCGCATCGTCCTTCGAGACTCGCTCCTTGCCGCAACGGTCGCGCAGCTGTTGAAACATCTTCAGAGCAGCCGCGTAGTCGTTCCTGGGAAAGAGCACGCATTCGATGCCGGGATGCGCGGCCGCCACTTCGGCCAGCTCCATCGGACTGTCGTCGACGAAGATCACGGAATCGGCAGAGATGTTCCATGCTTCGAGGATGCGAGCAACGCTGCCCGACTTCGCATTCCAGTGCACCTCGATGGGGAACACCTGGTCGGGCCGGAGCAGCAGATCTTTACGCTCGAACGCCTTCGTAACCACCGCCGGATCGTTCTTGCTGGCGACACCAATTAACGTCCCCGACTCCGCAAGCGAGCTGAGCAGCTTCTGATAAATGCCGTGCAGCTGCGCGTGGCTCGACAAGTCCCACGTGACGGCCTCCGGACCAACTTCACCGGCGATGCCGCTCCACAGCGTGTCGTCGAGATCGGAGATGATTCCCTTCTTCGGCGGAGGCGGTGCAACAGTCATGGCAAGCTGTGCCGCAACATGATCAGCATGTTCAATCGAGTACGGCAGGCCGTTGTAGAGATCGCTCTTCAGATCGTGGCGAGCGGCAGCATGCGAGTCCGTATCCAGGGTTTGCGAGTTGATGACCGCAATTCTTCCCTGCTGCGCAACTTCGGCCGCAAAGCGCAACACGTCTGACCGAAGCAGCAGTTCCGCTTGCGAAGCCTGCCACCCCGGCGTGTGGAACAGTGGCGGCAGAGCCAGGGTCGGCAGCGAGAGCGCGGTCCGCGGACCAGCAGGAATGCGCGACAGCGCAGTCGCGATCCGATCCAGCATCACACGCGCGCTGGCGACGATGTCATTTGCGGCGCTCAGCCCCCAACTGCCCGCGTTGCGATAGTCCAGCCGCGGATCGAGGTCAGGCCATTCCATCGCGACAACTACCGCATCCACCTGCGCCGTCTCGCCGATCGCCTCCAGCGTCCCGGCGAGATCTCCATACACCCCGGGGGCAATGGTCACCTTACGATCAGGTAATGCCAGCTGCAGATGTGCCGCGAGAAAGGTCTGCAAGTGCAAAGGTGTGAAGCCGCACGCCAGCGTGACGGGGAAAGGACGAGCATCGCGGGGCACACTCTGGGTGATCCTCAATGCTTCGGTGATGGTCACGGTCGCGATTACCCTGGGGAGTGGTTGGATGCGTAAGCCCGCATATTATGCGGGTTCGCTGGTTGTTCGACTCCAATTGAGCCAGACCACTATATGCAATCGTCAAATCGCATGCAAGGCTGCAAAAAGCGCCATGCTAATCTTGTGGCACACCGCGCTCGGCGAAATCTGACACGATGCAGCAAAGACCCCATTAGAATGGTAGTCGCATGAAAACCCTGCAAAGAATCACCATCGTCGGCGGCTGCGGACACGTAGGCCTGCCGCTCGGAATCGTGCTCGCCAGCAAGGCCGGCCTGCAGGTTGATTTGCTCGACATCGATCCCGCCAAAGTTGATCTGGTCAACTCCGGCAAAATGCCGTTCCTGGAGCGCGGCGCCGATGAACTGCTGCGCGAAGTCGCCGGAAAATCTCTGCGCGCGACACTCGATCCCACCTGCCTCGGAGCGGCAGATGCCGTCATTACCGTAGTCGGCACGCCGGTTGACCGCCACCTCAATCCCACAGTGGGGGACGTTTACCACAGTATCGACGCGCTGCTCGATCACATGCAGGATGGGGCGCTGCTGGTCCTGCGCAGCACCGTCTATCCCGGCGTGACCAAACTGGTTTACGAGCGGCTACGCAGATTGAAGCGGAAGATCCTGCTGGCCTTCTGTCCGGAGCGCATCGCCGAAGGCAACGCCATCGAAGAGCTGATCAAACTGCCGCAGATCGTCTCCGGCTTTGAGCCGGAAGCGACAGCCGCGGCCAGCAAGCTCTTTGGCTTGATCGCCCCGTCGCTGATCGAACTCGCTCCGCCCGAGGCTGAGCTGGCGAAGCTCTTCACCAACGCCTGGCGGTACGCGAACTTCGCCATCTCGAACCAGTTCTACATGCTGGCGCAGAGCCGCGGCCTCGACTTCTATCGCATCCACGACGCGGTGACGCGCGACTACCCTCGCATGCGCAGCTTCGCCAAGGCAGGCTTTGCTGCCGGCCCTTGCCTGCTGAAGGACACGCTGCAGCTGGCGGCCTTCTCGCAGAACAATTTCTTTCTCGGTCACGCCGCGATGCTGATCAACGAAGGCCTGCCGATGTTCCTGGTGGAACAACTTCGGCCGCATGACCTGGCGAACAAGCGGGTGGCGATCCTGGGAATGGCCTTCAAGGCCGAGTCGGACGATAAGCGCGACAGCCTCTCTTACAAGCTGAAGAAGCTGCTGGAAGTGGAGGCGCTCGAGGTGCTGTGCACCGATCCCTTCATTAAAGAAGAGGGCTTTGTTCCAATGGAGACCGCAATCCGCAAAGCGGACATCGTGATCGTCGGCGCGCCGCACACGGCTTACCGGGATCTGGAGATTCCAGCTGGCAAGATCGTGATCGATCCGTGGAATTTCTATCCCGCAAGGGAGCTGGCCTCGGCAACCGCGTAGCACGGCCATCGCTAATCGCATTTCGAGAAGCAGCAATAGAGGACGAACACCGAACTCATGAAAATTCTCGTCACCGGCTCGGCCGGCTTCATCAATGGATATCTCGTGCAGGAACTCCTCGATGCCGGCTACACCGTCATCGGACTCGACAACTACAGCAAGTACGGACGAGTGGAAAAGAGCTACGACTCAAATCCCAACTATCGTTTTGTTGAAGGCAATGCCAAAGACAGCGATCTGCTGAACGACCTGCTCGAAGATTGCGATCACTTTGTCGCGTCCGCGGCCATGATCGGCGGCATCAGCTATTTTCATGAGTTCGCTTACGATCTCATCGCGGAGAACGAACGTATTACCGCCGCCGCCTTTGACGCGGCAATCCGTGCCCACAAGCACGCCAAGCTGCGGAAGATTACCGTGATGTCTTCCAGCATGGTCTTCGAAAACACCAAGGAATATCCCACGCCCGAAGGCGCGCAGCGCCGTTGTCCGCCGCCTAGCTCCACCTACGGCTTCCAGAAACTGGCCACCGAATACTTTGCGCAGGGCGCATTCGAGCAATACAAGCTGCCCTACAGCATCGCGCGGCCGTTCAACTGTGTCGGCGTTGGCGAGAAGCGCGCCCTGGCCGATCGCGACATCATGAGCGGTAACGTGAAGCTCGCCATGTCCCATGTCGTCCCCGACCTGGTGCAGAAAATCCTTAAGGGCCAGGACCCGCTGCACATTCTCGGCAAAGGCAATCAAGTTCGGCACTACACTTACGGCGGCGACTTGGCCAAAGGCATTCGTATCTGCATCGAGCACCCGGCGGCCATGAACAATGACTTCAACCTTTCGACGCCGACGCGCACGACCGTGCTTGAGCTTGCCGAGCTGATCTGGAACAAGATCCACGCCGGCAAAAAGCCGTTCCGCTACGTCTCCGATCCGCCGTTTGAATACGACGTGCAGGAGCGTTCGCCCGATGTGGCCAAGGCGAAGGAGGTCCTCGGCTTCGAAGCGCTCACGTCCCTGGACACAATCCTCGACGAAATCATTCCCTGGATCGAGGAGCAGATTTCCGTGGGACAGATGTGAGCGGAGTTTAGTTCTAAAAGCGTGACGCTTCTGCCGATGCCGCGGACAGCAGATCCCTCGCTTCGCTCGTGATGACAATGACAAACTTGTGATGTGCCAGAACCGCCGCGAATCAGCAGATTGTCATCACGAGGAGGGCGACCGGGGCCCCCAGCAAGCGCCGCCTTTGCGCTTGGTGGGATGGTTTAGCCCGACGAGGGATCCGCTTTCCCCTCGCCGATTACAAAATACGCGATGCCGTCCAATCCACCGCTAACGATCGTCATCCCCGTCTATAACGAGGGCGCGAATTTCCGCGCGCTCTGGGGTGAGCTCTCGTCCGGCATCAAAACGCCGTTCACCGCCATCGTCGTCTACGACTTCGACGAAGACAACACCGTGCCCGTGGCGCGCGAGATCATCGCTTCGGGCGGAACCCGGATCAGGCTGGTGAAGAACGCTTACGGACGCGGCGTTACCAACGCCATCAAGACCGGCCTGGAAGCAGTCGAATCCGGCCCGGTGCTGGTCACCATGGCCGATCTCTCCGACGAGCTCACGACCGTCGATCGCATGTACGACCTCTATCAGCAGGGCTACGACCTGGTGTGCGGCAGCCGGTACATGAGTGGCGGCCGCCTGATCGGCGGGCCATTCCTGAAGCAACTGATGTCGCGCGTCAGCGGCCTCACACTGCATTACTTCCGCGGCGTGCCGACGCACGATGCTACGAACGCCTTCAAACTTTACGACGCCGCGATGGTCCACGAGCTGAAGGTGGAGAGCGTTGCTGGTTTCGAACTCGGCCTCGAGCTAACGGTGAAGGCATTCCTCAATGGCTACCGCATCGCGGAGATTCCCAGCGTCTGGCGCGACCGCACTGCAGGCGCCTCACGCTTCCGCATCATGCACTGGCTGCCGCATTATTTGAAGTGGTACTTCTTCGCCTTTCAACCGCGGCGGGTCTACAGCCGTCCCGCGCGCAATGACGCAGCCGTCAAGCAGGCGGAGTGAGATCGCGGTGTTCCCAGAACCATGCAGCGCATCCCCTGGGTCTTCATCCTGAGGCAGCTCTTCCCTTTCACCGCGCCAAATCCATCCGCAGACGATGATCGTGTCGGTTACAATGGCGCAGAACCGAAGCGCACATCGACTCGTGACGACTCCAGGAACTCCAATCCGGCTGGCGATGGTCGCCGGCGCGCGCCCGAACTTCATGAAGATTGCGCCGCTGATGAAGGCGCTCGCGGGCGATCGCGATTTCGATATCACCCTCATCCACACCGGCCAGCACTACGATGACAACATGTCCGGCCAGTTCTTTCGCGACTTGGGCATTCCTGAGCCGCAGTTTCACCTGGAAGTCGGCTCCGGCACCCACGCGCAGCAGACCGCCGAGATCATGCGCCGGATCGAGCCGGAGCTGGAGAAGCTCCACCCCACAGCCGTAATCGTTGTTGGGGACGTGAACTCTACCGCAGCCGCAGCTATGGTCGCCAAGAAGCTCGGCATTGATGTCATCCACGCGGAAGCCGGTTTGCGCAGCTTTGATCGCTCCATGCCGGAGGAGATCAACCGTATCGTCACCGATTCCATTGCTGACCTCTTCCTCGTCACGGAAGAAAGCGGACGTGTGAATCTCCTGCACGAAGGAGTACCGGCAGAACTGATTCACCTGGTTGGCAACCTGATGATCGATTCCCTGCGCCAGAATCTCGAGCGAGCGCAAAGCTCAGAGATCGCAGACAAACTCAGCGTTCGCGGCAGACCGTACGGAGTTGTTACCCTTCACCGGCCGGCGAATGTTGATGACCCGGCGGCGCTCGCGGAGATTCTTGCCGCGCTGGGCACGATCGCAGACACCCTGCCGCTGTTGTGGCCGGTTCATCCGCGCACGCGCGCGCGGCTCGCCGACAGCAACCTTTCCATTGGCTCGGGAATTCGCCTGTTGGCGCCGCTCGGATATCTTGATTTTCTCAGCCTCGAAGCAGGCGCTGCACTGGTGCTGACCGACTCGGGCGGCATTCAGGAAGAGACAACGGTCCTCGGAGTCGAATGCCTGACTTTGCGTGACAACACCGAACGCCCGGTAACGGTCGAGCTCGGCACCAACCGCCTGGCGGGAACAAGAAAAGCAACCATCCTGGCGGCGTGGGAGGAGATGAAGCGTTCTTCGCGAGAAAAGCAGATTCCACCGCTGTGGGACGGCCGCGCCGGCGAGCGGAGCCGTGAAGTCCTGCGCGAATACTATGCGAAATCGTCGGCATCCGAGGAGCGCCGAGTCGCGGCGCGATGAGCTGGAAGAATGAGCGATCAGCGTTCAGTGTTCCGCCATTCCTACCGGCACTTTGCTGCATATCGGATACACCGCCCAATGGCTGAGTGCTGACTGCTGAATTAAGCTGGTTCTGCATATGTCGTCCTTGCTGCTGAAGATCCGTCGCGCCGACACGCCGCTCTTTCGCGGCATTCGCAAGGTTGTTCGCGGCGTGCAATCCAGCCGGCTTCCTGTTCCCCGGTTTCTTAATCCCTTCCTGCGCGCCGGCTTCTACGCACAACAGGAAGGCATTGTCGGAATTCGCTGGCTCTTCAGCTACTTCATTCGCGAGCCGCTCTTCCGCGGCCGTTGTGAGAGTGTGGGCAAGGGTTTCCGGATGTGGCGTATGCCGTCGGTCATCGGTGACCCGAACATTTCTATCGGTGATAACGTTAACTTCTTCGGACAGGTCGATATCTTCAGCGCCGGATTGCGCGAGGCACCGAAGCTCGCTCTCGGCAATCGCGTCGACCTGGGGCACAACGTTTTGTTCGTGGTGAATCAGGAGATCGTTCTTGAGGACGATGTGAACGTGGCGTCAAACGTGCGCTTCATGGACACCGACGTCGACCCGAGTAATCCGCTGGAAGACATCGCCGATCGATTTCCCCGGCCTGAGGTGAAGCCGGTGCGCATCGGGCGGTACGCCTGGATCGGGCACAATGCATTCATCATGAAAGGCGTGACCATCGGCGAGGGCGCAATCGTAGGCGTCAACAGCGTGGTCACGAGCGACATTCCGCCCTACTGCGTTGCCATGGGCAATCCGGCACGCGTAGTAGTGAAGAACATCAAGCAGACTGCCGCGGCGCCATCCTTGCAGGAATAGAGAACAGAGTGACAGCTCCCAAGATCAGGGTACTGACTCTCATCGAAAACGCAACCGTCACCGGACCGGCTCGGAACGTGATTGAGTTCGGCAGAATGGCGCATGCGGAAGCGGATTTGCCCGCCGCTGAAGTCACCATCGTCACCTACCAGCGTGGAGCGGAGCCGAGTGCGCTCGCGCTCGCGGCGAAGGACGCCGGGCTCGCCGTAGCAACCGTCGCTGAGCGCCGTCGATGGGACACGCGGGTCTTGAATCAGCTGCGGCAGGCGGTCACACAGATTAATCCTGACATATTGGAAACCCGCAACGTGAAGTCGCATTTCTTCGTGCGGCTGCTGGGATTGCATCGCAAGTATCCCTGGGTGGCTTGGAACCACGGCTATACCAGCACGAGCCGGTTGGATCGCGCTTACACGCAACTGGATCGGTGGTCGCTGCGCGGCGCGTACCGTATGGTGACTGTCTGCCGGCCATTTGCGGAGCATTTGGCGCGACTCGGTGTTGCGCGCGACAAGATCACAATCCTCCATAACCCGGTCAAACCGTTTGTGCCGTCATCCAACGAAGACGCGCAGCGCGTTCGGCGGGAGCTGGCGCTGGAAGCTGACGTAGCGGTGATTCTGTCAGTCGGGCGGCTCTCGCAGGAGAAAGGCCATGCTGATTTGCTCCGGGCAGCGGCGGCGCTACGCGCGATGCAGGGAGTGCCGAGATTCAGAATCGTGATTGTCGGCGATGGGCCGGAGCGCGGGCCGCTGTCGCGGCTGGCAACTGAGTTGGGCGTGCAGGATCTCGTAAGCTTCTCGGGATTCCAGCGTGATACGAAGCCGTATTACACGATCGCGAAGATGGTTGCGGTTCCATCCCACAGTGAGGGATCCCCCAACGTGGTGCTCGAGGCCATGGCGGCCGGTTTACCCATCGCGGCGAATGCCGTGGGAGGCGTACCCGAGATTCTGGAGGAAGGGGTGACGGGATTGATGGTTTCGCCGCGCAATCCGGATGCGATGGCGAAAGCTCTTCTGCGCATCCTCGGTGATGGAGATTTGAGTCAGCGGCTGGGAGCGGCGGCGCAGCGCAGGGCCGAGACCGCGCACACTCCGGAAGCGTACCGGCGGTCGCTGGTGAACTTTTATCAGGAGACGCTGGGGAGCGTATCGAGGTAGTCTGTAGAAGCTCATGCCATCCAAGTCGCGAAAACCGAAACCGTTTCGCGCCGCGTCAGCCGTGAAGGCCGTGGCGCGCAAAGTCATAGGCACACCGCCACCCACGCGCACCCAACCTGACAACAAGAAGCGCAAGCAAAAATCCGAAAAGCATAAGCCAACGCTCGCAAAGCTGCTCGATCAGTCGCAGCAGTAGCTGGCGGCCCAACTTGAGGTTCCCGGCAGTATTGGGCAGCTTGAGTACTCAGGCGTGCAGTAGCCGGCGGCTGTCGCCGGGAGAATTAGCTTTCGGTTTTGACTGCCGACGGCTGTCGCCGGGAGAATTAGCTTTCGTTTTTCACTGCCGGCGGCTGTCGCCGGGAGAATTAGCTCTCGTTTTTGACTGGGGAGCAGGAAGCCGAAAAATCGAGCGCCGTAGGCGCGGCGAACAGCTTAGCCCAGGACGGAGGCCGCCGTGGCGGCCGGAGTCCTGGGTCATCTGGAAAATATTTATTGAGTCCCGTAGGGACGGCACGCCTCTCGCGAGGCACTGAATTTTGCTGAGCATCGTCGGACTAGAAGTTCGGCCGATCCAGCGGCGGCTGCCACGCCAGAAAATCCCGCCGCATCCGGTCGGTGTAGCTCTCCAGCAATTGTTCGACGCGCTTCGGATCAGGCGATTTCACAATCAGTCCAACGTGATGCTTCTTCTCGTCCATTCGCCAGACGATCTCCGGATCGTTGTAAGCGGACGTGTCAGGACGCTCCTGCTTTGCGAGCGAGACCATCAGCCCGGCGGAATCTTTCTTCGGCGCCGGTGGCTTATACGGCGCTTTGCCGCCGGCGATCTCCAGCTTCGCCCACTCCGCCCAGAGGTTGATTCCAGTGGCCGTTTGCACAAGGTCAACGATGTGCGCTCCGCCCACACGCGCTGAAGTTTCCAGGAAGTAGAGTTTGCCGTCGCGCCCCTGAATGAATTCGCTATGCGACACGCCGCGCACCATGCCGAAAGCCTTCATGACCTTCCGGTTTAGGTCGATCAGCGGCCGCGCCTCGGCTGATTCCAGCGGCAGCGTGCGCGTGGTGAAGATGTCGCCTTCATGTGAAACATCCATCGGCGGTCTGCCGTACCGGCTGGCAATCGCAAACAGCAGTTCGTTCTCGTAGAAGATTGCGTCGACGTGATAGATGTCCCCGGGCACGTACTGCTCCAGCAGATAAAACGATTGCTTGTCGCCAAGCAGTTCCAGCGCCGCCCAGAATTCGTCCGCTGATTTCACCTTCTTGATCCCCATCGACCCGGCCATAGTTCGTGGCTTCAGTACCCAGGGCGGTGGCACGCGCTCCATGAACTCGCGGAGCCGCGCATAATTCAGCACGTGAATGAATTCAGGCACGGGCAGCCCCTCGTCGCGAGCTTTGGCCCGCATCGCCAGCTTGTCGCGGAAGTAGCGTGCGGTGGTGTCACCCATGCCGGGTGTGCGCAGGTGCTCGCGTAACGCAGCCGCCTTCTCCACGTCGAAGTCGTCAAGTGCCACGATGCGATCGATGTTCTCGTTGCGCGCCATGTAGCTGACACCGAGGATCGCATCGTCCAGCTTCCACTCTTTCTGCACGTCGGGTATATAGAAGATCTCGTCGATACTCTCGCGCGGCCAGTTCTCATCCTTCAAGCTGTGCGAGGTAAGCAGAAGCGTGCGGCAGCCCTGACGGTGGCACTCGCGGATGAACTCGCTGCCCTTGTAGTAGCTGGCCAGGCACAACACCGTTAGCTTCTGATTCGGCGATGGGGGCGTAGCTGAGGACGACATACGAGCCTCCCGACAGAACGCACGGGCCGAGCCTGCACCGCGTGTACGCCGCAACACTATAGCAGGATCAGCAGGAGCAGATTATGTTTTGCGACGCGGCGCCCGCTGCCTCGGTTTATGCCGTCCCGGTTTGATGCTTTTCCTCTTCCACGTCGATGGGCCGGAGCTGGTCGACCACGATGAACCCGGCCAGGACCGCAACCGGAACATACAACGCACGAAGCTCCCAACGCGCTTTCAGCACCGCCCCGATGGCAGCGCCGATCACATAGCAGATCCACGTGCAGGCCAGGAACGTGGCATCGCGCACATCGTCTTGCTTTGCGGCCAATGACACAACGTGGGACGTCTTCGACTGTTGGAGCTGGTCATATCCCCAGAACAGCGCACGAGTAAAGGATTCGGAGAACTTGGTCAATGTCCCGGTTACGAACGTTGTGTAAATGGTCAAAGCACCGAAATGGGTAAGAGTGGCCGTCTGTATACCCATGGCGAAGGCCAGCCAGGCGACCATAATGAAGTATGTGGGCGATGTGAGGTCGACGATTTGTCCCAGGTGCATTCTGGGCGTGGCATGCGCGAAGAGCGCGATCAGCAGCGCTTCTACAGCGAGCGTGAAGGAAGCAATTCGTCGCACGCCGCGACGTCCCGCAATACCAATGGTTATGCGAGTGAGGATCATTCCCACAACGTAGGAGATGATGGCGCAGAAGGGCCGCAGCAACTCCAGCCAGCTCCGCTGGCCCAAATACATGCCGACATGAATGCTGTTGCCGCTCATGTTCGCGGTGAAGACTTCGAAGAGCGCAATGTAGCCGACGGCGTCGACAAATCCGCCAACCGTAGTCAGCGACAGAGCGGTCGCGATCTTGCCGCGCGGACCGAGTTCGGGAGGTGTGCTCACAGGCCCTTGAGTGCCAGCTTCGCGGCATTGTAACCGCACATTCCGTGGACGCCGCCGCCGGGCGGCGTGGACGAGGAGCAGATGTAGATATCGCGGGCTGACGTCGCGTAGTGCCTCATTGTGGGACGGAAGAGAAACTGCCGCAGGTTCATAAGCCCGCCGCCGATGTCGCCGCCGACGAGATTGGCATTCATGGCCTCCAACGTTTTGGGACAAAGGATATGCCGTTCCAGAACGCAGTCGCGGAAGCCCGGAGCGAAGCGCTCCAGCTGCGCTTCCATGCGGGGAAGCATGTCGACATCGGAGCCATTGGGCACATGGCAGTACGTCCAGAGGATGTGCCGGCCTTCGGGAGCGCGTGTGGGATCGAAAAGCGTCGGCTGGGCCGCCAACATGAAAGGACGCTCGGCGTGACGTCCATGCCGCATGGCGTCCTCGGAGGCAACGATCTCCTCAAGCGTGCCGCCGAGGTGCACGGTTACCGAGCGCCGGCACTCAGCGGCCTTCCACGGCACCGGAGCGGAAAGAGCATAGTCGGCCTTGAAAACACCCGGCCCGTAGCGATAGCGCTCCAGACTGCGCTTATAACTCGCAGACAGGCGATCCCCCGCGATGCGCAGCAACTGCCGCGGTGTTACATCGCACAATGCGACGTCAAACTTCCCGAGATCACCAAGGTTTTCAACTCGGCTTGACAGGTGCAGCGTGCCTCCAAGGCTGGCGAAATAGCCGGAGAGCGCGGAGGTGATCGACTGCGAGCCTCCGCGCGGGATCGGCCATCCCACAGCGTGGGCGGTGGCCGCGAACATGATCCCGAAGGCAGAGGTGAGCGGCTCTTCCAGCGACACCATCGAGTGTCCGGCAAGTCCGGCAAACATGGCCTTGGTTCGCGCGCTGCGGAACCAGACATTCGCAATCGAACTGGCTGAAGGAAAGCCCAGCAGTCCGAGATGAGCGAGCAGGAACGGATGACGCGGAAAGAGCGAGACAGGACGCAGCACCTCGGGCGCAAGCTCCCACCAATGCTCGGCAAACGACCCAACAAATCTGCGCCACTGTTTTCCATCCTCGCCCAGCGCAGCTTCGGCAGTCTTGAGATCGCGTTCCAGGATCACAGCAGTGCCGTCGTCGAGCGGATGAGCCACCGGCGCGGACGGCTGGATCCATTCCAGCCCGAATTTCTCAAGAGGCAGGGAGGTGAAGAACGGCGAGGCGACGGCCATGGGATGCACGGCCGAGCCGAAGTCGTGCATGAATCCGGGCAGCGTCAGCGGCATGGTGCGCGCGCCGCCGCCGGGAAGCGACTCTGCTTCGTAGACGTCGACCTGCAGGCCGGCTTGCGCTAGGACGATGGCGGCGGCAAGACCGTTGGGACCTGATCCGATGACGACCGCTCGTCGCTGCGTTGCAGGCATAGGGATCAGTGTAAAGGAATAGGCCGGCGCCGGGGACCGCCGCCGTTACAGCCGGTCTTGGAAACCAGCGCTACACGTTCTTTCCGGTGCGCTCCAGGGTCACGAAGAAGTCGCGGCTGATCGGCTCGATCGTCGCCTTCGCCTCGGGAAATTTCGCGAACAGCCGCCCGAGCTGCTCCTTCGTATACAGGAAGAGATCGCAGCGCTTCTTGTAGCGCATCTGGCGCTGCCATCCCAGAATTCCCCCGGCCACGGGAAATGAGAAGAATGCCTTTTGCCGCATGAGCGACAGCACCTTCGCTACCACTTTCTCCGCGTCGGGCATGTAATCCATGAAGCCCATGACGATAACGTGATCGAAGATCTCCTGCGGCTGGTAGGTGTAGAAGTCAGCGACCATGAATTGGCAGCGCTCGGCGACACCCACTTTGCGTGCGTGCTCCCGTGCAAGGCCGAGCATGCCGTCGGCGAAGTCGATGCCGATGACCCGCGAAGCTCCGCGCTGGGCAAGGGTAATGGAGTAGTGGCCCGGGCCGCAGCCGACGTCGAGCACGCTCTTGCCCTGCACCGGCTCGCAGCCTTCGATGGATTTTTCGTAGCGCAGGCGCATGCTCTTGCGGAACAGCCGATTGACGATGCTGTCGACCATTCCGTTCTGGTTGCCGTAGATGGCGTCGAAATCGTTGGCGTACTGATGGAAGAAGGTCTGGGTGCGATCAGGCGACATGGGACTTTACCAACTCGGGGTATTGACTGATAACGTTCTGGAATGTGGTGACAGGAAAGTCGCGAAGCACGTGCCTGACCTTGGCTTCGGTACCTTTCAGGTTGACGTAGGTCTTGAATCTGCGGCTGGCGCTCATCGGCAGGCGAGGATGCGCGGGATCAATCTCTCGAGGATGAATATAGAAGGCTACCGGCCGGCCTTCGGACAGCACCTCGCGCGCCTTGCTCTTGATGAGCCAGTAGGGGAAGAGGCGCAGGTATCCGCCACCGAAGAAGCACATCGGCTTGCCCATGAATTCGGCAACTGTGATCGGCAACTCCAGAAGACCACAGCCATCGCCGATGCGGTGCGGGTCGCGATGCCCTTCGCGCATGCCGCCATGCCCGCGCGGAGCCGGAAAAACGGAAGAGTCGTATTGGTAGCCCGCCTCGCTCAGCGCGTCAAAGAACCACGGCGTATCTTCGGTCGTTGAAAAACCGGGCGCGCGATATCCAACCACCGGCGCACCGGCGATATCTTCCAGCAGCAGGCGGGCACGGTGCACGTCATCGTAGAACTCGTCACGACTCTGCTGATAGACCAGGCGATGGCCATAGCCGTGGGACGCGATCTCATGTCCCCGGGCGGCGGCTTCTTTGACCAGCTGCGGAAAACGCAGGCCTACCCATGCCAGGAAAAAGCAGGTCACCTGCGCCTGATGTTCGCTGAAGATATCCAGCAGGCGAGTGAAGTTCTTCTCCACGCGCGAAGGCAGCTGGCTCCACTCCGACATCGCCGGCGTGCTAGGCACGTCGAGGATATGGAACCAGTCTTCGACATCAACGGAAAAGACGCAGGTCGGCATGGTTGCCCGCAGGTCTCCTAGATATATAACGTTCCGCTGCCGGGCACAAGTCAGGCGAGCGCCGGACGAGGTTAGGCAGCCGCCGGGTTCCGATTTGGAAACTCGAACCCAGTTCGGTACGAGCTCTCGCATCGGAGCCCTGCCTGCCGATTCGCGCCTTCATTTGACTCTCCCCTGCCGGTCGAATAGCCTCAAATGCACTTACACTTCACGAGCTCTGCACACGATGCACAACCGCTTCTCCGCCACAGTTTATTTGAGACTACCGCGACGGTTTCTTTCATCACTGCTTATCCTTGCAGTCTTGTCGCCCGCATTCGCAGGCGACATGGTGCGTCCCAGCCACGGATCGAAGGCGATGGTGGCGACCATGCATCCGGAAGCTTCCAAGGTGGGCGTCGCGATTCTGCGGCAGGGGGGCAATGCCGTAGATGCGGCGGTCGCGGTTGGGTTCGCGCTCCAGGTCGTGCTCCCGGAAGCCGGCAATATCGGCGGAGGCGGCTTCATGCTCTTTCGCCGGCCAGACGGCGAGGTGCATTTCCTCGATTACCGCGAGAAAGCCCCGGCCAAAGCCGAGGCGGACATGTATCTCGATTCACACGGCAATGTCATACCCGACATGAGCACGATCGGCTACAAAGCAATAGGAGTGCCTGGTTCGGTTGCCGGGCTGGTGTACGCCGAGCAGCGTTGGGGCAAGCTCTCGCTGAAACAGGTGATGGACCCGGCGATCCGGCTGGCGCGTGAGGGCTTCATGCTCGAGTACGCGGACGCGAGGCCGTTACATGATCCTGGGCTGGCGCAGTTTCCCGAGTCGCGTCGCATCTTCCAACGCGATGGGAACTACTACCAGGCTGGTGAGGTATTTAAGCAACCCGAGCTGGCGAAGACACTGGAGCGAATCGCAGAGAATCCTGACGACTTCTATCACGGTTCGCTGGCGCGTGAGTTGGCGGCAGCGATTCAGAAGGGCGGCGGGCTGATCACGACCGAAGATCTCGCGCAGTATGAAGTGAAAGAGCGGCAGCCGATTCGCGGCACCTATCGCGGCTACGAGGTGATCAGCGCGCCGCCGCCGTCGTCGGGTGGAGTGGCTCTGGTCGAAATTCTTAACATCCTTGAAGGCTACGATCTGGCGAAGGAGGGCGATCGCTCCGCCGACAGTATTCACCTGATCGCCGAAGCATTTCAGCGGGCGTTTTACGATCGTGCCGAATTTCTGGGCGATCCCGACTTTTCAAAGATTCCGGTGGCCCAACTCATCGACAAGCGCTACGGCGCCGCCTGGCGTGAGACGATTCCGCCACGCCGGGCCACGCCGAGCGCGACGCTGAAGCGTCCATCGGTGTTCTCACAGCTGGACAGCTATGCCAAAGCGCACCCGCAACCTGCATCCGCGGCCGAGCCCAACCACACCACGCACTACTCCGTCGTGGATCCTGAGGGCAACGCGGTTTCCGTCACCACTACGCTGAACGACGAATTCGGCTCGCGGGTCACGGCGGAAGGACTCGGCTTCCTGCTGAACGACGAAATGGACGACTTTTCGTCGAAGCCGGGCGTCCCCAACATGTATGGCCTGCTTCAGAGCCAGGCCAATGCCATTGGACCGGGCAAACGTCCGCTCTCCGCGATGACGCCGACCATTGTGCTGAAGAATGGCAAGCTGTTTCTGGTGCTGGGAGCCGAGGGCGGCCCGACCATCATCACTAACGTCGCGGCAATTCTGATGAGCGTCGTGGATTATGGATTGAACATCCAGCAGGCGGTGAATGCGCCGCGCTTTCATGAGCAGTGGATGCCCGATGAGATTCAGGTAGAGACAACAGGTATCTCGCCCGATACGATGGGGATACTCCAGCGCATGGGGCACAAGATCAAAGTGGACTCCGGGTATTGGGGCGATGCCGAGTGCATTGCGGTGGACGACAAGACTGGCGAGTTGCTGGGCGCGAGCGATGGGCGTCATGAGGGAAAGGCGGTGGGCTTCTGATGCGCAGGGCGATGTCGACGTTAATTCATGCGAGGTCGGAGCGGCTGCATCCCAGCTTGCTCGATGAGATGGTCTCGGGAGGGGCCGAAGCGATCGAGATCTTCGCGGCGCGCGGGCATTTCAATTACACCGATCGCCAGCACATCCGCGAGATTGGCAACTGGTTTCGCAGCACTGGCGTGACCTTTCACTCCATCCACTCGCCCATGTTCAGCGATGAGCAGTGGGGACGCGATGGCAGCCCGGCGGTCAACATCGCCGCTCCCGAAAAGCGCGAGCGCATCGCCGCCATGGACGAGATCAAACGCGCGCTGGAGGTTGCCGAGCAGGCGCCGTTTCAGTTCCTGGTGCAGCATGTCGGTGTAGGAAATGAGGACAACGACGGGCGCAAGATCGAAGCCGCGATGAGCTCGCTCGAGCATCTGCACGCGTTCGCCAGGCCGCTCGGCGTGACCTTGCTGGTGGAGAATATTCCAAACGAACTTTCCACGCCGCAGGGCCTTCTTGAGCTGCTCGATGGCGGGCATTTCAGGGACATCGGCGTCTGCTTCGATGTGGGTCATGCTCATATCATGTCGAGCGTCAAAGAAGCGTTTGATGTGCTGAAAGATCGCATCCGCTCAACACACGTGCACGACAACAACAAAGATCACGATACGCATCTCTGGCCGGGCGGAGGCAATATCGACTGGAAGGAAGCGATGCAGTTGCTGCGGACGGCGCCGCATGTCCCGCCGGTGCTGCTGGAGATTGAGCATGTCGAGGGCGAGAAGATCAGCGAGAAGATGGCGGAGGCGTTTGGGAAATTGGAATGAGGATCAGCTGTTCCCGCGCGTTCGCCTGAGCGCGCTCCGCTGCCTGACTTTTCCGCTGGCAACAGGCATACTAAGTACTTGTCCTTATGAACTCATCTACCAAACTCGAAACCGAAGCACCTGTAAGCACGATCCGTGAGATCGGGCAGCACGAAGGCCAGACCGTAACCATTCGCGGGTGGCTCTACAACCTGCGCGAGAGCGGCAAGCTGTTGTTCCCCATCTTCCGCGATGGCAGCGGAATCATCCAGGGTGTCGTTGCCAAGCAGCAGGTCTCGCCTGAGCTGTTCGAGTCGATCAAAGGCCTGACGCAGGAGTCGAGTGTGATCGTGACCGGCAAAGTTCGCGCCGACAAGCGCGCGCCCGGCGGTTACGAGATCGACATCAGCGACGCGCAGGTTATGCAGCGCGTCAATCCTGACGACCCGTATCCGATCACACCGAAAGAGCACGGCGTCGACTTCCTGATGGAGCATCGGCATCTGTGGCTGCGCTCGCCGCGACAGGCCGCGATTCTGCGCGTGCGCGCCGAGATCATCAAGGCCGCGCGTGACTTCTTCGACGACCGCGGCTTCACGCTCACCGATCCGCCGATCCTCACGCCAGCAGCGTGCGAAGGGACGACTACGCTTTTTCCTGTCGACTACTTCGATGAGCAGGCGTTCCTCACACAGTCGGGACAGCTCTACATCGAGGCCACAGCCATGGCGCTGGGCAAGGTCTACAGCTTCGGGCCGACCTTCCGTGCGGAGAAATCGAAGACGCGCCGGCACCTGACCGAGTTCTGGATGGTCGAGCCCGAGGTGGCATACCTGCAACTCGATGGGCTGATGGAGTTAGCCGAACAGTTCATCACGTTTCTCGTAAAGCGCTGTCTGGAGAAGCGGCGGCCGGAGCTGGAGACGATTGGGCGTGATATCGCGAGGCTCGAGAAGGTCGACA
>DATFSK010000107.1:0-117371 GCA_035262645.1 Terriglobales bacterium
GTGAGACCGCTGAAGGCTTGCGCCGCGCCGACTGAATTGATTTCACCACGGAAACACGGAAGAAACATAAAGATTTCTGTATCCAGGAAATGCCGTGCTTTCCGTGGTGAAAAGGGACGAAGGTTCCCTTAGTCGCGGTGAAATTCCGCTAGTCTAACGTCCAGCGCTTCTACAATCGAACCAATGTCCATGTCACTACCGCCGAACCCGTCACCTGATCCCTTTGAGAGCACACCTCCACAGCTGCAGGACAGTCCTGTTCTTGAGTCCGTCCCAGTTGTTGCGGCGCCACTGGAGAAGCCATTTCCCGCCTGGAAATTCCGGGATGTAGTGGCGATACTGGTGTTCACTCTGGTGGCCATTCTTGTGTTCACGGTCGGGGCGCTGTTCGTCGCGCACAGCCTTCCGCAGTATCGGAACGCACCGTTTACCGAATTGGCCACGAACGCCATCATCGTTATCGGGGCGCAAACCGCGGCTTATCCGCTGGTGCTGTTGTTCATCTTTGTGCTGGTGCGCTCGCGCTCGCGCCAGTCGTTCGGCAGGGCTATACAGTGGCAGTGGCCTGGGACCCTCAGCGTGGTGTTCGTGATCGGGGGCGTGGTGCTTGCTTTGGTCGTCGAGAGCCTGGCGCGCTATTTGCCCATACCGAAGTCTCTCCCCATGGATACCTACTTCAAAGATCCCACCAGCGCGTACCTGATGGCGTCGTTCGGCATAACGCTTGCTCCGCTGCTGGAGGAGTTGTTCTTCCGCGGGCTGCTATATCCGCTGCTGGGTCGCGCCTTCGGCGTGGTCACCGGGGTGGTGCTGACCGCCGCCGCTTTTGCCGCCATTCATGGCGCGCAGCTCGGATACGCCTGGGCGCCGGTGCTCAGCATCTTTGTCGTTGGCGTTGCCTTCACCGTGGTTCGAGTGCGCACCAGCTCGGTGGCCGCTTCTTTCCTCATGCACTGCGGCTACAATCTTGCGCTGTTTTCCGCCTTGTGGATCGGCAGCGACCACTTCCGGCATCTGGAGAAGGTCACGAACTGAAAGTGGTATCGTGAAACTATGGCGGCAAGCGCTCGCGAACAACTGTTGGCCATGCTGGCGGAGAAGTCGTTTCGCCTGGGCGAATTCAAACTCTCCAGCGGTGGCACCAGCGACTACTACATCGATTGCCGTCTCACTACGCTCGACGGCATGGGCGCGCTCCTGACCGGCCAGACAGTCCTCGAGGAAATTCATCATCGCGGATGGAAGGTCGATGCCATCGGCGGCCTCACCCTGGGCGCCGATCCCATCGTCGTGGCTACATCAGTTGTCAGCGCGCAGCAGGGAAAGCCGCTGCACGGCTTCCTGGTGCGCAAGGCGGAGAAGGCGCACGGCACCGGCCAGCGCATTGAAGGCTTTCGCAGCAAGCACGCGCGGGTGGTTATCGTTGACGATGTGTGTACGACCGGCGCCTCGACGGTGCAGGCTATCGAAGCCGCACGCGAGCACGGGTTCGAGGTCGCCGGCGCGATGTGCCTCGTTGACCGGCAGCAGGACAACGGTCGCGAGAATGTGGAACGCGCCGCCGCTCCCGCCCCCTTTGTTGCCTTATTCACGGCGCAGGACGTTCGAGAGGAGCATCTGCGACAGGCCGGGCGGGAGAAATCGGGCGCGCCGGCGATGTTCGCGGTCAGCGCGAAATGTGAGTTTTGCGATCGGCCCGCGGTGACCAATGTCCCCGGGAACCGGTGTGAAGCGCACCGGCCCTGATCACAATCGCCGGGGAGGTTTTCATGATCGGCAAGCTGACCACCATCATGCTTATTGTCAAAGATATGGACCGCAGCGTCGCTTTCTATCGCGACGTTGTCGGCCTGAAGCTCGAGATGCAGTCGCCGGAATGGAGTTCTCTGTCCGCCGGCAACATTACTCTCGGCTTGCATCCTGAGTCGCAGTACAGCAAAGTTTCGCCGACGCTGGGTTGCACCTTTGGCTTCGAAGTCTCCGATATCCAAACCGTTGTACAGCAGCTCAAATCGAAGGGCGCTGCGATGATGCTGGAGCCGATCCACGAAGACTTTGGCTGGCTCGGCATCTTCACCGATCCCGATGGCTATCCGGTGCAACTTGTCCAGCTGGAAGCGCAGGCGAAGAAGGCATAAGTTCAAAGACAATGATCAAAACTGTGGAATGGACTGACGCGGGTGTTCGCTTCATCGACCAGACGAAGCTGCCCACGGAAGAAACCTACGTTACCTGCAAGACCTACGAGGAAGTCGCTGAGGCGATCCGCACGATGATCGTGCGCGGTGCGCCTGCCATTGGAGTGTCCGGGGCAATGGGCGTGGCCCTCGGCGTGCGCGACTCACAGGCAACCGATCACACCGCATTGAGGCGTGATCTCGACTGCATCAGCGAGGTATTGGCGTCGACCAGGCCTACTGCGGTGAATCTCTTCTGGGGCATTCGCCGAATCAGGGACAAGTTTGAAGAGGTGAGCGCCGATTCGGTCGAAGAGATCAAACGGGCGGTGGTCGAGGAAGCGCGGCGAATGCTGGAGGAAGACATTGCGGCCAACCAGGCGATGGGGCGGCACGGCGCTGTGCTTCTTCCGTCCAGCGGCGGGATTTTAACTCACTGCAACGCCGGCGCGCTGGCGACCTGCGGCTACGGCACTGCCCTCGGCGTCATTCGCGCTGCCGTCGATTCCGGCAAGAAGCTCCAAGTCTTTGCCGACGAGACGCGGCCCTTCCTTCAGGGCTCGCGTCTGACAGCGTGGGAGTTGATGAAGGACAACATCCCCACAACCGTGATCTCCGACAACATGGCGGGCGCCATGATGCGCCAGGGCAAGATCAACGCGGTCGTGGTAGGAGCTGATCGCATCGCGGCTAACGGCGATGTTGCCAATAAGATCGGCACCTACACGGTGGCAGTCCTGGCGAAAGAGCACGGCATTCCCTTCTATGTAGCGGCGCCCTTCTCCACCGTGGATCTCAACACCCCGGACGGCAGCGGCATTCCCATCGAGCAGCGTTCGGCGAAGGAAGTCACGCACATGGCGGGCAAGCAGATCGCTCCCGATGGTGTGCGCGTGGAGAATCCGGCGTTCGATGTCACGCCGCATCAATATGTCACGGCGATCATTACCGAGCGCGGGGTGGTTCGCGAGCCGTATAGCGAGTCTTTGCGCGCTCTCGCGCCGGTCAGCGTTGGCGTGTAGCGCTACTGCTGCGGCTGCTGGTTCGCTGGATTGAGCTGCTGCTGATACATCTGCTGCTGCTGCTGTAACTGCTGCATCTCCTGCATCAGTTGCTCAGGGCTCTTGGGGCTGACCGGCTGCTCTCCATTACCGTAGTTGGCGCCAGGATCGTACCCCGGTCCGTTCGGCTGGATCACCATGGGACGGCGCAGGCCGCCGGGCGTCACTGGCGGCGGCTCGGGATTTTGATACTCGTTCTCGCCGGTGTCGGCGACGGGAACGCCCTCGTCAACCTGCTCTTCATCCTGCTGCGGCTGTGGGACATTCTGAGCGGTGTTTACCGGCGGGGTTGCGCCACCTTGACGCGGCGTCAAAATAACTTTCTGCACTGCCCCCGGATCGCCGGTCACGCCGAGGATCACGTAGTTGAATCTGGTTCCATTGAGCAGCGTGTTCAGCACGTCCCGCGGCTGGCCGGGACCGAGCTGCGCGACGACGCGCTCATTCGAAGCCGCCGCAGGGATCTCCATGGACGCTCCCGTGCGCGACTGCACGGCGCGAAGCACCTGACCCAGCGTGGAATTCGAAGCATCGATCGTCAACTGGCCGTCTTGCAAATTAACCTGCGGCGCCGTCGGAGGCGACTGCTCCAATGTAGGCTGCGGAGGCGGTGGCGCGGGAGTTTCCGCTATGGGCGCGGTTTTCTTATGCTGCGAATGCTGCCTGCCGGCCGGCATGCTTGCAGCAGCAGCGACCGGCTGGCCGGAGACCTGAGGCGTCCTGGCTTGCGGCGCGGTGGCCTGGGCGTTTGCCTGGCGCACCATGAAACACACGGACACGGCCAGCGTGGCGCACGCGAAAAGTTTTCCGAGGCGTACCATAATGAGTTAGACGGCGGCACACGTCGTCGGTTTCGCCGCTGCATCTATTCTAAACTGCTATGGACCAGATTGCTCGGCCACGGTGGGCAACGTTTCTGCCAGATGCAAGAATAAGTTTATGGCCGAATCGGCATCCTACGATTCAGGGTCGCCGCAGCCGTAGCGACCCGGGTGGCACGATGACTCCAATATCCGATACGCATTCCAGAATTTCATCTGCTCTGCTTCGCCGTGGAATCCTGTTCGCCGTGGTGCTGGCGATCACGCTCCCCTCGCGCGCGCAAACATGTTCTACCGGCGCTGACCTGGACGCGGCCACAAAAATCGCCATCAACAACGCGGCCAGGCAGTATCTCGACATGTCGAAGAACGGCGATGTGGCGGGCCTGCGGTCCAATGCCATTCCGCAGATCGCCGGGGACTTCGGCTCCATTGAGCAGGCGGTGGTGACGAACAAGACCTATCTTGCGGAGGGACAATCGAGCATCGCCGGGACGTACCTGCTGGACGCGTCGGCCGCAAAGAGCACCCTGCCGCGGGCCGAATTTTATTGCGGCATTTACAATTCGCCCGATCGACAAGGGTTCTTCATTCCCAACCTGCCGCCGGGTCGATATGCCGTGGTCATCCAGAAGGTCAACGGGAAGGACCCCATCACCTTGACTTTGGTTCTACAGAACTTGGCCAGTGGGTGGAAGCTGGCCGGATATTATCCGCGGCTGGATGCTATCGGTGGCCATGACGGACAGTGGTATCTCACCAGGGCACGAGAGTACAAGGCTAAGGGCTACACGCACGATGCATGGTTTTACTATCTGACAGCGTGGGACCTGACTGCGCCAGTGAACTTCATGAGCACGCCGCAGCTGGACAAGATTGCCGATGAGATGCAGAGCGCGCGCCCGGCGGACCTGCCCAGTGACGCGTCGCCGCTGAGCCTGTCGGCCAATGGCAAGGTTTTCAAGATTACGGAGCTGGCTGCCGTGCCCGTGGACAACAACCTGGATCTGCGCATTCGTTACCAGAACCCGGACGCCGGCAACTCCGGCATCGCCTTCCAGGACAATATGGCGGTGATTAAGGCAGTCGTGGCGAAGTATCCCGAATTCCGCGATGCCTTCAATTCCATCATCGCGCGTGCCGTGGACGGTAGCGGGCATGAGTACGGCTCGCTGCTGCCGGCCAAGGATGTGAAGTGAGGAGTTGCCGGTCTCCGGAGCAAATTGCTGCCCCGCGATCGTGGACCGGACCCAAGCAGAGCTAGAGTGCACCAGAAGCCCTAATATCCGCGGCCTTTATCCACAATCCACAGCAGCGGCTGCTTTGTCAGGAACCGTCGTAGATTGTCGGTAAACGTAGTGTAGTGGCGCTCCCACATTCTTTCCGTGAGGCCGGCGATGTGCGGAGTGATCAGAACATTCTCCATTTCCCAAAGTGGCGAGTCAGTTGGTAACGGTTCCTTATCGGTGACATCGAGGGCGGCGCCGGCGAACTTGTGGGCACGCAGCGCGTCGATCAATGCGCTTTCGTCGATGAGCACTCCGCGCGCGACATTGATCAGATATGCATCCCGTTTGAGACATGCCAGGCGGGAAGCGTTTATCAGCTGATGGGTCCTCCGCGTGACCGGCGCTGCTAAGACCACGAAATCGGCTTCACCTACGGCTTCTTCGAGTTGCTCGAAGCCATATGTTCGGTGCACGCCTTCGCAGGCGCGCTCCGGATGCGCCCGCACTCCGAGGACTCTCATTCCGAGTGAACTGGCCATCTTTGCCAGCGGACGGCCGATGCCGCCGAGGCCGACGATCGTCATGGTGGCGCCCTTGAGCTCGCGCGGTCGTGGAGTCGTCGCCCAGATGTCCTCCTGCGCCCAATGCTTCTGCTGCTGATACCGCATCGCCTGCGGCAGGCGCTTGGCCAGCGCGAAGACCAGGGCCATCGCGTGCTCGGCGACGACCGGACCGTGGACATCGCGCGCGTTGGTGACGACAATGTCGCTGGCGCGCAGTTCAGGGCTCATAAGGGCATGAACTGCGGTTGCGGTTGAATGGATCCACTGCAGCTTCTTTGCAGCTTTGATCTGCTCGCCGCGCAGAGACCAGGAGATCGCGATGTCGGCGTCGGCAATTTCTTGATTCACACGATCGTAATCGTGCAGGTGGACCACTTCGAGCTGCGGGAACTCGCGACGCAAGCGCTCCGAGAACCACGACGGCGCCTGCCAGAGCTCGAAGCGGTGGTGAAGGACGATAAACAGCTTCACGGAGTGGTTTTACCACAGAGACACAGAGACACAGAGGACACAGAGATTCAGGAAGAGCGATCGGTGTTTTCGCCGTCGCTTTTATGGGCTCTCAATTTACCCAACCACGTGAATCAAGAAAACCTCTGTGCGTCTGTGTCTCTGTGGTGAACTAGCTTTTCGCCTGCTCAGCAATTACCCGCAGATCCCTTCCCGTCATCTCCTTCGGTTGCGGGAGACCTAGAATGCCGAGCATTGTGGGCGCGATGTCTTGCAGAGCGCCGTCGGGGCTAAGCGTAAAGCGGCGCGCGTCGCCCTTGAAATTGGGTGCCGTGACGGCGTGTTCGGCGGCGACGATGAACGGAACGGGATTCGTCGTGTGCGCGGTCTGCGGGCCGCCGGTCTCCGGATCGATCATCTGCTCGGCGTTGCCGTGATCGGCGGTGACGATCATCGCGCCGCCGCGCTGACGGATCGCGTTGTAGATCTGGCCGAGACAGCCATCGACCGTTTCGACCGCGGTAATCGTCGGCGAAATCTTGCCGGAGTGGCCGACCATGTCGGCGTTGGCGAAGTTCACCACCATCACGTCAAATGTGTTGTCACTGATCGCCTTGATCACCGCATCGGCGATACCTTGCGCCGACATCTCCGGCTTCAGATCGTAGGTTGCGACCTTCGGCGACTGCACCAGCACGCGGTCTTCGCCCGGGAACGGCTTCTCCACGCCGCCATTGAAGAAGTAGGTGACGTGTGCGTACTTTTCCGTTTCGGCGACGCGCAGGTTACGCATGCTGCGATCGGCCATCACGTTCGCCAGGATGTTCGTCAGCGACTCCGGCGGTGAAACGATGGGCAGCATGAAATGCTTGTCGTACTGCGTCATGCAGACGTAGTGCAGGTCTTTGGGCACGCGGCTGCGCGGGATGACATTGTCGAGATCGTCGGCGCCTTCCAGTTCGCGGCCATCCTGCGCGGTGAAGTGGCTGTTGCGGCAGAGGCAGCGCGTGATCTGGCGAGCGCGGTCGGCGCGGAAGTTGAAGTTGATGCAGACATCGCCGTCGCGAATATTACCGACGGCATCGCCCCGCTCATCGGTGACGACAAACGGTACGACGAACTCATCGGTGACGTCGCGGTTGTAGGACTCCTTCATGCCCTTCACAGGATCCGCGTAGCGGCCGCCCTCAGCGTCGCCAAAGACCATCGCATCGAAGGCTTTCTTCTCGCGCTCCCACCGGCGGTCGCGGTCCATCGCGTAGTAGCGCCCACTGACGGTTGCGATGCGGCCGACGCCGTACTCGCGCATCTTCTGCTGCAACTGCTCGATGTAGCAGGCGCCGTTGGTAGGCAGCGTGTCGCGGCCATCCATGAAGCAATGAACGAAGACGCGCTCCACGCGGTTCTGTTTCGCCAGGCGCAGGATGGCGTAAAGATGGTTCTGGTGCGAGTGCACGCCGCCGTCAGAGAGCAGTCCGAAGAGGTGCAGGCGGCGCTCGCCCGTGCGGGCCGTGGTCATCGCGTCCAGCAGGGTGGGATTGGTAAAGAAATCACCTTTTTCGATCATGAGATCGATCTTGGTGATGTCCATGTAGACGACGCGCCCGGCGCCGATGTTGAGATGGCCGACTTCGCTGTTGCCCATCTGCCCGGTGGGCAGGCCAACGTAGCGGCCGCTGGTGTGGATAAGCGTGTTGGGGAATTCGGCGAGCAGACGATCGTAATTCGGCTTGCGCGCCAGCGAGATGGCGTTGGACTCCGACGGCGGGGCATAGCCCCAGCCGTCGAGGATGATGAGGACGAGAGGTTTGGGAGGAGTCACGAGGCTTTATCCAAAATAGCTGTTGTTTATCGGATGTTTAGGTCAGCGTTGAAACAAGTCACGTTCGAGCTCGGCACGAGAAATTTTCAAATAGTTCGAAACATCATTGAGAATGTTAGCCAGAGTACCAATTCTGAGTTCTTTGTGCGCTGGAATCGTGATGTGGTGCTGCGCGCCGCGAAGAGTTGAGGTCAGCCGAATGTGGCTGCCCGTTTGATGCGTAGGCTCATAGCCGTACCGACGCAGTAGCTTGGAAAATTCGTTGCCGCTGAGGTCTCGCGGCAGCTTCAAGCGCCGATCACCTCATCGTGCACAAAATGAAGCCGGATGACACGGGGAAGAGCATCTGGATCGAAATGACAACGCACCGCATCACGAACCATATCTCGGAGGTCCTCGAGTGATTCGGCTTGGGTAAAAATTGAGTGCCCCAGGGCGCGAGCTTCAAAACCCCCTTCGGGTGAGTCCGTCACGGTGAAGATGATCTCGGAGTCTGGCATCATGCACATTATATGAAACCGCTTTGGGCTTGGCTGTAACTACAGCGCAAACAGGTTTATCCCAACAGAGGCCCGGTCACACCGCAACCATCTCGATTTCCGCCACGATATCGGCGGCGGCTTTGGCTGGGTCGGGCGCCTCGAGGATCGGCCGGCCGATGACGAGGTGGGTCGCTCCGGCGGCGATGGCGTCGGCGGGAGTCACCACTCGCGCCTGGTCTCCGGCGGTTGAGCCGGCCGGGCGGATGCCGGGCGTTACGATGGCGAAGCCTTCGCCCAGCTCGCGGCGAAGCTCGGCAACTTCCTTGGCGGAGGACACCAGGCCTCCACAGCCCGCCGAACGGGCAAGCGCTCCCAGGTGCAGCGCCTGGTTCAGCACGGTCCCAGGCACGCCGATTTCCTGGACATCTGCGTCGGTGAAGCTGGTCAGGACGGTCACGGCCAGCACCAGAGGTTTAGCAGAGGATTGCGCCGCCGCCTCGACCGCCGCCTTCAGCATCTTGCTGCCGCCCGAGGCGTGGACAGTCAGCATGGAGATGCCGAGCTCGCAGGCCGAGCGGACAGCTGCGCCAACCGTATTGGGGATATCGTGGAACTTCAGGTCGAGAAAGACCTTACGTCCGGACGCGACCAGGTCGCGAACCACCCGTGGCCCTTCCGCGGTGAAGAGCTGCTTCCCGATCTTGTATGTGCCGGCGGACTCGCCGATGGCCTGAACGATCCGCTGGGCCTGGGTGGCGCTGGAGACATCGAGCGCCACAATAAGCCGGTCTTTGGCATTGGCCTTGGCTTGCATTCGGCTCCCAGTCTACCGCAGAAGGAGCCGATTACTCTTGCAGGCCTAAGTTCTCGGCCACCTCGGGGGTTTGGAGCACCTCGAGGCGGACACGGTCAACGCCTTTCATGGCGAGCATCTTAGCTGCGCCGTAGGACAGGTCGATGATGCGGCCGCGAGCGACAGGTCCGCGATCGTTAATGCGGACGACGACCGACCGATCAGTCTTCAAATCCGTGACCTTGACCCAGGAACCGAGGGGTAATGTCCGATGGGCTGCGGTAAATTGGTACATGTCGAACGGCTCGCCACTGGCAGTCTTGTGAGACTGGAAGACGCGGCCGTACCACGAGGCCTTCCCAACCTCCGGCTTGCGGGTGCGGGTCGGCTTATGTTCCTGAATCTGTCCTGGGGTCCCTTTTCGCGAATCCGGTGTGCTATTACCGGGTGCCGCGCCCAACGCGGTGGCGAAAACTAACGTCGCCGCGACCGGGCTGAGTACTCGTAACATTAAACACCTCTCATCGTTTAAGTTGGTCCTCCTGACAGGATTCTTAAAGTCTATTTACCCGGGAACCGGGGAGTCAACCCTTTGGTTTGGGGTCTCGGACTTTCTGGTTGCCATTTTGGGACGATTGTGCTAGTCCCAACCGTGGCAATTTTCAACAGTTGGCCTGTCAGAGCTAACCGGACGAATGAGTGGCTTGACCGATGAGATGGCGAGCTGCTCCCGCAGGTTGCTTGTAAGCATAATACTTTCAGCCATTTAGATATCGTCGGCATCGTACCCTCGACCACCGGAACATTCGAATCGAGTTCTGGCAACCGGATCTGTAGGTCGGGAGTGCCCCCTTGCTGTAGAGTCTAGCCATGCCCGGACCGCCGGTCATCCTGAGCATCGCTGGCTACGACCCCTCGTCCGGTGCGGGAATTACCGCAGATGTGAAGACGGCCGCCGCCCTGGGATGCTATGCCGCCACCTGCATCACCGCCCTGACCGTCCAGTCGACGCAGGGCGTCTTTGGGGTGCGACCGCTGGAACCGGAGCTGGTCGCCCGCACCCTGAACACCCTGGCCGACGATCTGGAAATTGTTGCGATTCGCATCGGCATGCTGGGGTCGGGTGCGGTCGCCGGCATCGTGAGCGGATTCCTCACGTCCAGGCGGCTGCCCAATGTCGTCCTGGATCCGGTGATTCGGTCGTCGTCGGGCACGCCTCTGCTGGACGAGATCGGACTGGAGATGCTCCGCGCCCTTCTGCCGCTCTGCCATGTCGTCACGCCCAACGTGGCCGAGGCCGCTGAACTGGCAATGGTTGAGAAGCTGGAATCCGAGGCCAGCTGGCCGGAGGCTCTCCCCTGGCTTAGGAACACGGCCGCCCGGCTGCACGACCTGGGGGCACGGAACGTCATCATCACCGGCGGACACCTGCGGCCGGCTAACGATTACCTCAGCAGCCGAGGGCCCGGCGGTTCGCAGCCGGAGGTGATTGCGGGCGAGCGCATCGAATCGCGCTCAACCCACGGGACCGGATGCGCCTTTGCGACGGCCCTGGCCTGCCGGCTGGCGCTCGGTGACGAGTTGGCCCAGGCGGCTCGCGCGGCGAAGGAGTACGTGGCTCGTGCGATCCGGTCGGCTTATCCCCTGGGAAAGGGCGTCGGGCCAGTGAATCACTTCCCTGAGTAGCGCCAATCTCCAGATCGCCGGTGGCGCGGCGCTCCAGACCCGCGCCCGAACAAATCTTTGCCCCAAGTTCGCCCTTCTTTTGCCTAACCCGGTTCTTGCGCCGCCCGAATCCTTTCCCCATCTTCGGCATCTTCACACCAAGGCAATACCATCCCGGAGTGAATCTATGAGTACCCTGGTACAGCCAGCACCGCGTAAGCTTGCAACTCCTTCCCTACCGCAAGGCGATTCGTGCCTGGTCGTGATCTTTGGCGGCACAGGCGATCTCACACGCCGCAAGCTCATTCCCGCACTCTACGATCTGGCGTGCGTCGGCTGCACCACGCGCAATTTCCAGGTGCTCGGCATCGGCAGGACGAAGCTTAGCGACGACGACTTCCGCGCGCGCGTGCGGGAGGGGGCCGCCGCCTCAAAAGACACCCGCAACTTCAGCGAAGAGGGCTGGGAGGAGTTTACCCAGCGATTGCACTACCTTATCGGCGATGCTAATAAACCCGATTTCTACCCGCACCTGACAGCCAAGGTTCAGGAGATGCAGAAGAACGGCGCGAGCAAGAACGTGCTGTTCTATGTCTCCGTGCCGGCATCGCTTGCGCCGCCGATTGTCGAAGGCCTGGGAGAAGCCGGGCTGGCGCACAATGGCGACGGGTGGACGCGCATCATCCTGGAGAAGCCCTTTGGCCGAGATCTGGCCAGCGCGCGCGAGCTGAACGAGATTGTCTCCCGCGTCTTCGACGAGAGCGCGGTCTACCGCATCGACCACTATCTCGGCAAAGAGACAGTACAGAACATCATGATGTTCCGCTTCGGCAACTCCATCTTCGAGCCGGTGTGGAACCGCAATTACGTCGAGTATGTGGAGATCACGGCGGCAGAGGCGCTCGGCGTCGAGGGCCGTGGCGAGTTCTATGAAGAAACTGGTGCGTTGCGCGACATGGTTGCCAATCACATGCTCCAGCTGCTGATGTTGACGGCCATTGAGCCGCCCGTGGCCTTCGACGCAGACTCCGTGCGCGAGCAGAAGGTGCAGGTATTACGGGCCATCCGGCCGATGTCGAAAGAGGAGGTGGCCAAGTTCACCGCGCGCGGGCAATACGGTGCCGGCGAGATCGGCGGCAAGGCTGTGCCGGGGTATCGGCAAGAACCTGGCGTCAATGCGAGTTCGCGGACCGAAACCTACGCCGCGGTCGAGTTCCACGTCGACAACTGGCGCTGGGCGGGTGTGCCGTTCTATGTGCGCGCGGGCAAGCGGCTGGCAACCCAGGTTACGGAAGTTGCGGTGCACTTCAAACGCACGCCACAGGCCCTGTTTTCGCGCAATCCGTCCGACGTGCACCACAATGTGATCGCGTTGCGCATTCAGCCGAACGAGGGCATCGATCTGAGCTTCGGCGCGAAACAGCCGGGTCAGGAGATGCGGGCGATTCGCGTCGACATGGACTTTTCTTACCGGCAGGCGTTCGGGACGGAAACCCCGGCAGCGTACGAGACGCTTCTGCTCGATGCAATGCGGGGTGATGCGACCTTGTTCACGCGTCGCGATGAGGTGGAAGCGGAGTGGCGAATTATCACGCCCATCGAAGAAGCTTGGGCGGAGCTTCCGCCGCCACAGTTCCCGAATTACGCAGCTGGGAGCGAAGGTCCCGAAACCGCGAACAAGTTGATTACGTATGATCGCTTTGCCTGGCGGCCGCTGGCGAGTTCGGACGGACATCCTTCGTAACGTAGTGCCGATCTCCAGATCGGCTGGGGTGGCGACGTCCACGTCGCCATTCTCGAATCAAGATTTGCAGGATTCGTTGACGAGCGCGGGTCTGGAGGCCCGCGCTACATGTGGAGTCAGCGCTTAGGTCAGCAGCTCGCCATCCGCGATCTGCCGGACGAGCGCGCGATCGGCATCGAGAAAATCCAATTCCGGCAGCTGCCGGCGATTCACCCAGCGGATCTCGCGGAAGATCCGGTTCTCCAGCTCGCCCTGGAACTGCTCCACCACAAAGAACCGCAGCTCCACAACATTGCCGTTCTGATACTGATGCTGCAGCTGCGCGACCTTCGCGCCGATCTCAGCGCGCACGCCAAGCTCTTCTTCCAACTCGCGCGCCAGCGCCTGCGGCGGCTCTTCGCCGGGCTCGATTTTCCCGCCGGGAAATTCCCACTTGAGCGGAAGCGCCTGGTACTCCGTCCGCTGGCAGCAGAGGATCTCTTCGCCGCGCACGATCAGCGCAGCCACCACTTGCTTGATCATCGAGTCGCTCCGCTCGCTTACTGCTGAGCTTGTCCCGTTGCTTTTTCCAGGTAAAGGCCGACCAGGCGCGCGCAATGCTCTACCAGTTGCCGGTCGTCGGCCCGGAACGCGGCTGGTGTGTGACTGTCGATGTCGAGCTCGCCGACGACCGCACCCTTCACGCGAACGGGCACGACGATTTCCGACTTGGTCTCGATGGAACAGGCCAGGTAGCGCGGGTCGGCATTGACGTCATCGACGATAACGGTGTGGCCCGACGATGCGGCCGCGCCGCAGATGCCCTGGTTCAGCGGAATTCGCGTGTGCGGCGTCACCGCGCCAACGTAGGGGCCGAGGACCAGCATGGCCTCTTCGCCGTGACGGCCCTTCTCGATCATGTAGAAGCCGACCCAGTTGTATTGCTGCAAGCGCTCCCGCAGCCGGCCGACGATGATGCTCATCAGTTCTTCGACACTGGGAGCGGCGTCGGCGATCTCGCTGAGTTCTTTCGCGAGTTGTTGGTGCGTGCTGGGCATAGTGGCCGTATCTATCATAGACGGCCGGAGCTATGGCTGTTGGCTTTTAGCTTTTAGCTCTTAGCATTCGCGGCCGCGTGACCGTCGCCACATCTTAACAGTCCCCTGCGCGGGAGAAGAGCGTGGGTCTGAACACCCACGCGCATCCGACCGTTCGATAACCTCAGGGCAGGTTTGGAAAGCGGCGCCACTTCCCCAGGCAACGATTCGGCTGATGCGCCGAGAATTCCAACAACGAAGCGCGAAAAACTAATGGCTAAAAGCTAAGAGCTAAAAGCCGGAATTACTTGCCGATCTGCCGTATGCCTGCGGGCTTCTTGAATAGCTCCGGATGCAGGGCCCAGGCGATCGCATCCAGGCCTCCCAGCAGGCTCGTCGCGGGCGTGTTCAGCAGAGCGTCGTCAATACAGAAGACGCGCCCGTTTTTCGCTGCCGGTAAGTCCTGCCACTGGCGCTGCTCGATGATCTTTTCCAACGGGACGCGGTCACCGGCGCCGCACCAGGCCGCGAAAATCGCGTCTGGCTGGGCTGCAGCAATTTCGTCCGCCTCGGCCGTCTTCGCAGGTGTGCCGACGAATTCGCCGCCCGCTGCCTCGACCATTTCCGCGACCCAGGGCTGCGAAACGTAGATCGGCTTGCCCCATTCTTCGCAGAAGACCTTCGCTTTGGACTTGCCCGAGGTGAGCCGGCGTACCTCTTCGAACCGTGCCTGCATTCCGGAGATCACAGCTTCGCCGCGTTCTGCCGCTCCCAGTATTCCGGCGATGGTTGCGATGTCGGTGTAGATGTCGGCAAGCCTCTTCGGAGTCAGGCCGAGGAATCGAACGCCGCTCTTCAGGATCTCGATGACGGCTTCGCGTTGATAAGGGACCGAGGCCAGCACGAGCTCAGGCTTTGCGGCAAGGATCTCCTCGCTTTGCGCCGACCATGAATCCTCGACGATCACGCGCGAGCCGTCGGCAACTTCGGGCACCACGTCGGCGCAATATTTCGTGCAGGCGACGACGCGATCCAGCAGACCGAGGTCGCGCAGGGTGACCGTCGCGCTGGGTTGCAGGGAGACGATGCGTCGCGGGGTATGAGTGTTCATGTTGAAAGCAGACTGATTGTTACAGTCTGTTTTAGTTTAACCACAGAGACACAGAGGCACAGAGGATTTTAGGGTTTGGGTCACAAATTCGTTCGCATCCGGCAGTCAGGGTTAGCAGTTTCGTAAAATGCAATTTGCTTTCTCTGTGTCTCTGTGTCTCTGTGGTTAATCATGTACTCCGCCGAGCTACTTGATCACTTCCAGCGCCCGCGCAACTCCGGCGATCTGCCGGAGGCTACCTCTCGCGCGCGCATCGAGAATCCAGCCTGCGGAGACATTCTGGAGCTGGCCGCAAAAATCGTAGATGGCCGCATCGAAGAGATCTGCTTCCGTGCCAAGGGATGTGTGCCGGCCATGGCCTGCGCCTCGGCGGTGACCGAGCTGGCAAAAGGAAAGCCAATCAATGAAGCGCGAGCCATCGCAAAGGAGGACATCGTCTCCGCTGTTGGGGGCGTGCCGCCTGCATCCGGTCACGCCGCGCAACTCGCGATCGACGCATTGCGAGCGCTGCTGAACAGTGACGCGAATTGACGCCGTGACCCTTCCGACACAATCCCAAAATAATCCTCACACCTCGGCCAGTAGCCTGCATCTTAACCCTCGGCAGGCTTTTGGACTTGCCTTCCAGCCTGAAAGCTGGTTACGATAGAAGCGTCCTCCAATCGCCGCACCTCCCGTGCCGGCGTTCCTCGCGCCGAAATTTCCGGGCGCCAGACGGACGTAACTGAATCGATTTCAGCGAAAGTATCTAAACCGCAAGATCACGCCAGCGCTTGAGTACTACGTACCTGCGCGGACAAGAGCGGTTCACAAATGTGGGATCCCGCAACCTGCGGGTCAGGCATAAAGAGAGAAGCATGAATCAAGGATCGAATCCTCCTTCCGGACATCCCGGAGGGAAGGGACGCAGACGGCGGCGCGGCCGCCGTGGACCAGTCTCACACGGGGCAGCTCCGCAACAGCATGGACAGCAGCACCACGGGCAGGGCAAGCACCGGCCGCAGAGCCGGCGTGGCCCGCGCCCCGCTGGCCAGAACCAGATGGGCGGGGGCATCTACACCGCGCCCATGGACCACAGCTATCGCGCGCTGCAGAACAATGGGAACAACAGCAACAACGGCAATCCGCGCCGCAACAATCGTGGCCGCGGCCAGCAGCCGGGCAGGGCGTTTGTCGCGCAGGAGCCCGAGCCGCTGCCGGTGATGTCGGAGAGCGCGCCCGCGCGCATCTTCGCTTTCGTCGACGACCTGTTCTTCCTGGCCAAGATCCAGGAGACGGCGCGCAAGATGAACGTGAAAGTCGAGTTCGTCAAGACGGAGAAAGATCTCCACGAGAAGATGGGGCAGAACGGCGACGACAAGCCGTCGCTCATCATCTTCGACTTGAACAACGCCAACGCGAAGCCGCTGACAACCATCCCGAAGCTGAAGTCGAAGCTGAAGAAGGCGACCAACATCATCGGCTTCGTCTCGCATGTGCAGGGCGACCTGAAGATGAAGGCGCAGGAAGCGGGATGCGACATGGTGCTGCCGCGCTCGGCGTTCTCGCAGAACCTGGCACAACTGCTGCGCCGCCACGGCGCGCCGGAAGAAGGACACGAGCAGGAACAGCAGCCGGGCGCGCAGCCTGCCCAATAGGTCCCCAAGGGGTCTATGATGCGACCTCGGGCGCGCCTGCCATTGAGTGCAGGTATTTCCCGACTTGTCGGGTAATACCGGCTTGATTCTCCAGGCATAAAGCATCGAGCGTAAGAGCAAACGGCGCCGGCACCGACTGACTTCCAGAAATCGGCTAATCACTCGCCGGTGCGGCGCAGATCACTGACAAGGTTTGCGGAAATTGTTGGAATCCCAAAGGGTGTAACTCGGGATTAAGATTCCCGGCCTTTGCACGTCCTCGTCCAATCACGCCCGAAAGACGAGAAGATAAGACCCCCGAACCTGCCCTCCCGAGTGCCACTGCACTCATTCTATTGCCGGAATTACTTCCTCCCGAACTGTCTCGCACGAGGGCAGGCCGATGCACAGCAGAGCGGAGATGAAGCAGGAGTTTGTCCCGCGCTTAAGCGGCGTGGACCGCTATGAAACGAGAGTCCACATTGGGCTGCTGATCGCGCTTGGACTGCTCTGCACCCTTCCTGTATTGCTGCACGGCGCTCCCGATCTGTCGCACGACGGCATCTATCACGCCATTTGGGCAAAACAATTTGCAATGCAATTCTGGCAGGGCGACTGGTATCCGCGATGGCTTAGCGGAGTCAATGCAGGGCTCGGCGGAGCGTCCGGGTTTTTCTACCCGCCGCTTGCGAGCTACGTGTCTGCCGCATTCTGGCCGTTGCTGGCCTCCAGGGACCCGGACGCATGGATGGCGGCAGGGTATTCCCTCGTACTTGCCGAACTGTTGTCTGGAATCACCGCCTACCTGTGGCTGCGCTCGTTGACGAAAGGAAAGTACGCTCTCCTGGGCGCAGCAGTTTATGTCATCGCGCCTTATCATCTCGCAATCGATCTCTACCAACGGGGAGCGTCGGCAGAATTTTGGGTTTTCGTATGGCTGCCGCTGATTCTGCTGGCTGGGCACGGCTTGACTCGCAACTCGGCTTGGGCGCTTCCCGTCGCCGGCGCGAGCTCTGGGCTCGCAGCTATCTCTCATCCTACAGTGGCCCTCTGGTTTACGCCGATGGCCATTGCCTATGTGGCCGTCCTCGCGGACCGCAAACACCGCTTACGCATCGCCGCGAGCTTCTCCGTGGCATTGCTGCTTGGTTTCGGCTTGGCGGCGCCGTACCTGGCGCCGGCCGTCCTGGACCAGAACAAGGCTCACGTCGATTTGCAGATTGCCGGATGGGGTCAGTATCAACATTATTGGTTATGGCAGGACAGTAACGACGTCAGAGCCATGGCCCGCTATTTGTTCAATGCCGCCGCAGGACGGACAACGAACGTCAACTGGGAAGTTCCATTTAAGGGGCGGATACTGGCGGCAACCCTGACCACACTGGCTGCAATCCTGCTGTTGTTTTTCGTGGTCCGGCGATTTGAGCAAAACAAGGAGGCCCGGCGGGCAGCATGGTTATGCCTGGCCATCGCTCTGATCTACTTCTTCCTCATGTGCAGAGCGAGTGCCTTGTTTTGGAAGATGCTTCCCTTCCTCAAATTCACCCAGTTCCCATATCGCTTGAACGTGATGCTGGTAGCGTGCGTTGCGGCGCTGGCCGCGCTGGCCTGTCCATATCTGTTGCAGCTGCGCGCGCCGGTGCTGACTGGCCTTTTGGCTTTTCTTGTGCTGGGATGGATAGGTGCGGACCTGTGGGTCTCGACGCAGGTATTCTCCGCCTGGCGAGCCATGCCGGAACGCGTTCAACTGCATAGATACTGGACGCGGACGCAAATGGAATTTCTCTCCATGTGGCCGAAATCGGCTGACGTCGACAGGCTCCAGGACTTCTCAACCTTTGACCTGTTCGTGGCAAGTCACCCGCCGAAAACCGCTCGCCTGGAAACATTGCCGGGCACCTCCGGGATCGGGACGGTGCAGGTCGAGCACTGGCGGCCACGCAACGTCGTGCTGAAGGTCCGGACGCCTCGCGACTCGCAGCTGATCGTCAACCACTTCTATTACGCAGGATGGCAGGGCTGGATCGCAGGCACACATGCCGAACTTGCGGTCAGCCCCTCGATTGATGGGCTGATTGAGATGGACGTTCCAGCAGGAGAGTAAGAGATCGTCCTGGAGCTTCCCAAGGACTTCGCGGAGCGGGCAGGCATATTGATTTCGTTCTTGTCGCTCGTTCTTCTTGTTGCCGCCACGCTGTGGTTCTGGTCAATACACAAGCGCAAAAATCCAATCGCCGCTGTACAATCAGCCACTGCATGACCCCCGCCCGACTGCGATCGTTACGGCGCGATTTGCTGCGCTGGTATGACCGGAACCGCCGCGACTTGCCCTGGCGGCGCGATTGCGATCCGTATCGCGTCTGGGTATCGGAGATCATGTTGCAGCAGACGCGGGTTGCCGCAGTGCTCGATCACTACGCGCGTTTTCTGCGGCGATTCCCGACGGTGCAGTCGCTGGCTGCGGCGCGGGAAGCTTCGGTGCTGACGCTGTGGAGCGGGCTCGGCTACTACCATCGCGCGCGTCGCATGCATCAGGCTGCGAGGGTGATTGTTCGCGAGCGAAGCGGCAAGTTCCCGCGAACTGCTGAAGGATGGTCAACGCTCCCGGGGATCGGCCGCTATACCGCGGCGGCGATCGCGAGCATTGCGTTTGGCGAGCCGGTTGCCGTTGTCGACGGAAATGTGGAGAGGGTGCTGGAGCGCCTCGGGATACACGGTACCCAGGCTAGCCCAACTGATGGCCGCACCCTCCGACAGGCTCGGGGCAGGGACGGGGGCGCAGCGACTCGGGAATCTACCTGGCAATTGGCCCAAGCTCTTCTAGATCGTAAACGCCCGGGCGATTTCAATCAGGCGACGATGGAGCTGGGCGCTACTGTCTGCACGCCGCGCGCGCCGCAATGTCTCGTTTGCCCCCTGCAACGGTTCTGCACATATCGCGGCGCCGATCCCCCTCGCGAGCAGGCTGCGAGAAATCGCAAGGACGTAAGGTATTCTCTGGCGCGCAATGGCTCCACTGTCCTTCTCGTTCGCCGAGCACTCGATTCGTCGCTCATGCCGGGAATGTGGGAGCTGCCGTCGCTCGATCAGGACAGCATCAACGGGGATGCGCCGCTTCTGCGATTGCGCCACTCGATTACGGACACCGATTACCGCGTCGTGGTCTTCGCGCGAGAACTAGATCAGCTGCTGCCGGTGGACAGTGCGCGTTGGGTCACGCGCAGACAATGGGAGCAGCTTCCCCTCACTGGCCTGACCCGCAAGGTGCTCCTGCGCTTGTCGGCTGAGTCCGGCGGCAGCCGAGGTGAATCTAAATGTCGTTAAGCAGATTTTTTCGGAGGTTTCACCCAGTGGCCACATTGACCGTGGGCAATCGCGCCCCGGAATTCTCGCTCCCAACCGTTGACGGCGGAACCGTCACCCTGGCCGACGCACTGAGGCGCGGCCCCGTCGTGCTGGCCTTCTTCAAAGTCAGCTGCCCGGTCTGCCAGTATGCCTTTCCGTTCTACGAGCGCATGTATCAGGCGAACCGGAACGCCAACGTCAGCTTCATCGGCGTTTCGCAGGACAAGGCACGCGACACGCAACTGTTCATGAAGGAATTCGGCGTGACGTTCCCAGTTGCGCTTGACGACCCGAGCAACTATGCGGTGTCGAACGCCTACGGGCTGACGAACGTCCCCACGCTCTTCTACATCGAGCCGGGCGGGGAAGTCGAGATCGCGTCCGTGAGCTGGTCTAAGAAGGACGTGGAATTCATCAATCAAAAGCTTGCCGAGCTCCGCAATCAAACGCCGGTCATGCTGTGGCGCAAGGGCGAGGACGTGCGTGACTTCCGCGCCGGTTGAAACTCGAAGAACTGATCCGCGGTCCGCGGGTCATAGGGAATTTCGTTCCACGATAATATAAAGAGTTCTGTCTTGACTCGGAGCTCTCCTTGCGCAATCTTGCCTCGGCTCTTCTGCTTCTCCTCGCCGCCAGCCTGCTCGCAGGACAAACATCGCCGCAGCCGGCCATCCCGCAAATCACCGGCCTTCCGTCCGCTGCTGAACAGGCTATGGCGGCTGTCGATCCGGAGAAAATCCGCGCGCAGGTAAAGTTTCTCGCCAGCGATCTGCTGGAGGGCCGCGGCACCGGCCAGCGCGGTGGCGATCTCGCCGCCGAATACATCGCCACACAATTTGCGGTCTATGGACTGAAGCCTGCCGGCGACAACGGTTCGTACATGCAGAAGGTCCCGATGGAGGGGATCGCGACGCAGGACACCTCCACCATCACGCTCGTGCCGAACACCGGCACGCCCATTGACCTGATGTACCGCACCGATTTCGTCGCCATGGATGAAACCGGCAATCAGCGCGATGACATCGATGCGCCGGTTGTGTGGATGGGCTACGGCATCGACGCGCCCGAATTCAACTGGAATGACTACAACGACGTCGACGTCAAAGGCAAAGTGCTGCTGATACTGGTGAACGAGCCGCCGTCTGACGATCCGAAATTCTTCGCGGGCAAGGCGCTTACCTACTACGGGCGGTGGACCTACAAGTTCGAGGAAGCGGCGCGCCGTGGCGCAGCGGGCGTGCTGCTTGTGCACAAGACCGAGATGGCCAGCTACGGCTGGAATGTGGTTCGCAATTCGTGGTCAGGCGAGCGCGCCTATCTGCACAATGATCCTGCACCAAAACTTAAGCTGGCGTCGTGGATCCAGCTTGACGTCGCGCGGCGGCTTGCACAATCGTGCGGCATGAATCTCGATCGCATGATCGAAGCTGCCGGCAAGCCCGGCTTCAAAGCTACATCGCTCCCACTGAAGGTGAAGGCAACCATCCTGAGCGAGGTGCGGCTCTTCGACTCGAGCAACGTCATCGCCAAGCTGCCAGGCTCCGATGCCAAGCTCAAGCAGCAAGCCGTCTTTTACAGCGCGCACTACGATCACCTGGGCATCGCAGCGGGGATGGCGGGCGACAACATCTTCAATGGCGCGCAGGATAACGCCACCGGCTGCGGAATTCTGCTGGAAATCGCGCGCGCCTTCGCCAGTGTCAAGCCGGGGCCGAAGCGTTCCATCTACTTCGCCGCCGTCACTGCCGAGGAGCAGGGACTGCGCGGCTCGGAATATCTCGGGAAGCATCCGCCTGTGCCCGACAAGGACATCTCGCTGGCCCTGAATTTTGATGACGTGCCGCCGCTCGGCGTGCCGGAGGAAGTCAACGTGGCCGGAGCCGAGCGCACTACGTTCTACCCTGTCGTCGTGCGCACGGCGAAAGAATTCAGCCTCGCCATCGTTCCTGACTCGCAGCCCGCCGCGGGACATTATTACCGCTCCGACCACTTCAGCTACGCGCGCGTCGGCGTGCCTGCGTTCTCCATCGACGAAGGCGACAAGTACCAGGGGCACGACCGACAGTGGGGAACGCAGCAGGCGCAAGACTTCGTGGCCAAGCACTATCATCAGCCGAGCGACCAATATCGTCCTGAGATGGACTTTCGCGGTGACGCAGTGATGGCGCGCTTCGGCGTTGCTCTTGGATGGCTAGCCGCGAATCAGCCAGCGGAAATCGATTGGAAGGCGGGTGACGAATTCGCCGAGGCGCGCGCCGCCAGTCAGAAGCAGTAATTAATTACCTAGAGCCTCAGCTGCAGCAATTTGATAAATGATTGCTACTGATAATAAATAACTTATTGGGTTCGTTTGGTAAAAAAGCACCTTTCCGCATTCATGAGTAAGTTGCTTGTGGCCGAGATGATATTCGCTTTTTCTTCGCCATGCCGTCAGATCATGCTACTTGTCGGAAATCTGCGGCTCGATTCAGACGAGCTGGACACGTTGGACGACTTGCTCTTGCAGCGTAGAAGCAATCAAAGACAGCAAGTTGCAAGCATGGAGAGCTGTGCGACCCGGATCGCATTACAGGAAAAGCTTGGCTTGATCGAACGATTGCTTGAACGAGTGGACGAAGCCTGCGCAATGATTTAATCCGTGCAGTTAGTCCGCCTTTCAGAACAATCGAGATTGCGTTAATGAAGAGATCGTCCTTGAAGCTCGGCGAAGCACGGAAGGCGCATTATGCCGAAGATTCTCAGACCGGTCATGAACGAAATCGCATTTGGATCGTGCCCTAGCGGGAAGCGTGTTTCCCTACTCGCTCCCAATAGCTCAACGGGATTGCCTTCTGGATCGTGCACGCGGGCAAATAGACCCCACCGAAGAGCCATAATCCTCAACTCCCCGAGCGTTTTGACGCGGTCAGACCACACCACCCCAAGTTATGACCAACTTACCTAGGAATTTGTTGCACTTAGCGAGGCTTGATTTGGAAGCTTAGGTGCTCTCTCTCCCCCTAGAGCCTCTGCGTCGCAACTGGTTAGGATGGCTACCAGACGGCGGCTCGGGAGTAGCAAGGCATCCCGCCGAGATATTGCATGCCAACGACAGTAATTGGCGAGGTACAAGCGCGACGGGCCGACGTGCGGTCGGGGGTAGAAGGCGAAGTGCCCGACGCGGCCAGCACCGTAGCGGGGAAATACTCCCGATTTGAATGGGTCATCCTGCTTGCGCTGGCCGTCGCGATGGTCGCGCAGCTCTGGACTAGCGTTGTACAGCTCTCGATCACCTCTGACGAGATCGATCATCTCCACGCTGCGTATCGGTATTGGCAATGCAATGACTTCGGCTGGAATCCCGAGCATCCGCCGGTTGTGAAGATTGTCGCGGGTTTGCCGTTGCAGTTTATGCGGATCAACGATCCGATGAGCCACGCTTGCGGGCTCCCAAACAGCAAGGCAGCGGATTTCGTCATTGGGCACGCGTTCATTTTCGCGAATCCCGAAGCAATGCTGACCGCCGCGCGATTCGCCGTTTCGATTTTTTCCATCCTGTTGCTACTGACGGTCTGGTTCTTTGCACGAAAAATGTTCGGATTACCCGTGGCGGTTATCTGCGGAGTGGTGATCGCCTTTGATCCAGGCGTATTGGCGCATGGAGCGCTGGTGACCACCGACGTGGGCGCATCTTTAGGCATGCTTCTGGCGATATATGCTGCGTATTGCTACGCGATTGAACCCACGCGCACACGATTGCTCGCGCTCAGCCTGGCCGTGGGCCTCGCATTATGCCTGAAGCATTCGATGATTCTGCTGGCTGTCATCGTTCCGGCTGTGTTGTTTACGGACACTGCCCTGCTCAACCGCAGAAATTTCAGTCGTACACTGGCGCGGCAGGCGGTCGGCTTGGCCGCAGTTGCAGTCATTGCATTGGCTGCACTGTGGGCCTCTTATGGATTCCGTTACGCGGCACGACCCGCGGCAGCGCCGGTATGGAGCTCGCCAAGAATGTCGATGGCGCACGGCACGGTCGCAACCAAGCTGATTCCGGAACTCGAGAGCCGACACATACTACCGCAGGCATACCTTGTCGGACTACAGGACGTGTTGGTGGAGTCGGAAATAGGGAGGCCTTCGTTCCTACTGGGCAAGCTCTATCGCAATGGAAACTGGTTCTACTTCCCAGTCGTGATGGCTATCAAGTTGACCGTGCCATTGCTGTTGCTGATCCTCCTTTCTGCGATTTCTGTGCGATTCTGGAAACAGCGGCCAAGGGAGCTTCTGTTTGTAATGCTGCCGGTTGTTCTGGTATTTGCATTCAGCATGAGCTCGAAACTCAGCATCGGTTTTCGGCACATCTTGCCGATACTCCCGCTGCTGACTATATTTGCTGCCGCCGGCGCGTGGAACCTTGTGCGGTCGCGAAAATGGCCGCTAGTTGCCGTAGTGGGCCTGTTGAGTCTCCACATCGCGAGCTCACTGCACGCCTATCCCAACTATCTGAGCTATAGCAATGAGCTTTGGGGTGGGCCGACTGAGACTTATCGCTATCTCGCGAACTCTGACGTGGATTGGGGTCAGGCGCAGAAGATGGCACGTGACTACGTGGCCAGAACCCATCCAGCAAGCTGCTTTTTTCTGCGCACATATAACAACAAGAACGCCGATTACGATATTCCGTGTCAAGGAATCTCAGAGTTGCAGTGGGATCCCTTACAGACACCCTACACCGGTACGATGATCGTCAGTGCCAGCATGGTGGACGGAATCGGTGTTCGTGGTGCAGCCATAGACACGCGTCGAGTGTTCAAGGACTTGAAACCCATAGCCAAGCTTGGTGGGAGTGCGCTTCTGATTTACGGAGGCACATTTGATCTGCGGCCGCTTGTCGCGCATCAATTGCTGGTGCGTGCGCGCGAGATTGGGGAGACAGACCAACAAATGGTACTTGATCTTGCTCGGCAGGCTGAGACGTTAGATCCGAAATACGGTGACGCGCATGTGGTGATGTGCGCCAGCTACCAGGCCCTCGGGCAGCCGAAAAAAGCCGAGCAGGAATGTAATACCGGTTTGGAACTGGTGCGCAACGATCCGCAGTATGGACCCGAGCAGATAAAGTACCTTGAGGATTTCATCGCGAAGAAGGGGCTGAGGATCTACAGCAATCGGTCGGCCCCACAATGATGCACACCACGGAATCGTGCCGCCGGCTATAGCCGGCTGGGAAAGATAAGGAAAGCGCGGGGGGACGTCGGCCTAAAGCCAGCTCTTCGCAATCGCTGCATCTATGAGTTCTGCCACAACACCAGCCGCAACCATTCACAGCCACAGTGGCTTCGTGCAGGAGATCATGCTGCTGTCACGCCTGCGGTTATTGCGAATGATTACGCTGACCGCTTTGCTGGTGTTCGTGGGAGCGGTCGCTTTGCAGCTGAAGTTCTCTGTCATCGATCTGGACATCTGGTGGCATCTCAAAGTGGGCGACTGGATCGTGCAGCACGCGGCATTTCCGCATAACGGGATCTTGTCGCGGAGTGCTGCGGATCGGCCGTGGGCGGCTTATAGCTGGGGATATGAAGTGCTGCTGTCGCGCTTCTACACGGCGTTCGGGATTTTGGGGATTGGGATCTACGGCACATTGCTAACGTTGATGGTGGCGTTCAGCGTGTATTGGATGGTGCGGCGGTTGTCGGGAAATTTTTGGATGGCAGCTGCCCTGGGTGCGCTCTGCTGCTACGCGTTTCTGTTCCTGATGATGCCACGGCCGGTGTTCTTTTCGATTGCGCTGTTCTGCGTGACGCTGACGTTGATTTTGGATAGCCAGCGCAGCGGCGATATTCGGGGCTTGTATTGGTTGCCGCTGATATTCCTGCTCTGGGCGAACCTGCACATCCAGTTCATCTACGGGCTGGGCGTTGTGGGTTTATTCGCCGCGTGCAATGTCGGTCAGCGCGCGGCGACACGCTTCGCAGTTGTGCCTGCGTCCCTCGGTGAATCCACCTTGCCTTCCGGCAGGCTGATGGCGGTATTCGGCGCGTGTGTGCTGGCGACGCTGATTGGCCCGTATTCCTATCATCTTTATAGAGTGATTTTTGCGTACTCGCGTTCCCAGGTCATTTACTCGACCATCAAAGAGCTCCAGCCGCTCAGCTTCCGCACGTATGAGAACTATGTGGAGCTGCTGCTGGCAGGCGCTGCATTTTTTGCCGTGGCGTGGCGGAAGAAGATTGATGTTTTCAAAGTTTTGCTATTGGTGATGGCGTGTGTGGTCGCGTTCCGCACGATGCGCGATTCGTGGTTCCTCTGTGTTGCGGCAGCGGCGTGCATTGCAGATGCCCGGGTCAATGAGGAGCCGCGCAAGAGTGAAGGCGGGCTTGCCCTGGCCGGAGTTTTTGCGGGTGCGGCGATCCTGCTGCTGCTGTTGGCACCTGGGATGGGCTTCACTACTCGCGGACTGGATCGGGCGATCAGCTCGATGTTCCCTGTCGACGCGGTGAACTTCGTGCGGCAGAACCAGCTTCCCGGGCCGCTGTACAACAATTTCGATTGGGGCGGCTTTCTGACGTGGTATCTGCCGGAGTATCCCGTGGTGATCGATGGCCGCACCGATCTGTACGGGGAGGAACTGGACAATCAGTTGCTCGCAACGCAGGAGGGCGAGGCATCGTACAAGCAAAATCCTTACCTTAATGAAGCTGGCTTCGTGTTGTTGCGGCGCCGCGACGGGTTGGTTGCGGTGTTGGAGTTGGATCCGCGGTTCCGCAAGGTTTATGAGGACCAGCTGGCGGCGGTGTTTGTGCGGCAGTGACTCCTGCGGCGGTTGCATCGCCCCTGAAGGGACTCGGATTCTTTTTCGGACTGAAGCCGCGCTCTACCCGGGCGACTAATCTTTCCAGCCTTCTTACTTTTCTCTGACAATGACCACAGCAAGCTTGTCGCGATAGATCAAACGGAATCCGGGCAGTGTCACGAGCGCCTCGCCGAGCGGGGAGTCGGCCTGGAGGAAGAAGGTTTGTGCGCTCGTGAAGCCGGCGTGCGATTGCAGCGGGATTTCTGCCTGCATGAGTTTGAAGTAAGGAATGTTGATTCCGTCGCCATAGAGATCAATGCGGCCGTCGATGTAGACGGGGTATTCGGGCAAATACCAAGTCAGAAAGCCGCCGAACTCGTACGCGTTGAACAGGGGCTGCGGCAGATTGCTCTGCCGGATGTATTCCGCGGCGGCGACGGGATAGGCTGCGGCGATCTTTGGGTGCAGAGATCTAGTAGCGCCGATTCGCAGGCCCAGCGCAGCGGCCACGATGATTGCAAGCGCGGCGGCGACGATCGTGTCGCGCCGATAGGGACGCGAAACATCGAGCACACGATTCTCCTCCAGCGAAAACAATGCGTTCCCGATGATTGCGACCGAGACTACGACAACCAGCCAATTGTCGCGTTGCAGGCGGAAAGAGATCACGGCGGCGACGATCAGCAGCGATATCAGGAAGACATCGCGCGAGCGGCGGCGTCCGAGGACGAAGAAGGCGGTCATGACCAGCAGCATCAGGAGGTAGTCCTGGGGCTGGCGGAAGCGCATGGCGTGCAGCGGGCGGAAGTAGCGATCGGCGGCGGAGCTGGTGGCGCTTTGCCAGATCAGCGCGTGCAGGTGCCAGGTGTAGGGCGTGAAGAAGGTCGCCAGCAGCGAACCCCCGGCCGCTAATGTCAGCTTGACGCCGTTGAGGGGCAGCAGGCCCGTGTTGAGCCACTGCAGTCCTGAGTTGCGGCCGAGGCGTTCGATGACAGCGGCCAGGCAGAAGAGTGCCAGCGCGAATAGGCCGTAAGCGAACTGGCGATCGAGGTTCGCCCAGAGCAAGAAGATCGCCGGCAGCCAGAACAATCGTTGCGTATCGCCAGTACGACGGCTGGTGAGCAGGATTGCGAGCTCGACAGCGAGAAAGAAGATGGAGCACAGCGCCGGGCGGGGCTGCAGTGGAACGATACAGCATTGGCCGATCGCGGTGAGGATTACGGCCGGCCAGAATTTCCGGCTCGTCACCCGCGCGAGCATGAATAGCCCCGTGGCGATCGCCAGTTGCAGGAACATCAGCGACAGGGGAAGCGCCGCCAAGCCGAAACGGCGATACGCCATCCCGGTCAGGAGGTCGAAGCCCCAGCTTGCGTCGATCCACGGCAGCGACGACGACTGCGAGAAGAGGCCGCTGCGTGGGATCGCGTGGTCTTGCAGGATCCACAGACCTGTGCGCAGATGCCACCAGATGTCGTTGTCGGCGAGGGCGGAGAGGCGCAACCCTTCGAATGCCGCTGGGAACGTGATGGTCGCAAGCAGAGCGACAACCCGAACGGGCCCTGAGTCAAACCATCTGCGCATCGCGTTCGTGGAGGCAGTCGCCGTCGATGCACTGCTGGTGGACATAGTGTCGGAGGCAGGTCGTTACTGCGCTTACCGTTTCTTTATCGCACCGTTTGTCTGCTGCGGGCCAGTGAGTCTTCGGATGCCGCCGCCGGGATCGTGCGCGGTATTGTGGCACATCAGGACGCAGGAGTTCGAGGCCTGGTCGTAGGAGACCGGCTGGCCGTTGTTCTGGCCCACGACGTTGAGGTCGAAGTCGACCATCCGCACGCCGGTCGGGTTTGCGCTGGTGGCGGTCATGCCGTGCGCGGTGTGACAGGTCGAGCAGGAGAAGCCGTCGGTGTAGACGTGGCTGTTGTGGCCGCTCCACGAGATGGTTTGCATGACGATGCTGAGGTTGTGGCACTTGGCGCAGATGCCGTACGGCCCGTTCACGCTGAGGTCGGGCTGCGGGTTCAGGTTGACCGTGATCGGCGTTCCTGGGCCACCGGGCGCCTGGCTGTCTTCGTAGTCGCGCTCCAGGATGTGCCACCAGCGCGAGCCGTGCGGGCCGTTCGGGCCGCTGCGGCCGAACTCGCGATTGTCGTCGCTGTTGTGGCAATCGGTGCAGAAGATCTGCGAGCCCATGGTGCGGCCGTTGTTGGTGCCGCCGTTGAAGTCGAGCATGGTGGTCAGCAGACTGGGCTGCGGGAAGCTGCTGCTGCGCGCGTGCATCACCGGGTGGCTCGATTTCGCGCTGGTGTTCATCTGCGGGATGACGTTCAGCGGATCGCTGGCGGACCTGAGCGGCAGATAACCAAACGCCGGGTTCACCTGCTTGCCGGAGCTGTAGCCGTGGCAGCGCAGGCAGGTCTCGTATTGATTGACGACGGGATTGACGACGCTCGTGCCGTCCATGCCGATGCCGATGGCGCCGGTTTGCGAGACGCGGATGAGCGGCGGAATGTTGAACGACGTCACCTGCTGCGCGCCGTGTCCGTTGTGGCAGTCGACGCAGGTGGCGTGACGATTGTTCTGCAGCAGTGGCGGCTCGGCAGCGTCGTGCTGGTTGGTGCCGCTGGGGAAGGGGTGGCCGATCTTCTGGAATTCGGCTGCAATGTTCGGCGCCACTGGAGAAAGATTGTTGCTGCCGTTGTGGCAGGGCAGGCAGGCGTTCTCGTTGGAGCCGCGCAGCAGGCGAGGCGCTCCGCTGGCGTTGTGCGGAGCATGACAAGAGACGCAGGCGTTCGCGCCGACGGTGCCGTAACTGCCCAGCTGGGCTTGCGAAGAAACTGTGTTCTGCGCGCTAGCGTGAATTCCCGTCGCCCATCCCGCCATGGGATTGACCTGGTTCGTGCCGCCCATCGAAGTGCGCGTCGGGTCGTGGCAGGCGAGGCACATTTTGCCATTCGAGCTGTCAAGCACGAGAAAATTTTGCGAGAGCTTGTCGATCGCCTGCGCGTGCGGGCTGTGGCACGAGGTGCATTCCACGGTGCCATTGATCAGCTGAATCGCGCCGGTCGTATCGCCGGTCCTCCCCTGCGAGACGAGCGTGGAGATCAGGTCGATGTTGTCCTGCAGCGGCTTGACCAGGCTGAACGGGTGCGAGCTCTGTAGTTGCGTGGTGAAGTTGTCGCCCTGGATCCAGCCCCCGCTGGTGGGCAGTTGTCCGAAGAGCACGGTGTCAGCGACGCCTACGGTGCCGTCATGGCAGCTAAGGCAGAGCCCGCTGTCGCTGCCAAGGGGCATCTGCGGGTTGTCCCGGTTGACGTTGGTCGTGCTGGTGTACGTCGTGTAGGTCGCGGTCGAGAGCGTCTGGTTCCAGAGCGGCGCGACGTTGCCGTTGCCGGAGTGCGGCACGTGGCAGTAGAGGCAGGGGCCGTTGCCGGGACCCTGGATCGGCGAGGGGCTGCCAGGCGACAAGTTGTGCATGCCGATGACGTCGCCGGTGATGTCGGTCATGCCCAGCCTCTTGCCTGGAGGCGCGGAGAGATGCTGCTGCGGGGGCCTTTGCGCTTCGCCTTGTACGCTCTTGGGCGCGCCCTTCACCTGCGCGGTGGTCATTGCCGCGAAGGCGAAATTCAAAACGCAAGCGAGGGCAAACCTCAACTTCACTGCGCGCCTCCCTTCGCTTGCTTGACGGCGTGATACTGGAAGACCTGCACGCGACGGTTGTAGGAGTCGACAACGAAGACGCGGTCGTTGCGGTCGATGAAAAGGCCGGTGGGCAGGCGGAAGTCGCCGAAGCCGGTGCCCTGCTGGCCGAAATAGTAGAGCAGGCGGCCTTCGCGGTCGAAAACCTGCACCATGTCGTGCGAGCCTTCGACAACATAGACGTGGCCTTCGGAGTCGACGCCAATTCCCTTGGGGCGAAACATGGCGCCTGTGCCGTCGCCGATTGCGCCGATACCAAACTGATATTGTCCGGAGCGGTCAACCGCCTGCACGCGGAAGTTCATCGCATCGACGACGAGCAGGCCCTTGCCATCAAGCCGCAGCTCGGTGGGGTAGTTGAACTCACCCGGGTTGCTACCGTTCTGGCCGATGGTCTTGATGACATCGCCCTTCATATCGGTTACGAAGATCTGGTTGCGCAGCGTGTCGGTGATGTAGATCTTCTGCTCATCGGAATCGATGGCGATGCCCGTGGGCCGTTTGAAGAAGCCTTCGCCGCCTTTCAAGCTGCCGAGTGCGTGCTGGTATTTGCCGTCAGCATTGAAGACGAAGATCTTGCCCGACTCGGAGTCGGTGACGTAGATGTTGTCTTTGTTGTCGACGGCCACGCATTGCGGCGCGCGCATGGCGTCCTTGCCCTTCTCTTTGCGCTCGATGAACTTGTACTTCTGCTGGACGGGATCGAAGATGTGCACACCCTGCGCGCCCGGGTCAGTAATAATGACGCGGCCGCGCGAGTCTTCTACCACGCTGTAGGGACGCACGAGGAAGTGCAGGTCGGGCTTGCCGACGACCAGATCGAAGACCTTGGTGAAGAAGCCGGGCTTGCCGCGGATGTCGCGATCGGATTGCAGCGTGCGCTCGAAGGTGAGCTTGCGCCCTTCGGGGAGCAGAAGCTCGGGGACCTGGACTTCAACGGTCTTCGACTTTTTCGGCGCAGCCCAGGAAGGCGTCAGGCACAGTACAGTCGTAAACAACACAATGAGCGAGCGCGGTCTTCCCAGCCACTTCCGGTCTAGAAGAAATTGAACCATCGATAAACACCAATATAGAACGACGAGACCGAAGCAGGCGGAAGACCTGAGGCGCTGAATCCCTGGACGAGGCGGGTGTAGCCGCCGTTGATACCGAGTTGACGGAATTGATATTGGATGTAGGCGTTCTCCTGCTCGAAATTGTTCCAGGAGTAGAGACCGACATTGTTGAAATTGTTCTTCGATTTTACGTAGCTGAAAGAAGCATTCAAGCGGCGCGTGGGAGCGGCGGACGCGGAGATCGAATAACTGGTACCACCATATCCGACCAGCAGCTCGCTGGGAATGATCGGAGGCAGGGGCGTCGGTATCAGGCCACCACCGGAGGCGAGCGAGGTGCCGTCCGACTTGCTGTAGCCGGCCCCGAATGCGTACTTCCTTGTGCCGAGGGTGGTGCTGAAGCTCTCACTGCTGTTGCTTGTACCGGGCTGGGCGGTCAGACCGGTGCGGCCGGTGCCGGCGCTCGCGGTCCAGTACCAGCTCGTGCCCAGACGCCGGCTTGCACTGCCGGAGAAGCTATAGGCCGACGTGTTGTAGGTGACCAGATAGGTCTGCACATTCTGAACGTAGCTGACGTATCCGGAGACCTGCCATGCCCCAAAACGCCGCCCATAGCTGACATTGGTACTGTAGCCGAATTGATTCTGACTGCTGGTATCGACTGTACTGTCGAATAGATTTACGGAAGCTCCCAGGAAGCCGCCGGCGATGTTCCGGTTGTAGTAAACGCCACCGCTGTACAGATTGGATCCGAAGCTCTCGCCGAGATAGGTCTGTTGCCGGCGCTCGACCAGGCCCTGGGCTTGCAGGTTGGGGGCGAAGGAGTATGCGGTAGTGAAGAACACGTTCAGGCCGTGTGAGGATTGCTCGGTGGAGGTCTGCTGTACCCCGACAATCGTCCCAGTATTGGTTGCGGGATTCGATGCCTGGTTCAGTACCGTCCCGGCGCCGGATGTGCCGGTAGCCGGGGCCAGGGAGCTGGTTGAGGCTCCGGGAACGAGAGCCTGGTACAACGAGCCGCTCAGGTTATCCGTATAACTGGCCCCCAGGGAGAAACTCAACTTTGGCGTGGGATGCAATCCAACACTAGCGGTGAGCAGATCGATGTTTCCATTGAAGAGGTAGCCCAGGTAGTCAGAATTTAGATCTGTCCTATTGAAAGAAGTAGAGAAGCTGCCATTCCAGGGCATGGCATGTGAGGCGGTAAAGATGTAGCTGGTGCTGTCGGAGTTGGTGGTGGCGGTTTGCGCGTCCACAACAACTCCGGGGATCAGCGCATTCGATACGCTGTGCGACACTGCGGCGCCTAAGCCAAAGCCGTAAAAGTTATAGGTGGAACTTACATTCAGGGACCGGAAGTTCGAACTACCATTTTCGTTGGTGCCGTACAGCGAATAGTTACTGTTTCCCTGCTGATAACCTACCGAAAGCGTCGGGAATCCAGGCACGAATGCGTTCCAGTTGATGCCGAGATTCTGGCTATTGCCGTTGGTGTCCAGGCTGGAAATCCCGGGAATTCCATAATTGCCGGTGCTGTTAAAGGCGGCACTGTAGTTGATAGAACCGGGAAAGTGACTGCCGCTGAAGATCGAACTGATCAGCGTCACGCCGGAGGCATCGGAGACGGAACCGACACCGGAATTGCTGCGCGACTGGTTGTAATAGGGATTAGCGCTGAAGGAAATGAAATTGGGATTGTAATAGTAGCCGTTTAATGCCGCGGTACCGCCGAAGCCCAAACCATGGCTTGACTGGATGACATCGCCGTAAGTGCCGTTATAGCCGGCGTTGATCGTCCCCGAGGAGGTCAGGCTCAGGTTTTCGCCGATGGTGATCTGCGCGGGAGAGGGAAAGGCCAACAGCAGAAGGGCTGCCAGAATCAGATGCGCATTGTGAAATCGTAGTGCCAACCCCCACCAACCTTCGGTCCTCTTCGGGACCTGTTAGCTTCGAGCTCTGAGCTTCGAGCCTTTAGCCTCGACTGCCGCCTTGAGCTCGCGGCTCATGGCTCGCAGCTTGTAGCCTTACAACGTTTCTACTTTTGCGTTCTGGTGCAGGCGCTTGTTGAGCGCGGCACGAACCTGGTCTGTCTTTTGCTTTTCCAATTCCTTGCGCAGAGAATCCTTTACTTGCGCGAAAGGGGTTTTGCCTGCTGGAATGTGCTTGTTCATGCGAAAGACCACGTAGTTCGGTCCTACCTGAATCAAGCCACTCATCTCGCCATCTTTCATCTTTAGCGCAAGCGGTAGAATCTCGGGCGGCATCTGCGCGCGCGAAACCCACTTGTGGTCGCCGAGCATTACCCGGTAGTCGTCTTCCGAGACTTTTTCCGCGAGCAGCCCGAACTCCATCGCGGTTTTTGTAGTTTTGGCCTGCTTGTAGGCCTCGTCGGCGCGCTTCTTCGCTTCTTTCAATTGCGCTGCCGTCGCGTTCTGGGGAGGGATGACGGAGATGGTCTGAATGGCGAACGATTCGGGATATTGAAACTTTTGTGGATTCTTGTCATAGAAGCCGCGCAGCTCCACGGCGGAAACCGCGGACTTCGCTTCCACTTCGCTCTTCAATAATTGTTCAATCAGCAGGGAGCGCTTGATCTTCTCGCGCAGCGCCTGCTCGTTGCCGTTAAATTCCGATTGCAGATACTCGCGATACTGGGCGGGAGTGTCGAACTGCTTGCGAAATTCTGCCACTGCTTTGTTCAGTCGCTCCGCAGGAATCGTGACGTTTCTTTTCTGGGCATCCTGGTAGACCAGCTCCTCGAAGATGATCATGTCGAGGGCGCCCTTGCGGATTCCGGGTTCCATCTCCGCGGGGATCTTGCCGCCGTGCTGCTTGGCGTAGGGGAAGATCGCGTACTCTTCGCGCACCAGGTCGACATCGGTAAGCACCACCCCGTTCACCCGCGCCACCGGTTTGCCTGCCGGGCGGCTGATTTGCGCGCTCGGCACAGTGAATCCGGATGGTTGGGAGTGGGAGGCTACCTGAGCGGATACTACGGAAAGAGAGGCTAGAACCAGCGCGCAGATTGAGAGCTTGTACTTCATTTTTTTCCTCACCCCTGATTACTTCCCTCACCCGGTTTTACTTCTCGAGTATGGGGAGGGAGATACTCCCTCCCCATCAAGCAGTATTGGTTAGAAGGTGGTCGGGATGGTCAAGCCACCGTTCATCTCGTTGGCCTCGCCGCCATGGCACTGGCGGCAGAACTGGGCCGTCTGGTTGGAGCCGCCGATCCCGCTGGCCGGGTTATAGGGCGCCCGAATGAAGAACATCGTGGCGTAGTTGCCCGGAGGCAGGCCGGAGTTGCTGGCACTCACCTTAACTACATTCATCAGGTGCTGGTTGTGGCAGGTGGTGCACTGAACGGTCGGCAGGTTGTTGAACGCCTTCGTGCTGACGAAGAATCCGTAGTTCGTGACGAACTTGGAGGAATTCGGACCATTCATCAGGATCTTGCCGTTCGCAGCGATGGTGCAGTCCCAGTCATACTGGCCGCCGCAGCCGACGGTGGCGTTGTCGCCCACCGGGTGATCGTTGAGGTAGTCGCCGATCTGGCCGGCGCCGTTGTTGCCCAGCAGCGTCGGGATGGGGTTGCTGCCGTAGGTTCCAGGCAGAACTTCATAAACGGCATTGTTCATGTGCGAGCCCTTGGCCAGATTGCCATCATGGCAGCTGAGGCAAAGCATGGTACCGGTAACGGCGGGATCGGAGGTACCGTTCTGCCAGCTCGCGGGGAAGCTCAGCGTGTAGCTGCCGTGCTCGCTCTGGCCGGTGATGAACGATTGGCCAAGCAGAGGCTGGACATCTTGGCCCCAGAGGGCGATGTTGCCGGTGTTGGGATCGGAGGTGGATATACCGTTGCCGAGCGCGCCGCTATGCGGAGCATGGCAGGCAGCGCAACCGCGGCCGTAGTTGAGGTGAGCACCCAACACGTCAGTGGTCGGGTTCTGGAGCTGTGCCACGGCGAATGCGCCGACGGCCAGGACCATGAGCGTGATTAACATTGCTTTCTTCATGAGATCGATCTCCTGATATGAAACTGCAGCTTTCATAATTTCTAATGCCCGGAGACCCGGCCCCAGTCGGCCTCCGAATTGTGTAAGTGCACGTCCGAGGCCGAAATTGAATGGGCGCTCAGTATGTGGTTAAGTTATTGAATTAGGGAAAGTTGTAGGTATCCACAAGAAGCCGGCGAAGAGCCGTGGAGTGGGGGAAAAGAGCCATCTGCCACAGAAGGCTCGTGAAATGGCGCAGGCTGAAGCTCTAGTGGGAAGGGGCCGGGGCAATTCCCGAAAAGGGAATGCCAACGGCTGCGGAAGCTGATGTGCGACAAGAAGCTAGAGCACCACTTTCGACGAAATCACGAACTGAAACCTCGATCCACGCGCATGGTGCCCCGTGTTGCCGCCGGTTAGCTTTGGAGCGGAGTTGCTCTCGCGCAAGATTATCGGCTTGACACAAGGTAGGGGCGTGTATATGCTTTGCGACCATGGCAGACAACCAAGAAGTAACAACACCGAAATCGAACGAAGAAGAAGAAGACAGCAATGTTGCCAGAAGTCGTCCGGCGATTTATGTGGACGCATTTTTGGTCGAGGGAGCCGAAGACGCTTTTCGCATTACCTTCGGAGAAGGAACTGCCGGACACCGCGAGAGAATACGTTTCGCTATGGTGATGCCCACGGACGATGTGAGAGCGCTGGTAAAGTCACTCACTTCTGTTCTTGGAAAAGTAGACAAAGATATAGCGGAAGCAGCGAAAAAGCCCAAAGCGAATGGAGCGTAGGGCTATGCCCTCCGGATTGTCTAAGATCGCCAAAATCATGGGAGGCGATCGGGCTGTCGAGGATTACAAGCCTCCCGAAAAAGCAACAGAAAAGACTGCCAAGACCAGCCGTCATAAACAGTCAGCGGTTGCTGAACACGCGCCTTCCGTTGGCGCTAGGCTCACGCCCGCATATCTCGAAAGGAAACCAGATATGTGGGCGGTAGGCGAGGTGGATGTACAAGCTATAAGTCTATCTAGCTTTATGGCTAATGCGGCATTTTCATTTGCCAGCTTTTGCTTAGGGTTTACGGTCAATATCGTAGTCGATTACATGGGAGCAGAGAAGCTTACCGAAGTAGGGGGCCTTATGCTCCACAGAATCGCCCCACTTATTTTTCTTGCTTCGGTAGTGTTCTTTGTGGCTGGTGTAACTCTGAATAGGAAAAGAGACAACATATGGGAGCAGATAAAGAAAGAGTCCACTCCTAAGCAGCCTCAGCAGTGAGTTGCTTATATTCGACATGCTCCGCTTCTAGCATCTTGGCGAGCGTGTCGCGGAATAGATAAGGGTTGTTGCGATTGTCGAAACGAAAGGACATCTCGTCTAGATAAGCTTGCAAGTGTTTAGCGCTGATTTTATGCCATGTTCCTACGATGCCGCGCTTAAGCAAACTAAATGCAGACTCCACGGTATTAGTGTAGACATCGCCGCGCACATACTCTTTGCGGCTGTGATTGACCGTTTTATGCTTGCGCTCAAGCGGCCGGCCCTTAACGGCGAACTGGTAGGTAGAGAAATCGTCGGTGATAAATGCATCTACCTTGTCGCTAATATTCTCCTTTATGAACTGGCGAATGGTTCCGAGCTTAACATCGTGGGCGGTGAAGAAGCGAAGTTCTCCGCCACGCTGACGGATGCCAAGCACGATCTGCTTCATTGGGGCGCCGCCGCCAGTCAAGCACGCACCGTGATGGTGTCCACCGATATAGGTTTCGTCCATCTCTACTACGCCAGCAAGGAGCGGCTGCGGCTGTGCGGCCTTCATCGCGGCCCTGATTCTGTGGCAGAGATACCACGCGGTTTCGTAGCTAACGCGAAGCATCCGTTTAAGCTGATTGGCGCTAACACCCTTGCGAGACTCGCAGAGGATGTAGGTCGCGTAGAACCACTTTGTCAGGGCAAGGTGCGTATCATGGAACATCGTGCCCGACAAAACGGAGAACTGATAGCGGCATGAATCGCAATCGAATTGGTGGCGAAGCTTTATGCGAGAGATTTTGTCTGAGTCGCACTTCGGGCACTTCACGCCCTCGGGCCAGCGAAGTTGTGTCAGATACTCGCGGCACTGGCCGTCAGTACCGTACCGATTCACCACCGACAGAAGGTCGACAGCGCTACGTACCTGCTTCATAGGAGTACCTTGCCAAAGAAGAAATCAGTCCCGAAACACGCTACGGAGATGACGAACAACGAGATCGCTGAGGTCGTATTCCACCCGAAGGTGTTGCGACAAGCCAAACGGCACATTAAGCGGCTTTCCGCTGGCCCTAAATCTCGGAAATCAAAGCCGTAAGCGAGCATGGAAGCAGATTAGAAGGGATTGTACCTTGTGTCAAGGAGATAATCTTGCATTTCCGGAGTATGCCCGGGTGCTGGTCAAGCTTTCACGCCTCTATCAGGAGACACAACGGGTTCAGGATCGAGCGAAAATCGATGATCAGCTCCGTGCCCGCTTTGCCCGGGCCGATTCCGGCTACTTCGTCGTGCGCTATTTGCGTGGCGAAAGCACGCGCGCGATAAGCGGCGCCGAAGTCGCTTCAGCAAACTCAATAGTTCCGTACTAGCTCTCCCACAGCCTCCAACAACTAACGGCTATTCGATGCCGCGAGGTTATCGCGCTGGTCATGGTGGCTCACGCTTCAAGAAGAGCTACGTGGATGCTGCCGTTCGCATTTTATTCGCTGATGCCTCGAATGTTTCTGCTAGGCTTTTCCGGATTAAGAGATCACGAGAACGTATGGTGTGGTTATGACAGTGAGGAAGACTGTTACGGAAAAGAAGCTTGCCGCAAATCGCCAGAACGCAAAACGATCGACGGGCCCTCGAACCGAGCGAGGTAAGAACAGATCCAGGTATAACGCCGTCACAACCGGGCTGTTTGCAGATCACGTTGTCATACCATTCCACGACGCCGATGATGAGGACGAGCACAACGGCTCTGATCCCTACGAGCGATTCTCCAAACTTCTCGAGGCCCTGCAGCAGGAGTACCAGCCAGAAGGTCCGTCGGAAACGTTCTGGGTTGCGCAAATGGCCGAGTGCATGTGGAAACAACGTCGACTGAGTCGGTCGGAGAGTGGCATGGTTCAAGCGCGCTCCGAGCTACAATCTCGAGCGCTATCTGGCAATAAAGGCGCCGCCGACCAGATTTATGCCGGGATCTGGAGCTTTGAGGAAGCTGAAAAAGAGATCGAAGCTAGGCGACCTCTGTCACCTCTTTACTACCTGTCTGGACGGGGTGTTCTTCTGCCCCGAAACAAGGCCTGCCAGCGCCGGCTCGAAAGTGCAAAATAAAATAGCGGCTCGCGCCTCCTTCCCGCCGGGCGGTGCGGTATGATTTGTGTTAGAAGTAGTATTACGATTAGATAATCTTCTCATTACTAGATGCGGTTTCTGCGAAACGAACCCAATAAGTCTTTTAGGCTCAACAATGATTTTCATGAGTCATTTTCATGGGTTCTAAGAATAGCGAGGACAGGGCCTACACTAAGAAGAAAGCGCGTCAGCCGACTTCGGTAACGCGCCAACGATCTTCGACTTGCTCTCGCGCTCGATTTACTTCACGATGTTCCTGCCAAAAGAGAACTTCGTTCCCACCGTGACGCGCACGCTGTTGCGGCCGCCGTCCAGAATGTTCGAGAAGAAGTTGTAGTGCACGAAATCGGAGGCCACACGCAGACCGAAGTTCGGCGTGACCTCCCACGTCACTCCGCCCCCGAAGCCGTAAAACACCACCGTGTCGCTCTGCGACGTGCTCCCGTGCAGCAGGGCATTCACAATCGCTGCCTGGATGGGATCGGCTGGTTTGGCGGTGAAGTGCGAGTGGATGGCTCCCAGCGCTGGACGGGCGAACAACGTCACATGCTGAAAGTGCCGATAGTTAAACTGCGGTCCCGCCTCGTAGGTGTAGTCCGTCGCGTTATAAGGTACGGCCAGCACATATCCGGGGGGAAGCAAGGGCAGAAACGGCGCCAGCATTGCCTTGGTAGCTTGATTCAGATCGTTGGGAACAAGCGCGCTGCTGCCGGTGCCATAGCTGAAATCGCCGCCCAGGGTCAGCCAGGGAAGCATGTTCACCCCGAAATCGCCATCGAAGCCGCGCTGCGTCAGATTCAGAGACGGCGTGGAGAAATACGAAAACGCTCCGTAGGCAGAGTAGCGAGGGATCTCGGTTTGTTGTGAGTAACAGGTAAGAGCAGCCAAAGACGAGAGAGCAAGCACACAGACCAACAAGCGCCGCATAAGAAATCTCCGCGTTCGCAAACCGGTTCAGATGCAATTGCGAGTATATGCGAGTTGACCCGATTGGCAAAGAAGAAGCGCGTTACCCATCTTGGGGACGCGCTTCAACATATTACTACCGGTAGAAGTGCTGCTATTTCCGCACGATGTTCTTTCCGAACGAATACTTCGTCCCGATGGTGAAGCGCACGGTATTACGTCCGCCGTTGAGCAGGTCCGAGAAGAAGTTGTAGTGGACCATGTCAGTCGCCGCGCGGATGCCAAAGTTGGGCGTGATCTCCCAGGTCAGTCCGCCCCCGAAGCCGTAGAACAACACGGTATCGGTCTGCGATGTGCTCCCGTGCAGGAGCCCATTCACAATCGCAGCCTGGATAGGATCGCTTGGCCTGGCGGTGAACTTCGCATGGATGGCTCCCAGGGCAGGACGCACAAACAAAGTTACCTTCTTAAAGCCACGATAGTTGAATTGCGGTCCGGCTTCGTACGTGTAATTGGTCGCGTCGTAAGGCACGGACAACGCATATCCCGGCGGGAGCAAGGGAAGATACGGCGCCAGCTTTGCCTTCGTGGCCAGACTCAGATTGTCGGGAAGCAGTGAGCTGCTGCCGGTGCCATAGCTGAAGTCGCCGCCGATCGTCAGCCAGGGACGGACGTTGACGCCGAAGTCGCCATCGAAGCCGTGCTGCGTCAGATTCAACGACGGGGTGTTGAAGTAGGAATACGCGCTGAAGGTGGAGAATTGACGGATGTCGGTTTGTTGTGAGAAAGCAGAGAGAGTAATTAGAAAGAGGAAAGCAAGGACGCACACCAATGAGCGCCGCATAAAAATCTCCTTGCCACTTGCCCTGACTTGGGGAAGTCGGCCGATAGTTTTCGCGGCCCGCCGATCATAGCAATCGGCTCATGATTTGCAGCGTGATCGGAGGCCTGATTTCAGTATGCCCTTCGCCTCGCAACGCCTTCAGTAACAATTTCCGGATTTGAGATGTAAACTTTAGAGCCTTCCCAAAATGGAACGCAGCTCAGCGCCACGGCCGGCTCGAACGCTGCGAACGGAGCGCACCCAAGGCGCAACTTTTGGCGGGAATGATCGTTTGGTAGATGGAGCTTCAGAAGAAATCGACGCGGTAAACGACGTTATGTTTCTCGCGCCAGCGCCAGCCGCTTGGCGATGATGGCATACACCGAGGAATTAAATGCCAGGCCAATATGCGTGCCCGGCACCTCAAAATCATTCTTCGGATTGCCCGTCATGCAGTAACGCCAGTCGGCAATGCCGTCGGTCTGAGTGTAGATGGCCGTCTCCAGCACGCCGTGCGGCATCTTGCGCCGCAGCGAATCGAGGAAATCGCACGTACACTTTCCCGTGTAGCAGGTCGGCAGAACTTGCGGGCCGCGCTCGGCGAGGATCTGCTGCCGTACCGCTTCGGCAACGCGCAGGATCGTGGGATGCAGCACCGAACCGCGGAAGGGCGACGCCAGCGTAATGACCGACGCCACATCATCCCGCCGCTGGCTGGCGAGCGCGCGCGCAATCACACCGCCCAGGCTGTGACCGATGAGGTGAATCTTCTCCCCGGTGTCGAAGAGCGCTTTTTCTATATTGTCGTTGAGTTTTTCGCGGATCAGAAGGTTGGGGCACTCTGCATTCAATCCGATTCCGGAGAAGTACGGTCGATACCCGATGCGCCCCAGCCACGAATGCAGTTGTGTGAGGTAAGCGTCGGTTCCCATGAAGCCTGGCACCAGGACCACGGCCGAGCCATCGCCGCGAGGAATGCCCAGCCCGTAATACACGGGCGAAGCATGCAGCAAAAGAAGGTCAGCGGCGAATAGCGCTTCCTTCCAAATCGTAATGTCAGCTTCTGCGTTCTCTTGCTGAAAGGTGCCGACCGGCGGCGGTGCCATAGGCAGTTGCCTGATCCCTTTTCGTTCGCTAGGAAGGCAGGCCCGGTCAGTGGCGCAGAACCTCGCGCAGGAGGTTACCGATCGGAGGGAGCTTCCGGTGAGTTAGTGTAGTTACATCGACCTCAGGTTGCCAATAGAAATCTTGCTTACCCAGGCGACCGTTCCCAAATTATGCGTTGGATTCGGTCCGGCGGCACCATCCCTCGCGGTTCAGCGGGAGGATGAGCGGCGTTTTCGGCAAGAGGTCTCCGTGTTCAGAAATGAACAGTCGGTTGAGCAGTGGAACAAGTGTGGAGATCGCTTGCCACCTTCCAAATTAGGTGCAAACTCGTTCAGATCAACATTTCCAGTTCGTTTGGGAGCCCTCCCAGCTCTGGAAAACGGATTGCTCGTCTTTAAAGGTTCTTGCGCCCGGGGAGCAGCTCATGACGCGCTTTCTTCAGGACCTGCGATACGCCATTCGTCAATTGCGGAAGTCGCCTGGGTTCACCACGGTTGCGATTCTCACCCTGGCGCTCGGCATAGGCGCAAATACCGCGGCCTTCACGCTGGCGAACGCATTTCTTATCCGCACCTTTCCCTATCCACATCCGGAACGCCTGGGCGTATTGCTGAATCGATTCATAGGTATTCCCGAAGCTGACCAGAATTCGCTGTTCAAGATCCTGCATGACGGCGAGATGTGGGAGTTGGTTCGCGACAACGTTCCCTCCGTCATCGCAGCAGCGGCTTCCGCGCCGAATCTTCCCGGTGCGCCACACACGATTGTCAACCTGCAAATCGGGGACGACGTTGAATCGGTGAGCGGAGCGCGCGTATCCGCCCACTACTTCGAAGTGATGGGCGTGCGTCCGCTGATTGGCCGCGAGTTTACCGAGGACGAAGACCGGCCGCGCGGCCCAAACGCAGTGGTTCTCAGCTACAACCTCTGGCGCCGAGCGCTTCACGGCGACAAGGATGTGCTCGGCAAGGCGATCACGCTGAAAGGCGAACCATACACCATCGTCGGCGTGCTCCCGCCGCACGTCTATGCCACCGCCTCTGGAGACCTGTGGACGCCGCTCCGCCCTTCACGAACGGGAGAAGGCGCGGGCATCAATTACTTCGTCTATCTGCGCCTGCGCGACGGCGCTACCTGGCAGCAAGCCGACACGGAGCTCTCCCGGCTGCGGCCAAAAATATTTGAGGCACTCACCAAGCAGCATCCTCAAGGCCACGCCTGGATGCTCGCCAATCCCCTGCAATCTACCGTAGGCACGATTACGCGGCTGCCCATTTTGATTCTTACCGGCGCGGTGATGCTTGTGCTGCTGATCGCATGTGCAAACCTCGCCGGCATTACCCTGGCGAGAGTCGCCGCCCGACGCCATGAAATCGCAACCCGCATGGCGCTCGGAGCCTCGAGGGCAGCGTTGCTTCGTCAATTCTGGACAGAGGCTCTGCTACTGGCAGCGCTGGGAGCCGCGCTGGGCGTTGCGCTTGCCGCCTCTCTGTTCCGCCTTGCCAACCAATCTTCGCTGGCGCGCAACCTTCCCGTCGGTCCAGTAGAACTTGACTGGCGTGTTCTCCTGTTTGCCATTTCATGCATGGCACTGACCACGGTGCTGTTCGGAGTCCTGCCTGCCCTGCAGCGTAGAATCCCGGATCTGCGCGCGGCGCTTTCGTTAGGCGACAGATCGATTGCCGGCACCCATTCGCGCCTGTTGCGCCAAGGCTTAGTCGCCGGCGAAATGGCCCTTACCGTAGTGCTTCTGGTAGCTGCCGGATTACTGATCCGCACGCTGGTTCATCTACAAACCCTGCCTTCCGGCTTTTCCCCGCAGAACATCACCATGATGAAGGCATCTCTCGATGACTCGCGTTACGGGACTTCCGAATCCGTTCATCAGCTTCTTGCCGGCAGCCTGGCAGCGGTACGCCAAATTCCTGGGGTGAAGTCTGCAGGGGTTGGTTTGGATGTTCCTTACGAGCGCAGCCTCAATGAAGATGTAACCTTCGTCGATGGTCCCCACGCCGGCAAGGACCAGGCGGTGGACTATGTGTTCGTGTCTCCGGGATATTTCGAGACACTCGAGTTGCCGGTTCTCTTTGGGCGCTCGATCGGCGAGTCAGACACCGCCGACAGCCAGCACGTTGCCCTCGTGAACGAGAGCTTCGCGCGTTTGTATTTCGGCGCGGTGGATGCCGTGGGCCGCCACTTCAAGGTTGGGAAGACCGTTGTGCAAATCGTAGGAGTTGCCGGGAACGTGATGCAGACGCCCGGCCTCTCGCAAGAAGCCCCACTGACAAGCGAGCCAACTGCGTATGTCCCTTACGACCAGCAAACATCCGACGCCGATCGTGTGGCGCACGTCTGGTTTCAGCCGACTTGGATCGTTCGTACTGCCGGCAACACCGAAGGAGTGAATCGAGCGGTGGTCGCTGCCCTCAAGTCTGCGGCTCCAGATTTACCCTTCTCGCCTGCATTCACCATGGATGACGTGCGTGGAAGCGCGCTCAGCGAGCAGCAACTCGCAGTCGCCATTCTTTCCGGCTTGGCCATCCTTGGATTGCTGCTTTCCGCGATCGGTGTTTATGGACTGATCGCGAACCTGGTAGTTCAAAGGCGGCGGGAGATCGGTATCCGAATGGCTCTGGGAGCGAACCGCCAGGATGCGGTGGTTGAGATCGGCAGATCGGGAATTTACGCAATGTTGCAAGGCCTTGTCGCCGGAATTGTCCTCGGTCTACTAACCGCCAGGATTTTGCGCGGCTTCATTTACGGCATCAGCACGCACGATTCGCTTACGCTTATTGTCGTGCCGCTGATTTTGGCGATCGTGGCATCCATTGCCGCGTTCCTGCCTGCTCTGCGCATCACCAGCATCGAGCCGGCGGAAACCCTGAGGGCCGAATAGACTTGTTGTTAATCTGGAAGCTCCTCTCCTGAGCCATCACATTCATCTGGGTGCCCCATCCTTCCCGCTTCAGCGGGAGGATCGGCCCAGAGCTTTCAATCTCAGTCAATCGATTACCCATGATCGACAGGGACCTCTCCAACGCCTGCCCGTAGACAGTAAGGCATTTATGCCTTACGATAGAAGTTAGGTGCATTATGACCAGGCTCACAATTACTGCAAAAGGCCAAGTGACACTCAAGCAGGAGTTGCTCCAGCATCTCGGGGTCAGTCCGGGAGAGAAGGTCGAGGCGTATAAGCTGCCGGATGGCAGGATTGTTGTGCGGGCCGCTGCCCACGAGGGCAGGGTTGCCGATTTCATTGGCTGCCTCTCACAGAAGAATGGGCCCAGACTCACCATCGACGACATAAACCGGATCGCGGCCAAGGGATGGGCGAAGGCAAAATGAAAATCACTGCCGATACCAATGTCCTGGTCAGAGCGGCTGTGCAAGACGACCCGCATCAAGCGCGGCAGGCAGCGAAGCTCTTGCAGCAGGCCGAGTTGGTTGCTGTTCCTGCTGCGGTTCTCTGCGAGTTTGTCTGGGTGCTGCGCCGAGGCTACAAGAAAGCTACGCCTGAGATCTCTGATGCGATTCGGCGCCTCATCAACAGCGCTAACGTGGTCGTGAATCGTCCCGCAATAGATGCCGGCCTTGCCGTTCTCGATCAAGGGGAAGACTTTGCGGATGGCGTCATCGCTTACGAAGGGGAGTGGCTGGGAGCAGAGGAATTCGTTTCCTTCGATTCGAAGGCGGTCTCTGTTTTGCGACGGCAGGGCGCACGCGCCCGCCTGTTGTCATAGCCTTGGGGCCACAGCGGGGTGCCAATGCCCTCTCGAGTGGATCGCCACGTGCGCAGCATTATAGCTGTGCGCCAGAGCGGCCAGCAGAGTGTTTGGCTGACAACTGACAACCGACAACTGAAAACAAAATTGACGTGCCGCCTGGGAGACGGCACGTCAATGAAGGCGCTCGACTAACTCCTGGTTTGAAGCTCGAGCACCTGGGACACGACTCTCCTCTATTAACCTGCGTGAGCCGCTTCCATCTTGATCGTCCGCGCCGGCCGCTTACCGCGAGCCGTCGTCTTGCGCGGATGCTTGCGCTCCGGAGCCGTCATGACCGTATCGATCAGCGCCTTCTCCGCGCTGACAAAGTTCTTCACGCCCTCGCGGGTGAGGTCCGGGATCGGGATGAACGGAAACGGCGCGAACAGATTCATCGTCTGACCCGCGGCGCGCATTCCGGCGTTGACCTGCTTGCCGGCAACGTCCATCAGCTTCTTCTGCGCCTCGATGAACGCGTCGGTGGCTTCCTTCGCCATCTCGGCCAGGTCGGTCTTCTTTACCTTCTTGGGCTCGCGGCCGCTGGTGGCCTTCGTGGTTTCCTCCGCGATCACATCGAGGAACTTCTTCTGCGTGTACACGAAGTTCTCCATCGCATCGCGCGCCATCTCGACCAGGCCCTCAGGATCGAAGCCCTTGCCGGCCTTGATCGCATTGAGCCAGGTGTGAGTCTGCTTGCTGGCAGTCTTCAGGAACTCCTGCTGCATGTCGACAAAGGTGTTGAAGCCGCGGTCCATCAGCTCCGTGAACGCCATCGCAGGGGCGTTTCCGGCAACCCGCTCCTTCACGCCGTTGGTGATAATCTCCTGCTCCTTCTGCGCCAGGCTCAGAAGCAGCTTCTGACCCTCGATGAAGTTCGACATCGCTTCCCCCGCCAGCTCGGTCAGAACTCCGACCGGGCAGAACTCAGGGTTCGCGAAGCGCTTGCGGATAAGGTTCATGGCATTGGTGTTCTGCGTCATCGCCAGATCGACCAGAATTCTCTGCGTGGCGAAGAAGTTTTCTACCCCCTGCTGCACCCAACCCGACAGCAGAGAAACGAACGACGAGTCGCCGATGTGGACGGCCGACTCGGGCTTTCCATTTCTAGGCATTATGACCTCCGATTTGCTGCAGTGCAGCATCAACTAAAATATAGAATTATCGAGGTAAGCTGTCAAGGACTTCGCAGAAAGTTTTGCGCTGCAACAGAGGAGCTGGCCGATGAACGGCGACCGCATCGTCATCAAGAAGTACGCAAACCGCAGACTATATGACACTTCCAACAGCCGCTACATCAATCTGGAAGACATCGCGGCGCTGGTCCGAAACGGGAAGGACGTGCAAGTCCTCGATGCGGCCACGGGCGAAGACATCACGCGCGTTACCCTCACCCAGATCATCGTGGAAGACGCGAAGGGCCAACCCGCCGGCCTGCCGCTGGAACTCTTGCGCCAGCTCATCGTGACGACGGATCATGTCGGCCAGGAATTCATCATGTGGTATCTGAAGTCGGCCTTCGACACCTATCAGAAAGTGCAAAACTCGGTGCAGGACCGCTTCAGCCAGATGCAGTCGGCCGCGCTTTCGCCGCTGCAGATGATGAAGAACTTCATGCAGGGCTCGACTTCAGAAAAGCCGCCCACCGAACCGAACGCGAGCCCCGAGCTGCTGGAACTGCGCCGCCGTCTCGCAGAACTGGAAGCCCGCCAGCAAGAACCGAAGCCGCGCAAGCACAAACCGAAAACGAGCGTAGCACGCAAAAAAGGCGCGCAGAAGAAAGCACGACACTAATCGCGCCCCGCTCTGGAAGGTCTTGGATAGGGCCGAGTCGCGAAAGCCCGGCTAAACAACAGACGCTCGCCCGGCACTCGGCTAAGGTGCGATCTTCCACACCACCCCGCCGTTTCCGCTCCCACCTGAACTGGCGGTTCCGTAGAGGTCACCATTGCCGTCGATGACGACGTTGCTGATGGGAGCGGATGCGCTCGTGTTGCTGAAGTCAACCAGCGATGTGAAAATCCAACCGCCATTTTGGTTCGTCAGCTTGAAAACATTCCCTGCTCCGTTGATGCCATCCGCAAAGCTGGTGCCATAAAGGTTGCCGGCGGCGTCAACCGTGACAGGTGCTTCAGGTCCGAACGGGAAGCCGGATGTGTTATTGCCTGGAAACGCGTAGAGCGGTTGCACTCCGTCGCCTTGCGACTGAAAAACGGTGCCACATCCTGTGTACAAGCTCGACATGCAGCCGCCAGTGCCTCCTATGCTTGTAGTGCCGTAGAGGCGACCAGCAGAGTCGATAGCCAGGGCTGCCATGGGAAGTCCGCCGTCCTGGGCATCCATAAACTTGTAGAGGCTGGTTTGCGTCCAGCCGGAGCCAGAGGGCGATAACTCGAAGACGACCCCCACTCCGTGGAAGAATTCGGCGACGTAGCCTCCCCAAAGAGTTGTACCCCAGAGATTGCCGGAATGATCGAAGATCACACCCCCAACAGGGAGCTCACCATCGCTACCGCTAAAACTATAAAGAACGTTTTCCGTCCATCGTCCGTTGCTTGGGCTTAGTTTGAAGACAGTTCCCGAGCCGTAAGCGCCGCCGACTTCGGTCGTCCCGTAGATATTGCGTGCGCGGTCGAAGATAAGATCGCCGAGTCCCGGATTGCCACCGTCCAAGCCTCCAGTGAAGTGGTACAGGATAGTTTCTGTCCATGGACAGCTCACCGCGCGGCAGACGGTGGCGGGCGGTCGCAGACTGAAGATCACACCGCAGCCGTTCGGACAGTTCTGGCCGGTGAAACCGCCGGCTTGGGTCGTGCCGTATAAGGCGCCGTCCGGGCCGAAGACAACCCGCGCCATTGGCTCGGAACCATCGCCGCAACATTGGAAGCTATACAAGCTTGATAAAATCCAGGCGCCATTCCTGCGCGTCAGCTTGAAAACCGTTCCGCCGTTTTCCGTACCACCCTCAACGGTAGTCCCATAAAGATTACCCGCCGCATCCATCGTCACTCCGGCGTTGGGATTTGATCCGCCAGCTCCTTGCTGGATAAAGTTATAGAGCACGGTGAAGGTTTGGCCGTGTGCGAGTTGGGCGCTCATGGCGAATGCAGTGAGGATGAACAGCAGTGAGAGTGCCCGCTTGAGGTTCCCGTCTTTCATAGTCTCCCGCTCCGGCTCCAGAACACTTCGCAAAAGCGCAACAATACTAGTCCGATTTTCCGACGGCAAGAAAAATTGCGCTTGAAAAGCGGCTTGACGAGTCGCATCTATTGCTTCGATATCAGATCGGGTGTTACCGTTCGCCCTGATGCTCTCCCCCGCCAAAGCCCTCGCCCTGCTTCGCATCGCCGTGGGCGCGCTCTTCCTGATCTTTGCGCACTACAAAGTCTTCGGCACGCAATTCACACTCGGCGGCGGCTTTCAGTACTGGATCAACCGCTTCCTCCAGGATGGCGCTTATCCGTTCATGGTGCCGGTGCTGAAGAACTTTGTGCTGCCGCACGCCACGGCAATCGCTTTTCTCGTGGCATATGGCGAGCTTGCGATCGGTCTTGCACTCGTCCTCGGAGTACTGGTCCGCGCCGCGAGCGTCTGCGGTGTCGTGTACATGCTGACCTTGCTCTTCTCCGCCAACTACCCCGGCGCGCACGCCGCATTCTGGCAATACTTCGGCGCCTCGCTCGAGCACCTCGTACTGGCATTTTGTTTTGTGACCTTCAGCCTCACGAACGCCGAAGAATATTTCTCGGTGCCCACGTACCTCGCGAATCGTCGCCACACAATCTAGAACTCTTCGCGCGAGTTTGTTCTGCGAATAAGAAAAGTCTCCGAAGCCGAAGATTGTCTGAGTCGGATTGTCAACACGACGAAGCCATCCAACGACAAGCGCTCAACGTCGCATTCCCCAATCGGGAAAGCCCCACTGCGCGCTCTTGACAATTGCCTCTCCCCGGTACACGATTCGAGTACACCAAGAAAACAAGAACACAATTTGGCGCTGCTGCGGCGAGTGGACCGTAAGTCAGGGCATGGGCTCGCGCAGGAGACGTAAATCGTTCTGCGAGAACGGCAATCGGGGGCCAAAAGGGGAAGCATGAAGAAAGTGCTCGGTCTGGCCATGACCGGAGGCGGCGCTCGCGGCGCCTATCAGGCGGGCGTTCTCAAGCGGATAGGCGAAATCAAACGCGTCCAGACTGACGGCAACCCTTTTCCCATCATCGGAGGCGCCTCCGCGGGAGCGGTCAACGGTTCGGCCTTAGCCGCCGGAAGCGACGAATTTTCCGCCACTACAAAGCACCTCGCCGATCTCTGGGCGAATATCAAACCCTCCGACGTCTTTCGCTGCGACCTCGCCTCCCAGGCGCACAACTCCCTCATCTGGATCCTCGATCTCTCCTTCGGAGGCGCCTTCGGCGGAGGCAATGCCCGCTCGCTGCTCGACGCGACTCCACTGCGCTACTTCTTGAGGAAACACTTTAACTGCGATCGTATCCAGGACAACATCAAGCGCGGTCACCTCTATGCCTTGGCGGTATCTGCCACCAATTACAACTCGGGCACCGGTTACCTCTTCGTACAGGGCGCCAAGGGGCACCCGATGTGGAACCGCAGCCGCCGCATCACGCTGTCCACGAAGATCACGGTGGAGCATATCTGCGCCTCGGCCGCGATTCCGCTGGTCTTCCAGCCGGTGCGCCTGGAAACTCCGCGCGGCGCTGCGTTCTTCGGCGACGGCTGCATGCGTTTGCAGCAGCCGTTAAGCCCGGTGATTCGCCTGGGCGCGGAGAAGATCTTTGCCATCGGAGTGCGCGGCGAACGCTCGCAACAGGAGGAAGCCCCCGACCGCAATCCACCGTCGCTGGCCCAGGTGATGGGCGTGCTCTTCAACGTCATGTTCCTCGACCATCTGGCCACCGACGTGGAACATCTCAAGCGCCTGAACGAGCTGCTCACCAATGGCCAGGTCAGCCCGGCTGACTTCGAACGTTCCGAAAGAATGCGGCCGGTGAGCGCATTTCTGGTCACGCCCTCGATGAACCTCACGCAAGTCGCCGCCCAGCACCAACGCGAGATGCCGTATCTCATTCAATACTTCGTGAACGGCCTCGGGCGCGACGAGGCCTCCTGTTCCGCCCTGATGAGCTACCTGTTGTTCACGCCGAAGTACACTCGCGCACTCATCAATCTCGGCTACCACGACGCGGATGAGCGCATCGACGAAATCGAGGACTATCTGTTTTCGTCGGACAATAATGGCAGCGGCAAGAGTGCCGCATCGGCATCGAAGAATGGCAGAGCGCGCGATGCGGATCCGCCCTCCAAAAGAACGACGACCACGGCTTCGCGCGGATAAGCCGGCCCGGGAACGGAACCCGACAGCCCGGCGGCACATGCGCCTTCGCCCTTCCGAGTATTCTGAAGGTCTGAAGCCAAACGGCGGCGTCCTACATCTTTAATGCAACTCAAAACGCTCATGCCCCAGACCGCCAACATCGTGCAGTTGAAGCCGCGCACCCTGCAGGCCTTCAACGAATACATCCGCGAAGCGGAAGACGGCATGCAGCCCTCGCTCAAAGGTGACAGTGCCTTTCTCTGGGCTGATACCAGCCATGATCGTGCGCAGCAGGTGCGGCAAGGCAAAATCGTCGCCCATCTATGGTCGGGCAACGGGCCGGTCAAGGTTCCCAATGGCCTGATTCACGATTGGACCGGCGCCGCTTTCATTCCTGATACCACCACCGAGCAGGTGCTCGCTCTGGTGCAGAATTACGACAATCACAAAAACATCTATCAGCCCGAGGTGATCGACTCGAAACTGATCAGCCGCGAGGGAAACGACTTCAAAATCTTCCTGCGCCTATTGAAGAAGAAAATCATCACCGTCGTCCTCGACACCGACCACGACGTCCACTACTCCGAAGTCGCCCCCGGCCGCTGGTTCTGCCGGTCCTACACCACGCGCATCGCCGAAGTGGAAGATGCCGAGACTCCCAAAGAGAAGATCCTGGATCCGGACACCGGTTACGGCTTCCTCTGGCGCCTGTATTCCTACTGGAAGTTCGACGATAAACGCGACGCCACGCCTGATCGGCGCGCGACATCGCAAACGCCAAACGGGGTTTACATCGAATGCCGCGCCATCTCCTTAACGCGCGACATCCCGCTCGGCCTGGGCTGGATCATCGAGCCCATCATCGGCAAGCTTCCGCAGGAATCGCTGGTGCACACGCTGGAGTGTACCCGCAAAGGGATATCTTCAATTTAGCTGGCCGCTAAAGCGGTGGCTATCATCTTCCGTCTCGCTTCGCGAGACTCCATCCAGGCTCTACGAACGATCAATCTCCCGCCACAGCGAGAAGAACCTCTGTTTGCGCTTCAGAAGCTTTCTTGTTCGACGGAACTGTCTCGACGCTTTGTACCGCGACTGCCTCCGCTTGCCTTGGGCTTGGCTTCGCGTCCACCGGAATTGTCGCCTTCGCGCGCTTGCGTCTCGGCTTCGCCGTCCGCTTCTCAGCTTTTTCGGGCTTGACCGGTGCAGCCTTGCCCATCTTCCGCAGCTCCTCGCAACTCATCTCGACAAACTTCTCCAGGTGCTCCGGATCAGGCACGGCATTCACGTCGCATGTAAATCCGAAATACGCCGTCCCGTTGTAGCTGAGGATCGCGCAGTTCACGCCCATCTCCCCGCCGATTGGCACATACGGGTACCACGACAGCATCTTCCGCCCCAGCAGATACAGCGGCATCGGCGGCCCGGGAACGTTGGTACAAATAATGTTGCACAAGCTCAGCGGAAGCTGACTCGCGACCGGCCCGATCGCCGCCCATATCGGCGTCGGAATCGCCGAGAACAGTCCGCCTGCAAATCCAACAAACTCCGCCGCGCGCGCCCGCTTCAGATATTCCATTCGCTCGCGCACAAAGGCGAACAGCTTCTGCGGACTGCGAATGTCCAGCGGAATCGTGACCGGCAGAAATGAAATCCGATTGCCCAACTCCTTCGCCTCACCGTTTGCGCGAACATTCACCGGAATCATGATGCGCACCGAGCGTCCCTTAACACGCACGCCGCGCAACTCCGCATACCGCCGCAACGCAGCCGCGATCACGGTGAGGATCACATCGTTCACCGTCCCGCCTTGCAGTTGCCGGATCGCTTGGATGTCGGCCATCGGAATTTCCGTCCAGCCAAACTTCTGTGGTCCGTGGCAGACGACGTTAAACGGCAGTCGCTCCGCTGGGCTGGCGATCTCCGGCACGACGTTCATCAGATCGTTCAACCCGCCCTCAGGACTGCCGACCAGACCCTCCGCAATCTTCAGCGCCTCGCCATGCAGCATGAGCGCGCCCTTCACGGCGGAGAAGTACGACTTCATCAGACTGTCAAGCAGCTGCGCACCCGCATCGCGTGTCGGCGCTGCCGGCTTCGTCGTCTTCTTGCGAGGAATCGCCGGCGGCACCGGGCTCGGGTCCATCAGCACGTTCATGATGCCCACTCCCGATATGCCATCGGCCAAACAATGGTGGATGCGGGCGATCATCCCCGTGCGATTTCCTTCCAGCCCGCGCACCAGGGTGATGTCCCACAGCGGTTTGTTCCGCTCCAGGCTGGCGCTGAAAATCTTCGAGGCCAGCGCCTTCAGTTCGCGCTCCGATCCCTTTCGCAACGTCACCTGCCGGATGTGATTGCGTATGTCGAAGTTGGGATCAAACTGCCAGCTCGGCAGCCCAATGTTGAACGGCGGAAACGCCACGCGTTGCTTGTAGCGCGGCACCAGCGGGAGCCTCGACTCGACAAAGTCGCGGCACGCCTTCAACGGGATGGGGCCGTCAAAGACGCTCACGCACGCGATGTGCAGCGGCTGCCCCGGGCGCTCGATGTACAGGAAGAGCGCGTCTCCCCAGGAGAATGAATTGCTTGGCTGAGACTCCGGCATGATGGCCCCCTACCACGAAAACTGTGGATGCATTGATCCCTCGCTCCATGATGCGTTTTCCATGACCATGACCGCAGTGACCGATGACCATTTCGGGAGTGATTCGAGTTACTAACAAACCGCGCCCCGTGCCGCCCATCACTGCCTTGCGATGTCTTTTGTGAGATGTTGAGGCTTAGAGTCCGCGCACGGTACGCCTTTCGCCTTCGGCAATGAAGAGCGAACGCCGCCAATCGAGCGCCGCAGGCGCGGTGAACAGCTTAGCCCAGGACGGAGGCCGCCGCGGCGGCCGGAGTCCTGGGTAAACAGCAAAATGGTTGTGAGTCCCGTAGGGACGGCACGGCTCTCCCAGTTTCACCGGCCGGAGCCGCCAACGCTTTACTCCTTTTTTTGACTTGGCTTCAGCCGACAACCCACGATTCCACGATGCCCATTGCGGACCACAACTACGACTTCGACTTCATCGTCATAGGCTCCGGATTTGGCGGCAGCGTCTCTGCCCATCGCCTCACGGAAAAAGGCTACCGGGTCGCCGTGATGGAAATGGGCCGCCGCTGGACGCCGGAAAACCTTCCGCGCACGAGTTGGTCGCTGCATCGCTGGTTCTGGCGCCCGAGCCTCGCTTTGCGCGGCTTCTTCAGCATGCGCTTCTTCCGCCACGTCACCATCCTGCACGGCTGCGCCGTGGGCGGTGGCTCGATCACATACGCGTCCACTCTCCTCCGCCCTCCGGACAAAGTTTGGGACGCCGGAACTTGGAGCGGCCTCTCGAATTGGAAGGCCGAGATGCCACAGCATTACGACACCGCATCGCGCATGCTCGGCGTGATCGAGAACCGAATCCTCGGCCCTGCCGATCGCCTGCTCCAGCGCGTCGCCGACGCGACGGGAGTCGGCAGCACCTACTACCGCACGCACGTTGCGATCCTGGAACCACCTGAAGGCGAGCCTGGCGGCAAGACGATTCCTGATCCGTTCTTCGGCGGCGAGGGTCCCGAGCGCAAAACCTGCACGGGCTGCGGCGGCTGCATGATGGGCTGCCGTCACGGCGCGAAGAACACCCTCGACATGAACTATCTGTATCTTGCCGAGAAACGCGGGGCGAAGGTTTTTGCTGAGACGAGAGTGGGCGATGTTCGTCCTCTCGATGGCGTCGCCGACGGCAGCCACGGCTACGAAGTTCACACCGTGAACTCAACCGCCCGATTCGATCGTCAGGCTCAGCGCTTCACCTCTCGCGGAGTGGTCTTCTCCGCCTCCTCCCTCGGGACGATGGCGCTCCTCTTCGACCTGAAGGACAGAGGCTCGCTGCCTGCGATCAGCAATCAGCTCGGCAACTACGTTCGCACCAACTCCGAGTCGCTGATCGGCGTTCGCGTCCCACACTCAAAAGACGATCTGTCCAAAGGCGTCGCCATCGGCTCCGGCGTCTATATCGACGAGCACACGCACATCGAAGCCGTCCGCTATCCCGAAGGCTCCGACACCATGAGCATGCTCGCCACAATCTTGACCGGCGGCCATCCAGGCCCGGGGCGCATTGCGCTCTGGATGCGCAATCTCCTCGCCTCTCTTCTGCTCCATCCCATGCAGACGCTCCGCCTGCTGCTGCCCTTCCGCTGGGCGAAGGAGTGCGTCATCCTCCTTTGCATGCAGGCACTGGAAGGCCACATCGACATGCGCTGGAAGCGCCACATCTATTGGCCCTTCCGCAAATTCCTGGTAAGCCGCGGCAGGAAAGTTCCGACATTCATTCCCGCCGCCAACGAGTTCGCGCAGAAGTTCGCGCAGATCGCCGGGGGCACCGCCATGAGCATGCTGCCGGAGATCCTCTTCAACGTCCCCGGCACAGCGCATTGCTTAGGCGGTGCCATCATTGCCGAGTCGCCCGATCATGGCGTCGTCGACCACCGCCACCGTGTCTTTGGCTACAGGAACATGTACGTCTGTGACGGCTCCGTGATCGCCACCAACCTCGGCGTAAATCCCAGCCTCACGATCACGGCATTGGCCGAGCGCGCGATGAACTTCATCCCCCAGGCGAAAGTGAATACGTGGACAGACAGTCCAGAGATCAGCACAGCCGCTGCTAAGTGTGTCAGCAGCGAGGCTTGAGGCATTGCGCCAACGTTCTCAGATACTCTCCTTTTATATGCAGCCATCAGACAGTTTCTGAAGAGCGTCAGCGTTATGACCGAGTTCTCCAGTTTCACAACAGTCCGTAGTGTGAGAGCTATCACGATGTTCCGTGACCACGAATTTCCAATCGCCTCATTTGCAGGCTTACACTAGAGCGTCATCTCCAGTGAGGCCCCTTATGACAACTACCGCCGTGAAGCCTTCCAGCACTACGCTGAAAGCCGATCCTTCATCCGACGTTTACCGTACTGAAAGTCATCCTCTCGATCCCCTGTTTCTACCCAAGAGCGTCGCCGTTATCGGCGCATCCGAGCGCGCCGGCAGCGTTGGCCGCTCCGTACTTTGGAACCTGTTGAGCAGCCCCTTCGGCGGCACAGTCTTCCCCGTCAACGCCAAGCGGCCAAGCGTCCTTGGCATCAAGGCTTACCCCAGCGTCAAGGACCTGCCTGACAAAGTTGATCTGGTGGTGGTCACCACCCCGGCCGACACCGTCCCCGAAATCATTGCGGACTCGGTCGACCTTGGAATTCCAGCCGCCATCGTGATCTCCGCCGGCTTCAAGGAATTCGGCGAGCATGGCAAGGAACTGGAACGCCAGATCTCGCAGATCATCCAGGGCAAGATGCGGCTCATCGGCCCGAACTGCCTCGGCGTGATGAATCCCATCTGCGGTCTCAACGCTACCTTTGCACGCAGCGTGGCGCGGCCGGGCAATGTCGCCTTCATCAGCCAGAGTGGCGCCCTCTGCACCGCCATTCTCGACTGGAGCTTGCGCGAGAACGTCGGCTTCAGCGGCTTCGTTTCCGCCGGTTCCATGCTCGACGTCAACTGGGGCGACCTGGTCGACTACTTCGGCAGCGATCCCCGCACGCAGAGCATTGTCATCTACATGGAGTCAATTGGCGACGCGCGCTCCTTCCTCTCCGCTGCGCGTGAGGTCTCGCTGACCAAGCCGGTCATCGTTATCAAGGCTGGACGCACCGCCGCCGCCGCCAAAGCTGCCGCGTCACATACCGGCGCGCTCACCGGCAGTGACGAAGTGCTCGACGCCGCCTTCCGCCGCACCGGTGTTCTGCGTGTAAACAGCATCGCCGACATCTTCTTCATGTCGGACGTGCTGGCCAAACAGCCGCGTCCGCGCGGCAAGCGCCTCTGCATTCTCACCAATGCCGGCGGCCCCGGCGTGCTGGCCACCGATGCTCTCGTGGCGAATGGCGGCGAACTGGCCGAGCTATCACCCGAGACCATGAAGGCTTTCGACGAGATCCTTCCCGCGCAGTGGAGCCATAACAATCCCGTCGACATCCTCGGCGATGCCGAGCCGGAGCGCTATGCGAAGTCGCTGGAGATCGCAGCGAAAGATCCCAGCATCGACGGCATGCTCGTGGTTCTGACGCCGCAGGACATGACCAACCCGACGCAGATCGCCGAGAAGCTGAAGCCCTATGCGAAGGGCCTCGGCAAGCCGTTGCTGGCCAGCTGGATGGGCGGCGCCGAAGTCGCCGCCGGCGAGCAGATCCTCAACCAGGCCGGCATTCCGACGTTCCAGTTCCCCGACAGCGCGGTGCGCGCCTTCAACTACATGTGGCGCTATGCATACAACCTGAAGGGAATCTACGAAACGCCGTCGCTGCCGCAGAATGCCGATGCTGCTGTCCTGCGCGGCAAAGCCGAGAAGATCATCGCTGACGTGCGCCAGTCCGGCCGCACCATCCTCACCGAGTACGAGTCGAAGCAGCTGCTGAAGTGCTACGACATACCTACGGTCGAAACGCGCGTTGCGGCGACCGAAGAGGAAGCATTGAAGGCAGCCGAAGAGATCGGCTATCCCATCGTCCTGAAGCTGTACTCGCTGACCATCACCCACAAGACCGATGTCGGCGGCGTGCAGCTCAACCTGCGTGATGCCAATGCCGTGAAGACCGCGTTCCAGAACATCAAGAAAGCGGTCACGGAGAAGGCTGGCGCCGAGCACTTCCAGGGCGTAACCGTTCAGCCGATGGCGAAGCTCGATGGCTACGAGCTGATCATCGGCAGCAGTCTCGATTCGCAGTTTGGGCCGGTAATCCTGTTCGGCACAGGCGGACAGCTGGTCGAGGTCTTCAAAGACCGCGCTCTGGCCCTGCCGCCGCTGAACACCACGCTTGCGCTTCGGATGATGGAGCAGACCAACATCTTCAAGGCTCTGAAAGGCGTTCGCGGGCGCAAGCCGGTGAGCATGGCAGCCTTGGAAGAGCTGCTGGTGCGCTTCAGCCAGCTGGTCGTCGAGCAGCCCTGGATCAAGGAAATCGACATCAATCCGCTGCTCGCGTCCCCCGAACGTCTGCTGGCGCTCGACGCGCGGGTAGTTATCCATGGGCTCGACATGACCGCCGACAAACTGCCAAAGACGGCGGTAACTCCATATCCTATCCACCTCGTCGAGCAGTGGACGATGAAGAATGGGGAAACGGTCACGATTCGTCCGATCCGCCCCGAAGACGAGCCGGCGATGATCCGCTTCCATCAGGCACTATCGGAGCGCAGCGTCTATCTGCGGTGGTTCCAGCCACTGAAGCTGACGCAGCGTGTCGCCCACGAGCGGCTCACTCGCGCCTGCTTCATCGATTACGATCGCGAAATGGCGCTGGTTGCCGAGCGGCAGAGCGCGGCAGGCGAGCCGGAGATCCTTGCCGTCGGTCGCATGAGCAAACTCCACGGACGGAACGAAGCCGAGCTGGCAGCAGTCGCCGTTGACGAAGCTCAGCATAAAGGCCTCGGTACGGAGCTATATCGCCGCCTGGTCGAGGTAGCGCGTGCGGAGAAGCTGAGCAAAGTCATCTCCAACATGCTGCCCGAGAACCGCGAGATGCGCGCCATGTGTACGCGGTTGGGGTGCAAGATGTACTCCAACCTGGAAGACAACATGATTCGCGCCGAGCTGGAGTTGTAGCCAGTCTCACCCCGGCCTCTAAAGCCGACGAAGGGCAAGCTCAAGCTTGCCCTTTGGCTTTTGCGCGGCCCGAATCCAGCTCATTCGAGAATTCAGATTTACAACGCCCCCGGAACCTGTTGAGAAACTCCACAGCTTCCGCTGCAAAGCGCATCAGCCCATCCGTCGCCGTAACCTAAGTTGTTGCGAAATCCATCACCTCCACAAGTGACTCCCATCACTGCTGCTCCCAAATCCATACCGCAGACTGAAATCGTACTCATAGAAACCGTGCATGCAGCAGGCGCGGCTTCAGCCCAGAGCAACGGCAATGAGTCATTAATTCAGGTTTTCATACAGTTTCACGGGAGAAGTCATGAAGAAAGTCATCCTTGCTGTTCTGGTTATTGCATTCGCTCTTTTTCTAGCGCTACCGAACCTCTCCTGGGCGCAGGAAGACGTTTACAAAGCGAAGTGCGCCGGCTGCCATGGCGCCGACGGTAAGGGCACAGCCGCCGGCCAGAAGATGGGAGCGCCTGCGTTCTCGTCTCCAGCCGTTCAGAAGGCTACGGACGCCGATCTCGTTGATTACATCGAGAACGGCGGCCCGCAGAAGAAAGCCATGCACGCTTTCGCCAACAAGGGCGTCAGCGCTGCCGAGGCTGCCAAGCTGGCCACTTATGTGAAGACCCTGAAGTAGGGTCACGGTTTAACCTCTTCCGGCCGGTCAACTTGGCCGGCCTGGAGCAGGTTCTCCGCGATTACCGATCGTCTGACGGCGCTTCCCCGCGCCGGCTCTCCTGCCGACCATGGCCGGCCCCGTCGGGTGCGATCTGGCCACCACGAGTATTCGCACTCCTCGTCGCGGCCAGGAGAAAGTTCATGAGCAAAGGAATCCTCTACGATGCGACAAAATGCATCGGGTGCAAGCAGTGTGAGCAGGCCTGCGCCACGGAAAACGGCCTGCCTTACGACGACAAGATCGCCGCTCGGGAAGTAACTTCAGCCCAGAAATACACCACGGTCCTCGCCAAAGATGACAAGTTCATGCGCCGCCTGTGCATGCACTGCGAAGACCCGGCGTGTGCCTCGGTTTGTCCGGTAGGCGCGCTGAAGAAAACTTCCCTCGGCCCGGTCACCTACGACAAGAGCAAGTGCATGGGCTGCCGCTACTGCATGGCCGCCTGCCCCTTCGGCGTTCCCAAGTATGAGTGGGAGAAGGCGATTCCCGGCGTGCGCAAGTGCATTATGTGCAGCAAGCGCGTGGTTGCGGGCAAGCAGACCGCCTGCGCCGAAATCTGTCCTACCGGCGCAACCCTCTTCGGCGATCGCGACACCCTGCTGGAAGAAGCCAAAAAGCGCATCCGCGAAAATCCCGACACCTACCTCCACCACATCTTCGGCGAAACCGAAGTTGGTGGAACGTCAGTGATGCTGCTGTCCTCCATCGGCTTCAACAACTTCGGCCTGAAGACCGACCTCACCGAACGCGCGCTTCCCCTCTACACCTACCAGGTGCTGTCGCGCATTCCTGACTTCGTTCCCCTCTTCGGCACCATGCTCGGCGGCATTTACTGGATCACGCATCGCCGCGAAGACGTCGCCGAGGCTGAGGCTAAAGAAAAGGAAAACAAAGGCGGTGCCCGATGACTGTTCCGCGCATTCGATTCACCTTCTGGAAGGCCGTCTTCCTCGTCATCATGGTCGCCGGCATCTATTGCACCTACGTCCGCTTCTTCCGCGGTTTAGGTGCCTCCACCAATCTCTCCGACCAGTTCCCCTGGGGCCTGTGGATCGGCTTCGACGTCATGTGCGGTGTGATGCTGGCGGCCGGCGGCTTCACCCTAACCGCCGCGGTCGAGATTTTCAACATCAAGCGTTTCCACTCCATCACCCGGCCGACGATCCTCACCGCGTTCCTCGGCTACCTGCTGGTGTGCGCCGCGCTGATGTACGACCTTGGCCTGCCCTGGAACATCTGGCATCCGCTGATCATGCGCAATCCGCACTCGGTGATGTTTGAGGTCGCCTACTGCGTGATGCTCTACACCACGGTCCTGGCGTTGGAGTTCTCACCCATCGTGCTGGAGCACTTCCATCTGCACCGGGCGCTGAAGATCGTGCGCAGCGTGATGGTAGTGTTCGTCATTCTTGGCGTGCTGCTCTCGACACTGCACCAGTCCTCTCTCGGCACGCTGTACCTGATCATGCCCAACAAGCTGCACCCCTTCTGGTACAGCCCGCTGCTGCCGGTCTTCTTCTTCCTCTCGGCGATCGCGGTCGGCCTGGCCATGACCATCTTCGAGTCGTCGATGAGCTCGAAGTACTTCGGTCGCGAACTTGAGCTCCCGATCCTTCGCGATCTTGGGCGCGTCCTGGTCGTCGTCCTCGCGCTCTACGGGATCCTGAAGTTCGAAGACTTCTATCATCGCGGCATTCTGAAGCTGGTCTTCGTCTCCAGCTACGAGCAGCGCTTCTTTCTGCTGGAGATCTTCCTCTCCGTGCTGATTCCCCTCGGCATGCTGCTGGTGCCAAAGATCCGCGAAAGTGCGCAAGGCCTCTATCTCGCAGCGGTGCTGTGCTTGCTCGGCTTCGTTACCAATCGCCTGAACGTAGCTATCACAGGCGTAGAGAACGCCGTCCATGGCCGCTATAGCCCGAAGTGGACCGAAACCGTGATTACCGCCATGTTCGTCGCGCTGGGGTTCGCCATCTTCGGATTGGCAGCCAAATATCTGCCGATTTTTCCCGAGGAGAAGGCGCACCTCCCCGCGCGGCGCGAAACGGCTCGCGAACCGGAAACGGTTGCCAGTGAGCTTGCGGTGCCTGTAAATGCAGGTGACTGACAATTCGAGCGGGGCCCGCAGCGGCTCCGCTTCGACCTTCTCGCGCTGGCTGCAGCGTCTGGGGCGGAGCATCAGTGCCAAGCTGATGGCCTGCATCTTTGTTGTCCTCATCATCATCTTTTCCTTCTTCGGTTACTTCAGCATCCGCGACCAGCGTAAGCATCTGGAGGATGCTGCCCTCCTCAGCGCCGAACGGCAGAGCGAAGTGCTCAAGCGCAGCGCCTCCCGCTACATGCTGAACAACGATCGCGTCGGCCTCTACGAGCTGATGATGAACATGGCCGATCAGCCCGGCATGGTGCGCATCCGCATCATGAATCCGCAGGGGCTGATCAGCTACTCCACCGCCCCGGAGGAGGTTGGCGCATCCGTCGACAAGACGGCCGAGGCCTGCTACGGCTGCCACGAAGAATCGAAGCCCTTAACTCGACTCAATCGCTCCGATCGATTTCGCATCTACCGCGCTGATGGCTCGCGTGTGCTCGGCATCATCACCCCCATCGAGAACCTGCCTGCCTGCTCCAATGCCGCCTGTCACGCGCATCCTGCCAGCGTACAAATTCTCGGAGTGCTCGATACCAACCTCTCACTCGCCAAGGTCGATCAAAGTCTCACTCGCGAAACGCGGGAGATGGTCGCCTACACAGCCGTAGCTCTGCTCGCCGTTGTGTTTCTAAGTGGTTTGTTTGTCTGGATCGTTGTCCACAACCCGCTTCAGGAATTGAAGACCGGCACCGAGCGCATCGCCGGCGGCAGCCTCGGCCAGCAGATTCCCGTGCACTGGCAGGACGAAGCGGGCGAGTTGGCGCAGTCCTTCAACGAGATGAGCAATCGCCTGCAACTGGCGCAGGAGGAAATCACGGCTTGGGCTCACACGCTGGAAGATCGAGTCGAGGAAAAAACGCGCGAGCTGAAGCAGGCGCACCAGCACATGCTTCAGGTGGAAAAGATGGCAACCATCGGCAAGATGGCCGCTGTCGTGGCACACGAGATCAACAACCCCCTCTCGGGGATTCTCACTTACTCCAAGCTGGTGAAACGCTGGATCGACAAGAACACGCCCATATCAACAAAACAGGACGAGATGAAGGGCTCACTCGACCTGATCGCCAGCGAAAGCAAGCGTTGCGGCGAGTTGGTGCAGAACCTGCTGAGCTTCTCGCGCGTCTCGCCCATGAACCTGGCCTGGTGCGACCTGAACCAGGTCATCAGCCGCTGCATGCGACTGGTACAGCACAAGCTGGACTTGGGCGGCATTCAGCTCAATCTGGAGCTCGCGTCCGCCTTGCCTCCGGCGCACTGCGATCCGGCGCACATCGAGCAGGTCGTGCTGGCGATGGTGATCAATGCCATCGATGCTATGCCGCAGGAAGGCAATCTCTGGATCAGCACGCGCGCGCCAGATGGCGTGATTGAACTGATCATACGCGACGACGGCATTGGAATCCCGGCCGAACATCTGCCGCACATCTTCGAGCCCTTTTACACGACGAAAGAGTCCGGCGGATCGGGCCTCGGTCTGGCGATCAGCCAGAACATCGTCGAGCGCCACGGCGGGCACATTGAAGTGAACTCAACGGTCGGCCAGGGAACGACTTTCAAGATCGTGCTTCCGATTGACAGCCAGAGACCAGATGTTGATATCGAGAGCGGAGAAGGCGTGATGGAGACCACGACGAAATGACGGAAGCAGAAATTTTCATCGGACTAAAGTCCGGCGCTTCCACCGGTGAACAGGAAAATTCCGCGAGCGCCGAAGGCCGCGTAGCCGTACCGAAATGAGGTAGCTTATGACGCAAGGCAAATTACTAATCGTCGATGACGAACTGAGCGTTCGTGATTCGCTCGCGAAATGGTTCGCCGAAGAAGGCTACGACGTGGCCACCGCCGAGAACGCCAATGAGGCGCTCACGCGCGTCGCCCAGCAGGGCTTTGACGTCGCGCTGGTCGACATCAAGATGCGCGGCACCGACGGCATCGAGTTGCAGCGGCGCCTGCATGAAATCTGTCCGGAGATGCTGGTCATCATCATGACCGGCTACGCCTCGGTGGAAACGGCAATCGCGGCCCTGAAAAACGGCGCCTACGACTACGTGAACAAACCGCTCGATCCCGACGAGATCGCGCACCTGGTCGCCAAGGCCGTGTCGCACCGCCGCACGCAGGAAGAGAACGCGCGCCTGAAAGAAACCGTCGCCGAGATCGCGCGACCCTCCGACATCGTCGGTCAAGGCGCAGCGATGAAGCACGTCTTCGACGCCATCGAGACGGTCGCGCCCACCGATGCGACCGTGCTGGTCACCGGCGAAAGCGGCACGGGCAAAGAGTTGGTCGCCCGCGCCATTCACGCCGGCAGCCCGCGACGCTTCCATCCCCTGGTCGTGATTCACTGCGGCGCACTCACCGAGACGCTGCTGGAAAGCGAACTCTTTGGACATGAGAAAGGCGCCTTCACCGGGGCGCAGTATCGCAAGAAGGGCAAATTCGAGATCGCCGAGGGCGGGACAGTCTTTCTTGACGAGATCGGCGACATCAGCCTGAAGACGCAGACCGACCTGCTGCGCGTCTTACAGGAGCGCGAGATCGTCCGCGTCGGGGGCAATCAGACCATCAAAGTCGACTTCCGCGTGGTCGCGGCAACGAACAAAGACCTGGAGCAGTTAATTGAAGAAGGAAAGTTCCGCCCCGACCTCTACTATCGCCTGAACGTCTTCCATATCGAGATGCCGCCGCTGCGCGACCGCCGCGAAGACATCCCCGCGCTGGTCGATCACTTCGTCCGTAAATTCTCGCGCGAGATGGGCAAGAAGATCACGCGGGTCTCGCCGGCAGCGATGAATGCCTTGCAGCAATACAGCTGGCCCGGCAACGTCCGCGAACTGGAGAACGCAGTCGAGCGCGGAATGGTGGTGGCACAAGAACCCGAGCTCCGTGAAGGTGACTTTACCCTGAAGGCAAAGAACGGTGCGGGACTGGGCGTGGTTGGCGATGTCCGCAGCCTGGAAGACGTGGAGCGTGCCCACATCCTGCGCGTGCTCGGCGAATGCAGCGGCAATCAAACGAAAACGGCGGAGGTCCTGGGCATTGATCGCGTGACCTTGCATCACAAGCTGAAAAAGTATGGATGGAATCGAAAGGAAAAGGAGCAGTTAGCAACTAGCAACTAGCGGCGAGCTGCGAGCCGCGAGCTTTGGGCAAAAACGTCTGGAGGAAGAGATGAACGATTTTCGAAGGCTGAACGTTTGGAGAAAAGCACATGCCTTCACCCTTGCTATATACCGCGAAACCAGCAACTTTCCTCGCCAAGAGCTTTATGGGATCACCAGTCAGATGCGCCGGGCGGCTGCGTCAGTAGCTGCGAACATTGCTGAAGGATGTGGTCGCGGTGGAGATGGGGAGTTCCACCATTTCTTGAATACCGCTGCGGGCTCGTCTGTCGAACTAGAGTACTTCCTGCTGCTCGCGAACGATCTGGGGATGCTCCCCCACAGCGTCTACACCCATCTGCAGCAGGATGTGGTTGAGGTGCAACGCATGCTCTCGGGCCTCCTAAAGAGCGTGAACAGCGCACGACAGACACTAAGGCCGAGTGGAGCTTCCCGCCCGGGGCTCGCCGCTCGAGGCTCGCAGCTCGAAGTCCGCAGCTCGAAGGTCGCAGCTCATAGCTCGTAGCTCGCAGCTCATGGCTCGTCGCTATGAAAAAGCTCCAACTACTCCCGATAGGCTCGACAGAGACAGCACTGCTGCAGTGGCTCGCAGAGGCGCTATCGGACAAGTTCCGTGTGCCCGCGGAGATTCTTTCGCCGGCCCTCGACCCCGGATTCGCTCTGCATCTGGAACGCCAGCAATATCACTCGTCGGAACTTCTGGCCAGCATGCAGCGCTACATCAACAGCAATACCTGGCGTTTGCTCGGCATAACTTCGCTTGATCTCTACATTCCCATTCTCACTTTTGTTTTCGGCGAGGCGCAGTTAGGCGGAAGCTCCGCTGTCGTGTCTTATCATCGATTGCAACAGGAGTTCTATGGCCTGCCGCATGACTTGGATTTGCTTGCGAATCGCCTGCTGGTGGAATCAGTACACGAATTAGGACATACCTTGCGCCTCACGCACTGCCACGACCATCAATGCGCCATGGCGCCTTCTCATGCGGTGGAGTGGATTGACATCAAGGACAGCGGCTTTTGTGAGGATTGCCTGGCGCGAGCGTTGGAAGCGGTGTAGCTATCAGACGCGAGCTACGGGCGGCGAGCTTCGAGCCACGAGCTGACGCCCGAACCGCAACAATACACGGGTTGAGGTAGTTGCAGTTGTTGTCCTGATCAGTAACCGCGGACGGGAGGGTTAATTACGGGACATCACAGACTATAGCTCTCGACTCCGGCTCATAGCTGGACAGCCAGTAGCGCGAGGCTCGTTGCTCGAAGCTTGATCACCGCCGGGTAGCCCGCGGCTCGTCGCTCCACCTGCCACTGAACAAATGGTCACCGTGTTCGGCAACAATTGCGCTGATCGCCATCACACCCATCACCAGGAAAATCGCGAAGAAAACGACTGCAATCACCAGCACTGGCATACTGCACCTCTGAGTGCATTGTCCTTCGCGGAATGAACCTGGTTCCGTGATTGCAATCACAGCACGATGTGAGCAAGAGGAGTGCCGGGCCCTGGGCATTTCAGGCGCCTGCCTGAAGGCGTAAGGATCTCCCGCGTCACAACAGGTCTAAATTCTTCGCCGCCCTAGGACAGAGCGGCGATTTGCGCATCCAGATCAGCCAGGGTGCGCCGCAGCAGCTCCGAGTATCGCTCGTTTGTGCTGTTTTGCAGTTGCTGCAGCACACGCTTGCGCGAGAGTTGCAGATCATTTTTCTTCTGTTTGGTTTGACGTTCCGCAGCGGAGAAGAAGTGCTCTGATTGTGCGGGTTCGGAGGCGGCTTCTTCTATTTGGGCTTCTACAGACTTACTTTCCCAACCACGAGCCATACGTTCATTATAGTCGCGCCATCGTCGCTCGCGTCCGATGAAATGAGCGCAATACCAAGATGGTCCGACCTTCTGCCTACAATGAAATCGCGCTCGCCAGTAACGCCGGAGTAGAATCTTCACAGCTATGGCTGACCTGTTCGCACCTCCGCAACAGCGGAAGGAAGACCGTAACTTGACGCCCTTCTTAATTGGGCTGATTGCGGTTGTTGTGGTCGTGGGTATCATCGTTGTCCTCACGCGGAACCGCGGCCAGAGCACCGCCCATACCGATCCTTCCGCCGCCAGGCTCCAGATCTCCAATCCAAAGTTGAGCGCAGCCGAGAACTACGTCGGCGGAACAGTCACCTATCTGGATGTCGATATCACCAACACAGGCGACAAGTTGCTCACCGGCGCCGACATGAAGCTCGTATTTAAGAATACCCTGAATGAAGTAGTACAGACGGAGACCATTCCCCTTCACATCCTCGTGCAAAACCAGATGGGCGGTTATCCCGACCTGGTTGACCTCAGCCGCTCCCCTATCGGCCCCGGCCAAACCAGGACCGCTCGCATGACCCTGGAACACATCTCCGCGGATTGGAACCAGACTTCTCCCGACATGCAGCTGGTGGATCTTAAGCTCAAAGGATAGCCGGCAACCCGGTTAAAAATGTTTTCCTGCTGGCTTTGCCGCCTGCCCCACATCGAGCCGCGTCCGGTTATGTTCTAATGAATGTTTCGGCGCTGAGCGGAGGCGGAATGGAAGAGCGCGATTTCTATGACGAGCGGCAAGAAACGAAGAAGGCGACCCTGAATTGTCCGCACTGCCATCAGTCCGCCGAGTACGACCTCGGCTGGTTGGTACGCACCAAGCGCCGCCAGTTGCCCTCGCGCGCCGACGAACGCGATCGCGCCAAGTTCGCTAAAGCACGCTCCTATATGGTTCGCCGGGACGATCTGGTCGCCTGCAAGAATCCGCGCTGCCGCAAGCGCTTCGAAGTCTCCGGCGTTCAGTCAGTCGCCTTCCTCGATGAGCAGGTCAGGCCGGAGCGGGTGCAGTAACGAGTCGGGCCAGTGGCGCTCGCACCTCATTGCAACCCTTAATTACGCCGTAACCCCGCGATCCCGGCACAGGAAGCAAGCATGATTCGCAAACGATCTCGCGCGGTTCTGGGCGGCATCTTCTTTCTAGCCTGCCTCTGGTCGCTATTGCCTGCGCAGACCTCGCCGAACGCGCAAACTTGCCAGGGAAGCACAGTCGACGCGCAGGGCGAGGAGATCGCCGAAAAGTCTCGTGCCTTCCTTGCGCAACTACAGACTGCCGTCAGCGGCGACGACAAGAACAAAGTCGCTTCCATGATTTCTTATCCGCTGCTGGTGATTCGCGGCGCCAGGAAGAGCCGCATCAGGACTAAGCCCCAGTTCCTTGAGCACTACGACAACATCTTCGACCCGCACGTCCACCACGCAATCGCACAACAGTCAGCCAAATGCCTGTTCGGAAACTATCAGGGCACGATGATCGGCGATGGCGAGATTTGGTATCGCGAGCAGGCCAACGGAAAGATGAAGATTGTTACCGTGAATCCAACGGCAGGAATGGAAAGCACGAGCCACTAGCCCAGAGCTGGCGGCTCGAGCTCGCAGCTCAGAATACTCCCAATTTCTTCTTCTTCTTCACCTTGTTGCCGGAATTGTCGGAGGCCGCGGTCGTAAATATAGGCTGGGTCTCGTTCGGGCTGGCTCCCGTATCAAGGTAGCCAGGCTTGATGTCGATGTATGCGTCCTCGCGCAGCTTGGTCAGGTAGTCGCGCAGGGCGGGCTGCATCTTCGTCATGTAAATCTGTTCCTGAACATCCTTGTCGACGTCCTTCATTGCGGGAATTCCCGCCGTTGGATGCTCAGTGACCTTCAGGATGACGAATCCCTGGTTCGTGCGGATAGGCTCGGTGTATTGCCCCGGTTGCAGTTCGAAGACCTTCGATTCCAGCTCCTTCGACAACGTGCCGCGCTTGAAATACTCAAGGTCACCGCCCACAGGCGCTGTAGGCCCATTCGAGTATTTCTTCGCCAGTTCGTCAAAGTTACCGCCCTTCTTCAGCATTTCGTAAACTTCATTGGCCTTGGCTTGCGCCTTGGCCACCACTTCGGGACTTGGCGTCTCGGGCAGAGCCGTCTCGCCCTTTTCCGTTTTGACCTCCGCCGTGGTCTGCGTGGCAATCAGGATTTCGCTCAGACGCACCTGCTCGGGCCGCTCCATTTCGCTCTTATGCTGATCATAGTATTGCTGGATTTCCTGATTGGAGACCGTGATGTGCCCACCAACCTCCTGACCGATCACACGCTGCGTCAGGATGCTGTTCTTCATGTTCTGCTTGAAATCTTCCCATGGAATTCCCTGCGCCTGCGCTGCCTTCTCCAGGTCCTCCATCGAATCGGCGTGCATCTGCTTCCGTAACTCGTCCAGCCGCTTCACCAGCTCCGTATCGGCGCTGATCCCCAAGTCCGACGCCTTCTGCAAAAGCAGCTGCTGATCGATCAGATCCCGCAGCAGATCCTTCTCATGCTCTTTCGCCTGCTGCTCAGCGGTAGCCGCGTCCTGCTGCTGGCGGGCCTCGGCAAACAACTGCTCCCGCGCCTTGCGCAGATCGGCGCGCGTAATGATGCTGTTGTTGACCCGGGCGATGATTTCCTCAACCACGGTGTCATCGGATGCGGCCTGGGTCTGGGCCGAAAGGAAAGGAGTGGCAATCAACACGGCCAGTAAAAGAATCGAGGATCTCTTCATGCAAAACCTGATCAGGCGGCCGACGCCGGGTGGCATCTCTACCTGATTGATATAGTTTCTTCTTACTATTCTACTGCTTCCGGCCGCGTCCTGCAGGGAAAGCTTTCGTTAACCATGCCCCCATCGGAATTCCCCTTCAGCTTGCTTTAAGGTTCCCTCCTGCATCCTATTCGCTTGAGTTGTGAGGGAGCCGTGTACCTGAAAGTTGCTATTACATTGGCCGCCATGGTTCTGGCGCTGCTTGAAATCGCGCAGGCGCAAAACACTGCTCCTCAAACGACAGTTTCCAGCCCGCAAAGCACCGTCAATTTGACCCTGACCGATGCGATTACTCGCGCTAGAGCCAACAGTCCCCAGTTTCAGGCCGCCCTCACCCAGTTCGGGCTGGCGCGCGAGGACCGCGTCCAGGCTCGCGCCGTGCTGCTGCCGAATGCGGACTACAACAATGCGTTCGTGTACACGCAGGGCAATGGGACGGCCTCGGGCCGTTTCATCGCCAACAACGGCGTGCACGAATACATCAGCCAGGGCGCAGTGCAGCAGGTGATCGGCGTAGGCCAGTTTGCGGACTATCGCCGCGCCTCAGCCGCGCAGGCGCTGGCACGCGCTAAGGCGGAGATCGCCGTTCGCGGCCTGGTGGTCACGGTCGTGCAAGCCTATTACGGGCTGCAAGTCGCACAGGCGAAAGTCGAAAGCATGCAGGCGGCCGACGACGCTGCACAAACATTTCTGGTCATGAGCCGGCAATTAGAGCAGGGCGGCGAGGTAGCGCACTCCGATGTCATCAAAGCACAGATCCAAGCCAACGATCAGCAGCGCGCCCTGGAAGAAGCGAGACTGGCTGCGCACAACGCTCGTCTGAATCTCGCCGTGCTGCTATTCCCGAATTTCTTTCAGGATTTCACCCTGACCGATGATTTGGCAGCCTCACCGGCGCTTCCACCCATGACTGATGTCCAGCAATTGGCACAGAAAAACAACCCCGAGCTGGCAGCAGCCTTCGCAGCGCTGAACGTCGCGAACCACGAGCTGTCGGTGGCACGCGCCGGGCATCTGCCTTCACTGGTGCTCGATTATCTATACGGCATTGATGCCAACCACTTCGCAGTCAACACCGACGGGTTCCGCAATCTTGGCTATGCCGCCACCGCGACGTTGGATATCCCTGTCTGGCATTGGGGTGCTATTGAAAGCAAGGTCAAACAGGCCGAACTGCAGCAGCATCAGGCAAAGATTGAGTTGAACGCTGCGCAACGCCAGGCGGTGGCCGATCTACAGTCGTTTTATTCGGAGGCCGAGACTGCGCACAAACAGCTGGAAATCTTGCGCAACTCTGCCGATCTCGCCGCCGACAGCTTGCGCCTGACCACGTTGCGCTATCAGTCGGGAGAGGCCACTGCGTTGGAAGTTGTAGACGCGCAGAACACATTGACCCAGGCGCGCAACAACTATCGCGATGGCCAGGCGCGATATCACGTGGCAATTGCCAACCTGCAGACGCTGACGGGGAGCTTCTAGCATGAACAGATTTGCCAACAAAAGCCTTCCCTCTCGCATTGTCATCCTGAGCGCAAGCGGTCCTCGTTTGACCGCCGGAGTTGAGGGGCCGCTATCCGAGCGGCGGCCGCTCCTTGGGTCCGTTCTCGGGAAGGATGTCTACTCGGTCAGACGCATGGCAGCTCGCCTGGGTTCTGCTGCACTGCTCCTAATTCTCGCGCTTACTTTCATCTCATGCTCTAAGAAGGAGCAGGAACCACAGCCCGTGGTCACGGTCCAAACTGCCCCGGTCGAGCGCGGCACAATCCAGCACATCGTTACCGCCGAAGCCATCCTCTTCCCGCGTGACCAGGCGGCGATCACACCTAAGGTTGTCGCGCCGGTCAGGACGTTTTATGTGAACCGCGGGAGCCGGGTGCGCCGCGGCCAGCTGCTCGCGGTGCTGGAGAACCGCGATCTAGCCGCCGCCGAGGTCGAAAACAAAGGGGCATACGAGCAGGCGCAGGCTGCGTATGGGTTAGAGACAGCATCCTCGCTTCCCGAGGAGTGGCAGAAAGCCGAACTCGATCTCAAGACGGCCAAAGAAGCGCTGGATGCGGAGCAGAAGGTCTACGACAGCCGCCGCATTCTCTTCCAGGAAGGCGCCATGCCCCGCAAGGAGCTGGATGCATCGGCGGTCGCGCTGGTGCAGGCAAAAGCGCAATACGACGTCGCACAAAAGCACGTGGCGGCGCTGCAATCCAGCGGCAAGCAGGACCAGCTGAAATCGGCCAAGGGCCAGCTCACATCGGCCCAAGGCAAGTACGATGGCGCGGCCGCGCAGCTTGCCTACACAGATATCCGCAGCCCCATCGACGGCGTAGTCACCGATCGCCCGAACTATCCCGGTGAAACTCCCGCTCCCGGAACGCCGCTGCTCACGATCATGGACACTTCGTCGGTGATTGCGCGCGCACACATTCCGCAGAACGAAGCCGCTGCGCTCCAGCCGGGGGACGTCGCAACCATCACCGCTTCCGGCGACCTTCGCGTACCAGGCAAAGTCACGCTGGTGAGCCCCGCGCTCGATCCGAACAGCACGACCGTCGAAGTCTGGATCGAGGCTGCCAATCCTGACGGCCGTCTGCGGCCTGGAACTACCATCGGCGTCAGTATGGTTGCCGCAACCCTGAACAATGCCGTCGTCGTTCCTGCGTCGGCTTTGTTGAAGACACCCGAAGGCGAGGTGACAGTGATGATCGTCAGCCAGGACCGCGCTCATCAGGTCGCAGTGGAAGCAGGCATTCGCCAGGGCGACCGCGTTCAGATCACCAAGGGGCTGAGTGGTGGCGAGACGGTGATCGTCAACGGGGCCTACGCATTGCCCGACAACACGCAGGTAAAAGTCGCGCAGGCGCAACCGGGCACAGCAGACAAGGAGAAGGACTGAGTGCTCGGAAGGTTCAAATCGTGGCTCCAGCGCCTGAAGGATCCCGCCCCAACAGCGCCGGATACTGAAGCACGATCAGGCGAGCGGCCGGCGTGGCAAGTGGACGAACATCATCGTGCGCCGAACTACTGGTTCACACGCTATTCGCGCTCGCTGATCTTCCTGATCCTGGTCCTCGCAGTGGCGGGAGCGTATCTCGCCTTCACCATTCCTATCTCGGTCTTTCCGACTACCGATTTTCCGCGCGTCGTCATCGGCGTCGACAACGGCGTGATGCCGATCGATCAGATGATGGTCACGATCACCAGGCCCATCGAGGAGTCGGTGAACAGCGTACCTGGACTACAGCAGGTCCGCTCAATAACTAGCCGCGGCTCCGCTGAGGTCGACCTCTTCTTCAGCTGGCACGTCGACATGGGCACCACGCTACAGCTCGTTGATGCGGCGCTGGCGAACATTCGCACGCAACTGCCGGCAACCGCGACCATCCAGACGCATCGCCTGAATTTCGCCAGCTTTCCCATCATCGGCTACAGCCTTACCTCCGACACGGTGCCGCAGACGCAGCTCTGGACGGTGGCCAACTATGACCTGAAGCTGCGCCTGAATCGTCTGGACGGTGTCGCAACCGTTGTCGTGCAAGGCGGCCAGGAGCCGGAGTTCGCCATCACTCCCGATCCCGCCAAGCTGCTGGCCGCAAGCGTCACCGTAAGCGACATCCTCGATGCGGTGCGGCGCACGAATCTCATCGACTCACCTGGCCTGCTTCCGCAAAGTCACCAGCTTTATCTCGCGCTCGTCGACGGACAGGTGAAAGACCCGGCGCAGCTCGGGCAGATCGTGATCAAAACTACGCAGGCCGGCGTTCCCGTTCGCATCGGCGATGTGGCCAACGTCGCGCCCGGCGTGAAACCGGTCTACACGATCGTCACCGCGAACGGTAAGCCCGCGGTGCTGCTCAACATCAATCGCCAGCCCGACAGCAACACCGTCGCGGTCGCAAACGAAGTACACGCGGAAATCGCGCAAATACGGCAGAGTTTGCCCCCGGGAATCCAGCTCCAGCCCTTCTACGATCAATCGGAGATCGTCACCGAATCCATCAAGAGCGTCCGCGACGCCATTCTCATCGGATTGGCGCTGGCGTCCATCATCATGGTTCTCTTCCTGCGCGACTGGGGAACATCTGCTGTTGCTGCGCTCGTCATTCCGGTCACTGTGCTGGTGACCTTCATCGTGCTGAAGGTGCTGGGCGAGAGCTTCAACCTGATGACACTGGGAGGTTTGGCCGCGGCGGTCGGTCTGGTGATCGACGACGCGATCGTTGTTGTCGAGAATGTCGCGCTGCACCGCGATGCTGGACAGGGCCGCATCGAGGCCATTCAAAGCGCATTGAAGGAAATCACCGCGCCGCTGGTCGGCTCGACGATTACGCCCATCGTCGTGTTTCTCCCGCTCATCGCGATCACCGGCGTCACCGGCGTCTTCTTCCGCGCACTCGCCATCACGGTTGCAGCGTCCCTGCTTACATCTCTGGGGCTTGCGCTGACCTGGACGCCGACGCTGAGCCAGTACTTCATCAAGAAAAGCAATGGTGATGAGGATCCGCCTTCGCATGCCGAACTAAGCGAGCGTGACCGCTTGCTGGCGGCGGAAGAAAAAGCGGCAGGCCGACATTTCCGCAAGGTGATCGACTTCTACGAGCGCTGGCTGCGCTTCGCGCTTGCTCGGCCGGGGTGGATCGCGATCTTCAGCGCGGTGCTCGTCTTGATTTCGTTCGCCTGCTACAAGGCGATAGGCTCTGACCTGCTGCCGGCAATGGACGAAGGCGGCTTCATCCTCGACTACATCACGCCTGCCGGCACTTCGCTGGAAGAAACCGATCGCATGATCGCGCATATCGAGCAGATGATCCGGCAAGTTCCCGAGGTGGAGGGCTTCTCTCGGCGCACCGGCCTGCAGCTGGGCCTCGCCGCTGTGACGGAAGCGAATACCGGCGACATCGCCGTCAAGCTGAAGAGCAAACGCAGTCGCGATATCGACGAAATCATGGACGACCTGCGGACTCAAATCAAGCAGCAAGAGCCCGCGGTCGATGTCGAATTTATTCAGGTCTTGCAGGACATGATTGGCGACCTGTCGAACGCACCCGAGCCCATCCAAATCAAACTGTTCTCGCCCGATCCGGCGCTCCTGCGCGAATGGGCGCCGAAAGTGGGCGATGCCATCAGCAATGTCAAAGGCGTCGTAGATCCGCTAGACGGCATCGAGAACACGATGAGCGGTCCTGCCACTGTTTTCCAGGTTAATCCGGAGATCGTGGCAAGGGCCGGCTTTACGCCGGAGGAGGTTGCGATCGACGCTTCCGCTGTCCTGGAAGGCGAGCCCGCGGCCACGCCGCTGATCGCGCAGGATGTGGCTTATACCATTCGCGTGCGCTATCCGGACGACAATCGCGGTTCACTCGCGGCAATGAGCAACACGCTGCTGAACAGCGCCACAGGGCGGACAGCCACCCTCGGCACTTTGGCCAATGTGACGGAATTGCCTGGGCAGACGGAAATCCGCCGCGAGAACCTGCAGCGTGACGTTGCTGTAACGGCGCGCCTTGAAGGAGTTGACCTGGGTCGCGGCGTCTCCGCCGTACAGAAGGTCGTCAACGGCCTGCACCTGCCCGAGTCCATCCGCGTGATCTATGGCGGCACTTACGCCGAGCAGCAGCAATCGTTCCGTGATCTGCTGTTGGTATTGGTGCTGGCGATCTTACTGGTGTTCGCGGTGCTACTTTTCGAATTCCGCACCCTGGCGGCACCGACTGCGATTCTTTCGTCCGCGATACTTTCGACTTCAGGCGTCTTTCTCGCGCTGCTGATTACCCGCACCACGTTCAACATTGCGTCATTCATGGGGCTGATTATGGTGATCGGCATCGTAGCCAAGAATGGCATTCTGCTACTCGACGCTGACCAGCGCTTTCGCGTCGCAGGATCTTCGGCCTTCGATGCCATGATCCAGGCCGGGCGCCGGCGCTTGCGCCCGATCGTGATGACGGCGATGGCAGCGATTGCCGGCATGTTGCCGCTCGCGCTGGCCCTGGGCGCAGGTTCTCAGATGCTGCAACCACTTGCGATTGCTGTGATCGGAGGCATCGCAATTTCGATGGTGCTCTCGCTGATCATCACACCGGCGGTGCACTATTACCTGAGCCGCGAGGCGGAGTGAAGCATTGTGCTGTCTTTTCAAAGAATGATGCGAACCCAGTCGAGCCCGCAGGGCGTAATTTGTTTTAGCCGTGGGCGTAAGCCAGCGGTATCCATCAAACGCAACCTTCGAGCCGCGGAGCGGCGACACCATAATTGTGAAGTAAGGAGCTAATCATGAAACGTTTTCTTGCGATCGCGACGGCCGCCATCATTCTTGCCGCCCTTCCCGCATTCGCTCAGAAACAATTCAAAGTCACCAACCGCGTCAAACTCGGCGGCGAGGGTGGATGGGACTACCTCACCTTCGACAAAGAAGGCCAGCGCCTGTTCATCACGCGCGGCAGTCACGTCATGGTGGTAGATACGAAGACGTTAAAGGTCACGGCCGACATCCCCGACCTCTCAGGCATCCACGGCGTCGCACTCGCGCCGGAATTCAACCGCGGCTTCATCAGCAATGGCGGCGACAACACAGTAACAATCTTCGACCTGAAGACGCTGAAGAAACTCGACAGCGTGAAGGTAGGCGAACGGCCAGACGCGATCTTGTATGAGCCCTTCTCGAAGCACGTGTTCACGTTTAATGCCCGCAGTCACGATTCGACGGTGGTCGATGCGGCGAGCGGAAAGGTCCTCGGGACCGTGCCGCTGGGCGGCAAGCCGGAATTCCCTGCCAGCGACGGTAAGGGCAAGCTCTACGTGAACATCGAAGACAAGAGCCAGATCGCACAGGTTGATGTCAGCAAGATGTCAGTGCTGAATACCTGGTCCATCGCGCCCTGTCAGGAGCCGAGCGCGCTCGCCTTCGACGTGGAACATCACCGCCTGTTCTCAGGTTGCGACAACAAGATGATGGCGGTCGTCGATTCCGATTCAGGCAAAGTCGTGACGACGGTGCCCATCGGGGAAGGCGTCGATGCCGGCCGCTTCAATCCGAAAACGCACGAGGTGTTTATGTCCTGCGGCGAGGGCGTACTCACAATCATCCATGAAGACAGCCCAGACAAATACAGCGTGATGCAGAACTTGCCGACGGTACGCGGCGCGCGAACCATGGAGCTGGATGAGGACAGCGACACGGTTTATCTCGTCACCGCGCAGCGTGAAGACAAACCGGCAGCCCCTGGCCAGCGGCCCGCAATGGTTCCCGGCAGCTTCGAGCTGATCGTCGCGAAGCCAGAATAGCTCCCCCGATGTGGGAGTACGACAGTGTGGGACTAATGCTTCTGTGCGCTGGGCGGCACCAGGTTATTCAGCCTCAGGTACATCGCAGCTGCGCTGTAGTGGTCTGCCCAGCCGGCAGCCATCCGCACCAGCGCGCTGGCACGAGTGCCAGTCTGGTTCTCGTAAAGCGTGACGGTCTGCCCCAGCCCCGTGTCGTCGGCCTTCGCGAGCGTCTGCTCGCAATAGGCGAACGAATCCTTCAACGCTTTGGTTAGCATGTCCTTGGAGTCGTTCTCGCTGAGCTTCATTTCGTGCGGCTTCTCACCGGCAACCGCCGAGCACAGCGAATTGTTGGCTTCGGTGGTGTGCATGATTAAATGCGCGAACGTCATCTGCTCGGGCGTCGGCCTATAGCTGTACTTGTCGGCAGGCATCTCCTCGGCAGCGCCGACAAGGTTTTTGGCAAAACGTGTTTCCATCTGCCGCACGGTGGCGACTACGGGGTTCGCAACGGTCGTCGAAGGTTGATCGGTTTGTCCACAAAGGACGCTTACGCAACCAAGCAGGATCAGGATTGCAACGGCAACGTATTTCACACTTTCCTCCCCACAGTCAGATGCCAATGAGCATACCGCAGATGGGACGCCAAGTTTGCATCATTGTGTCGCTTCCTCCTCGTAAACACAGAGGGCACAGAGGAAACTCACGCTCATTTATCTCTGCGCACTCTGCGTCTCGGTGGTTGATCGAATATCCTGATCAGCCCACCAGCACCGCTCCCCCATTCACGTTGACGATCTCGCCCGTAATGAACGCCGCATGCTCTGTGCACAGGAACAGGATCGGCCCGGCGATTTCTTCCGGCTTGCCGACGCGCCCGAGAGGGATTACGGAGCCGATCTCTTTTTGTCGCTCGGCATCAGCGAGGGTACTTGCCGTCATGCTGGTGTCCACCCATCCGGGAGCGACACAGTTCACCCGAATGCCGAACGGCGCGAGCTCGGTTGAAAGCCCCTTTGTCATACTGATGAGCGCGCCTTTTGTGGCTGCGTAATCGCAGTGTCCGGCCTCGCCGCGTTGCCCTGCCGTTGAACTGATGAGTACGATATTGCCTCCCCGCGCCTGAGTTTTCATTTGGGCGGTGGCATGCTTCACCAGCGCGAAGGCGCTGTCCAGGTTCGTGGCAACCGTATTGCGCCACTGCTCGCTCGTCATCTTGTCGATAGCCACCTCCTCCGGTGGCCATACGCCATGGTTCACGACCATGTCATCGAGCGATCCGAAACGCTCGACAGCAGCGCGCACCAGACGCTCGGCTTCATTCATGCCGGTGAGATTCGCCTGCACGGGATAGCAGAGGTCGCTGCCGCATTCGCGCGCGATCTGCTCCGCCTCCGCTCGCGCACGAAGGTAGCTGAACACGACGCGCGCACCAGCGCGGACAAACAGGCGAACAGCGGCTTCTCCTATGCCATGCGAGCCGCCGGTGATGAGAGCGACTTGCCCGTGAAGCGAGAGTTTTGGCTCTGGGATCATCATGGCTAACTAGCATACGTCTTCCCATCGGCAGAAGAGTGGGCTACACTGCTAGCGAGCCGCCTGTGACTATCGCCGTCCGCTAACGAAACTCCCGCCAGGTACATCGCGCCCGTTCACGGCGCTGCGCCGAATCCTGTTCCCAACACCCATAGGAGTTTCCAAATGTCTGAAGTTACAGCTACAGCAACGCCAGAACTTGCTGACTTTGTTGATCTCGAATTCTCCCGCCGCTTGGAAATGGCGGAGATGATTCTGCCCGATTGCGTCGAAGCCCTGCGTCGCTACGCTCCCGCCGCGCCGATCGCAGCCGAGGACATCGCCGGAGGCATGGCCTACTTCGGCGGCGTCGATTACCCAGCCAATCAAATCGTTGGAATGGGTCTACACGGTGAGGTGACCGCGGAGCAACTGGACCGGGCAGAGCACTTCTTCCGCAGCCGCGACGTGGCGTCCACCGTTGTCGTTTCGCCACTAGCGCACGAATCGTTGCGCGCGCTGCTGGGCGAACGCGGGTATCGCATCGCTGAGTTCAACTCCGTGTTGATCCGCAAGATCTCCGCGCCCGAGCCCTTCTCCGCACCCGAAGGCATCGTCGTTGAGCGAGTAACTCCCGAAACCGTTCGGCCATGGATGCGTGCCATCGCTCAAGGCTTCTCCCAGGACATTGCCGTGGCCGAAGACGTTTTCGGAGGAATCGCGGCGCTGCCGGGCTCTCTGGCATTTCTCGCCCGCATCGAAGATAAGGTGGTAGGCGGAGGAGGAGGTCGCATTATTCCCGAGGCGCGAATTGCGCCGTTGTTTGGCGCGGCCACCCTGCCGGAATTCCGCCGTCGCGGTGTGCAGAGCGCGTTGATAGCACGGCGCCTGCACGAGGCTGCCGTGGCCGGCTGCGAGTATGCTGTGGTGAGCACCAATCCGGGTAGCGGCTCGCAGCGCAATATGGAGCGACGCGGCTTCCGCCTGGCGTATACAAAAGTCGTCATGACCTGCGAATGGCCCGACACAGAAGAGAAGGAAAATGGACATTGACGCAATCCGCCGCTGCTGCCTGCAGTTCCCGCACACAACCGAAAATGTGCAGTGGGGATATGACCTTTGCTTCAAGGTGGATGGGAAGCTATTCCTGGTGACGCCGCTGGAGCCGGCGCCCGTCAAGCTGTCGTTCAAGTGCACTCCGGAAAATTTCGCGGACCTGTGCGAACGCCCCGGAGTGCGACCGGCACCCTATATGGCTCGAGCGAACTGGGTCAGTCTGGAACAACTCAACACCTTGCCTGATGGTGAACTGCGTGAGCTCATCGCCGAGTCCTACCGGCTGGTCTTTGAACGCCTTCCGAAGAAGCGGCAGCTGGAACTTCGGAGCGCAGTGAAAGCACCGCCGGGGCGGAAAACGGCGGTGAGTGCCGGCCAGAGTAAGAAGTTCAGCACGAGCAAGGCGAAACGCGCCAGGTCAGGCGGCAGATGAAGATGAAGTATCGCCGCGCGAACTTGCTGTACCGCGTTGCGTCTATCGTCGCTCTTGCGCTTAGTTTTTCAGGCTTGGGTGCTGCACAAACCTCGGCTTCAGGCAAGTCAAACACATCCCCATCGCCTAGCGTGCTGGAACATGAGTTTGTTGACGCTCTCCGAGACGCCAATGTACAGAAGGTCCTCTCCTATATTCCCGACGGGGGCGTCAATGTCGGACGCGAAGCGCAACATCTCACACATGCGGAAGTAGAACAGCAGTTCCAGTCGCATCGCGGACTCTACTGCAAGCTCTTCGATTCGTCCTGTATTGAGGCAACGGTCAATCTAGGAAACAGCGCGCGGACGTGCTCCTATCGCGAGCTGCTGACGAATTCGCAGAAGCTGCGAACTGCCGCCAGTGAAGTGACGCGCAGCGGTGTGCGCCAGGCGGTACTCGTGGCAGAAGTGAATGACGATCAGTGTCCGAGTCAGAAGCTTATCGATTTCATCTTCAATCTCCAGGCAGGCGGATGGAAATTGTTCTCAATTCCTTAAGCGGGGATCTGCCAATCCACCCGAGAAGAAGAAACACTAGCGCCAGCTTCACCTCAGGCGGCGGACGTTGCTGTCTCATCCGCAGCATCGTGTATCGACGCAGCTGAAGAGAACAGCGGCATCAGACCCTCGACCAATGTCGGGTGAGTCAGAACGGCATCGCGCAACGCTGCATAAGGCAATCCTGCGATCATAGCAACCTGAACCGCGGCCATGACTTCTCCCGCGCCGACACCGAAGGCCGTGAAGCCAAGGATGCCGTCGCCATCTGCCTCTACGAGAGCTTTCATGAAGCCTCGCGTCTCACCAAGCGCGCGTGCGCGGAGATTCATCGCCATCGGAACCTTGAACAAGCGATAGGCGACGTTGTTTGCCCGCGCCTCGCGCTCGCTGAGGCCGACACGCGCCAGTTCCGGATCAGTGAAAAGACAATACGGAACTTGCCTGCCCGTGGTTACGCGGTGACTGCCAGTCAGGTTGGCGTGGACCACGCGGAAATCATCAACGCTGACATGCGTGAACAGCGGGCTGCCGGCGACTTCGCCGATGGCCCAGACTCCGGGCGCCGTCGTCTGCAGTCGCTCGTTCACCTTGATATACCCACGATCGGTCAGCTCGACTCCTGCCAGCTCCAGACTGAGCTCCGAGGTATTGGGAGTACGACCGGCGGCGACCAGAACGTGAGTGCCCTCGAGCGTTTTTTTCGCGCCGTTCTGTTCGAACATCACTTGCACTGATTCGCCGGACTTCCCCGAGACCCTTTTCAGGAGTGCATTCAGAATTACCTCGATGCCTTCGTCCTGCAATAGACTCCGCAGAGCATCGCAAACATCCTCGTCCTCGCGTGGAAGCAAATGCTGATTTGTGTCAATGACCGAGACCTTGCTGCCGAATCGACGCATTGCCTGAGATAGTTCTACGCCCACATAGCCGCCGCCAATTACGACGAGGTGTTTCGGGACCTCATCGAGCTCAAGCGCTTCGATGTGCGTGAGAGGCCTGGCGTCACCGAGTCCTGGAATCGGCGGTAAGGTGGCGTGAGTCCCAGTACTGATGATGACGTTTGTTCCGCGCAGTTGGCGCGTGCCACCGCCTTGCAAGCTGACTTCGATTGTTTTGGGAGCGATAAATCGTCCGGTTCCGAAGATCAGATTTGCCCCGGTCTTTTTGTAATTGTCCAGATACATCTCATTCAGTCCCGACACCATCTTGCGCTTGCGGTCACGGACAGCCGACATGTCGAGCGTGAAGCTCCCGGTGGCGATGCCGAATTCCTGGCTGTGGCGAACGTAGGATGCAACCTTCGCAGTGTGGATGATGTTCTTGCTGGGCAGGCAGGCGATATTGGGACATGAACCACCTATATATCTGCGGTCAATAACCGCCACCCGCTGCCCTTCGTCGGCAAAGGTCCAGGCGGCGAGCGTTGATCCCGTGCCCCCGCCAAGGATCACCAGATCGAACTCCTCCGGCCGCGCGCTATTGGCCGGCTGGGAAGATAAAGTAGCTTCTTTGCCCTTCATGGTAGTTTTCCTTTCCGAGCAAGACGTTCGCCTTGTTGGTTAGAAACTCAGGTTTCCGATCAGAGAGCGGTACGTCCTCCGTCGACAGCGAGCCTTGCGCCGTAGACGAAACTGGCACGGTCCGTCGCCAAAAAGACAATTGCCTCGGCAATCTCGTCGGCCGTAGCAGGACGACCGGCCGGTGCCTGGCTAGCGAGCTGTTCCAGCCCCTCGCTCATCGCCGTCATCTCATGCGTGGGTCCGAATGGATAGATCCCGGCATTGTTGATCAGAATGTCCACGTGTCCATTTCCAAGTTCTATGGCTGTCTTTGCTACTTGGCGCGCGCTGGCTGCGTCCCGAAGAGCGGAGGAAATAAAGGCGGCTTCGACACCCGTTGCTCGAATTTCGTCGACCGTCTGTTTTCCGCGCTCCGCATTGCGCCCCACAACCAAAACACGCATGCCGAGCTGAGCCAGCTTTTTGGCCGTGGCGCGACCAATGCCACTGGTTCCTCCGGTGATAAGTGCTGTCAGGGTGTCGCTTGTCATCTGCAATTCCTCATAAAGCTACGCGTGATGGAAGATGCAGCGTTTGTTATTCACGTGGTGAAGTTTTGCGCAAAAGGGCGGGACACCGCCGCGGGATCGCAGAAAAACCTCTCCGGCCCCGAGCATCCCCAGCGTAGGAGCAAGAAAGTAAATCCAGAGTGCCTGCCAATAGTTGGCATGCAAAGCTGAGCCGAAGGTGCGCGCGGGGTTGGTGCTCATTCCTGAAAGCGGGGTTTCAAAAGCGATATAGATTGCAATCAGCGCACCGGCTAAATATGGCGTATAAGGCGCCAGTCGGGCACGATTGGTGGCGACCAGTATCGTGATCATGAACAGGAAGGAGATCGTAAGTTCTGCTGCAAAGGCAATGCCTGTGCCGAAAACCCCGGGCACAGTAACGGCATAATGTACGGCGTGATCACCGAGAGCGCCCCATAGCGCATACCTCGCGATGCAGACGCCGCCGACCGCGCCCACAAACTGCGCAAGAATGTAAAACCACAGGTCCCAAAACTCAACTTTGCCCAAGCGGTAAAAAGTTAACGTGATCGCCGGATTTAGATGACCACCGGATTGCTTGCCCCATGGTGACAGCACAATGGCCACGATGGTGAGGCCCATGGCTATGCCCATGAGCTCACGGCGGGCGAGAGGGTTCAAAATGAGGTGTCGGACAGGCGAAGCAGGATGCTGGAGCAAAGCCGCAATTACGCAGGTGGCAAACATGTACAGTCCGGGTTCGGCTACTTCCATCAGATACTCTGGCCAGTGACGGGCCAGGCTGGCAACCGCACTCAATCCATCATGACGCCGAAGCGCCCGGGCGGGATGATCCACACTCCGTTGCGAAATTATTGTGCGGTTCGCAATTTTGCTGGCTGTTTTCTGCAGACAGCCCCCACCGTAAGTATGAGAATTCCAAATACCTTTCCACTTCAGGCAGGAAAACCATTCGGAACTCAGTAAAGAGGATCGCGCGCGGTACGACGAGCACAGTTCGCACCAGAAGCTGCGCGCGCGGACAACGCTAACTCATACTGATGTAACGATTCTAGGATCGGTTTCTTCAGAACCGAGTGCGCATTTTGAACAGAACCAAGCTTTCGAGCTTAATTTCGCCAGCGCCGGCGCAGCGTTGGCCGCCAGAGTGAAGCGGCTGCTGTGAAGGGGGTCGGAGCAGGCGCAATGCCTGCAAAACACCTGGCAAGAATGGTGGGCGCTATAGGATTCGAACCTATGACTTCCACCGTGAGAAAAGTCCTAACCAGCTATACAGGATGCGGCAGCAGTGAGCACAAATAGCGATATTCGCCAGTGTCTACGCGGGTCCGCTTGGATTCGCCGCTTGCCCTGCTGCATCCTGCTCACTTGTGCCGAACCTCGCTAAAATGTCCGAGAATCCCGACGATTTGTGGAGAAATTTGTGGATGTCACCCAGCCCTGGTCGGTCTGATTCAATCTAGGGCGTGATTTCCCAAACGACGCCGCAACTCGAGTCGCAAAGTGAGCCTCCGCCGGAGGCGGTGCCGTAGAGATTCCCCTCTGAATCGAAGATTACGTCGCTGATGGGATAGCCGCCATCTGCTTCGCCCGTGAAGTCATGTAACGAAGTATATGTCCAGCCGCTGCCGGAGGGCGTCAACTGGAAAACGTTGCCGACGTTATTAGCACCGTCGCAGTAGGTTGTACCGTAAAGGCTGCCGTTGTGAAGGGCAAGAGCCGCGGCGGGTCCGCAATAGTCCTGCCGGCTACTGAAACTGTGAAGCACGGTGTAAGTCCAACCGCCACCGGACACGGGCGATAGCTTGAACACGGTGCCGCCACCGCCGACACCGAAGCCGGCAGTGCTGCCGTACAAATTTCCCGAATCATCCAAGATCACGCCTGCAGATGGATTGCCTCCATCATTAGTGCCAGCAAAGGCGTACAGGATGGTTTCGATCCAGCTTCCATTTGAGGGCGTCAGCTTGAATACAACACCGCAACTGGAGAGCCCGATGCAGTTGCCAGAGCCGCCGCTGGTGGTCGTGCCATAGAGATTGCCCTGATTGTCGAAGGTGAGACCGTCAGGCCCGATGCCGTTGCTGCCGCCGAACTGATTTACAACTGTTTCCGTCCACCTGCCGCCCGACGGCGCTAATTGATAGGCAATGCCGCCAGCGCCGCCGAAACTTGTAGTGCCAAAAATATTTTGGGCCTGATCGAACAGGAGATTGCCGTAGGGATAAGTTCCGTATGTGCCCGGGTCACCAAAAGCCAGAAGTTGGTTTTGTGTAATGCCTGGAAAAACCTCAGTTGTTGATAACAGAATTATTGGCGTTTATGGGGAAGTCACCGCCATCCGTCCGCGCAGCATAAGGGATTTGAATCTCGTATGGCGAAGGTTGGAACCTTGACAGGCAGTACCGCCATAAAAAAGCAACCCGCCACGGCCAGTAGCGCGGAGATCATCGGCCATGCGAAAGGTCTAGGCCCGGTAAAGTGCGAGATCGCCAGTTCTACAAGGTGGATGTCGCCCACCGCAAGCAGCGCAGCATCAACCTTTTGGCTGAGACGCATGGTGATTATCCACAAGAGTATCCACAAATAACCGCAGAACTGGCACGGCGACGACCCTTGCGCTCACCATCCGGGTATCCCTGAGAGAAACAGAGGTCGGGGCGGTCTGCTTAGGGGGTAAGCATTCTTTTCCCGCCCCCCCATGCCCCCCTTTGCAGGCCGGGGGTGCCATGCGCGTATTTACATCCAGCCCACAGAATTTTTTCACAAAAACGGCACTGCCCTCTTTGCCGAAGCATTCAGGCGTCAAAACCTTGTCCAGCGAATAAAATGCAGTTTCGAGCTGGTATTTTGCTTTCGACTTTGATAGCGGATGTTCACTCCGAAAGAGAGCATAAGCGCAGAAGTCTGCGAGCTGAATGAAGTAGGAATCGGCAGAGTCCCGAAAAAAGATGTCTTCCAATATCCGCTCGACGGGAATGTTTTTGTACAAATTGCCGTCATCCCACGCGCCGTATTTGTGAGTGGCACTCGTCAGCCAGCTAACAGCAGAATAGAATCGCTTGCCGATGTCGTGCAGCACGCAGATATTGGGATGTTGTAGCCCGGAGATGGCCTTCGCTTCCTGCACAAATCGTGCGTGCTGATCCGGGTTCTTCGAAAGATGTGGGGGAAGAATCTTGATCGCCACGGTACGTTGCAACCGGGTATCGCGGGCGCGGTAGACCTCGCCCATACCACCGGCGCCAACGAGTGACTCGACCTCGTAGGGCCCGAACTTCGTGCCCCCGGCAACTGGCATAGGCACGAGATTATAGATCAGTTCCGATGCCAGGAATTGCTTATTCCACCAACGGCACCGTTCGCGATTGAAGTGTTCTTCTTCCTTCGGCGGCCCTCAATATCGGAGATTAGACGGACAACCACTCGAGAATCAAACTTGCCGTGCCCATGTACCCCGATTTGTGACGGATCACGGGCAAACCCGAAGTTAGCATCCGAGCGAGCACGACGCACAGCAGTATAATGAGCCACACTCGATAACTGTCCAGAAGTCGGCTTGTGGGAAGTTAAGCTCTAGCTTTTTGGGCAAGCACCCGAAATATGCGATCTGCGGCAGAGCCAGGGTCAGCCACCTTTGGTGCGACTGGCTCTCGTCTGCCCCCAATTTTTCGGATTCCCGTAAGTAGGGAGCGATTGCGCCACACACGATGCGCTGGCTGGCCCTTTTCTATTATTGGAGTCGAGCGTATTCCGTCTCGGCTTGCTTCAGGATCGGAATGTCGGGATCGGCGCCCTTCGAGAGATCGAGAAAATCCTTGTAGGCCGCCTGCGACTTGGGCACGTCGCCTTGGAGAGCGTAGGCGCGGGCTAAGCCAAGATGAGCCAGCGCTCCCAGTGGGAAATTCAACACGATACCGCGATGATCGATGATCTTCTGGAACTCCACCGCTGCTTCCTTGCTCTGGTGCGTGAGCAGGTAGCCCTGCCCGCGAAGATAAATCGGGTACAACATCCCGAACTGAAAAGGCTCATTTTCGCCCAACTCGAACAGGTTAGCAGCTCTCAGGGCTTCAACCGCATTGGTCCCATTTTTTGCGTTTAGCTCGATGGCAGCGCGGATGGCCGGCAGCCAATAGCCCTGGACAATTGTGCCGCGGGGAAAATCCTGGTTGAGGGACTCAGCTAATTTCTGTGCTCGCACCGTATCCCCGGCTCGCGCCAGCGCCAGCGCAGCCAAACTCTTCACCTCTCTTCCGGGCGCCAGGGCCAGCGCGGCGGTGGCGTTCTGGCGAGCCGAAGTCGCGTTGCCGAACTCTGCCTCCCGCAGGGCGGCATCGACCTGCCACAGGGCCGCGGTTTCTTTGGCATCGGCACGCAATGCCGATTCCACGGCACGCCGCGAAAAGTCCCGCGCCTTGCCTAACCGGCCGAAATACGCCTCTGTGTCCGACTGGGTCGAGAGCAGCCAGTCTTCTTCCCTCGGCCGCCCTGCGGCCCAGGCCAATTGTTGGTCCATGGTTTCTTGATCGCCCATCAGGAACCCTGTCTGGTAGAGGGCGAGCCGCAGGAAAACTGTATCCATGTTGCGCGCCATGGCGTGCTCAACCGTTGCCCTTGCTTCGTCGACGTGACCAAGGGCGAGTTGCGCCCACGCCAGATTACTGTGTGCGACCGCGCTATTCGGCTCCAGGCGCAAAGTGCCTTCGGTTGCCCGCAGCGATTTCTCCCATTCCCCCAACATCGCGTAGTCGTCCCCCAAATTAAGGAGAGCGAGAAAATCTCGTGGATAGCTTTGCTGGTATTGCTCGTAAACTTGGTTAGCCTTTTCCAGTTCACCTGTGCCCATACTGTAGTAGACCGCGTCAATCGCGTACCTCTCCCTCTCGCTCACTCGGCCGCGTTGCTCAAATGCCTTTCTGGCATTCTCAACTGCCAGCGTGCTCTGCCCAAGGTTTCTGTACGCCACTGACAAACTTCGGTAAGCAAGAGCGAAGTTAGGATCCAGTTCCACAGCTCGCTGCAGATAGGGAATGATCGCCACATCCCCTCTGATATAGCCAGCCCTTCGCCCTATGCTGTAGGCTTGCAGCGCTTCCAGCGAGGGCGTGGTGGCCTCCTCAATAGGGGTGGCGTACTTCTGCACCGAGACCAGCGATTCGCCAAGCTTGCCGCGGATATCTCTTGCCGATTCGCCCAGCGCCTTCAAGACGTGCTCTTTGCCGGACGCTTCGACCTGTTGCTTCACCAGCGCATCCCCGGTGGCGCAGTTGATGGCGTTCAGTCCGATCACGTAATCACTGCCGAGCGCGGAGATAGAGCCCGCCAGCATGGCCTTGCCGCCCACACGCTGGCATACCTCGCGCGCCACCTCCCCGGTCACCGGCTCGTCCGGTGAGCGGCCCATCAGGCGCAGGGTTGCCATCATTTTGCGGTCAGAGACGACGTTGAGGAACGGGGACTGTCCTAAGTCCACCGCCAAGGCCTGCTTCAGCGTCTCGTCGAACACCGGGTCGCCCGTCTTGTTCACGAAATCAGCAAGAACGATGGTGTCCTTCTCGGTGAGGGCATTGGCGCGATGTAGGTAGAAGAACGCACTGGCAGCGGCAGCAGCAAGAATGAGGAGAGCGCCCGGAACCATCAGTTTCCAGTTGCGAACATGACGCCCGACGGCAGCGGCCGCTGGCTCCGGAACGCTTTGATGAGCCGGGATCGCCGGCGCGCTCGCCGAGGACCGCCCGGAAGCCAACTCGCCATAGGAAGGTCCTGCCGTCTGTGGCGCAGGCAGACTCGATTTCAGGTGCCAGAGCGCATCCCGCAGCTCACGCGCAGTCAGGTACCTTTGTTCACGATCTTTGACCAATGCTTTGGCAAGGATTGCATCAAGCTCGGCGGGGAGGCTGCCCTTAAGATGGCTTGCCGGCTTGGGTTGCGCGTTCAGAATCGCATCCAGTGTTCGGACACGGTTCTTACGCCGAAACGGGTGCTCGCCGGTGGCCATCAGGTATAGCACAACCCCGAGGGAAAACAGGTCCGTGCGTGTATCCAGCGGCTCACCAATCGCTTGCTCTGGCGACATGTAAGAGGCAGTACCGAGGATGACGCCCATGTCTGTGAGCGATCCCTCCGCGTCATCAATGACGGTAATGTCTTGTTCACTCGCCTGCGCTTTCGTTACCAGCTTCGCCAGGCCAAAATCGAGAACCTTTGCCGAGCCTTGCCGGGTGAGGAAAATGTTGGCCGGCTTGATATCGCGATGAATGATTCCCATTTCATGGGCAGCGCCAAGCGCGTCCGCCATTTGAATGCCGAGGTCCAATAATTCGTGAACAGGAATGGGGCCGCGCGCAATGCGGTCTTTCAGACTCTCGCCTTCCAGCAATTCCATTACGATCACTGGCCGGCCGTCCTGTTCTTCGATCTCGTAAATGGTGCAGATGCTAGGGTGATTCAGACGGCACGCCGCACGGGCCTCGCGTTGCAGTCGCTGAAACGCTGTTTTGTCATGGGCCAAATTTTCGGGTAGGAGCTTGAGGGCGACGCGGCGGCCCAACCGCAAATCTTCCGCTATAAACACCACTCCCATACCGCCATGCCCAAGCTCCGACAAGACGCGGTAATGAGAAATAGTCTGGCCGATCATTGCGACCGCCCGATGCAGGTGCATCGAATGGTAGGCCAACCGCTATTTTGAGTCAATTCTGCGCTCCTCCCAACCTTTTGGAACCACGGGGCTATAATGTCGGCAATTCGCGGGCCCGCAGCGACCCTCCAGGTCCTGCATTCGGTTTGCTCGCCATGAATGCTTGCGCCTACAAGCTCGTGCTTCCGCTGCCCGGCGGTGAAATGCAGGAGTTTGTCCTCGGAGAAACCGCCGCCTCCCTAGGACGTGGAAGCACCAATGACATCGTTATTTCTGACCAGAAAATGTCCCGTGCCCACGCGCGCATTGACTGCAGCGCGAGCGGCTGTGTCATTGAGGATTTGCGTTCCAGCAATGGAACTCGGGTGAATGGAGAACTCGTCGACAAGAAGACACTCCAGCCTGGCGATGTCATTACCCTCGGAAACACAAGTCTGAAATTGGAGAGCCTGGGCGACGTAGACGACCGCGACGCAACCATGCTTGATCAAACGGGATTGGAAGTTGACGTTGCAGAAAACTCCATCCCCATTCGTTTGCCTGATAATCAGGTGGTGCGGGTCGTAGTGCGCAGTGGCGATGAGGTGAGAGAGTTCGCGATCCGAGGAGAGGCACTGGGCATAGGACGCGCTTCGGATAATGAGATTGTGCTGCCGCTGCCCAATGTTTCTCGGCACCACGCACGCATTGAACGTTCCGCCCAGGGTTACGTGCTGCGTGATCTAAACAGCGAAAACGGTACATGGATAGAACAATGTCGCATCACGAAAGCCATACTCCGCCATGGCGACGAATTCCGGATCGGAACAGCACAACTTGCCTTTAAACAAAGCTTCTCGCAGGAAGAGCTCGTCGAAGCAGACGGCCGGGAGCACGCCCGCTGTCCGGTCGTCATCGTGCCAGGTTTTGGCGGATCAAAACTATGGCTGGACAAGCAGCAGGTGTGGCCGGGCATTGGAAATCTGCTCGGCAACGCCCACTCGCTCAAATACAATAGCCAGCCTCTTCGGGCCGAGGGCCTCGTCGACCAGGTGGTGATTATTCCTAATCTACTTAAGCTGGAGCAGTACAGCCGGCTCTCGGACTACGTGCAGGAGGGACTCGGTTACAAAAACGGTAAGGATCTACTGGAGTTTGCCTATGACTTTCGCCAAGATATTCGCGATTCGGCGCGTGAGTTGGCCAAGCTTATCCAGGACTGGCCAGTTCCGCGGCCAATAACGATTATCGCTCACAGCATGGGGTGCCTCGTCTCTCGTTATTACGTTGAGCGCCTGGGCGGTCATAAACATATTGGCAAGTTGATCCTGATGGGAGGCCCCCATAACGGCACACCAAAAGCTTTTGCCACGCTGTTTATGGGGCCGAAGCTCCTCCCTTTCGGCTTGCTGGATTCCCGTCTGAGAGAACTGATAACCACCTTTCCTTCAACCTACCAGATCCTGCCGGCGTATGCCTGTATTGCTTCTGAAGATGGGTCCCAAATGGACGCATTTGAGCACAGCAACTGGTTGCCAGAGAGGCAGCGAGTGATGCTGAACCTGGGCAGGGACTTCCGTTGTGAACTAGGCCGGCACGCGAGCGTTCCTAGTGTGTGCGTCTTCGGTTACGGTTTGAAAACCATCACCAGCGTGTCGCTCAAGAGCCGGCCGGATGGAACCCACGTTATCGAACCCGTGATCGAACCGAAAGGCGATGGCACGATTCCTGAGACCAGTGCCATGCTGCCTGAATGTGAAATTCATCCCGTGCGTCAGTATCATGGTTCGCTTTTTGTCGATAACGATGTCAAGATGCGTCTCAGGATCGAACTTTTGCGATCGGCTAATTAATCGAGGTGTGTAAATGGGCATCTACCTTGAACCGAAGCATTTCGGGACTATTTCGTCGAAACGGAGCAACTCCATGAGCACAATAGAGAGCGCTCAGAATGTCCGTTGCCGGAGAACCTACTTCTTGCCGGCAACGATGCGACAAGGCGATAACCCAGAGGTGTCCGGGTGTGTGTAGCTCCTTCGGGTAAGAAACCTAACTCGCTTGTGAAGTGCTCGACAGTGTCAAATTCCACCGGCGGAATCAGAGGGTCCGTTCTGCTGATGGAGCAATATTGGTAGCGGCATTCGTGCGCCGATCGAAACGAGGCCGATTCTCTCTGTTGATGATTACTTGTGTAATGGGATTTCACGAGATTAATCACTCGTGCGGGTGCATGTCAGTCTCAAGCCTAGTTGCAAGTATCCTCTACATAGCCGTCCGGCGGGTGGTGTCCTAATTTGATTTCTTGATGGGCCTAGAGGTAGGCTCCTGATCGTGCCATTCATGGGGCTGATACCTGAAGAAATCGAGGCATACTATCTCCACGGAAAGGAGTCGGAGCGGCTGTCGAACGAGTGGGGTGAGCTTGAGCGGCTTAGGACGCAGGCAATTCTAGCTCGACATTTACCGCCGGCACCAGCTGTCATTCTTGACGTGGGTGGCGGGGCCGGCGCTTATGCGTTTCCGCTTGCCAAGCAGGGATATGAAGTCCACCTAATCGATCCTGTGGAACTTCATTTGGAGCAAGCGCGGTCTCATGCGGAGGCTTCAGGAATCAGGTTGGCCTCGATAAGGCACGGGGACGCCCGCCACTTGGATTTTCCCGCGAGCGGTGCCAATGCCGTTCTCTTGTTAGGACCGTTGTACCATCTGGCTGAGCGGTCGGACCGTCTCCAGGTGCTTCTTGAAGCGCGACGCGCCCTCGGACCTGGAGGCGTTCTCTTCGCTGCCTCGATCTCCCGCTTCGCCTCGCTGATCGACGGGCTGTCTCGAGGTTTCTTCCAAGATGCGGAGTTTCGCCAAATCGTCGAAGCAGACTTGACCCACGGCCTGCACCGCAATTCAACAAATCAATTCGCATACTTCACGACCGCCTACTTTCATCGCCCCGAGGAGCTCGCCGCCGAGGTTAGCGACGCTGAGTTTGGCGATATCCGAGTACTCGCGATCGAAGGCCCTGCGTGGAGTACGGCTCTGTTTCGTGACGCCTGGAATGATGCAGTACAACAACAAAAGCTTCTTGAGTTTCTATCCCTGATCGAGGACGAACCTTCCATTAAAGGTGCCAGTGCGCACGTCATGGCAGTAGCCTTTCGGCCCAGGTAGGACATTACCGCCCGGCGCGACGGGACAAACGACTGTTGTGAACGAACGTGGCTGTTTAGAAGACATCATGCTCCTCGTAAGCGTTTGCATGTGAGCGATAGAGGATTGTTAGTAAGCTGGTGGCCATTAAGATCTGGCAGGAATGGAAGAGCACGGCCTTCATGCCGCCGCGGCTACACGAGTGGAGAATGTTTATCCGGCCAGAAGAACTCAAAGGATTACTTGCGCAGGCCGGATTCGAGTTCAAGGAATTTTGTGGCACATCGCCGAACATAAGCATTCCCAAGATGATCAGCCTGCTGGAAGAGAGCCAACGGCAAGATCGGCTACAAGGAGCTTGGCCAAAGGTTTAAGCTCGTCGAAAGCAACGATCTGAAAATTCTTTACATGGGATACGCTGTCAAGCCTTTGCAGTGATCCGCCACGGCGGATTTCGACAATAACTGCGAAGACAGGCCATAGCACTCACAATCCCGAACGGGATTACTTGCGCTAAGGCGATATTGCGACAGATGAGAGTGGCGTCACCGTTTGCTTCTCACGGTTTCTTCGAGGTAAACGAGGCCGAAATCTGTGCTGTGACGAATGGGGGTCACCCCGACGATATGCTGTTTTCGCCGGCGCCCACCTTCAACTCAATATCCCTGCCGTCGCTGCCTGTAGTCTTTCCTCTCTCCCTCAATGCGCCGCAATCGTCCGAGGATGGCCATCAACAGCGCCGCGCCGGATGCGGGGATAGCGGCTGCGAGGAACATGTTCTGGGGGCGAAAGCCGAGGAACTGTAAGATGCCGCCGAGAAGGGGTCCGGAGATGGTGCCTATGCGTCCTGCACCCAAGGCCCAACCGGCGCCGGTTGCGCGGATGGGTGGAGGATAAGCGAGTCCCGACAGCGAGTTGATTCCGCTTTGGGAGCCGGCCCCGATGCCGGCGCCGCAGATGATGACCGCTAGCAACCAGAGTCGAGGATTCAGCAAGCCGATCGAAAGCTCGCAGACAGCACCGAAGCGCATCTCCGAGATGATGAAGAAGCGCTGGGCGGAACGGAAGAGGGCGCGAAAGTAAGGCGCTCACGACTTTGCGAGACGCAGTCTAGGCGCTTGGAAGTGAGCGGCAGCTGCATCTCCAGCACCACCCCGACATTCGTCAGGCTGTAGTGGGACAGGACGTGCGCAAACGACTGCAGAGAATTGCGCCAGGCGTTCAGCTCCCCGGGGGAAACATTCCGGTCGAGCTGATCTGCAAAGCTAATTCTCAGTTTTTCGGCAATGCGGTTTAGGAGGACGTCTTCGATGAACAGAATGCCAGCAGCTGAATACAAATACACGGCCAGACTCCGACGAAGTGACTCAGCAGCGTATCAGAACCACACGCAGAATCAAGCGACTTCCGTAATCTGCCTTTGGGGGCTAATATGCACTCGCCCCTATGAACACTCTCGAAGATCTCACGCGATCGATCGTCGCCTTCCGCGACCGACGGAATTGGAAACAGTTCCATTCGGTCAAGAACCTAGCTGCTGGGTTGAGCAATGAGGCGGCTGAGCTACAAGAACTCCTGTTGTGGAAGACCGATGCCGAGGTGGAAGCGTTCTTGCGTTCCCACTCGGGCCATCAACGGCTCAGCGAGGAGATCGCCGATGTGTTGATCTTCGGGTTACTTCTATGCCATGAAGCTGGTATCGATCCCGCAACGGTCATAAGACGGAAGCTGCGCCAAAATGCGAAGAAATACCCGGTTGGGCTGGCGAACGGGCGGGCGTTGAAGTACACGGAGTTGCGTCGGCGGTCAGCCGCGCGAAAAGGATAGAGGCCGGCTCAGTTAGCTCCCCTTCGCAGCGGTTTGACAGCATGCGCTCTGCGTACGCTAATCCCGAATCCCGTTTACACTAGGCGTCAAAAGCAACCGGAGAGCGTACGACTATGGCAGATGACATTCGTCAGCTTGCGGCAGAAGCTCCGACAAATCTATGGAGCGACCTAACCGAGACCGAGCGCCAGTTTCTTTCGGGTAAGCAGGATCGCGGAGCAGACCTCGAAAGCGCCGTGCGTATCTTTCTAGAGTTTCTGCGCGGCTTCGAGTTCTTCCGTGGAATCGACCGGCCTTGTGTCACAGTCTTCGGTTCGGCCCGGTTTGCTCCCGGCCATCTTTATTACGAGATGGCGCGCGAATTGGGTGCCGGCCTGGCCAACGCCGGTTACGCTGTCATGACTGGCGGCGGACCGGGAATTATGGAAGCTGCAAATCGCGGCGCAAAAGAGGCACACGGTATGAGTCTTGGCTGCAACATCGTCCTACCGATGGAGCAGCAGGCCAATCCCTATCTTGATCGTTTCATCGACATGAATCATTTCTTCGTGCGCAAAGTTATGCTGGTTAAATACTCCCGTGCGTTCGTTGTAATGCCCGGCGGCCTTGGCACGTTGGATGAAGCATTCGAAACACTGACTCTCGTGCAGTGCGGCAAGCTGGAACGCTTTCCTATCGTGGCGATGGGATCGGAGTTCTGGGGCAAGATGCGCAGCTTCGTACGCGAATCCCTGGTGCCCCAGAAGACTATCAGCGTGGATGATCTGGAGCTGCTTCACGTGACCGACTCGCCTCAGGAGGCAATCTCCTATATTCACGATGAACTCGCTCGATCCGCAGCAGCTACGGCGGGGACCGTCGACTGAATTGTGCGTCGTCCATACCGGTGGTCTCGCCACCACCACTATTCGGACATTCTGACCGGATCAGTCCGGACCGTTCCCGGTTGATCCTAGTGCTTCTACTTTCACGCCCGCCGTAATAGCGACTTCATTTTCAGTCTGAACACGCTCAATCCACTACGCTACGACTTAAAGTCGACTTTAAGGCAAGGGGCATTGTAAAGAATCTGTCAACGTTAGGACGTTGATCAAAGGGTGCGATCTAGAATGTCTATGCCGGAGCTAACGATTTCCGAGGTGGCGCGACAAGTTCCGCCGGTCATGTCGGCAGCAATGGCAGTGCGGGCAGCAATCCGAGGGGAGTTTAGGGATCATGAGCCAAAAGAAAACATAAAACCTGGAAGGCCACAGCTCCCCAGGAGCGAAGCAAGAGTGCTCAAGCGTTCCAAACCGCGTAAACACTGCACTTCTTGTCTAGCAGAGGGCCAGGGCCCGCCTACAAAATCGTCCGCAGCGGTGTTATGAAAGAACCAGCTCAGAGTCCGACATGCTAGTAACTGGTGATGAACCGCGTCCGACGCATCGCGAAACTGCGTGTGCTTGCAGGCGGAACACTGAGTGCGGATCGACTTGAGATCAATCGCAGGAAAGATGGTGTCCTGGGACTCGGTCCCCCCGGGGGTTCTTTCCTTGAGCAGCGATATCGCGGGCTCACCGCAGCGCGAGCAATGAAAGACGTAGACATTCAATTGCGCCATCACAGCTCTCCGTAGGCAAGGCAAGTACATGCCTCGCACCGAAGTCCGTCTTCAGCCTTCGTACTCGCTTCGTCCGGATCTGGGCAGCGTCGCTCGCCTTAGAGTTTCAGGGGTCTGCTGCTCCTCGTCCACTCTCGTATACCTTGCACTTAACGTCAATTTCGTGATCGATCGGTCCCATTACCTGTTCCCGAGAGACCTTAGGGAATGCGGCATCCCGTGATAGCATCGCTCAGCACTGATTTCGGCATCTCTGGTCGAAGCCGTCGCTCGAACGGCCCTTGTCCATGCAGGACGGCGTTAGGAGTTTCACTTGGCTCTGGACGACATTATCAAACTCATCGATGCCGGAGGAGAAGAAAACCGTCTCGCATACAACAAGGCGAATGAGCTGGTTCCGGCCGACCTCCAATCTCCGGAGGACTTGGACGACTTGCTCATCGCCGTCGGCACGCGGGGCATTGACGTGATTGGAGTTCAGCCCGAACTGCCTTCCTCAGTCATCAACAGGCAGGAGGAGGAAGTTAGTGCCGGAGAGTTCGACCCGGACGCAGGCACGTTTGAAAAGAACGACGATCCGGTGCGCGTGTACCTGCGCGAGATGGGCATTGTCCCCCTGCTCACTCGTGAAGGGGAAGTGGATGTTGCCAAGCGCATTGAGCGCGGCCAGCGGAGGATGTTGAAGGCACTTTCACGCTCACCCCTTGTGATTCGACAAATCCTGGTCATTGGCGAAGACTTGAAACGGGGCATACGCACGATCGGGGAAATTGTCGTCATCGATGACGAGGAGATCCCCGGGGGAACCCTGCAGAACCGCTGCAACGACATTACCTGCCGCATCGACCCTGCAGAAGCATTACCAAAGAACCAATCAGTTGTTCCGAATACTGTCGAGGATCGATGCGAAACGGAGAGCAAGGTATTATCGCCGCTGCCGATTCAGCTTGGGCCGGGAGATCGTTCGAACGTCGCTCATTGTCCGTAACCTGGGTCTCAGTAATTGCGAGCGCCATCGCCTGATCGATCGAGTGAAGAGAATCGTGGACATTATGGGCTCACTCGACCGCCAAGTCGGCGACTTGGGAAAGAAGATCGAGAGCGCAGACAGTGAAGAATTGAAGAAAAAGTACCGCAAGACACAGCGGCAGTGTCGCGACGACCTGGAAAGGTTGGAAAGTGATGCCGGCGTCAGCTTCCAGCGGCTGCAATTCACGCAGCGAAGAATCATTCAGGGCGAGACGGAGTCTGAACAGGCCAAGCACGAGCTCATTGAGGCCAACTTACGCCTTGTGGTTTCCATCGCCAAAAAGTATGCCAACCGGGGGCTGCAGTTCCTCGACTTGATTCAAGAGGGCAACGTCGGCCTGATGAAGGCGGTGGATAAGTTCGAATACCGCCGGGGTTACAAGTTTTCTACGTATGCGACGTGGTGGATCCGCCAGGCGATCAGCCGAAGCCTTGCTGATCAAGCGCGTACTATCCGCCTGCCCGTGCACATGGTCGAGATCGTGAATAAGCTTTTTCGTGTTTCACGGCAATTGGTTCAGGAGTTGGGCCGCGAACCCACATCGGAAGAGATTGCCAAGCGCATGGACATTCCTGTGGCCCGGGTGCGCAAGGTGCTCAAGGTCAGGCAGACGCCAATCTCTCTGGAGACGCCGATCGGTCAGGAGGAAGATTCCTGCCTCGGCGAATTAATCGAGGACCGGGCAGCAGTCTCGCCCGCCGATGCCATCATCAACGTGAATCTGAAGGAGCGGACCGCGAACGTGCTGCGTTGCGCACTGACCCCGCGCGAGGAGAAAGTCATCAAGATGCGCTTCGGTTTGGAGGATGGTACGGAGCGCACGCTTGAACAAGTAGGCCAGCACTTCGCCGTGACGCGCGAGCGCATTCGGCAGATTGAAGCAATGGCCTTGCGCAAGCTCAGGCACCCTTCACGCTGTCGCCAGCTCAAGTCATTTCTGGAACACGGACACGAATAACGCGTTGCTGTCGGAAGTAGCGGTGGGTCGGTTTCTTTTGGAAGTCCGCAGTTTGACACGTTCGCATGCCGCCCATTTGCCGTGCCAACCCCGCGCAAACGCTGCGCAAGCATTTGCTGAAGATTGCCTGGATTGATGCGTAAGTAACCGTGTCCAAGCGGGCGCAAACCTCTTCTTGCTGTCAGAAAAGACTAATAGCGGCCCCGACCACCGCCGCCACGGTGCCCACCACGTCCGCCTCCGCCATCGCGGCGGGGTCGCTCGGTCTTCGGCCGGGCTTCGTTCACGGTGAGATTGCGGCCGCCAAAGTTGTTGCCATTCAGGCCTTCCATAGCTTTGGTCGCTGCTTCATCATCGGGCATTTCAACGAACGCGAAGCCGCGCGACTGCCCGGTATCGCGATCCGTTGCGATGCTGACCTTGTCGACTGGCCCATAGGCCTCAAACATCGAGCGGACCTGGCCTTCAGTCGCATCAAAACTTAGATTCCCCACGTAGATATTCTTCATCGGTACCTCGCTTTCGGATTAGCCGCTGGCCGACGAGCGGCCATGGAGCAGCTCGAGTTGGGGTGTTCACGACCGAAGACTCAACTGATCGACATGAAAAAGAGAGGGCGACTGCGGCCAACCTCGTTCTCTATGCTGTTTACAGAACCTGAACGTTCTCGGCCTGCCAACCCTTCGCCCCACGCTTCACGTCGAAGCTGACTGCCTGGCCTTCCTGCAGGGTGCGAAAGCCGTTCGACTGGATGGCCGAGAAATGGACGAAGACATCTTCGCCGTCTTGACGTGAAATGAAGCCAAAACCCTTGGCATCGTTAAACCACTTTACTGTTCCTTGTTCCATTTGTTTTCTTGATTTTCCTTAATGTTGATGTTGCGTCGGTGAATCGGAAGGTTACAGGCAGGAATCGCTCGAAACACGAGGGATGGCTGCTAAACGCGCCGTTCGAACTTACGCACACCTATTGTAAGGCAAAACGACCGCGCGCCATGCTGATTTGAAAACTTCAAGCATGAGGTACCAAAAGAACCTGATGTCACCCTGCCGCGGATTAACCTGACGTTCCGGCACATCGAGCACCAGGGGATACATACAGCGAAACTTGATGACTCTTGACTCAGCAAGTTACGTGCAAGATGGCATTGGTGTCAGGAGGGTTCTGCTTCAGCAGCTCGATGGCTTGTTCCGTAGGCACTATGAACAATTCAACCTTGCGACGCGTGGCTTCGACCTGCACTTCCTTCATCACCGGCAGAGCACCTGTGCCGGTGCCGACTACCAGGCGACGGCACTGCCACGGTATCCCCTCCTCCAACGACAGCGGTGTATGTCCGAAAGCTTCACGGAACTTCTTGGAAGCTTTTTTCTTCCGCTTCCGTACCTCGCCGCGGTCAATCACGACGTCGTGGTCGTAGCTGACTCCATCGATCCGAATGGAGCCAAAGGAGAACCCTTGAAATCGCATGGCCTCATCTCCTTCCACTAAGCTCAGTGTAGATGCTAGAGTTTCCGGCATTTTGCCGGGATCCGGCACGATGCGCCCGAGTGCGATACGAGCGGTGTAAGTTACCGTCAGCTTTTTCTCGCCACCATCAGATACAGCTTGGGTTCATCCCGATACGCGATTACTTCCAAGCCCACTACCCGAAGAAGGGGCTCAAACTCCTCTTTGGTAGGAAGTGATTCAATAAACAGGTCGCTGGTTTCCCGCAGTTGATCAACGAAGGCCCTGCCTTCGGGATGGCTAACCACAAGCCGTCCGCCCGACCGAAGCATGCGTGCCGCATTGCCACACGCAGCAGGCTTATCTGCGATGTTGCCGTACATGCCATTCATGAAGATAGCGTCCACGCTCATCGAGGCCAAGGCCAGCGAGACGATGTCAATGTGGTAAGTGCGGACTGCAGGGTATTTGTCGTGGACCCGCTGCAGCATGTTTTCCGCTACATCACAAGCCAACACCGTGGATGGCTGGTAGGACTGAACCAATGGGATCAAAACCCCGACTCCCGTTCCCACATCCAGGACCACAGCTCCGGGATGCAGCTCTGCTGAAGCAACAATCTCCCAGAGGCGTGCCATCACTTCCGGCGGCTGCGGCCGATCAAAGACATCCACCAGTTGATTGAAGCTGCGCCGCTGGTGCTCCGCTATCGCCTTGGCTTCTTCAGGGAGCATTAGGTTTCTCCTAGATTAGCCTAAGCCACGCAAGACCGTTGGTGACGAGTCCTTTGCACCGGCACCCTGCAGTTCTATCGATGCCATGACCGTATGATTCTTGCGAGCTGGCGGTGGAGAGCGAGTGAAGAACAGTGTTTTTCGATTGCTCCACGTCGGGCCGGCGAAGGATTGTCTTAGCCTTGGAGCGTTTCGATGTTTTCCGACGGGCCATACTGGCGGCCTTCCACGCCGCAGTGAGTATGGTCGTTCGTTCAGTTGGGGGCTGATCTCCGCGAAGTCGGTTACTTCATCGTAAATCCGCTCGGCACCTGGAACAGGGACGGATCCGGATCGCCGCGCTGGATGTTCGTCAGCCGATAAACGGTTTCGCCGATGCGCGGATCGGTGCGCTTGCTGAGCACCAGAATCTGCAGGTCGGGCGAGGTCCACGCTTCAGAGGTGATCTCCAACGGCCGTTCGTTTCCGATCTCGCCCGTGGGAATCGTGCGCGACGTTCGCGTTCCGGTCGCAGTGACGCCCTCGATGGTCTGTTTGCCCAGCGATTCGGTTTTCGCCTGGCCATCTTCAGCCGAGCTGACCCAAACCCGCTGTTCCACTCCGGCGCCGGTAGCTCCTCCGGCGATCAGAACCCGTTTCTGAAACGTCGCCTGTCCCGGCGCGCCGGCGCCATTCTTCACCATCGGCGCGAGAGCCATCGGCGTCGGCTCGCCTCCCTCCTGCCCAGGGGCTGGAGTCTTGATAACCCGTGCTGTCTTGTCGTTCAGGTCCAGCACGTAGCTGACCTTGCCAACCGGATCATTGATAACGGCCACATTGGGGGCGTTGGTTGCCAGCGGGCCCAAGTTGTTCATCGTCTCCTGCCGGCGCGTGCGTCCCTGGCCGTCGCGGGCCAGTTGCGACTCGGTCTTGTTCACAATCCGATTGCCGTCGGCCAGCACTTGTGTGGTCTCGGTGACGGCGGTCGCAGTGTAAGGAGCTCCTGTCACCGGTTTGCTCATATCGCTCACCGCGAAATACGTCATCGTCACGTTGTCGCCCGACTTCTGCGCGCGGTAGATAAAGTTGGATTGGCCATCAGGAGCGCCGGGCAGGGGCAGCGGAAGCGGCTGCTGCATCGTCTCCACGGGCACTGCCGTCGTGCCGGCAGGGTTCTGGCCAACTATGGACCCACAGCAAAATAGAAGGGCAATCAGGGCCACTACGGTTCTCATCTTTTGTTTCTCCTTAATGAAGGTTGCGGGCGTTTACCAATCTAACGGCGTACGGCGAGCCATCCTGGCCGACCAGCACATCGGCCACGATGCGGCGATCGAGAAGCTGCCCATCGATGGGATAACCGATCTGTTGCAGGGCCGAGCCTGGCAGATCCACCCGCAGCATGCGCGAATCGCCCAGCGGCACCGCCGAATCAAAACTGGGCAACGCGATGAAGTCTCCTGCGGCAATCACCACCGGCGCTTCAACCGATTGGTCCCGGGCTTTGCTCAGTTGTTTCCCGCGGCCCCGGGGTTTTGCCGCTGCACTCGCCACCGAGGCTGCGGAAGGCTGAGCCAGTTTGGGCGCGACCAGTTGTCGCTCGGGGGCAGGCATTTTCCCAACTTCTGCCGGCGGTTCAAGTTTCCTGACCTCGCGAGTTTGTTTCGCCGTGGTGAGCCACGCCAGTGCCGTGACAAGGCAGGCCGCGAGGCCTGCTGCAACGGCTACGCGCCTGCGCAGGCGCCGCCGCACGTGATGCTGCGCGAACGCCTCTTGCAGCCTGGTGCCAAGCTCGGGTGAGGGCTGCGGCGATGTCGCCGCCAGCTCGCGCAACGCTTCTGATAGTGTGTCTCTTTGCACCGTCATCGCACACACCTCATATTCTGCAGCCGCGATTTCAGCATCGTTCGAGCGCGGTGCAAGCGCGAGGCCACCGTGCCCTCCGCACAACCAAGCACCGCCGCCGCTTCCGGGTAGCTCATCTCTTCCAGCTCACATAGGATCAGCGCCTCGCGATACACAGCCGGCAGGGCGAGCAGCGATTTGTGCAGCAATTCGAGCCGCTCCTGCCGCTCGATCTCCGACAGCACGTCGATGTCGGGGGCCAGCGCGCTGTCGTCCTTCAGCTCTTCGTCGTCGAGAGGTACATCAAGGAGACTCGTAGCCATCTGCCGCCGCACCAGGTTGCGCGCGATTCCGAATAGGTAACCCGCCAGCGTTCCCTTCGCGGTATCGAACTTGCGGGGATTGCGGATCATCTGCAGAAAGACTTCCTGCGCCACTTCCTCGGCTGTTGTCTGATTCCCGCTCATATACCACGCGAAGCGGAAGACGGGTCGCTGGTAGCGTTCGTAAAGAATATGGAACGCCGCCTCGTCTCCTTTGGCGAGTTGCCGGAGCAGCTCCACTTCATCGCTCGGCGATTGTGCCATTCGTCCCGGCCCTCATCCCGCTTCTACCCTACATTGCCGGAAATGCGGCAAATCCTTCCAAAACTTCCGCCGAGGGTGCAAAACGGTGAGAGCCACAATCGTCGCCGTGTGGAACCACGAACTTTCCACGCTTCAATCTGTGGGAGATTGCGTCGCACATGCATACAGATAGCAAATCGTTTGCACCTTCAGCGGGGACCGGGTGCAGTGTGCCTACCATTCCTTTCAATCGCGCTTACCACCTCATTCGACTGCGTTGTCGATGGCAGACCGGGTCGTCGTCGACCAGCTATTAGTCCCGTTCGTTTTGGGTGAGGTGATGATCGTCGTCGATCCGCCTTTCAGCGCCAGCACGCGCTGCGTAGTGTAGCGGGTGAGTTGCGGAACAGGGAACCAACGATTCGGATGTACGCTCCGCTCGACGGATCGTACCAGCGAGCGCCATCGTAGCCATCCTCTTGGGCTAGCTCGTTTAATTTGCAACCAAAAGGCCACATAGCGATTCCAATGTCCGCAATTATCCATTCACAAGAGGGAGATTGCCTATATATTGATTTTTGCAGATTTATAGTACTGCATCTACAAAATCGCATAGTACCCTGGTCGTTGTGTGCGGCCTATATATTCCACGAAAGATAGACATTCGCGGGATTAGTACCAAAAACCAAGTTGTCAATAGACAATATTTAGTTGCAAGCTGCAAGTAGACATTCATCACGTCATTGCTGCCACTTAATTACTCGGAATGGACTACGGCGATTTCGATTTCGAGGCCGCCCGCCCCCAAAGACGACAACTCGCAGGATTTCAATGCGTTCTAATCCTGGACCGGAAGGAGCGCTAACGTAATCGCATGGTGATGTGGGGACGATTCGTACCGTCCTAAGAATTGGTGTTTCCCCAATTCGGTGACAACATGTGCCAGTCTCGTTGTTGATAGACATCCTTCGCCACGCAATTTGCCATATCGCGGCCGTTTCTCAACCCCGATTCACATAGGTTTCGTCCCATGTGGATACTGCTCTCGGTCCGGCAAGCGACTATGGCAAGGCTCTTGCACTTCCTCCGTGCGAACGACTCTCGCGCAGCACAAAGCGCTTTGGTTGTTTTCAATTTCAACGGGAAGTGTGGGACATATGAAAGCAGGAAGAGTCATTACAGAATTGTTGACCTTGCTGGTGCTTGCCGTTGCGCTTACGCCGTCACTGATGGCGCAGTCGCTGGTTTCAGGCGATTCCACGGGCACGGTCACCGATCCAAGCGGCGCGGTCGTCTCCGGCGCAAAGGTAACGCTAACCAGCATTGCCAATGGCGCGACGCGCACTACCACAACCAATACCAACGGCGCATATCGCTTCGCGCTGGTGCCTCCGGGTAGCTACAACGTTAGCGTAACGGCTCAGGGCTTCAGCAAAGCCGATACCACGGTTAACGTCAACGTCGGTCAGGCGACGATCAGCGATTTGAAGATGGCGATCGGCGCCTCTTCGCAGACGGTGGAAGTCACCTCGGCCGCGCCCTTGGTGCAAGCCGATAATGCGGATCTGTCTACCAACTTCAACCAGACCTTAATCGCCAATCAGCCTAACGGCGGCAACGACATCACCTATATCGCGCAGACTGCGCCTGGCATGGTAATGAACACCGGCCAGGGCTTCGGCAACTTTTCGAGCTACGGGCTGCCGTCCACGTCCAATCTGTTCACCGTCAACGGCGAGAACGACATGGAACCCTACCTCAACGTGAACAACTCCGGCGCATCCAACCTCACACTTGGCAAGAACGAGATTCAGGAGGCTACGGTGGTAAACAACGCCTACTCGGGCCAGTACGGCCAGCAGGCGGGCGCGCAGGTGTCCTATGTCACTAAGTCGGGGAGCAACCAGTTCCACGGCAATGCCGAGTACTGGTGGACCGGCCGCGCGATGAATGCCAACGACTGGTTCAACAATCTGAACGGCACGCCGCGTCCGTTCGCCAATAATAACCAGTGGGCGGCGTCCATTGGCGGGCCCATCAAGAAGGACAAGACGTTCTTCTTTCTCAACACAGAAGGCCTCCGCTACATCGTCCCCTCCAGCACGCCGGTATTCGCGCCCAGTCCAAACTTCATCAACGCTACACTGGCGAACCTGGCAGCCAACGATCCCAGCTCGGTGCCGCTGTACACGCGGCTGTTCAACCTGTATCGGTCCGCGCCGGGTTACAACGTCAGCGCCTTCGGGCCGGGCGATGGCGGCAACTGCGGCGTGGCGATCGTCGGCAACTGTATCGGGCAGTACCAGGCGACGCCGGCGCTGCCGGGAACGGAGTTCATCGTCAGCACGCGGATCGACCAAAACTTCTCCGACGCAGATCACGTCTTTTGGCGGGTGCGCATCGACCAGGGAACGCAGGCCACGTCCGCCGATCCTATCAACGCAGCGTTCAATGCGGCCAGCTATCAGCCTGCTTACGATGGCCAGTCGCAATGGAACCACGTCTTCGGCGCGAACGCTACCAACCAGTTCATCGTGGCCGGAAGCTACTATCGCTCCATCTTCACCCAGAGCAACCCCCAGCTGTTCCCGTACTCTTTGGTCAGTACCGGCTTCAGCCTGACGTCCGTCGGCGGCCTGGTTTTCGATTTTCCGCAGGGGCGCAACGCGACGCAGTACCAGATTGTGGACGACTTCTCCTGGACGAAGGGTGCGCACAGTCTGAAGTTCGGCGCGAATTTCCGGCGCTACGACATCACCGACTATGTCTTCAGCGTGCGCAACAATCCCGAGGTATTCATTGGTACCCCGGTCGATCTGTTCAACGGGGTCTCGGAGCTATATCGCCAGACGTTTCCATCGCGTGCTACCGAACCGATCGCGTTGTGGGGGCTGGGAGTGTATGGCCAAGACGAGTGGCGGGTCAGCAGGAGCCTGAAACTCACGCTGGCACTGCGCGGCGAGCATAACTCCAACCCGGTATGCCAAACGAATTGCGCCGCATTGCTCGATTCGTCGTTCAACGCGCTGCTGGCTACCGGACAGCTCACGGCGACCACGCCGTACAACTCGGTTATCGACGCCAACCGGCACCAGATCTTCCGCTCGACCGATGCCATCAACATCTCGCCGCGCGTAGGATTCGCCTGGTCGCCGAGAGGTGACGACAAGACCGTTGTTCGCGGCGGCTTCGGCGTCCTCTATGACGCGCTGCCCGCCGTCCTCGGCGATCAATTCATGCTGAACCTGCCCAACCTGGTGGACGAGCGGCTCCCGAACTCGCTATGGGCCGACACCACCGCCAACGGCGCAGCGGCGCAAGCCCTTGCGTCGGCTAACGCGATTAAGTCGGGCTTCGCCAATGGAGCGTCCTTTGCCAGCTTGCAAGCGATGCTCGGCTCAGCTTTCCGCGCGCCGGTGTCCCGCTCACAGGCGGGTACCTTCAACACGCCGCGCTATCAGCAGTGGAGCTTCGGCATTCAGCAGGCGTTGGGTGACAAGAGCTCGGTCAGCGTGGGTTACGTCGGCAACCACGGGCTTCACATCCCCGTCTACAACGAGGGCTTGAATGCCTTTGGCGTCGGCTATGCTCCGTTCCCGGCGACCGCCCCTACCAGTATCTTCGGCAACGTGCTGCAGTATTCGAGTGCCGGGGTCTCCAACTACAACGGTCTGACCGCATCGTTTAACCAGCGGGTGACGTATGGTTTCTCGGTGCAGGCCAGCTACACCTGGAGCCATGCCGTGGACGAAGTCTCCAACAACGGCGTGCTGGCGACGCCCTTCAACGACTCGAATGCCGCGTTCAGCGCGACGCCTTCGAACGTGCAGTATCAGATCAACCCGACGTGCCTGCGTTGCTACAACTACGGCAACGCCGACTACGACGTTCGCAACTCGTTCAACGCGAGCTACGTCTGGCAGATGCCTTACAAGTTCGGCAACAAGTACGTGAACGGTGCGTTCGGCGGCTGGACGATGTCGCAGAACTTCTTCGCCCGTTCGGGACTGCCGTTCACCGTCATTGACGGCAACGTCGCCGTCGGCAACTACGGACCAATCAATCCTCCGGCCGAGGTGCTGGCCCCGGCGCAGCAGAGCTGCGTCAACGGGCTGAGCGAATGCCTCAACTTCAACTCGTTCACGTCGTCCACGACGACCTTCCCCAACCAGCGGCGGAACGGCTATCGGGGGCCAGGCTTCTTCGACTCTGACTTCAGCGTGAACAAGAACTTCAAGCTGACGGAGCGGATGAACTTCGGCATCGGCGCCAACTTCTACAACATCTTCAACCATCCGAACTTCACCAACCCGGACAACAATTTTGCTGATGGCGATCCCGCCAACGGCGGCACCTTCGGCAAAATTCTCACCACCACCGCACCGCCGACCGGGCCTTACGGCTCATTCTTCGTCGGACTGCCCTCGGGACGCATCATCCAGTTCCAGGGCAAATTGGTCTTCTAGAGACCGCCAGGTCTCTACTTCAGGCGGCTCCATCCGGAGCCGCCTTTCTAGACCTACAGGCATATAATGGCCACAAGCGCTCAAGAAAAAAAGAGCTGCGTGGGCTGGGGAGGTGCGCCCAGCAGGCGGCGATTCGTCCTTATTTACCTCTACCCGGGTTGTCTTCCAGCCCTGCGATCTGCCAGTCTGTTCCTCTTCGCTTAGCGTTCCAGACTCATGGTGAGTTGGGCCGAATAAGCGCCCGGGCGAGTGTGCATCAACCGTGCATCGCTTGCATGTAACTGCCCTCTACTTAAGGGCCTGCATTTCTGCTGACGGTTTGCAAAACCGTTGGGGCTTGCCATGGAGAGCTCTTACCGAGGAGATGGTGGTGGCCCTCCTCAAGAGCTACCCGCACAGGTCACCCAATTTCTCCGAGCTCTGCTTCAATCAGCGCGGTCGACTGGTTATCGCTGGGATCTTCATAGCCGGTCACTGCGAAAGTATCGCAACTCGATGCCAGGGCTCTCAGAACTGCCCACGTCTGTCGACGCTCGCGCCGATCAGTGATTCCAGCCGCGAGAGGCGCCGCTCTAGATCGACGATCGTCTCCTGCTGCCCGCTGATCTGTTCTTGCTGTTTCTGAATAATGCTGGCCTCGGCTTCAGCGCGGCGATGCTCTTGCTGCACCTGGTTCAGCAGCATGGGAGCGAGATACTGATAACGAACGCTGAACGGGTGGCCATCGCTGTCGTACGTCACCAGCTCGGGATAGACGGCAGCAACCTCCTCGGCAATCAACCCATACTGCCGTGTGCCCTCGCCGCTCGAGTACTCGGGCTTATAGAGGAAGCTGACGGGCCGCAGCTTCATCAGCGCGCTGGTACTGTCACCCATATCGCTAATCTGTTCCTTGAAGCGGCGCGAAGAACTCTGCACGCCAAGCTGTCCGCTGGAAGTTACGTATACCGCCGAGCCGGTGACATTGGTGTTGGAGATGCCTGCGATGAACGCCAGCTGTTGATGGCTCGGATCGCCAATGCGAATTGTGTTGCTCTCCGTGCCGGAGTCGGGCCCGTAGCTGGAAATGTAGACATCGTCGCTTCCGCTGGTGTTGTGGTAGCCAGCCGACGCGCCGAAGAAGCTATTGCGACTTCCCGTGGTGGTGCTACCCCCGGCATCACTGCCAAAGAAAGCATTGAACAGGCCAGTTGTGTTGGCTTCGCCGGCGCTGTCGCCGGTGAAAGTGTTCCCGGTTCCCTGATTCGCGTAGCCAGCCTTGCGTCCGGTAAAAGTATTGTAGTCTCCGATATTGGAATAGCCTGCCATGTGACCGATGATGGTGTTGTAGTCCGCCTGCCCCTGCGCCCCCGCGAAGGCACCCAAAAAGGTGTTGCAGCAAACGTAGGCACTCTTCGCACCCGCATCTTTGCCGACAAATGTGTTTTCGTATCCCTCGATGTTACCGCTTCCCGCCGAAGCGCCAGCAAAAGTATTGGAGTAACCGCCGTCATTTTGCAGACCGGCCGATGCACCGAGGAACGTGTTGTTGGACCCGGTTATGCTTTGGGCCCCGGCCATCGCGCCGTAGAACGAGTTGTTGTTGCCGGTGGTGCTGCCAAGGCCAGCTTGGTAGCCGGTAAAGGTATTGCCCTGTTGCTGGCTGGCGACGTTGTTCTTGCCCGCCTGTACACCGAGGAACAAGTTCCAGTCGTTGTGATCGCCGGTGCTCATGACAGTGTGGCCGCCGATCTGGTAGGTGGAGACAGTATTCACATTGCCGCTGCCATCGACTGAGAACCTCTCTTTGTTCTGAGCATGTCCGCTGATGATCTTGCCGCCGGCGGTATTGTGAAACACTCCGGCGACGCCGTCGGGACTGCTGACCCAGGCACTCAATCCGGTTGTAGTTCCAAAGGTAGCGGTATCGGTTGCGCGCACCCCTATTCCGTCGTGACTGGCGGAAGTACCCTTGACTCCTTCGTTGTTGCCGGCGTCCGCCGTTGCGTCGCCGAGCACGCCGACGCCGTCTTCACTGGCAGTTACCCCTTCCACCCCGGTGGCCGTGCCCTGGGTCGCTGTCGCCTTGCCTTCGACAGCTTTGGAACTGGCAGTAGCCTTCAGGCCACCTCCGGTGCTCTGCTGCGTTACCTTGACGATCTGGTCCGTGGTAAAGCCGACGAACTCCGTCGGTGGCTGCTGCGCAACTCCGGCGAGCGTAAGAAGGAGAGCACACAGAACAACCGTCAACGACCTGTAACAGCTACACATAACGCGCTCCTTTTCTGCCATCTATGGTTCGGTGCTTCTGTCACCTGTGTCGAGAGAGTGCCGTGAGGCTGGATTTGGTTTGGGATTGTTGCGTCGGCTTTCACTCTTGTCAACAGCTTTCTGCCGGTTGCCATCGCAGTGCGCCACGCTCTTGGCATTGGAGAGCGATCAGAAGCCTTCCGCTGCACAGGTCATAAACCAGGATGTCTGTTCGGGACACAGTTTGGTGAACTGCCATACGAAGGGGTTACGAGATCATCCACTTGCAGCGATTCTGGAGGTAATTGGGCAGAAGACTTGGGCAGAAGACGACCTGCACTTCTCAGGCAATTTCGTCTTGGCACATCCTCACGGCTGGCCCGCCGCGCGATCTGGGTTACATCACGGGATAATCGCATTCCGTAACTGCATCTCCTTTCAACCCTGCTTTGCTGGCAGCACCTTCACCCTATAATCGGGGCGTGCCTGTTACGACACCCACCAACTTCTTCCGGCGCATCACGCCCGGAATTGAGACCGTCCAATCTACGTTTAGCCTGCCACGCCATCGTCACATGCACGCATACGCCAGCGTGGTTGTGGCTGGAAGCTTTGTCGAGTCCGGCTACATTGGGCGCATTCACGCGACGGAAGGCGATGTGCTGATCCACCCTGAACTGGACTGCCACGCCAACCGAAGAGTGTCTGCAGGCCTCCGGTTGATTCGTCTGGACTGGTCACACAGGAAACCCTCCAGCGGCTTCTATCGCTTGGGCAACGAATTGGACGACTTGGCGAAAACAGCGGAAAAAGATCCGCGAGACGCCGCGCAACTGCTGGAGGATGCTCTTCATCAGAACCAGCCCAGCCCAGGCGGCGTGAAGGATGACTGGCCTGATCTCCTGGCCGAGGCGCTGACGCAGGATAGCAGCCTGGCCATTGGCGAGTGGGCACACTCGAACCACCTCGCACAGCAGACCGTCTCGCGAGGTTTCTCTGCCGTATACGGCGTGGCTCCGGAGGTCTTTCGCGCTGAGGCTCGCGCCCGCACAGCGTGGCTGCGCGTGACCCATGGCTCCGATTGCCTGTGCCAGATCGCGGCGGAAAGCGGCTTTGCCGACCAGGCCCACATGACGCGATGGATTCACCGGATTACGGGCGCACCGCCTGGGGCATGGCGGAACATGTGTGCCCGCTCGCTAACCGGCCCTCGAATTAACGCTGCATCGGCAACGACTTCGTCAGATGACAGTAAACCGGCAGCCCAGCGACGACCAGGCAGATTCCGGTGAGCGCATTGGTCGGCTGCTGGAACACTGTACTGAGTACCAGCCCCGTGGCGGCAGCGCAGAATAGCAATGGGAGCCACGGATAACCGGGAACCAGGAAAGGACGTTCGCGTTCTGGCTGTTTGTGTCTGAGCACCAGGACAGCTGCGGCTGCCAATCCATAGAAGATCCAGGCCGTGAAGATCACGTCGGTGAAAAGCCGCTGATAGGTGCCCGATGCGGCCAATACGGCCGCCCAAAGTCCCTGCACAAGCAAGGCCACCATCGGCGTGCGATAGCGACGGTCGATCTGGGCGAAAGGTCGCGGAAATACGCCATCGTGGGCCATCGCGTAGTAAACCCGCGGCGCGGTGAGGATCAGGCCGTTCATCGAACCTAGCGTCGAAATCAGAATCAAGAGCGAGATGCAGCTAGTGGCAATAGAACCAAGAAGTGTGCCAACCGCCAAGGCAGCGACCGCTTCGCTGCCGCGGATTTGGCTGGGAGACAGAACATGGTAATAGCCAACGTTCGCGAGAGCGTAGGTCAGCATGACAATGGCGCTGCCATACAAGAGGCTCCGTGGCAGGTCGCATTGTGGCCGCTTCATTTCCCCGGCGACAAAGGAGATGACGTGCCAGCCCTCATACACCCACAAAACAGCCACCAGAGCAACACCCAGGCCAGCCAATGAGAAAGCCCCGGCATCACCAGCGGCCGCCATTCCCAACAGATGGATTGGACGATTCCCTTTGACACAGAGCAACACAATGATCCCAACCAGACCGCTGATCTTCGCGATCGCAACAAGATTCTGCATTAGCTTGCCACCGCGAATCCCCAGACAACTGAGCGTGGTCAACGTCAGTATGCAAGCCACGCTGATAATCTTTTGCTGAGCCACGTCCAAGTGCACGATTTGGCCGAGATAGAGCCCGAAAGCAACGCCCAGTGCCGCGATGCTTCCGGAGTGAATCATGAAAAGCAGTGCCCAGGCGTATAGGAACGCCGGCGCCGGACCGTAAGCTTGGTAGAGGTATGTACAAATGCCGCCGGACCTGGGGTACATTGACCCCAGCTCAGCCAATGACAGCGCTCCGCACATTGTCAGGAATCCGCCCACTAGCCATACGAGCAAGACAGCCGCGAAGGAGTGCAGGTGGGCGGCGATCATGCTGGGAACGAGGAAGATACCCGATCCGATGGTGGTCCCGACCACGACAGCTACAGCGTCAAAGAGGTTTAGTTCCTTGCGCAAGCTGGGCGGAGAGACAATGCACCTTGTTTCCTCGGTCGCAGGGCTTTCCCGATAGCGAGCCTGATTTATGCTCAGCAAGGCACCCCGAACCCGGGCCGACTTCGGTCAGCGGCGCGCGCCGTCAATGTCTTGCGGAAGGATTTTTGTGTCTTTGTCCACTCGTATCCGTTCTGCTCGTAGAAGCGGTGGGCGTCTTGCCGCTTGACGTTGGAACGTACCGTGATCGCAGCGCACCCACGGCTGAGCGCCCATCGTTCGGCAGCTTCTAGCAATAACTTGCCTATCCCGCGGCTGCGGACTTTCTGGTCCACGACCAGCCCGCTGATCTCCGCAGATGAATCGAGCTCGACACTTCGAAACACATACGCTCCGATCCAGCCCGCAATCTCATCTTCGGCCAAGTCGGCGACGTAAACAGCGTAGTGCTTTCCATCCGGCATCTCAGCCACGCGCCTTTCTAGTTGCTGGGGAGTGCACGGATAACCGAGCTGCGCTGCCAATTCGGCCATCTTCTCGAAGTCAGCGGGACGGGGAGCGCGAATCGTGCAGTTAAGGTGATGCTGATCGGATCTCATTGGCAATAACTCACCGGGTTAGTGCGATAGATGATTCAGCTGATCCAGCACCTGCTGCGCCGGTTCCCGTTCGATGACCGTCGGGGCGCTCAGTACAGCTTTTTCAATGTCTGGTTTGAACTGAACCAGGCCGAAGCCTCCCACCAGCACTTCTCCAGCCTCCTGGATAAGGAAGAACGAATCACGCAGCGCTGCACCAACGACTTGCTCCAGTTGTTTTAGCTGGTCCTGTCCCATTGTCCCCTTCAGACCGGCGATGGCGCCGAGTGCGTTCATGCGCACTCGTTCCGAAACGCCCGGCCGGCCATAGGCGAACAGGATCTCCGCTGCTCCCGGGTCTTTTGTCGCGGCGAGCGCATTCAATACCGCCGTCATAACGTGGACTTCGGGATTCGTAATCGCTTTTGCCTTCAGCACCTCAAACGCTTGCGGATTCCCCGTTTTGCCCAACTGCGCGGCCGCAGCCGCTTGCACCGCGTAACTGGAATCAGCGTTCAAGGCTTTGACGAACGCCTCATAGACTGACGCATCTCCGTGAAAATGACCTAACGCGGTGATGACTGCGCTGCGCACGCGACTGTCCGGCTGCCACAAGGCAGCCATCAGAGCGGTTTTGGCCTGATCCGCTCCCACGTTCCCCAGGCTGGTCGCAGCCGTCGCACGGACAGCGTAGAACGTATCGGTCTCCAGCACGTGGGCAAGAGCAGCAACACGGATATTGGGGTCAGTATTCGTTATCGCGCCAAGTTGTTGAACTGCCCAGAGCCGACTCAGCATCGCCGGATCCTTCTCGGCTTGCGCGATCAGCGCATCCAGCGACTGTTCGAACTGCAACGTCTTGTCGACGAATCCGTCGGGATCGAAATCCACCCACAGCGGCTCGAACTCCAGTGCAATCTCGAACTCTTGTCGCTGCTGGTTGTCGCGAATCTTCACCTGCTTCCGCTCACCATGTGCGCCGTAGAAGGCTACTTCTATAGGCATATCGAAGATTGGCGTCACCGCGTCGGTCTTCTGGTTTTGCGAGACGATCAGTTTTTCGGCCTTGCGTTCAGGCTCATAGCGAGCCTCAACGAGATAGTCGGGATGGCCGGCCATATATACCCACTCGCGGAAGAACCAGCCCAGCTCCTGGCCGGTGCTGGCGCGAATCGCGCTGATCACGTCGGGGGTGTCCGCGGTCTGCGTTTGATGACTCACCAGATAACTGTGCAGTGCGCGAAACAACGGCTCATCCTGCGAGGCTGGGTTCGTTGCAGCTCCGCTGCCGTCGACTACATAGCGCAGCATGTCCAGGATAGCCGCGCCTCTCTCGTGCGTGATCGCGTCAAACATTTGCATCGGATCGGTGAAGTGACGATCGACGATTGGCCGGCGGTAGTCATTACGCTGCTGTGCCTGCTCATCCAGCTGACCCTCGCGAATCGACAACCGATAGGCATCATAGCCCTCATGATGCTGGGTGTAGAGCGCTTCCATATAGGTCGCGAAGCCTTCGTTGAGCCAGATGTTGGCCCAGTCGCGGCCCTGCACATAGTCGCCAAACCAATGCTGCCCCAATTCATGCGAGACAACGGAGGTACTGGAGTAATCTTGGTCGGCGCGTTCGTCGTGCAGAGTCCACTCCGACAACGTTGTGGCACTGACATTCTCTTGACCGCCAAAAATGAAGTTATGCGCCGTTATCTGCGCGTATTTTTCGTAGGGATACTCAAGTCCGGTAGCGCGTGAGAAAAATTCGATCATGTCGGGGGTCAGATGGAATGATCGTCGCGCGGTGGCCTCATCGACATAGTCGGGAACGTAATAGTCGACTGGTTTGTCACGGTAATGGTCGGTTATCTTTCGCCAGGGACCTACAGCCAGGGAGATCAGGTAGGAACTGTGCGGAAAGGTTTCCACCCAATCATAGGTAGCCTGGCCGCCGCGATGAGTCACGCTTACCAGCTTCCCGTTCGAAACCACACTCTGCCCTTCCGGAACCGTCGTCACCGTCTCGCTGGTCGCCATGTCGTTCGGGTAATCCCAGCAAGGGAACCAATAATGGTTAAACTCAGCCTCACCCTGCGAGTACACCTCCTCCGGACGCTTTGGGTAATCGGACGAAGGGTTGGTGAAGAATAGTCCTGTCCGCGGAACACCGTGGTACACGATGCGGACTTGCAGTCTGCTGCCGGGGTCGTAGTCGCGATTCAAAGTGACCCACAGGCGTGGGTCCTCGCGAGCATAAGCCAGGGCAACAGGCTCACCCTCACGTTGTTGTAAAGTGACTGAGTCGATCGTCAGCTCGGAGCTGTTGAGATAGAACTTGCGAAAGTGCGCGTCGAACGGCCTCAGGGTGATCACTTCATCGCCAAAGAGCTCGCCTTTCGGCTCGTCAAAATGCAATGTCAGCTTATAGTTTTCGACGTGGTAGCTCCTGCTGGGGGGCCACTGCCAAACATCCGGATTGCCGAAAACGTGCGCTTCGCCTTGGCCTGCCGCATTAATATGAGTCCAAAGGACAGTGCAGAAGACGAAAACGATTGGCTTAAGCCGGCGCCTCAATTCTTTACATGTCATCATCGGTTTCTTCCAGCGCCTGTGCCACGTAACACCGTGGCTCGAGCCAAGGCCGCCGGGACACACTCAAAGTTGAACAAGCTAGTGGGAGGATCGCTTCGCTGACTGAAATCGCGTCACCGTTCCGCCCCGTAACGTGTCGATGCCTGGCATCTGAAGTCGTAGCCCAAGGGCAAACAGCTTACGATCCCATGCTGCCACATGCCGTGTCTTGAAGGCATTTGACGCTTGGTTGGGGTCTGGGCGACATATTGCGAACCAGACCGTCACAGGGCGTAGCAGCCGACTAGGCCCTGCGCAGGAGCCGACCTTGTCATGGAATCAATGGCGCAAGTTAAGCGCAGCCGTCCCAAAAGGTGATGTCTGTGGGCAAGCCACCCGACCACTCGTCCACCCCGCATCCTGAGGCATTTACAGCACTCGCTTTCTGAGGGTGATTGGGCAGACTGTAGAATGCCCGCTGCGCTATTCCCTTGCTCAGCTTGTTCAGGTATTGGCAGACCTGCGACCAGGAGGGTCCTCCGGAGCCTTGCCGAGGCAGCGGGTTATGCAGTTTCAATTTTGGTTTCCATCACGGTACTCTATGACTGGTGGCTAAGAAGCTGGTGCGCAAAGTTCAGCGTGTCGCGACAGAGGGTGCTCTTTTGCACTTTCATCTCGAGTGCGGCCACCTGATTACGAAGGCCGCGAGCGACTTCTCTGGTACGTTACCGTCTGAGATTGAGTGCTGGGCGTGCGAGGAGGAACACAAGAAGTCGATGGAGCGGGAAAAGCAGTTCAATAAGCGATTGCGCTGAAAGCGGTCAACGCACGAAAGGACAAGCATGGATATTCAAAGCATAGTGGCCCAACTCAAGCAGGAACTTGGTCGAATCGAGAAGGCAATTGCTGCTCTCGCCGGACTAGATCACAGTGCACTACGTCGTGGTCGTGCACCCAAGCCGAGCAAGTCAACACGCAGACGCCGCACCATGAGTGCAGCGGCGCGAGCCAAGATAGCTGCCGCACAGAGGGCACGGTGGGCGAAGCAGAAGCGTCGGACTGGGGCAAAGCCGACCAGCACCGTTCCCAAGAAAGCCAGTGGACGGCGTGGTATGAGCGCGGTCGCTCGCAAGAAGTTATCGACGCTGATGAAGGCGCGGTGGGCGGCCCGGAAAAAGGCCGCTTAGCAATGCCGGAGCGCGGAGTTCCGCGGGATGGAACGTGAACAGAACACTAAACTGGTCGAGGAGCACTCGATTTACTTCCCCGCCAATTTCCCCGCCTCGTCCATAACGTTGCAGTGCTGGTTCAGGACCAACTCCCGAACCAGCCGGCTTTCAAACCCGGTCAGCCAGCACGACTGTTGCTCGGCCTGTTCCACGGCGTTCCCACGAGCAAGAAGAGCGTCTTGGATGTACGGACAGGGCCTGATTACGTCGCGCTCTATCAAAAGAACATTAAAGCAGTTTGCTCCACAGGCGGCGACGAGCCCAGATCCGGCGAACTGTCATACATGAGTTCGGGCACTATTTTGGGATGGACGAGAATCAACTGAAGGACGTTTAGCTCAAAATCTAGGAGCCTCTCACGTCGCTGAAGTGTTCCGAAAACCTTCTCAAAGTTGGGGCTACAAGTTATTGACCTATCAGGTGCAGCCTGAGCGATCGCCGTCGTTCCGAAAACATGTGTTTTCCGAACTTCGATAGGCAAAGCCGTGGCTTCACATGCGTGGAGTTCCACATCGCATTGATCGCGCTGGAGAAAACTGAAATACCGTAGTTCATACCGACATTGAATCAATTACGGCTTCGATGTATTTCCGTTGGGACTTGCTGAGCAGTTTGTCGGCGAGCGTCAGCCATCGCTCCTTGGGCGTGAGCTCCCGTTCCAAGAGACACTCTGTTTCCTGTAGCCCATCTTCTGTTCTTATCGTTCCAGGAACCAACCGCCTCATCGGCCAAAGACACCTTACTTCAGCCCTTATCTGAAGCTGGATGTCATCAATGCTGGCCGATGTTGCCGGTGTTAAGGTTGGATTTTGCAGAATTTACGAGAAGGTGCGTTCTGTCGCGAGCGTTCAGGCTGCGAAATTGCTTGGCACCCAGCGAAGAAACAGCGCAAGCTTGCGCTATCGCCTCCCTTGAAAAAAGCCGCAAGTCGTTCGAGACAAACGCATAGCCGGTAGCTTTTTCATGCTTGCTTGTGACGGCACGCCGTCATGCTGCCCAGCTTGAATTCTCGGTTGAGGATGACGAGTAGCGTCACCATCATGAGCATTGCCATGTTTCCGGCACCGAAGCTCAAGTTCTTCCACGCGGTCGGACGTACTCGTATAGTGACGCTGTCTGTCGAACGAAACGAGGTAAGAGCCGATTGTCAGCGAATCGTTATAGCGAGCGGACCGGATATTCTCGTCAGATGTGCTTTGTTTCATAGCGTGGTTACTGATCGATGCATTTTGCAACAGTAGTCTTCGCCGTTCATCCCCATGAAGTGGTATTGAGCGCACAAAGTGTACCGACCATCCGGCGACCCCTTCGACCCTCTCGAATGTCGCACGGCGATTTTGTCAACGGGTGACTTTGTATTGGCAAGAAGCTGTGACGAGAATCCGACGCGACCACCATCACCACATTGCTATAGCTTTCAATGCTGCCTTGTTCTGGATTAGCAGTGTCGAACCTTTGATCTGCACTATGTGCCGCTTCTTCCAGTCGGAGAGCACCCGCGTGACGGTCTCGCGTGCGACGCCGATCATCTGCGCGATTTCCTCGTGCGTCATTACCAATTTAAGGCGAAGCTCTACATCGGCTCCCCGATTGTTGCTGCTCCACTCCAGTAGCAACCTAGCCAGGCGCTCGCTGCTGGAATGCGTCAGAGCGATCGTGCGAATTTCGTGACAGGCAGAATTGTACTTTCTGCCCAATTCTTGCGCCACTTGGAGACAAGCCTCACCGTGTTCTCGAAGGAAGCGCAGAAAATCCTCGCGCTTGACGAAGTTAACCTGGCATGGCTCCAGGGTTTCTGCACGTACCTCGTAGGGCTTACCGCTAATGGTAGCGATTAGACCCAGTACTTCTCCTGGTTCGACAAGCTTCATGATAAGTGTCTTACCGTTACTTGCTCCCAACGTCAGCTTCACTCGTCCCTTGCACAGGACGAAAATGCCCCTGGCCTTCTGGCCTTCCACGAAGAGCACTGCTCCCTGTGGGTAGGCGGTTGGGAACTTGATGGCCTCGAAGGATTGCAGCGCGGCGGCTGGAAGATTGCAGAAGATGGGTTCTGATCGCTTTTTGCAAGTGACGCAGTTCTCGATGACTTCCATTCCGTATGGAGTGAGCACGATTGACCTCCTGAAACAACGACCCTGCCATTCATACCAACCGGAGCGTTCTACGTGCTGCTTCGAGCCGATGACAT